>JBKWEB010000066.1:0-1695 GCA_046976245.1 Collinsella sp. | reverse complement strand
ATCCGGTCCGACCGGGCCGCGCGGCAAGGAGATATATTGCCAGACCGGAGGGGCCCCGGGGGCGGGAATCTGGGCGTACACATTTCCTACACATCTTGGGATCCGACTAACGTTTGCCAGCCGTTACCTACCGCTCGCCGAGCATCTCTTTATATAAGGCAGTCTCATGGTTAAAGCGGATACGTCCCCCTAGCTAAAGCACAGCCAGCATCGAGCAACTCATCACGTTCTTCCACCGAGAACCCCTCGGCGTAGACGCGCACCACTGGTTCGGTCCCGCTAGGACGAACCAGCAGCCACGTGTCATCCTCGAATGCCAAACGCAAGCCATCCATATGACTAACGTTTTGCGGCACCTTGCCACAAATCGACTTGGGGTTTACGCCCGGCAGCAGGGTTCGTAACGTTTCGGCATCTTCGGCCTCAAGGCGCAAATCCCGTCGACCGTAACTCGTCTTACCAAAACTGTCCTCGAGTTGGTCGACCAGAACGCCCAAAGGCGCGTCCGTCTTAGCCATAAGCTCACACAGAATCAGACAGGCGAGGATTCCATCGCGCTCGGGCATATGCGCGGCGATGCCGATACCACCGGCTTCTTCACCGCCTATGAGGACGCCGCCCTTCTTCATCTCCGCCGCTATATATTTGAAACCGACTGGTTTGACGGTCACGCGGCAGCCAAGCGCCTCGGCAATGCGACGCACGAGCGTCGAGCATGAAAGATTGACGACGACGCGCCCCTCCAAATTACGAAATTGAACCAAGTCGCCCAAAACGAGCGCCATGATCTGATGCGGATGTATATATCTGCCGCGCTCGTCAACCGCACCGATACGGTCGGCGTCGCCGTCGGTCACCAGACCAGCGCAAGCTCCGTCATCGATAACCGTGCGCTCGCAAGCGTCCACCCAAGGCTCAACGGGGTCGGGGCAGATATCTTCTTGGTCAGACGCCTGCCCGGCGTGAATCTCGTGCACCTCAACGCCAAGCTCGCGCAGCAAGTCGGCTAGATAACCCTGGGCTGCGCCGCCCATGGGATCGACAACCACGCGCAGGTGCGCGCCGCGGATGGCTTCGGCATCGACAAACGATGCCACCGCCTGCATATAGTCAGGAATGATATCCGCGGTGCGATATTGCCCCTCGATCCCCATTGGCTCGGGAGCCATGGTCTCTTCGAGCTCTTCGATGACATCCTGGTTGGCGGTCGAGCCGTCACCCATGCGAATCTTGAGGCACAGATAACCCTGCGGATGATGGGACCCCGTCACCATGAGCGCGCCGCACGCCTCACCGTCATAAGCCGCCGCCCACGTAAGGGCAGGGGTCGGAACAGGTCGCGAAGCGAGCACGGCGTCCAGCCCGTGCGCTGCTAGCACGCCCGCCGCAAGCTCAGCGAACTCGCTCGCCAGGGGCCGGGTGTCGAACCCTATATATACCGTTTTGCCCGGATTGGTCTTTTGCCACAACTCGCCGACGGCATCGGCGATACGGGCAACGTTATCGGCAGTGAAGTCCTCATCGACGCGAGCGCGCCAACCGTCAGTTCCAAAATGAATTATCGCGCACACGCGCAGACACCTCACAGTGTTTGGATCATGGTACGCGTGAGGTATACCCGCAACACGCACTCAGCAACCTGCCGGCACCAGCATTCACCATTTGGGCAAATGCTGCCGAGGACATGCAAGCAAT
>JBKWEB010000065.1:0-1965 GCA_046976245.1 Collinsella sp. | reverse complement strand
GCGCGGTCGTGTCTCGCT
Source organism: Collinsella sp. (assembly GCA_046976245.1). Classification (GTDB taxonomy): domain Bacteria; phylum Actinomycetota; class Coriobacteriia; order Coriobacteriales; family Coriobacteriaceae; genus Collinsella. The sequence goes on along the minus strand of JBKWEB010000065.1, from coordinate 1,947 downwards.
CAACCCGCTCAACCATATCGACCCGTTTGGCACCATCATCTTGCCGCTGCTCATGCTTGCCGCCGGCGGCCCGGTGTTCGCCTTCGCCAAGCCCGTGCCCGTCTACCTCAACAACCTCAAGCACCCCAAGCGCGATGAGGTCCTGGTTAGCGCAGCCGGCCCCGCATCGAACATCGCCCTCGTATGCCTTGCGGCCGCCCTCATGCACACGGCATACGGCAACCTCTACACCCACATGTCCTTTGCCCTGGCGTCACAGATCATGAACTTCGGCGCCACGTTTATCGTAGTCAACCTGTCACTCGCGTTCTTCAACCTCATCCCGATCCCACCGCTCGACGGCTCTTCGATCATTGTGCCGTTCCTTAAAGGCAAGGCTCTCAACAACTATTATCGTCTGCAGCAATACGCTATGCCCATCCTCATCCTAGTGCTGTACCTGCTGCCCATGTGGACCGGCATCGACGTGATCGGCCGCTATTTCGACGTTACCGTGTATCCGCTTGCTGAGCAGCTGCTCAACTTCGCAATCGCCGGCATCTAAGGTAAACTTACAGGTCGACCGTGCAAAACGGTCGCAACATGCACCCAAACCGCGCCGCGAAGGCGCCGTCAAAGGAGGTCGAAGATGTCGTATCGCGTGTCGACGCAGGTCTACAGCGGACCGTTCGACCTGCTGCTGCAGCTGGTAACCCGCCAAAAAGTAGATATCGGCGCCATCTCCATCAGCGAGGTGGCCGAGCAATACCTTGCCGAGGCCGAGCGCATCGAGGCGCTGGACCTGGACGTGGCGAGCGACTTTTTGCTGGTCGCGGCAACACTTTTGGACATCAAGGCCGCCTCCTTGGTGCCGCAGGAGGCCCCGCGCAAAGTCGATGACGACGATGACGAGTTTGACGAAGACCTCGAGGAGCTCAGCGCGCTCGACGGCGACGCCCTGCGCGAGGTCCTGATCCAGCGCCTGATTGCCTACAAGCAGTTTAAAGGCGCGGCTGCGGCCCTCGGTGCCCGCATGCAGGCCGAAAGCCGCATGCATCCGCGCGTAGCCGGCCCCGACCCCGAGTTTTTAGGCCTTATGCCCGACTACCTGGCCGGCATTACTCTGCGCGGCCTCGCCGTTATCTGCGCCGACCTGGACGGCAAGCGCCAGACCTTCCTGCTGGAGGCCGAGCACGTGGCGCCGCATCGCGTGCCGCTCGACCTGACCGTGGCCTCAGTTGACCGCTTTACCATGGCGCACCAAACCTGCACCTTCCGCGAGCTGTTGGACGGCGATGCCACCACCGAGCAGCTCGTCGTCACCTTCCTGGCCATGCTTGAGCTTGCCAAGCGCGGCTCGCTCACGTTGAGCCAGGACGAGATCTTTGGAACCATCTGCATCAACCGAGTCGAGGGAGCCGAGGCCTATGTGCCCGGCGAGGGCCCCGAGCTCACCGAATAGGAGCCGCAACCATGTCAACCCTTTCCACGCTGGAGGCAAACAGCCTCAAAGGCGCCCTCGAGGCGCTGCTGCTGGTGTCAAGCGACCCGGTGAGTGCGCCCGCGCTGGCCGGCGCACTGGATATCGCCCCCGGCGAGTGCGCGTCGATGCTCGCCGAGCTCAAGGTTGAGTACGAGGAGGCCAACCGCGGCTTTCAGCTGCGCGAGGTCGCCGGCGGCTGGCGCCTGTTTACGCACCCAGCCTACCACGATGTGGTCGAGGCCTATGTGTTGAGCTGGGACACGCAGAAGCTGTCGCAGGCGGCGCTCGAAACCCTGGCCGTGATCGCATACCACCAGCCCGTGACGCGCGAGGTGGTCAAGGGCATCCGCGGCGTCAATTCCGACGGCGTCATCGCGTCGCTCGTGGACAAGGGTCTGGTGCGTGAGCTCGGCCGCGACCCCCAGCGCGGTCAGGCCATCATTTACGGCACGACCAACGCCTTCTTGGAAAAGTTCGGCCTGCGC
>JBKWEB010000064.1:0-1993 GCA_046976245.1 Collinsella sp. | reverse complement strand
GATCGGTTCCGACCGCGACGGTAACCCCAACGTCACCGCCAAGGTGAGCCGTGAGGTCGCCGCCAAGTACTTTACCCACATGGTGCTCAAGCTCGAGGACAAGTGCCGCCGCATCGGCCGCAACCTCACGCTCGAGGCCACCTACAGCAAGCCGTCTGCCGAGCTCATCAACCTGTGGAACCATCAGGTCGAGATGAGTACCCAGTACACGGCCCGCGCCGAGCTGATTTCCGAGCACGAGCCGCATCGCGCCGTCATGCTCGTCATGGCCGACCGTCTGAACGCCACCGTCCGTCGCATCACCGACACCATGTACCACAGCGCCGACGAGTTCCTGGATGACCTGCGCGTCGTCCAGCGTTCGCTTGCTGCCTGCGGTGCCGTCCGTGCCGCCTACGGCCCGGTCCAGACCATCATCTGGCAGGTCGAGTCCTTCGGCTTCCATATGGTCGAGATGGAGTTCCGTCAGCATTCCGTGGTGCACGCCCGCGCCCTCAAGGATATCCACGAGAACGGTATCCATGGCGACCTGCAGCCCATGACGCGCGAGGTCATCGATACCTTCCGCGCTATCGGCTCCATCCAAAAGCGCTACGGCAAGAAGATGGCGCACCGCTACATCATCTCGTTTACCAAGAGCGCCCAGCATGTGGCCGACGTCTTTGAGCTGGCCCACCTGTCCTTCGCACACGAGGAGGACGTTCCCGAGCTCGACGTGATCCCGCTGTTCGAGCAGCTCGAGGACCTCGAGGGCTGTGTCGACGTGCTCGACCAGATGCTTACGCTGCCCGTGGTGCAAAAGCGCCTTGCCCAGACCAACCGCCGCATGGAGGTCATGCTGGGCTATTCCGACTCCTCCAAGGATGCCGGTCCTACTACGGCTATGCTCGCGCTGCACTCCGCGCAGGAGCGCATTGCCAAGTGGGCCGAGAAGAACGATATCGACCTGGTGCTCATGCACGGTCGCGGCGGTGCCGTGGGCCGTGGCGGCGGCCCGGCCAACAAGGCCGTGCTGGCGCAGCCCAAGGGTTCGGTCAACTGCTTCTTTAAGCTCACCGAGCAGGGCGAGGTCATCTTTGCCCGTTACGGTAACCGCACGCTGGCTCAGCGCCATGTTGAGTCCGTTGCCGCCGCAACGCTTTTGCAGTCGGCCCCGAGTGTCGAGAAGACCAACACCGAGACCACGCAGAAGTTCTGGGATATGGCAGAGAAGCTCAACGCAGTAAGCCACGAGCGCTATCTGGACCTGCTGAACACCGAGGACTTTACACCGTGGTTCTCGACCGTGACGCCGCTGACCGAAGTCGGTCTGCTGCCGATCGGCTCGCGTCCCGCCAAGCGCGGCCTGGGCGCCAAGTCGCTCGACGACCTGCGTACCATTCCGTGGATCTTCAGCTGGAGCCAGGCGCGCATTAACCTGGCCGCTTGGTACGGCCTGGGCACCGCCTGCGAGCAGCTTGGCGATCTTGACCAGCTCAAGGCTGCCTACCAAGAGTGGCCGTTCTTTCGCACCTTTATCGACAACATCGAGATGTCGATCGCTAAGACCGATCAGCGCATCGCCAAGATGTATCTGCACCTGGGCGATCGCCAGGATCTGTCCGAGAAGGTCTTTACCGAGATGCAGCTCACGCGTAAGTGGGTTCTTGCCATCGTCGGTGACGAGTGGCCGCTGCAGCGCCGCCGCGTGCTTGGCTGCGCCGTCCGCGTCCGTAACCCCTATGTCGACGCCCTGTCCATCGCCCAGGTCCGCGCCCTTCGCGAGGTGCGTATGAACCAGGACGAGATGGCCGAGGAGAAGAAGGCCGAGTACATGAGCCTGATTCTTTCGACTGTGACCGGCGTCTCGGCAGGACTGCAGAACACGGGGTAATCGATAGCCCTGTAGTCGTCCGGGCCCGCCATCAGTTTACTTTTAGGCACGTCCTCGGACATGCAAGAAGCCCTCGCTGCGCACTTCGTGCGGCGAGGGCTTCTTGCGTCCTGCGGAGTG
>JBKWEB010000063.1:0-2310 GCA_046976245.1 Collinsella sp. | reverse complement strand
ACTCTGCCGATTTTCACCTTCACGCACATAAAGGAGTCCCGCCATGCGCGACAAGCTCGAAAAGATTATTAAGGCCTACGAGGAGCTCGAGAAGAAGCTCTCCGACCCGGCCGTCGCCTCCGACATCAAGGAGTTCACGCGTCTCAACAAGGAGTACGCACACCAGTCCGACCTCATCGCCGCCTCGCGCGAGTACATCGGCGCGCTCGATGACATCGAGGCCGCCAAGGAGATGCTCCGCGACACCAGCGATGCGGACGAGAAGGAGATGCTCCAGATGGACATCTCCGAGAACGAGGAAAAGCTCCCACAGCTCGAGGAAGACATCAAGTACATGCTCATCCCGAGCGACCCCAACGACGACAAGAACACCATCGTCGAGATCCGCTCCGCCGCCGGTGGCGACGAGGCCGCCATCTTTGCCGGCGATCTGTACAAGATGTACCAGCGCTTCTGCGAGTCGCGTGGTTGGAAGACCACGGTGCTCGATTCCAGCCCCAGCGAGGCTGGCGGCTTTAAGTCCATCGAGTTCAAGGTCGAGGGCGACCGCGTCTACTCCGTCATGAAGTACGAGTCCGGCGTGCACCGCGTCCAGCGTGTCCCCAAGACCGAGTCCCAGGGCCGTATCCAGACTTCCACGGCTACCGTCGCCGTGCTTCCCGAGGCCGAGGAGATCGACGTCCAGATTAACCAGTCCGATCTGCGCATCGACACCTACTGTGCTTCCGGCCCTGGCGGTCAGTGCGTTAACACTACCTACTCCGCCGTGCGCATTACCCACCTGCCCACCAACACCGTGGTGCAGTCGCAGGAGCAGCGCTCCCAGATTCAGAACCGCGAGGTCTGCATGCAGATGCTGCGCGCCCGTCTGTACGAGATGGAGCTCGAGAAGCAGCAGGCCGAGCTCGGTGCCGAGCGTCAGAGCCAGATCGGCCACGGCAACCGTTCCGAGAAGATCCGTACCTACAACCAGCCCCAGGACCGTGTGACCGATCACCGCATCGGCTTCAACTCCACCTACAACGGCGTGCTTCTGGGCGACCAGCTCGGCACCGTCATCGAGGCCCTCGCCGCCGCCGAGCGAGCCGAGAAGCTGGCACAGGCTGTGTAGGTTCCGCCGTTCTACCGAACGGCGGACCAGCCGACGCTGCGCGGGCCGCATTTGGACAATCTGACGTTCAACTTCAAGGGCGCGACCAGAAGGTCAGCGCCCTTTCGTTTCACGTCACCTTGTCTCAAATGCGACCCGCTCGCTGTCCGTCCTCTACCTGCGGCGCTGCCTTGCTCCGGATGCGGTATGCTCAACCTGCGGCGCCTTAGAGGTAGTCATTGGGGACGTTCTTAAATGACTAGGTTGGGCACATTGCTTTGAGATGTTATTCAATCGGCTTTGATGGCCATGAAGTCGGCTACCTGCTCAAAGAAATTAGCGGCATTCATCTGCTATTGAAAATAATGCTCGAAAAATCGTTCAAGAAGTCGCGGGGCGATTTTTGATGCGTCGCGCGTCAAGTGATTTGGCAAGTTCTTGGTTAGATATTGGTTAGTTTTGGGGCAACCTTGCCAAAAGCTTGACGAATGCAAATCTAGACGTCGGCGAATGAACACTTTGAGCGAGCTCGGTGCAAAAATCTGGGCTGATTCTCGATAATCGCCTTCAATCGTCCCTTGCCAAGCGCTGGCCTCGCGTACAATCTGCTCCGACATTCGCGCGCCGTCCGGCGCTTAAGAGGGGAGGGCCCCATGGCAAACGAGATTTGGACCATCAAGCGTTGTCTCGAGTGGACCAAGGAGTACCTGGCCGAGCGCGGCGAGGAGCACCCCCGTCTTTCTGCCGAGTGGCTGCTGTGCGCCGCCACGGGCCTGGCGCGCATTGACCTATATATGCGCATGGACGAGACGCTTAACGCGGCTCAGCTCGAGACCATGCACGCGGCCGTTGTTCGTCGCGCTAAAGGTGAACCGCTGCAGTACATCACCGGCAGCACGCAGTTTCGCATGATCGACGTCACGTGCGCCCCCGGCGTGCTCATTCCGCGTCCCGAGACCGAGATGCTCGTCGAGGAAGTCCTCAATTATCTGGATGCCGAGGTGCTGAGCCCCGAGGCTGCCGCCCGTCAGCGCGTTGAGCTGCCCTGGAACGATGAGGTTGAGGAGGCACGCAAGGCCGAGGCCGCGCTGGCAGACGAACGCGCGACCGCCGAGCGCCGTGCCGCTAACCTGACGGCCGCCGACGAGGCGGCGCTGGGCGGCGATGTGCTGGGCAGCCGTGCCTATGCCGAGGAGCTGGCCGACCGCGAGGCCGAGGAA
>JBKWEB010000062.1:0-2553 GCA_046976245.1 Collinsella sp. | reverse complement strand
AACTGAATGCTGGATCAATAAAAAACCACCAGAAAGGTGCCTGTCCCCTTTGTGGTGGTTTTGGGCCAGTCCTAGAGCGTGTGGCCGTAAGCGTCGGCGGCCTTGATGGCGGCGGCGAACTTTTCGTCGGTGAAGGGCTCGGGGTTTCCCTGCTTCCACTCGTTGGTGGCGTGCGCGTATTCGCACAGGGCCGGGATATCTGCCTCGGTAAGGCCAACCTGCTCAAGCGTTACGGGCAGCCCCATCTGCTTGTTAAAGGCGGCGTAGCGCTCAAGGTTCTCGGTATCGCCCGTATAGGCAAACAGTACCAGCACGCCCAGGCTCACGACCTCGCCATGCAGGTAGGTGCCCTCACGCGGAATGCTGCAGGTGGCGTTGTAGAACGCGTGCGCCACGCTCGAGTTGTAGTAATAATCGTTCTGGTTGGTCAGGTTCGAGACATAGCCCGTGTTGACAACGATGTCGAGCGCGATCTGCTTGACGGCCTCGCTCGACAGATTCTGGCGCACATCCTCAAGACCCTGCACACCATAGGTAAACAGCGGCTCGGAGCAGGTGTGGCGAGTGCCAGGCCAAGACCGGCGGTGTGCTCCAAAGTTGCCGGCGCTCGTGGCGTATTCGACCTCGGGCTGCTTAGATAGGGCATCGCCCACGCCGACCCAGAAGTACTCCGCTGGCGCCTCGGCGATGATCTTGGGGTTGATGAAGATGTGCGCAGGGCGGTTGGGGTACGAATGGCCCTCGAGCGAGCCGTCGTCGTTGTAGACAACGGCAATGGCGGTCGCGGCGGAGCAGTTGGAGCAGATCGTCGGCACGGTAAAGACGATCTTCTTGAGCTCGATGGCCGCCGTCTTGACGGTATCGAGCGCCTTGCCGCCGCCGCAAGCAATGAGCACGTCGGCTTCCTGGCAGGCGGGGGAGTTTACGACCTTGGCGATATTGGCACGCGTACTGTTGGTACCGTAGACGCGCGTCTCCAGGACCTCGACATCGGTACCTTCAAGTGCCGCCTCGATTCCCGGCAGCGCCGCAGCCAGGGCTCGCTTGCCGCCAATGATGGCGACTTTCTTCGCGCCGTACTCCGCCAGTGCAGTTGGCAGCTTGGTAAAGCAATCCTCGCCAACGGTGTAGTCGCTCATTCCAATTGTGCGCATAGCAGCCTTCTTTCGTTCGATAAAGTGCTTTCAGGTATTTTGCTCCTAGTGAAGGCTTGTAATAGCGAGAAATTTCGAACGTATAAAACCAGTGTTGAGGGTTTTTTGCCGACGCGGAACGTGCTAGCATACACCGCATAAGCGTTGATGGGGACGAGTAGTCGGCCGTCCGCATGCTACAGAGAGCGGGAAGCGCTGAGAACCCGTGCATGCGACCGATGAAAATCACCCCGGAGCTGCGGTCCCAACGGACGTGCCGCGCAGACACGTCTTAGTAGATATCGCCGAGATGGTCGTCGATACAGGCCAGCCGAGTAACGGATGCGAGCGCGCGAATACGCGGGCGAGGGCATCTAAGCTGGGTGGTTAAACGAAGAGCTTTTGCGGGCGTACAGCTCGTTTTGTGGCGCTTCGTCCCAGCTTGTAGGGACGGGCGCTTTTTTGGTGCCCAACGGGCGTGTGCGCCCATGACATGAAAGGGGTACCGTGGCAAACGAGTACAAGCAGACGATGAATCTGCCCAAGACCGGTTTTCCCATGCGTGCCGGTCTTTCCAAGTCCGAGCCCAAGCGACTCAAGGACTGGCAGGACAACAAGGTCTACGAGCAGGTTCTGAAGAAGAACGAGGGTCACAAGAAGTTCGTGCTGCACGACGGCCCTCCGTACGCCAACGGCCCGATCCACATCGGCCACGCCATGAACAAGATCTCCAAGGACATAATCAACCGTTACTGGATGATGCAGGGCTATGAGGTTCCCTATGTCCCCGGTTGGGACTGCCATGGCCAGCCGATCGAGCATAAGGTCGAGGAGAAGCTCGGCACCGAGAAGTTCAACCAGACCTCCACGGCTAAGATCCGCGAGCTTTGCAACAAGTTCGCTGTCGAGAACATCGAGCTGCAGAAGGCCGGCTTCCGTCGCCTGGGCGTGCTCGGCGATTGGGACAACCCCTATCTGACGCTCTATCACCAGCATGACGCCGCCGACATCGAGGTTTTCAAGGCCATGTTCGACAAGGGCATGATCTATCGCGGCCACAAGCCCGTCCACTGGTGCAAGCACTGCCATACCGCGCTGGCCGAGGCCGAGATTGAGTACTCCGACGAGACGAGCCCGTCCATCTTCGTGCGCTTTGAGATGACCTCCAAGCCCGCCGGCCTCGAGAACTTCGACGGCCCGGTTGACTTTATCATCTGGACGACCACGCCGTGGACCATCCCCTCCGACCAGGCCGTTTCCCTTAAGCCCGGCGCCGCCTATGTCGCCGTTGAGCACGAGGGCCGTGCCGAGGTCATGCTCGAGGACCTGGCTCCCAAGTGCTGCGAGGAGTTTGGCTGGGAGTACACCCCGGTTGTGGTCGACGGCAAGCCCTATGTGGTTCCCGCCGAGACCTTCCACC
>JBKWEB010000061.1:0-2631 GCA_046976245.1 Collinsella sp. | reverse complement strand
CCCTGGTCTCCTCGACCTCCATCGTCGAAGGCGGCGCCCACGACGTTGTCGTGAAGGACTCCCAGCAAAGCGTCAGCTACCGCTAAGCGGCTTTCCCAAGCACCGCACCTTGCCGTTCAAACCGTCGCTCGCGTACCAAAGTACGCGACGCTCCTCTTTCACGGCAATCTGCGGCACCTGGAAAACCCGTTCGTGCTAGAACGAGTTTCAGACAAAGGTTGATTCCCAACCACGTTATTTAGATAAAGCGAGATGCCTGCAAGTCGCAGGCATCTCGCTTGTTGTATTTGCTATCATCATGCGAGTTAACGATGTGGCGGGGCGTTCTTACCTTTGCTCGCTGCAAGTTCCGCACGAGCCGAAGAGCACTTAATGTGCTCTTCGTGCGAGCAGGACTGTCCGCAGCAGCGAGCAAAGGTAAGAACGCCCCGCCCCAACCGAGATAACAAAGGAGCTGATATGTGCGATTGCACAGATCATAAGGACGAGATTCCTGTTTACGACGCGCAGGCCATCGAGTCCCGGTGGATGAAGGCCTGGGAGGACTCCAACCTCTTTGCTGTCGACACCGACGACAGCAAGCCCAAGAAGTACGTGCTCGAGATGTTCCCGTATCCGTCGGGCGACCTGCACATGGGCCACGCGCGCAACTATACCATCGGCGATGCCATGGCCCGTCAGGCCCGCATGCGCGGCTACGATGTGCTGCATCCCATCGGCTTCGATGCCTTTGGCCTGCCCGCCGAGAACGCCGCCATCAAGCACAACACGCAGGCTGCCGCCTGGACGTATAAGAACATGGACCAGGCGCTCGCCACGATGAAGCGCATGGGCTTCTCCTACGATCTGGATCGCATGGTCAAGACCTGCAGCCCCGATTATTACCGCTGGGGCCAGTGGATCTTTGAGAAGATGTGGGAAAAGGGCCTGGTCTACCGCAAGAAGAACCCGGTCAACTGGTGCCCCACCTGCAAGACCGTTCTGGCTAACGAGCAGGTTACCGAGGGCAAGTGCTGGCGCTGCGGCACCGAGCCTGAGAAGCGCGACCTTGAGCAGTGGTACTACAAGATTACCGAGTACTCTCAGGAGCTGCTCGACGACCTGGAGAAGCTCCCCGGCTGGCCCGAGCGCGTTAAGCAGATGCAGGCCAACTGGATCGGTCGCTCCGAGGGCGCCGAGGTCGACTTTACCCTGTGCGACCAGGATGGCGAGCCCATCGAGGGCGATGAGGGCAAGATCACCGTCTTTACCACGCGTGCCGACACCCTTTTTGGCGTCTCCTTCTTTGTCCTGGCTCCCGAGTACGCCGGCCTGCATGAGCTCGTCGAGGGCACGGAGTACGAGGAGGCCGTCACCAAGATCGTCGAGGACTCCAAGCACATCTCCGCCGTCGAGCGTGCCCAGGGCACCCTCGAGAAGCACGGTGTCTTTACCGGCCGCTACGTGGTAAACCCCGTCAACGGCGAGAAGGTCCCCGTGTGGGTTGCCGATTATGTCGTCGCCGACTACGGTACCGGTGCCGTCATGGCCGTTCCCTGTGGCGACCAGCGCGACTTTGAGTTTGCCCGTAAGTACGACCTGCCGATCGTGCCGATCATCCTAGACGATGACGATCGCGCTGCCGTCGAGGCCAGCGGCGAGACCATCGATACCTTCCATGCCGAGACCGTCGACTGGGATTGCGCTCACGCTGCCGAGGGCACCCTCGTCCAGTCCGGCAAGTACACCGGCATGCGCGGTGGTAAGCACTCCGAGGGCGAGGCTGCAATCGTGGCCGACCTCGAGGTCATGGGCTGTGGTCGTCGCAAGGTCGAGTTTCGTCTGCGCGACTGGCTCATCAGCCGCCAGCGCTATTGGGGCAACCCCATCCCGGCCATCCACTGCGAGCACTGCGGCATCGTGCCCGTGCCCGAGGATCAGCTGCCGGTGACGCTGCCCGAGAACCTTGACCTGGGCGCCGGCGAGACCCTTGCCGAGTGCAAGGAGTTCTACGAGACCACCTGCCCGGTGTGCGGCCGCCCGGCCAAGCGTGAGACCGATACCATGGACACCTTCACCTGCTCCAGCTGGTATTACCTGCGCTATACCGATCCGCACAACACCAAGCTGCCCTTCTCCCGAGAGTCCGCCGACCGTTGGATGCCCGTCGATAACTACATTGGCGGCATCGAGCACGCCATTCTGCACCTGCTCTACAGTCGCTTCTTTACCAAGGCGCTGCGCGACCTGGGCCTGCTGAGCGTGGACGAGCCCTTCACCAACCTGCTGTGCCAGGGCATGGTCAAGGACGAGAACGGCGACACCATGTCCAAGTCCAAGGGCAATGTCGTGCCCCCGAGCTCGGTCATCGAGCCCTACGGCGCCGACACCATGCGTTTGGCGATCCTGTTTATCGCTCCGCCCGAGAAGGACTTCGACTGGGATCCCAAGGCCGTTGAGGGCGCCAACCGCTTCATCAAGCGCGCCTGGCGTATCGTTTGGCAGCTCGTCCAGTCCGGTGACGCCAACGTGGCCTTCGACAAGTCCGCGCTCGACGAGGTTGCGATGAAGCTCTATCGCGAGCGTCACCGCACCATCGCCAAGTGCACCGAGGACTTCGATCGCGGCCAGTTCAACACCGCGATCTCGGCC
>JBKWEB010000060.1:0-2804 GCA_046976245.1 Collinsella sp. | reverse complement strand
TTATGGACGTAGCACGCAACCGCCATCCTAAGTCGATGGTACTCGCGAGTTCGGTTGAACCCATGGCGTTTAATGTCGGCATTTCGTTTGGCACCGCAGTGGGCGGCGCCGTGGTAAGCAGCGTTGGCATTGCATACGTGGGCGCAGTGGGTGCCGCGTTCTCGCTTGTGGCCTGGGCGCTCACGCTGGTGACGATTAAATTGGCTCACTGGGAGCGCAGGCGGGCAAGGGCGCAGGCGTAGATGCGATACTCGAGCTCGATGATGGCGATCGAAAGGAAACCGCATATGCAACGTGTACTGTTTATCTGCCACGGCAACATCTGCCGCTCGACGATGGCTGAGTCGGTGTTTACCGAGCTCGTACGCCGCGCTGGGCGCGAGGCGGAGTTTGTCATCGATTCCGCAGCGACCTCGACCGAGGAGATCGGCAACCCGCCACACCACGGTACCGTTGCCAAGCTACGCGAGGTCGGGATTCCCGTCGTCGCACATCGCGCACGTCAGGTGCGTCGCGCGGAGTATGGTGACTGGGACCACATTGTCTATATGGATGCCGAGAACGCGCGGTCTGCGTCGCATTTTTGGCAGCGATCCCGATGGCAAGATCTCGCGCCTGCTCGATTGGACCGATCGCCCCGGCGACGTGGCCGACCCCTGGTACACCGGCAATTTCGACGCCACCTACCGCGATGTGCTCGCCGGTTGCACCGCTATGCTCGAGCAACTGTAGGCAAGCGAGGCCGCGGGCCACGCCTTCGGCGCGAAACGAGCGTGGATAATCTCCCATATGAAAAATGAGCGTGGATTTTCTCCCGCTTTGAGCGTTCAAGGGCGCCCTAAACGGGAGAAAATCCACGCTCATGAATGTGACAAAGAGACTGCCCCTTTGTCACATTCGGGACTGGCCCTAGACCGGCTTGACCTCCAGCTTTATCCCCTCGGCGCAGGAGTCGCCCAAAACATCCGAAAGGGCCCAGGTCGCATATAGCGGCAAATAGAGAACCGCTCCGTTGCGCTCAACGTTGCCTCTCGAGAAAACAATCCCGAGCCTTACGCCATATTCAGCCGTATCAAGCACATGACCGAGCGCAGCGTGCGCGTGGTAATAGGAGCCCGATTTAACCTCGATCGGAACAGCCGTCCCATCCGGCCCATCGACCACAAAGTCCACTTCACCGCGCTTTTTTGTCTGATAGTAGTAAAGCTGGCGGTTTTGGGCAGCCAGCTGCTGGGCCACCACGTTTTCGTAAATGCCGCCCAGGTTGGGCTCCTTGCTATCAAGATACGCCGCTTGGGCGACTCCAACGGGGTAGCGCGCCATCAACATGCCCGTATCCGATTGATATAGCTTGAACTGCGATGGTCGTGCCGTCTTGAGCAGGGGCGATTTTGGCTCGGTTACGATATCGGCTTTGAGAGCAACGCCGGCATCGACAAGCCATACAAAATCTCGCTGATACTTCTCGTAGTGCGCCTTAGGGTCAATGGAATTGAGCACGAAGCGCTTGTTTTCGCCCTCGAACATAATAGGGAGCTGATCGTAGATGCTCTGCGCCTGAAGGGCTCGCCCGCTTGCATACTTGGAGATATCCCGCCGGTACTGTTCGTTGAGCTCTGACTGCAGCTGACGAACAGAGGCAAGGTCGCCCCGCGTGTCAAGAAAACGCTGCACGACCTCCGGCATTCCGCCGACAACGGTATAGGTCCTGAAGTTTGCCATCATCGCGTCATGAATGTAATCAGGAATGGGCCTCTCGCTGATGCACGCGTCACGTATCGTTTGGCGAGCCCCCTCGCTCACCCCGGTTGCCCAGCAAAACTCCTCAAAATCGAGCGGGAACATCCTAAGCTCGTGGACATACCCACGGGATAGGACCTGACGCCCTTGAACTGGGTCCCGAGCATTGACCCCGAAAACGCCCAGCGGCACCTCCCGTCCTCAACAAGGAACTTTGCCATCGTCATGATGTCGGGGGCCTCTTGGACCTCATCGATAAACACGAGCGTTTTGCCTGGTGCAATCGACTTTCCCGAAAGAAGCGTCACCCTGCTGATGAAATCATCGGCATCCCGCGCCTCGAGAAGAGCATCTTTTGCCTGACGATTTTCCATGAGGTTAAGCTCGATGTAGGTTGCATGGCTGGCTTTGCCAAATGCGCGAATCGAATAGCTTTTGCCGATCTGGCGAGAACCCGTAATGAATAAGGCCTTTGCTCGGCAGACTTCAGCCAACGCTCCAGCTCTGCCGCTATTTTCCTGCGCAGCATAGGCTCTCCCTCGGTGTCATCGAATGAAATGCAAAGTTTTATACGCTTGATTATCGATGAAACGCAGAATTTTTAGAACCTGAAATCGGATGAAATGCAGAGATTTGAGATTATAAGCAAAAGAAGGGGCACCACCGGCGAATGTGGCAAAGGGGCTGTCCCTTTGCCACATTGCGCTCGACTACTCGTCAACGATCTCGGCAAGCCAGACGTTCAGTGTATCGACTTCGGGGCAGCAGAACTTTGCCGCGCCGGGCTCGTTTCCAGGCACGGTCCCGCCATAGCGCAGGATATCGATATAGGGAAAGCCCACATGGCAGGCCATGGCGCACATCTTGCCGCGGTCTCGGTCGAAGTCAAAAACGTCGCCGGGCTTGTGACCATGGTGACAACGGCACGCACCCAGCTGGTCCACGCAGCTCACGCGGATACGCGGACGCTTGCCACGCGACGCGCCGAGCGGCTTGCTCTCGCCCGCAGGCCTGATGCCGCCCTCGCCGGCGTTACTCATGGTCGATCACATCCAGGCAGGCCT
>JBKWEB010000059.1:0-2877 GCA_046976245.1 Collinsella sp. | reverse complement strand
CCAAGAAGGCCAGCGAAGTTGCCAAGGAAATCGAAGAAGTCGGTAAGGACGCCCCGTGGTACATCCAGGCGCTCGACATGCTGTTTGGGTTTAACGGTGTCGAGGGCCAGACGGTCGTGTCCAACGGCAAATAGCGCCCGGAGGGGAGCCCGCAATGGCAGATTGCAAACGATATAAGGTGGCGGCGATCGACCTGGGAACGGTGTCGTCGCGACTGGTGCTGGCGCAGGTCGAGGCCGGGGCGATCGTGGAATCGTCCAAGCATACCGAGATTACCGATCTGGGCGAGGGCGTTGACGCGACGGGCCGCTTTTGCGAGGCGGCGGTCGAGCGCGTGCTCGCCGCATGCCGCATGTTTGTGGACGAGGCGCGTGCCTTTGGGGCCGTGTGCATCTGTACCACGTGCACGAGTGCCGCGCGCGATGCGTCCAACGCCGTGCTGCTGCTGGACGGCCTGCGCGAGCTGGGTCTCGAGCCGCAGGTGATTCCAGGAGAGGTCGAGGCGCGCCTGACGTTTTTTGGCGTGGCGCACGACTTTGCCGGCGAGCGCATCATTGTTGCCGATTCGGGCGGCGGCTCCACGGAGCTCGCGACGGGCGTATACGCGCCGGAGCGCGGGGTCTTCGCGCTGGAGGGAACGCGTTCGCTGGACATTGGTTGCCGTCGTGTGACGGAGCGTTTCTTCTCGGCGTTGCCGCCTTCGGACGGCGAGCTTGCTGCCGCTGCCGACTGGGCGGGCGAGCAGTTCGAGGCTTACTTTGAGAGCCTGCCGAGCGATTTTGAGCGCGCCGAGCGCTTGGTCGCGGTGGGCGGTACCGTCACCACACTCGTGGCGCTGGTCCACGAGCTGGAGCCGTACGACTCGAGCTTTGTGCACCTGCGCGAGCTTTCGATGGAGCAGATCTCGGACGCTATCGATCATATGTTTACGCTGGATGTGGAGGGTATCGCTGCGCTGCCGGGCGTGCAGCCCAAGCGTGCGGGCGTGATTCTGGCCGGCGCCGTGGTGGTTCGCGAGCTCATGCGCGCCGGTAGCTACGAGTCGCTCACCGTAAGTGAGAACAGCCTCCTCGCCGGCATGGCCGCCACCATCAACGAGGTTCTCGACGGCGCGACCCCCACCATCGCCTGGACCCCCAGCCTCAGCGCCCTCTAAATAAGTTGCGGTGAAATACGGACTAAAATCGCCCTTTCGGGCACCAAACAGTCCCTATTCCACCGCAACTCAACAGCCGGCACCTGGGGACGTTCCTTTTCTGCCGGCACCTGGGGACAGTCCTCGCGGGGCGTCCCCACGGCGCCTATGCCAGCTTGTCGATTTGCCCAATCTCCCAAAGCGGAATATTGACGAGCATGCCCTCGTCTCTATATGCCGCCAGGGAGCTCCTCACGCAACGCTCGAGCTTGAATTTTTCGCAGGCTATTTTCAGACTCTTCGCTTTAAGGTTCTCTGCCGCCTTGACCTCAAGCGGAAGCACGGTTCCCGCATGGTCGATGGCAAAGTCGGTTTCGGCATTGCCAGAGGTAGAGGACCAATACGCGGGAGTTTTGTCCTGGAGCAAAAGCTCCTGCGCGACGTATTGTTCGGTCAGCGAACCTTTGAACTCGGTAAAAACAGCGGATCCGTTAAGAACGATGGCCGGAGAGAGACCGGAGAGCGCTCCGAGGATGCCGGTGTCGATGCAGAACAGTTTGAAGCCCGAGAGGTCTTCGTAGCTCGAGAGCGGTGCCTTTAGAGCGGAAACACGTGGCACCTTATGAACGATTCCGTAGTCCGTGAGCCACTGGAGGCTTTCCTCGAAATCGCGTGCGCGCGCTCCGGGACGAAGGGCGCCATAGACAAACTTCTTGTTCTCCTTTGCAAGCTGGCCGGGAAGGGATTTCCAAACCAACCTCATGCGCTCGACGATGCGGGCGGGTGCATGTTTGCCAAAATCGGATTCGTAAGCCTCGATGATTTGCTGCTGAAGCCTTCGGGCTTCGATGAAATCGCGTGTCTCGGCGAAAGCGGAGACAACTTCGGGCATACCGCCGACAACAAGGTATTCCTTGAGCAAGTGCTCGAGCTTTTCGGTAACGTTTGCCAGAAGGTTCATGTTTGCGGCAAGGACGGCGTCGGCGAGCGGGCCGCCGTCGACGGCACGAACGAATTCGGCAAACCCCATGGGACGCATGGTGAGCTGGTCGATTTTGCCGACGGGAAATGACTCGTTTTCGCGTCGGAGCGCGAGGCCCATATAGGAACCGGCTGCCACGATGTGGTATTCGGGTGCAAGTTCGTTGAAGTACTTGAGTGAGGTGATCCCGCGTGGTGCCTCTTGGATCTCGTCGAAGATGATGAGCGTGTCTTCCGGCGTTACGGTTTGGCCACGTAGGAGTTCTATCTGGGAGATGATGCGCTTGGGGTCGAGGTTCCCATCGAACAGCGAGCGTGTGCTCGGCTCGAGCATAAAGTCAAAACGAATGACGTTTCGATACTGTTGGCTTGCGAATTCGTTAAGAAGCCAAGTCTTTCCTGTCTGGCGGGCTCCCTTAAGCAAGAGAGGTTTGCGATTCGCCCTTGATTTCCAAGCGATAAGTTCACTCATAAGCTGTCGCTGCATATTGCCTCCCAACCCTCTCGGCTAGTATAAGGCCATTTGGGCGTTTCCATCGGAAAATGTGGGAGACAACCACGTTTTTCCATCGGAAAATGTGGGAGGAAACTCATTGGGTGGGCGGAAAAGTAGTCAAAAAAGCCCCGTCCCAAATGAGCTGCTCTGCAGTTGACGGCATCTAAAAGAAGTGAGCCCGCATCCCTTGGGGACACGGGCTCGAAAGCTCCATATGGTAGGGGCGGTGGGACTCGAACCCACAATCCTTGCGGCGAGAGATTTT
>JBKWEB010000058.1:0-3112 GCA_046976245.1 Collinsella sp. | reverse complement strand
CCATCCGCGCGCTCGATGGCGTGGAAGATCTAACGTTGATCCAATACAACGGCGAATATCACGGCTAATTTTGTTCCGGCGTTCTAACGAACGCCGGACCGCTCGACGCTGCTTGCGCTGACGTTTTCTCGACCTGGGTGGGCTGGTCTTGGTTTGGTTTTATGTAAGGGATGGTGCCGCGTGGACGTGCAACAGCTAGAAGAGGCCTGGGCTATAAGGGCTGGTGCGCGTGAGGCGCGTCTTGTTGCGGCCTCGCATGTGCCGGCGGCGCTGTCTCTGTTGGGGATTGTGCGTCCTGGTGACCGCCTGGTGGCCTTTGCGGACGACTTTGCCGATGCGTTTGCGCGCGGCTTTGATGCCTGCGACGTTGTGCTCGTGGGGGAGCCGTCGGTTGCGGCGTTTACCGCCGCGTCCGAGGGCTTGGATGCTTCGTTTGATGCCGAGGGTCCGCACCTGTGGTGGTTCGTCAACTCCATCGGCGGGCTTGGTCTGCGTGTGCCCGACCTTCGCGCTCTGGGCCGCGCGGCTCGCGTGGCCCACGCGCTGTTTGTGGCGGATAACACGGTGGCGTCGGCTTTTGGCTGCGATTCACTGCGGCTGGGTGCTGCGCTGTCGCTTGAGGCGCTCGATCGCGTGTGCGCCGGCAAGGCTCCGCGCAAGTTGGTTGCCGTATCGGTCGCGCGCTCGCAGCTCAAGCGCCATCGCGTGGATGCCGCGGCTGAGTGCGCGCATACGTTGTTTGCTGGCTGTGGGGCGTCGGCGCTCGATTTGTCTGCCGAGGAGGCCGACGTGCTGGAGCGTGGGCTCTCCTCGCTTAACGCTCGCATGCAGGCACGCTTCGACCGCGCCCGTGCGCTGGCCGAGTATCTGGCCACCAACGAGATGGTGCGCGACGTTGCTATCCGGGTTGAGCTCGCATCCCGATCATGCGGTTGCAACGGGAATCCTCGAGCACGGCTTTGGCCCGGCGGTTGAGTTTGACCTTATCGAGCGAAGTGCGGGTGAGCTGTTCGACACATTGCCGGGGGAGTTCAGCACGTCGCCCGCCGGCGGCGCAACGACACGCCTTTCGGCTCCACGTGGCAAGCAGGGGAGCACCATCCGCCTCTTCGCCGGCACCGACAATCCTCTGGTAGTAGCGTCCACCCTAGACAACGCCCTCCGCAAATTAGCTACTCTTTAATGCTTGCGATGAGGTCGCTTGCTTTGGTGGCGATGACGTTGTTGACGTCGGCCCGCAGCTCCTCGTAGACCGCTATGGCTCGCTCGCCGGCGGGGGTGAGGGTGGATCCGCGGGCGCCGTCGCGCTCGATGAGTTTGCAGCCCAGCTGACCTTCGGCCTCGTTCACGATGCGCCAGGCCTTGGAATACGCCATGCCCATGCTCTTGGCGGCGCGGTTGAGCGAGTGCTCGCGGGCGATACCCTGCAGCAGCAAGACGCAGCCGTGTCCAAACACGCCCGGCAGATCTTTGTCGCACGCTTGAATGACCAACTTTGCCGTCGTCTTGTACTCCATACGCTCCACGTCTCCCCGCTAAAGTGTTTGCTGGGCAAACGCAAAGCCTGCGTCAAACCCTCGTGTGCTCTTCTTAAATCATGCATTGTAGCAGTCAAAGTGCGTTAAGATACTTCCCCAGTATTGGGCGCCCAAGGTTGGGCTGGGTCCTACGAGGCCTGCAGCCGACCGGTCGCATGGAAAAAGGAGAAACATGGCTACGTTCTTTCCCGGTGAGTCCCACACGTTTTCGGAGTATCTGCTGGTCCCTGGTTACTCGTCCTCGCAGTGCATCCCCAACAACGTCTCTCTTAAGACGCCGCTAACCCGCTTTAAGCGCGGTGAGAAGCCGGCAATCACCCTGAACATCCCCATGGTTTCCGCCATCATGCAGTCCGTCTCGGGCGTCGATATGGGTGTCGCGCTCGCTACCGAGGGTGGCCTGTCCTTCATTTACGGTTCCCAGAGCGCCGAGTCCGAGGCCGCTATGGTCAAGGCCGTCAAGGATCACAAGGCCGGTTTCGTTCAGTCCGATTCCACGCTGACCCCCGACATGACCATGGAGCAGGTCATCGAGCTCAAGGAGAAGACCGGTCACTCCACTATGCCGGTCACCGACGACGGCACTCCCAAGGGTAAGCTCCTGGGCATCGTCACCAGCCGTGACTATCGCCCCAGCCGCGATGACCACCAGACGAAGGTCTCCGAGTTCATGACCCCGCGTGAGCAGCTCATCGTGGGTGACAAGAACATCAGCCTCAAGGTTGCCAACGACGTTATCTGGGACAACAAGCTCAACGCCCTGCCCATCGTCGACGATAACGATCACCTCATGGGCATTGTGTTCCGCAAGGACTACGACAGTCACAAGACTAACCCCAACGAGCTGCTCGATAACGACAAGCGCTACATGGTCGGCGCCGGTATCAACACCCGCGACTATGCCGAGCGCGTGCCGCTGCTCATCGAGGCCGGTGCCGATGTCCTGTGCATCGACTCCTCCGAGGGCTTCAGCGAGTGGCAGAAGCGCACCATCGAGTGGATCCGCGCCAACTACGGCGAGGACGTCAAGGTCGGTGCCGGTAACGTTGTCGACGCCGAGGGCTTCCGCTTCCTGGCCGACTGCGGTGCCGACTTCATCAAGGTCGGTATCGGCGGTGGTTCCATCTGCATCACCCGCGAGACCAAGGGCATCGGTCGTGGCCAGGCCACCGCGCTGATCGACGTCTGCCGCGCCCGTGACGAGTACTACGAGGAGACCGGCGTCTACGTGCCCGTGTGCTCCGACGGCGGTATCGTCTACGACTACCACATGACGCTCGCCCTTGCCATGGGTGCCGACTTTATGATGCTGGGTCGCTATTTCGCCCGCTTCGACGAGAGCCCGACCGAGCGCGTCAACGTCAACGGCCAGTACATGAAGGAGTACTGGGGCGAGGGTTCTGCACGTGCCCGCAACTGGCAGCGCTACGACCTGGGCGGTGCCGCGAAGCTCAGCTTCGTCGAGGGCGTCGACTCCTACGTTCCCTACGCCGGCTCCCTCAAGGATGGCGTGGGCGGCACGCTCTACAAGGTCAAGTCCACGATGTGCAACTGCGGTGCCCTCTCGATCCCCG
>JBKWEB010000057.1:0-3140 GCA_046976245.1 Collinsella sp. | reverse complement strand
CTGCGCAAGACGAAGGCCACATTAAGTGGCCTTCTTTGCGTGCGGAACTCGCGACCAACCTTATGCCTCGCCCGCGGTCCCGGACCTTCCGGGTTCGGGGCGCGACACACCGGACTGGGTTATCTGAATAAATATGGCGAAGGCCCCTTTCGGGGCCTTCTTTGTTAAAGGAATTCGCCTACTCGGTGGACTTCGGGTTGTAGGTCTACGCCGAATTGGTCTTTTACTTTGGCCTGGATGTCGCGGATGAGTTCGTCGACGTCGGCGGCGGTGGCGTGGTCGGCGTTGACGATGAAGCCGCAGTGCTTCTCGCTCACCTGGGCGCCGCCGATGGCGTGACCGCGCAGGCCGGCGTCCATGATGAGCTTGCCGGCAAAGTAGCCCTCGGGGCGCTTGAAGGTGGAGCCGGCGCTCGGCATGTCGAGCGGCTGCTTGTCCTCGCGGCGCTGACGGTAGTCGTCCATGTCGGCCTTGATCATCGCGGCGTTGCCCGAGGCAAGGTTGAAGGTGGCCGAGAGCACGATAAAGCCGTCGTCGGCGATGCGGCTCTTGCGATAACCCAGGTTGAGCTCGTCGACATCGAATTCGATGATGTTGCCGCTGCCTCGCGTGCCGTCGTCGAGCTGACGAGCGGGCTTGTAGACGCGCACGGACTCTAGCACATCGGCCATGCAGACGCCGTAGGCTCCGGCGTTCAGGTAGCAGGCGCCGCCGACCGATCCGGGGATGCCCGAGATGGGCTCCATGCCGGTGAGACCTGCCTCGGCTGCCGCGGCCGCTACGTCCGAGAGCAGCGCGCCCGCTGCTGCCGTGACGTGCGTGCCGTCGACGGTAATGTCGGAGAGGCCCTCGCCCAGCGCCACGACGACGCCGCGAATACCCTTGTCGCCGACGAGCAGGTCGGAGCCGTTGCCCACGATGGTGAGCGGTAGGTCGCAGCGATAGCAGGTGTCGAGCGTGGCGACAAGGCCCTGCTCGGTATCGGGCGTGACAAAGACGTCGGCCGGGCCGCCGATCTTAAACGTGGTGTGCTCGCGCATGGGCTCGCTCATCAACACGTTGTCCTCGCCGGCAACGCCAGCGAGTGCGCAGAGCAGGTCCTCGTTAAAAAAGTCGTTCTCATGCATGCGAATATCCGCCTTTTGGTGGTCGTTTTCATCAATCGAATGCAATATACCCCATCCGGATGGATTTGGTGCAAAGGGGTCAGGTTGCTTTGCACCAATCGCGGCGATAAAACAGCCGTCTACCGGATTGGTAAAGTGTTTATCACCGAGGTAGATGGGCAGTCGCTATACTTTCAAGAGATTGCGCGTAAACCCGGAAGGAGCGAGATGGCCAACAAGGTAACCCTCAAGCAGATCGCCCAGGAGGTGGGGCTTTCCCCCTCGTCGGTCTCGCTTGTGCTCAACAATCGGCCCTGTCGCATTTCGGAAGAAAACCGCAAACTCATCAAGGAGGTCGCGGCACGCAACCACTATGTTCCCAACCAGATCGCGCGCAGCCTGGTCATGCGAGAGTCGCGCACGCTGGGCCTTATCGTTCCCAACATTGAGAGCCGATTTTTTGCCTCGCTCGCCGGCAGCCTGGAAAAGCGCTGCCGCGAGGACGGCTACGCGCTCTTTATTACCAGCTCGGGCGGAAGCGCCGAGGACGATCTGGAGCTCCTGCGCCAGCTGGTGACCCGTGGTGTCGATGGCGTCTTTCTAGTGGTGGGCGACGAGTTCTCTGATGACCGCGCTTTGCGCGAGGAAGTGAGTCACCTTCCCATCCCGGCCGTAATGGTCGACCGCGCAATCGAGGGACTCGAGTGCGATAAGGTGATGTTCGACCACGAGATGGGCGGCTACATGGCCACCCGCTATCTAATCGAACAGGGTCACCGTCGTATCGCCTGCCTGGTCAACGCGCGCCGGTCCAACACGGGCCGCAAGCGTCTCGCCGGCTACGAGCGTGCGCTGCGCGAGGTGGGGCTGTCCATCGATGCGCGCTTGGAGTTCGAGAGCGAGTATTACATCCCGAGTGCCTACGAGGCCTCGGAGGCGGTGCTCGCAACCGACGCCACCGCCGTGTTCGCAAGCTCGGACAACATTGCCCTCGGCCTGCTCAAGCGCCTGCACGAGATGGGGAAGAGCATTCCGGGCGATATCTCGGTCGTAAGCTATGACAACTCGGCGGCCGACGTTCTCTTTGAGCCAGCGCTGACGGCGATTGAGCAGGATCCGGGTGTGCTCGCCGAGCATGCTTTTGGCTGCATGTCCAAGCGGCTTGCCGGCAAGGGCGGCAGGCGTGCCGAAGAGGTGGTTTTGGAGCCTGTGCTCATCGTAAAGGACAGCGTGCTCGAGCTTACTAAACACAACTAAACACGTTTATCAATTCGTAGAGATCGATTGTGAAGTACCTGTGACAGGCAATGCCGCAGGTGAATGTCTCGTTTTGCCGATTCATAAGGCAAATAAGGATGATAAAACGTTTTTTCACCTTGATAAAACGTTTTAGCAAATATACTAGTCCCAACGAAAGGTTGCCGTATCGGAGGGTGACCGCGCAGCGAAGGGACATAAACAATGGCTAAAACACTGGGAACGCCGTGGCAAAAACTGGGACATGAGGTTCCGGCTTCCGAGCTCGAGGGTGTCGACCTGTATTGGCGTGCCTCGAACTATCTGTCCGTCGGCCAGATTTACCTTCGCTCCAACCCGCTGATGCGTGCTGACTTTGTCGACGAGAAGACCGGCGAGACGCGTGACTTTGGTCGTCCGGACGTTAAGCACCGCCTGGTCGGTCACTGGGGAACCACGCCCGGCATCAACTTCCTGTTCGGCCACGTCAACCGCCTCATCGCCGACCACAACCAGAACGCCATCTTCCTGATGGGTCCTGGCCACGGCGGTCCCGCCGGTACTGCCCAGTCGCTGCTCGACGGCACCTACCGCGAGATTCGCCCCGACATCACCGATGACGAGGCTGGCCTGCAGAAGTTCTTCCGCCAGTTCTCCTATCCCGGCGGCATTCCGAGCCACTTTGCGCCCGAGACGCCCGGTTCCATCCACGAGGGCGGCGAGCTCGGCTACACGCTCAGCCACGCCTATGGCGCCGTCATGGACAACCCGAGCCTGCTGGCCGTGGCCGTGGTGGGC
>JBKWEB010000056.1:0-3496 GCA_046976245.1 Collinsella sp. | reverse complement strand
TGTCAATCCTGGTCTAACAGAGCCTTTTTTAATCCCCGTCCCAGAAAAATCATCGGCGAGCGCACTACTTTGCGCTGGTGAGGACGCCGGTGGTGTCGAACGCCGGGGTGAAGCTCTCGTCTACCGCTCCGCCTTCTTGCCAAAACATCGTCGTAAAGCCCAGGTCGTCGGCATGGTCGAGCACCTGCTCGTACTCCTCGCGCGTCACGGCGCGCGCCAGGTCGCCGCCTTGTTCGCGCATGAGGGCATTGGGCGTGTACTGGTTCATGACCGAGATCGGCACGTCGCCCACCGTCTGCCACACCAGGTCCAACACGCGGCACGAATCGTCCGCATGCCCCGGCAGCACCAGATGACGCACGATTATGCCGCGCTTCATGAGCCCGTCCCCGTCTACCAGCTCTCCCCCGCGGCGCTCAATTTCGCGCGCCATCTGGGCCAGACCCGACACAGCCACGCGCGGGTAGTCCTTAATATGAGAGAGTGACTGCGCAAGCGCCGCATTGGCATACTTAAAGTCGGTAAGCCACACGTCGACCAAATCGCCGAGCGCCGCCACGGCACTCGCACGCTCATAACCGCTCGTGTTGTAGACGATTGGAATGACCAGTCCGCGCTCCCGAGCTGCGGCAATCGCGGCCGGCAGCAGGTGAGCATAATGCGTCGCCGTCACCAGATTGATGTTATTGGCACCTTGGTCCTGCAGCTCCAGCATAATCTCGACCAGGCGCTCGGGCGAAATCTCAAGCCCAAAATTGCCCGTCGAGATCTCGTGGTTCTGGCAATAGATACATTTGAGCGAGCAGCCGCTAAAGAAGATCGTGCCCGAACCGGCCTCGCCCGAGATAGGCGGCTCCTCCCACATATGAAGCGCCGCGCGGGCCACCTTGAGCGTGTCATCGGCACCGCATACGCCGTGCGCACCCTCGTCGCGCACCGCACCGCAACGGCGCGGACACAAATGGCAGGCGGGCGAAAAAAGTTCGGTCAACGGCGTCGGCATAAAAACATGCTCCAAAACAACGATTCAGCAGCTCAAACGTAAAGGGACCAACCGCACAGACGGCTCGAGCCCAAGGCGCCGTAATCGTCCGACACGATTTTTGTAATGTCAAGACTGGAATCGATAAAGTGCCGCTTTATGATGTAGGTATTCCGCCCCCCGCGGAGCAACTGGGTGAACCGTCGCGTTTATTTAGGGAGCCCACACAGTCGTACCTAGTACAGGTATCCTTCGTTGTTAAGGACGCTGGAACAGTCGATGAGGGCACCCACCTGTTTTAGGTGGGTTCATTTTCGTAACGTGGGGGGTGGTTTTTATTTGCCGAAAACCACCATTACAGCCCATATGGATCCCCGCCGGTATCCCGACAATCCATCGACAACATCCCAATATCTGGTAAGCGCGTGATTATCGCTGCGTGCAATTCCATGCACCCCCCTTGGTCGAGTATCATGGTTCGGCTATGCCCTTTGCGCTTAGCAACCTTTGACCTTTTCCTTCGACGCTTGGCGGTTTTTAGATTCATGGCTTCATCCCCGAGCTACATACCGTATCTATGCGTGGCAGCGGCGGCCTTTATCACGACCTTCCTCACGGTGCCCCTGGTCAAGCGCTTGGCAATTAAGTTCGACGCCGTCGACTATCCTTCTAAGCGCCGCATCAACACCAAGCCCATCCCGCGTTTGGGCGGAACGGCGGTGTTTTTGGGCCTGGTCGTTGCCTGTATTGTGCAAATCCTAGGCACCTGGTACCTGGGTTGGCCGCCCGTTTTGGTGCCCCACCCCCGTCTGCACATCAGCTACCCCATACTTGCGCTTTCTTTTACCGTCATCTTTGCGACCGGCGCTATCGACGACGTCTTCCAGCTCAAGCCCAAGCAAAAGCTAGCCGGACAGGTCCTCGCCGCGCTTATCGCCTGTATCGGCGGCCTGCGGATCGGCGTCATCGTCAACCCGTTTGCCCCCGGCGAGATCATGCTCGGATGGCTCGCCTACCCCATCACCGTGATCTATCTGGTGGCATTCACCAACATCATTAACCTCATCGACGGCCTCGACGGCTTGGCCACGGGCATCTGCGGCATCGCGTCGTTCACCATGTTTTCGATGGCCGTTCTCTCGGGCCGCATCGACGCCGCCGCGCTCTCCATTGCGCTCTTTGGCGCTTGTCTGGCCTTTTTGCGCTACAACTTCAACCCCGCAAGCATCTTCTTGGGCGACTCGGGGTCGTTGCTTCTGGGCTTTGCACTGGGCTCCATCTCGCTGCTCAACGTGAGCCGCACCGCCGCGCTCACCTCGCTTATCATCCCGCTCATCGTTGCCGGCGTGCCCATCATCGACACGTTTAGCGCCATCGTGCGCCGCAAGCGCGCCCACATTAGCATCGGGCAGGCCGACAAGGGCCACATCCACCACCGCCTGATCCAAGAGGGCTACAACCAAAAGCAGGCAGTGCTCCTCATCTACGCCTGGTGCATCATGCTTTCGGCCGGCGCCGCCGCGATTAACCAGGTCGAGGTGCCCATGCGCGTGCTCATCTTTACCGTGCTCGCCATTGGCTCGGCGGCCTTTGCCAAGCACCTGCACCTGTTTGAGCCCGTGCTGCGCCACCATTACAACAAGCGCACGCACGAGGACGAGCTCGTCACCCCCGACGACCCCGCCTTTAAGCAGGAGGAGCGGGCAGCCGAGGAGCGCAAAGAAGAGCGCCACCACAAGCTCTAGGGCAAGCTGCCGAGGATGTGCCAAGGCACCGTTAGCCAAGCACGGCCGCGCCACACCCATCGCACATGCCGCACCACGCGCGTCCCTCTCCCGCCCCTCGCCTACTTACGCACCGCCCCTCCAATAAACGCGTTATCATCTTGACCCATGAACATACGTTAGGAGCAATCATGCCAAACGAGAACAGCTACGAAGTCGCGCTGCAAAAGAGCAACGCCATTCGCGAGGGCCTGGCCAAGACGCCCGAGAAGTTCACCATGCTCACCGGCGACCGCCCCACCGGCCGTCTGCACCTGGGCCACTACTTCGGTACCCTCAAGGGCCGTGTTGAGCTGCAGAACATGGGCGCCAAGACCAACGTGCTCATCGCCGACTACCAGGTCATCACCGACCGCGACAGCACCGACAACATCTAGGACAACGTCTACAACATGGTCATCGACTACCTGGCCTGCGGCCTGGACCCCGACAAGACGATGATCTACACGCACTCCGCCGTGCCCGCGGCAAACCAGCTCATGCTGCCGTTCTTGTCGCTCGTCTCCGAGGCCCTGCTGCAGCGCAACCCCATCGTCAAGGCCGAGATGGAGGCCAGCGGCCATGAGCTCACCGGCCTTTTGCTCACCTACCCCGTGCACCAGGCGTGCGACATCTTGTTCTGCAAGGGCAACGTGGTGCCGGTCGGGCGCGGCCAGCTGCCGCACATCGAGCTCACCCGCACCATCGCCCGCCGCTTTAACAACCGCTACGGCAAGGTGTTCCCCGAGGT
>JBKWEB010000055.1:2028-3661 GCA_046976245.1 Collinsella sp. | reverse complement strand
GGGCAAAGCCAGCCGCGGACTCGGGAGAAAGCTCCTCGACCGCATGACAAGCGCCAATGGAAACAACACCGGAAGCCGTGCGGCGCAGCGCGGAAATATGCGCGGCGCTATCGCAAGCGTGGCCCAGGTCGCGAGCGAGCGCACGGATATAGGTGCCCTTGCTCACCGAGAACGCCACGGTCCACACACACGTATCACCTTCGCCGCCCACGGCGATCAGGTCGGCGGCATAGACCTCGACGGGGCGCGGAGGTAGGTCCACCGCATTGCCCTCGCGAGCAGACTTGTAGGCGCGAACGCCATTGACCGAGATAGCCGAAAACGCCGGCGGCACCTGCATCTGCGGACCCAGCATGGCGGCCAAGCGCTCACGCGCATAGGCAGGATCGCGGAGCTCGTCGGCAACAGCCACCGTGCGGACCGCCTCGCCCTCCGCATCATCGGTATTGGTCTCGACGCCAAACGAAATGTCGGCGACATAACTTTTGGTATCGAGAGTTAGCATGCCCAGCAAACGGGTGGCCTGACCCACGCCCACAACCATGACACCCGATGCCATGGGGTCGAGCGTACGGCATGCCGACGCGCCGCTCATGGAGAGCGCGTCGGCATTGCGAGACCACGTCATGGGACGTGCAGCCCACCGGCTTATCAACGGCGAGCAGCATATTCAGTCTGAGAAGGCGTTCGACGAGCCATGTACCATCCAATGTTAAAGCTCGACGGTCACCGAAGCGGATCCTCCCCCACCAGCTCGGCCAGCATGGGAAGTGCCACGGCGAGCGTCTCGCGAATTGTTCCGTTGTTGGAAAGCCGGCGGCGGCATGATGCCCGCCACCGCCAAAGTTGGCAGCAATCTCGACACATCGAGGTCACCTTTGGAGCGCAGGTTGCCGCGCACCTTGGTATCGCCCTCAATGCCCTTCAGGAACAGACAGACCTCCACGCCCATCACCGAACGCACCACATCGACCAGGCCGTCGCACTCGTCCGAAGTGACGCCGCAGGCCTCGAGGTCGCTCTGGTACGCATAACTATATGCCACGCGACCGTGCGCCACGGTCTTGATGCGGCCCATAACGATGGACTTGAGATGCAAGAACTCAACGCGCATGCTCTGGTAGACCTCGAGCGCAACGCGCGCCGGATCGGCACCGTGCGCGACCAGGCGCGAGGCGGCATGGAACGCAGCAGCATCGGCGTTTTGATACTGAAAACGACCGGTATCGGTCACCAGGCCGCACAGCAGACACGTCGCTACGCCATTGCGAGCCACAATACCGCAATTATCCAAAAATCGGTCGATGATCATGGCGCAGGCCGCGGCATCGACGCGCCTCAGGCTCAGCTCGGCAAACTCCTCGCGCGCCGGATGATGATCGAAGCACACCACATGCTTGGAGCGACGAAGCACCTCGGCGGAATTATTGAGGCGCTCGACGACCGGTACGTCCACCGAGATGAACAGGTCAGGATTGCCGGCGTACGCAGATGCCGGCACCAGGCGATCGGAGCCTTCCATAAAGCGGTAAATGCGAGGAACCGGGTCATCATCTGCCAGCAGCAGCGCAATGTCCGTGTTGGGGAAAAACTTCATGAGCGAGAGACCCAGACCCAGCACGGACCCCAGGGC
>JBKWEB010000055.1:0-2018 GCA_046976245.1 Collinsella sp. | reverse complement strand
CCAATACGGAGCCCAAGGCATCGCCATCGGGAGAAGTATGTCCCGAAATCGCAATGGAGGACGCACCCTCGATGAGCTCGAGGATGCGTCGCTGAATATCTGCAGACTCGCACGAGGCGAGGTCGGCGGAATTAGTCATCTAAAGCTGCCTCCTGGGCGGCATCCGCTATCGGATAGCCGTCCTCGTCCTTTTCGATCGCAAGCGTGGCGGGAACGTTTTCCAGCGCACGCGTGATGCGCTCGGCCTCATCGGTCGAGCGATCGATGCGAAAATCGAGCTCGGGCGTGACACGCCAATCGAGCGAGCGAGCCAACAGGCTGCGAATACGGCCCTTAGCGCTTGCGAGCGCCTCCATGACCTCGTCGTAGCGGCTCGCATCGCACGACACGTACACGCGCGCGAAGGAACGGTCCACCGCGACCTCGACCGCGGTCAAAGTAACCAGGTCGAGACGCGGATCGGAAACCTCAAAGAGCAGGATATAACCGAGCTTCTCGCGAAGCTGCTCGCCCAGACGGCGGGTTGCCTGCGTTTGCTTCATAGCGCTACCCCCTACTCGGTACGGGCAACCTGGTCGATGCGGTAACCCTCGATCTGGTCGCCGGGCTTGATGTCCTGGAAGTTCTCCAGGCCAATGCCGCCCTCGGAACCGCTCTTGAGGCTCTTGGCCTCGTCCTTGTAGTGGCGCATCGAGGCGATCTTGCCGTTGAAGACCACGATACCGTCGCGCACCAGACGCACGGAATCGGTCGCGGCGATCTCGCCCTCTTCGACGCGGACACCGGCGGCGATACCGACTTTGGGCACCTTGAAGGTGTCCAGGACGGTCGCGGTACCCGTGGAGACCTCGACCTCGGTGGGCTTAAGCATGCCGATACGGGCAGCGTCGAGTTCCTCGAGGCACTTGTAGATGACGTCGTAGCAACGGATCTCGACGCCCTCACGCTCGGCGGCGGAGCGGGCCTTACCGTCGGGACGGACGCCAAAGCCGATGATGATGGCGTTGGAGGCGTCGGCCAGGACGACGTCGGTCTCGTTGATGGCACCAACGGCGGAGTGGATCGTGTTGATGCGGACCTCGGACTGATCCATCTTGTCGAGCGAATCCTGAAGGGCCTCGATGGAACCCTGGACGTCGGCCTTGATGATCAGGTTGAGCTCCTTGACCTCGGCGTCGGCAATGGTCTCGAAGAGGTTCTCGAGCGTGACGTGCTTGACGCGGCTCTGCTCCTCGATACGGGCCTTGAGCGAACGCTCGTCGGCAAGGGCACGAGCCTCGCGCTCGTCCTCGAACACGCGGAACTCGTCACCGGCGTTGGGCACAGACTGCAGGCCCAGGATCTCGACGGCGTCGGAGGGACCGGCCTCGGTGACGGCGCGGCCCTTGGGGTCGAGCATGGCGCGGACGCGGCCGTAGGTGAGGCCGGCGACCAGCGTATCGCCCACGTGCAGGGTACCGCGGGTCACGAGCACGGTAGCGACCGAGCCGCGGCCCTTGTCGAGCTTGGCCTCGAGGACGTTGCCGGAGGCAAAGGTGTCCGGGTTGGCCTTGAGCTCGAGCACGTCGGCCTGGAGCAGCACGGTCTCCAGAAGGTCGTCGATACCGATCTTTTGCTTCGCCGAGATGTTGACGAACATGTTCTGTCCGCCCCACTCCTCGGGGATGACACCGTACTCGGTGAGCTCCTGGCGCACACGGTCGGGGTTGGCGCCGGGCTTATCGATCTTGTTGACGGCGACGACGATGGGAACGCCGGCGGCCTTGGCGTGGTTGATCGACTCGACGGTCTGGGGCATGACGCCGTCGTCGGCAGCCACGATCAGAATGACGATGTCGGTCACCTTGGCACCACGGGCACGCATAGCCGTAAAGGTGGCGTGACCCGGGGTATCGATAAAGGTGATCTTGCGGTCGTTGATCATGACCTGCGAAGCGCCGATGGCCTGCGTAATGCCGCCCGCCTCGCCGGCAGCGACGCCGGTGTGACGGATGGCGTCAAGCAGCGACGTCTTGCCG
>JBKWEB010000054.1:0-3953 GCA_046976245.1 Collinsella sp. | reverse complement strand
CCGTGGGTTATACCCTAAGAGCAAACCACCCTTTTTAAGGGTGGTTCTGATTTTGGTTCGCGCCATGTGGGGGTGGTGGCGACGTGCATTTTTGCGAGTATTCTGCAATCGAAGGCCCCTGCATACCGACCTCGGGCAAAAAATCGGGAGTTCTCGATGTTTTCTACGGATGATGGGCGGGGTTATGGGCTGGCAGCGTTTGATTTGCAGGGATATTCGCGGTCTTTGGCACTTATCGTGGCGCCCGAAGCTCTTGGTTATGTTGAATACTCCTAAAAATGCACGGCGCTTAGAGGGGGACCTTTGCGAAAAAGGAAACCGCCCCGTCGAAGTATGCACTCGACGGGCGGTTTATACATTTGGCCGATTAAGGATGCGCTGTCAAACTACTAGAACTTGACGGTCGGGGCCTGGCGGGCTGCTTCGGCGGCCTCGAAGCCCTGGCGCTCCTTAAACTGGAAGATGCCGGCAAAGATGACAGCCGGGAACGTCTGAATGGCGTTGTTGTAGCTGAGCACGCAGTCGTTGTAGCTCTGGCGTGCATAGCTAATCTTGTTCTCGGTATCCTCGAGCGATGCCTGGAGCTGCGTAAAGTTGGTGTTTGCCTTAAGGTCGGGGTAGGCCTCGGCCACGGCAAAGAGCTGGCGCAGCGCACCGGTCAGCACGTTGTCGGCTTCCATCTTGGCCTCGGGCGTGGTCGCCTTGACGGCGGTGTTGCGAGCACTGATCACGGCGGAGAGCGTCTCCTGCTCGTGCTTGGCGTAGCCCTTGACGGTCTCGACCAGGTTGGGGATCAGGTCGTTGCGGCGCTGCAGCTGCGTATCGATGTTCTGCCAGGCGTTATCGATGCGGTTACGCTTGGTGACCATGTTGTTGTAGATGCCGGCGATGGCGCAGACAATCACAATGACAACAACGATGCCGATGATGACGGTAATCATGATGTCTCCGTTTCGAATGGCCGCGGCGGCATGCGCCAGCTGCCGTTGGTATAACGCTACTAGTATACCCACAACGTTTTGCCGTGCCGCACTTTCCGGCAAGCGTTATGTTTTCGGCGGGGTCGGTACCGGGGCAAAGCGCGCGAGGTACAGGTGTAAGATATGCGACAGATTGACGAGTGTTGTCTTTGCCCTGAGGATGGCGATACCAGTGGACCTTCGCATTAAGAAAACCTACCGCGCCCTATTCGATGCCTTCACCGAGCTTCTCGAGGAGCATCGTTTTGAGGACCTGACGGTTGCCATGCTGTGCGACCGCGCCATGATTCGCCGCACGACGTTCTACAAGCACTTTCGCGACAAGAACGATTACTTTGCCTTTTATATCGATGGGCTCATGTCGGGCTTGCCGCAAAAACAGCCCGATGAGGCCGGCACAGTGTCT
Source organism: Collinsella sp. (assembly GCA_046976245.1). Taxonomy (GTDB): domain Bacteria; phylum Actinomycetota; class Coriobacteriia; order Coriobacteriales; family Coriobacteriaceae; genus Collinsella. The sequence goes on along the minus strand of JBKWEB010000054.1, from coordinate 2,567 downwards.
GCCGAGGACGTGCGCGCGCTTCGGCACGCGATTTTGGACGATGCCATGGATTTGATTCTGGCGCACGAGCAACTCATGGATAACATTTTGGCAAGCAGCATGTCGGGCATGTTGACCAACGTAATTTGCGACCGTATTGCCCGCTCCATCCGCGAGCGTGTGATGAACGTGCTTGCCGAGGATGCCCTGGCCCCCGTGTCACTCGAGACGACGTCTGAGTTTGTCGCCGGCGGTATTATTCGACTTTTCACGATATGGTGGGAATCGGGTCACGATCTTGAGCGTCGACCCGAGATGGCCGACGTGGTCGATGCGCTGTTTGAGCGGACCATGACACCGGTGCATCACTAAAAGTGGCGGAGAGAGGGGGATTCGAACCCCCGGAACGCTCTCGCGCTCAACGGTTTTCAAGACCGCCGCATTCAACCGCTCTGCCATCTCTCCGTGAGTCGTAATGATAGCATCGTTTTGAATTTGCAACAGGGAAGGCGAACGATGACGATCACCGAAATCGACGAGAAGTTCATGCGCGAGGCGTTGGCGGAGGCGCAAGCCGCCGCGGCGGTGGGCGAGGTGCCCATCGGAGCCGTAGTGGTGCGCGACGGCGAGATCGTCGCGAGGGCGCACAATCGGCGCGAGCTCGACCAGGACCCTTCGGCGCATGCAGAGTTCGCGGCCCTGTGCGCCGCTGCCCAGGCGCTCGGTCGCTGGCGCCTTTCCGATTGCACGGTCTACGTGACGCTCGAGCCCTGCTGCATGTGTGCGGGGCTTATGGTCAACGCGCGCGTGGGGCGCTGCGTGTATGGCGCGGCTGATGCCAAGGCGGGCGCGCTGGGATCCCTATACGATTTGAATGCCGACTCGCGCCTGAATCATCGGTTTAACGTGACGGCTGGGGTCCTGGCGGATGAATGTCGCGAGCTGCTGAGTAACTATTTTGGCGGTCTGCGCGGAGCGGGCGGCGCTGATTGCGGTTGTGGGGCCGATCTTGAAGCACACGCCGCTCACGCCGCAGCGCTTGCAGGTGCCGGTGAGGATGCTGACACGGCGGTTGACTTTGGTCCTGCGTGCCGCCGGCCCCGCCGTGTGCTGCTGGCGATCGACTCCTTTAAGGGCAGCGTTTCGAGTGCGCAGGCGGAGGCGGCGGTTGCCGAAGGCGTGCGCCGTGTGTGGTCCGATGCCGAGGTGCGCGCATTGCCGCTGGCAGATGGTGGCGAGGGAACGCTCGATGCCGTTGCCGCGTGCGGCGGTGAGATTGTGACCTGCGAGGTGGCAGGCCCCTTGGGCGACCGCGTGTCTGCCCGGATGCTGGTGGACGGCGAGCGCGACTCGGCTGTAATTGAGATGGCCGAGGCGGCGGGTATTGGGTATTCACCCTGCACGGAATCGGCGGCGCTCGCGGCTTCGACCTATGGCGTGGGCGAGCTGATGCTCCGTGCGGTTCGCGCCGGGGCAAAGACTATCTATATTGGTCTGGGCGGCAGTGCCACCAACGACGGTGGCGCCGGCATGCTGCAGGCGCTGGGCGCGCGTGTGGTCGATGATCAGGGATGCGATGTCGCCCCCGGTCTTGCCGGCCTTGAGCAGGTGGCGAGCGTTGATTTGGCGCCAGCTCTGCAGGCTTTGGATGATGCTCGTATCGTTGTGCTTTCCGATGTCGAGAATCCGCTCGTGGGGCGTCGCGGTGCACTGGCGGTGTTTGGCGGGCAGAAGGGTTTGCCGACGGGTGACGCCGAGGCGCTGCGCAGGTACGACGGTTGGATGGTCGGCTACGGCCGCCTGCTTGATGCGGCAATTGCCGAGGCGCGAGCCCAGGAGCTGTTGCGTGTGCCCGAGGGTGCACGGACATTTGGCTCGGTGCTCGGTGTGCCCGGTGCCGGTGCTGCCGGCGGCCTGGGTGCCGCGCTGCTGGCGCTCGGTGCCGAGTTGCGTTCGGGCGTGGAGACGGTGCTCGATCTGATTGGGTTTGACGAGCGCGTACGCGATGTCGACCTGGTCATTACGGGCGAGGGCAATATGGACGAGCAATCCGCCGCCGGTAAGGCGCCGGTGGGCATGGCCCGTCGCGCGAAGCGATATGGCAAGCCGGTGGTCGCCGTCGTGGGCGGGCGCGCCGTCAACCTGGATGCGGTGTATGAGCAGGGTATTGACTTGGTTTTGCCGATTTGTCGCAAACCCATGAGCCTGGAACAGGCGCTCGGTGTGCAAGAAGCCACAACCAACCTCATCTGTGCCGGCGAAGCAGCCGCCCAATCCTACGACCTCGCTCGCCTCTAGAACTTATTTCCCCGGGAGTCCGGTTTGGCCGAGTAGTCAAAATAGCCCCGTCCCAAACTAGCTACTTTGTGGGTTGTGGGGGATAAAGATTGCCGGTCGATTTGTCCTACTGGGGTATGTCGATGGCGCGAGTGGTTCGATTTTGAGCCTGAGTGGCAACCCGAGGCGAAATTTCGGGTCACCCAAATTGCTACAATTTTAAGCATATAGCGATGTCCTGCCTTGCGTTTCTGCGCGGGGGGTGTTCCTATAGTTTTGTCAACTGGGAAATGCTCTCCGTGCGACCGAAT
>JBKWEB010000053.1:0-4217 GCA_046976245.1 Collinsella sp. | reverse complement strand
CCATCAGGCACATCGATCGGCGGCAGGTCGTCGACGACCTCCACGGGCGCGGCGCCGTAGGCATCGAGCGGGACGTAGTCGTACGGCTCTTCTTCGACCGGCGCGGACACCGGCGGCGTAGCGCCCGATGCCCAAGCACCGCGACCGGCATCGCGAGAACCCGACGTCCGACCGCCCGCGCTACCGGACCGCTCAGCCTGTGCCCGCTGGCGCTCATAGTTCTGCTCACGACGTCGTTCCGCATCCTCGCGCTTGGCGACATCGCGAAACACACGGCCTGAGCTCGCACGCACGGTCTCCAGATCCAAACCCAACAGGTCGGCAATCTGGATAAAGTACGTGTCGATCATATAGCTGTTGCGCAACGGATAGATAAGCGTCAGCGCATCCTCGAGCGCCTTGGCGCGACCGCCCGGCGTGGTGATGTCGCTCGACTCCTGCAGCGAACGGTAAACAAAGTCCATAAGCGGCTCGGCAGCGTCGATACGCGCCTGCAACGCCTCGCCACCATGCGCGGTGATGAACTCCATGGGGTCGTTGCCGTCGGGGAGCACCACGCAGCGCAGGTCCATAGAATCCTGCTCGATAAACTGAATCGCGCGACGGGCGGCCTTTTGACCGGCGGCATCGCCGTCAAACATATACACGATGCGCTTGGCAAAGCGAGTAAGCGTCTTGACATGATGCTCCGTGAGCGCGGTGCCCAGCGTAGCGACAACGTTTTTAATCCCCGCCTCCCAGCAGGCGATACAGTCGGTATAACCCTCCACCACGATGGCGGTATCCTGCGCGACGATAAACTCCTTGGCCCAGTTAAAGCCGTAGAGGTTTCGCTTTTTATGGAACACGCTCGTCTCGGCGGTGTTGAGATACTTAGGCTGGCCGTCGCCCATAATGCGACCGCCAAAGGCGATGTTATGCCCTTGCTCGTCAAAGATGGGAAACATCACGCGGTCGTAAAAGCGGTCGGCGAGCTGTCCGCGCCCACGGCTCACGGCCACGTTGGCATCGATCATCTCCTGCGGGGTAAAGCCCGCCTGAGACAGGTGCGACACAAGCGCGTTGCGGCCCGGCGCAAAGCCCAGGCAGTAGCGGCGGCAGACGTCGCCACCCATGCCGCGGCTGGCAAAGTACTCGCGCGGACGGCCGTCCTTACCGCGCATAAGCATCGTGTGGTAGAACCGGGCGGTCTCGGCGCACAAATCGTAGATGCGGGCACGCTTGGTACCGCGCTCGCGGCGATCTCCGGTGTCATGCAGCTCAATACCCGCGCGATCGGCCAAATAACGGATTGACTCGGGAAAGCTCAGGTTCTCGCGCTTCATGATATAGGTAAAGACGTCGCCGCCCTCGCCGCAGCCAAAGCAGTGCCACACCTGCGTAGCAGGGATAATGTGAAACGATGGGGTCTTTTCGCCATGAAACGGGCAGCAGCCCCAAAACTCATGGCCGCGGGGCTTGAGCTCAACCGTTTCCTGCACGATGGCAACCAGGTCCGACGCCGCGCGTACCTGATCTTTTTCCTCATCACTAATCACGGATACTCACCCCCTGCTCACCCAAGTTATGACGGATATCGTCGATATTACCCTCGACGGTCGCGATAAGCTCGTCCAGGGAATCGAACACGCGAGACGGACGCAGCCAGCGCGTAAACGCCAGCGACACGGAAGCGCCATACAAGTCGCCCGCATAGCCGATCAAGTTGGCCTCGAGATGCGCCGAGGCGGCATCATCGGCATAGGTCGGCGGCAGGCCGACGTTAACGGCAGCAGGCCATACGGTATCGTCGACCAGCACCAGACCCTCATAGACGCCATCGGCAGGCACCTGGATACCGTCGGGCACCTGGATGTTTGCCGTGGGAAAGCCCATGTCGGAGCCCTCGTGACGGCCAGCCGCCACAACGCCGCGCAGCATATAGGGACGGCCGAGAAGCTCGGCAGCCAGCTCCACATGACCCTGACCCAGCTCATGGCGGATGCGCGTGGCGCAGATGGTCTGCCCGTTAACGCAGAGCAAATCGTGGCCGTAAACGTCAACCCCACGCTCAGTGCCCCAGGCGCGCATCTCGTCAACGCCCGAAGCGCCGCCGCGGCCGAGCCTAAAGTCGCTGCCTACACGAATGGAGCGAATGTCGACAACGCGCGACAACAGCTCCAGAAACCCGACATGGTCGAGTGCCGCCACGGCGGGCGTAAAGGGAACTGCCACCACAGCATCGACCCCGGTTTGAGCCAGGGCATGCAAGCGGTCGGCCGTCGTCATCAATTTTTGAGCGGGCGATGGACTCACCACGACGTCCGGATCAGGATCGAAGGTGATCACGACCGCTTTGCTGCCGTGATCATGCGCATCGCGAATAACCGCATCGATCAGCTCTTGGTGCCCACGATGTACGCCATCAAACACACCAATGGCGATTGAAGCGGCACCCAAGAACTCGCACGCATCAAATGCATCGGCAGAAACGATACGGGCCTCATCCAACTCACCCGTGAAAAAAATACGCGCGAGCTCGTGGGGCGCCAGCATCATCGAACACCGCCGATCGCCTGAGGAAAGACGTGCTCCATCACAAAGCGGCCGTCCTCGATACGAGCAAGCGCCTTCAATCCCCCATCGAGCACGAGCGCGAACGGCGCCTTCGCCATATCGAAGTCCGCAAGCGCGCGTTCAACGGGAATGCGGCGACCACAAAGCAGGTCGTCTGCAAGATTGCCCGGCAAATCGACACGCGTGGCACCAAGGGCGGCAATGGGATCCAGAGCGAAGCCGGCAGCGGACTCGGCAGAGAGCTCCTCTACCGCATGACAGGCGCCAATGGAAACCACGCCGGAGGCCGTACGGCGCAGCGCGGAAATATGCGCAGCACTATCGCAGGCGCGACCCAGATCGCGAGCGAGCGCACGAATGTAGGTGCCCTTGCTTACCGAAAACGCCACGGTCCAGACGCACGTATCGCCCTCGCCGCCCACGGCGATCAGGTCGGCGGCATAGACCTCGACGGGGCGCGGGGGCAACTCAACCGCATTGCCCTCGCGAGCACTCTTATAGGCGCGAACGCCATTGACCGAGATGGCCGAAAACGCTGGCGGCACCTGCATCTGCGGGCCAAGCATAGCGGCTAGCTGCTCACGGGCGTAAGCGAGATCGCGCAGCTCGTGGGCAACGGGCACCGTGCGGACGGCCTCGCCCTCCGCGTCATCGGTATTGGTCTCGACGCCAAACGAAATGTCGGCGACATAACTTTTGGTATCGAGGGTTAGCATGCCCAGCAGACGGGTCGCCTGGCCCACGCCCACCACCATGACACCCGAGGCCATGGGGTCGAGCGTACCGGCATGGCCGACGCGTCGCTCATGAAGGGCGCGTCGGCACTGCGATACCACGTCGTGGGACGTACAGCCCACCGGCTTATCGACGGCGAGCAGCATATTCAATTGAGAAGGCGTACGACGAGCCATGTACCATCCAAAATGTTAGAGCTCGACGGTCACCGAAGCGGGATCCTCCCCTACCAGCTCGGCCAGCATGGGAAGTGCCACGGCGAGCGTCTCGCGAATCGTTCCGTTGTTGGAAAAGCCGGCGGCGGCATGATGCCCGCCACCGCCAAAGTTGGCAGCGATCTCGGACACATCGAGGTCACCCTTGGAGCGCAGGTTGCCGCGCACCTTGGTATCGCCGTCGATGCCCTTTAAGAACAGGCAGACCTCGACGCCCATCACCGAACGCACCACATCGACCAGACCGTCACATTCATCCGAGGTGACGCCGCAGGCCTCAAGGTCGCTCTGGAAGGCATAGCTATACGCCACGCGCCCGTGCGCGACCGTCTTGATACGGCCCATGACAATGGACTTGAGGTGCAAAAACTCGACGCGCATGCTCTGATAGACCTCGAGTGCGACACGAGCCGGATTGGCGCCATGCGCCACCAGGCGCGAAGCAGCATGGAACGCGGCAGCATCGGCGTTCTGGTACTGGACACGACCGGTGTCGGTCACCAAGCCGCACAGCAAGCAGGTCGCGACGCCGTCACGTGCGACAATGCCGCAATTGTCCAAGAAACGGTCGATGATCATAGCGCAGGCTGCAGCTTCAACGCGCCTCAGACTGAGCTCGGCAAACTCCTCGCGTGCCGGATGGTGATCGAAGCACACCACATGCTTGGAGCGACGAAGCACCTCGGCGGAGTTGTTCAGGCGCTCGACGAC
>JBKWEB010000052.1:0-4571 GCA_046976245.1 Collinsella sp. | reverse complement strand
ATGCCGGCGTCCAGGTAGAACTCGTCGCTCATCTGGAAGGTGTGGCGGCCAAAACGCTCGAAGGCGCGGTCCTGGTAGGGACGGATCATGGCAATGGTCTCGCGCGCCAGTTCGGGCTTGTCGCTGTATGACCAGCTAAAGCGGTTCTGATGCTTGGTAAAACCGAGCGGCACAATGCCCAGGCTTGTGATTTGCTCGTGCTCCTCGCAAAAGCGCAGGGTCTTTTCCAGCTCCTCGCCGTCGTTCATGCCGGGGCACAACACGATCTGCGCGTGAATCTCGATGCCGGCGGCCATGATGGCCTCGAGTACGTCCATGCCGCGCTGGGCGTTGCGGCCCATCATACGACGGCGGACGTCGGGGCTCACGGCATGGACCGATACGTTCATGGGGCTCATGTTGCGTTGGATGACGTTTTGCACGTCCTCGTCGGTGAGGTTCGTGAGCGTGACGAAGTTGCCCTGTAAAAAGCTCAAACGGTAGTCGTCGTCGCGGATATAGAGCGTGGAGCGGCCGCCCTTGGGCAGCATCGTCATAAAGCAGAACACACAGGCGTTTACGCAGGTGCGCATGCCGTCGAAGATGGGGCCGTCGAATTCCAGGCCCCAGTCCTCGCCGGGAAAGCGGTCGAGCTCCACGGGGGTGACGGTGTCATCGCGCGGGTCGAAAACCTCAAGCTCGACCGTGTCGTCGTCGGCCTCCCAGAGCCATACGATCATGTCGGTAAGCTGCTCGCCGTTGACCGTAAGCACGCGCATACCCGGCTCGATTCCCACATCCCATGCGGGCGATTCGGGACGCACGTTCTTAACGAGCGCGCCCTCACCCGGCTCGGGGTCGCGGCTGCGCCCGTAATCGGCCACCTCGGCGGCGTATGCGGGTACGGTCTGGTCCATGACTAGCGGCAAAGCTCCTTGATGCGCGCGACGGCGCGTTCGATGTGTTCTTGCGGGGTGGAGGCTCCGGCGGTGATGCCGATGTGGTGAGCGTCGGTAAACCACGCGGCCTGGAGCTCGGAAGCTTCCTCGATGTGATGCGTGCGCTCGCAGGCGTCGGCACAGATTTGTGCCAAGCGACGGGTGTTGCCCGAGTTCTTGCCGCCCACCACGACCATGCAGTCACAGCGGTTGGCAAGTGTGGCTGCTGCCTGTTGACGCTCACTCGTGGCGGCGCAGATGGTGTTGATTACGCGCAGTTCCTGCACGCGCGGGGTGATGGCAGCAACGACTTCGGCCAAGTTCTGCGCGGTTTGGGTGGTCTGCACAACCAGGCCCACCTTGCCCTTGAGCGCCAGCGCGTCGGCGTCGGCGGCGCAGCTCACGACCTGGGCGTCATCGCCGGCGTGGCCCAGAATGCCCTCGACCTCGGGGTGGCCGGGCTCGCCCACGACGATCACGCGGTAGCCCTCGCGCACCAGGCGCTCGGCTGCCACGTGGACCTTCTTCACGTACGGGCAGGTGGCGTCGACCACGGTAAGGCCGCGCTCGCGAGCGGCATCGATCACCTGCGGCACCACGCCGTGGGCGCGGATGATCACGGTGCCCGATGCGGCATCGTCTAGGGTCTCGGCCAGACCGATGCCCGCCTCGGCGAGCTCGCGCACCACGATGGGGTTATGGATGAGCGGACCCAAGGTATGGACCTGAGCGCACTCCCCTGCCTGCGGCGCTGCGGCCAGTGCCATGTCGAGCGCGCGCTGCACGCCGTAGCATGTGCCGGCATGCGCGGCAATCTCAATGGTGGGGACGACCTCCTCAGCGGCGGCCGCGGCGGTATTCATGACGTTCTCTCCCATGGTTAGAACCTGCCCGGATGCTCGGCGCACAGCTCATCGCGCATGGCGTAGACGCGGTTCATGGCCTCGGACTCAAACCAGGCCAGACGCTCCGTGCGCTTAAGCCCGGCCGGCGCGTCGGAAAGCGAGACGGCCTTGCCGGCACGAATCCAGCACTTCTTGGGACGCATGAGCTTTTTGCCTGCGGGCGTGATGTCGGACCAGCCGCAGATGGCGAGCGGGTTGACGGGCGCCTTGCCCATCTGAGCGATGAGCGCAAAGCCGCCGTGGACCTCTGGCTTGATCTCGCGCGAGCGGATGCGCGTGCCCTCGGGGAAGATCAGGACGTCCTCGTCGCGCTGCAGCGCATGCTGGGCGGCGCGCAGGCACTTCATATCTGCAGTACCACGCTCCACGGGGATGCCGCCTACGCGGCTAAAGGCCCAGCGCACAATCTTGCTCTTGGCGAACTCGGACTTAAAGATGGGCCGAATGCGGCGCCCCCCAAAGAACAGCGCCGTCTCCACGGCCAAGAGCTCGGCCATCGAGGTGTGGTTGCAGATGACTACGCTCCCGCGGCCGTCCTGGCGCTCAAACAGCAGGTCGGCGTCCTCGACCTTCCAACGCCACATGAGCTTGGAGAAGGCCCACAGAATAGCCATGACCACCACGACGGTGCCGCGGATGAGCGCCGGGAACTCGGCGTAGGGGGCGTTGTAGTAATCCTCGGGCGTCTGTTTAAACAGGCGCATGGGCTACCTCCTTTGGTTGATGAGGTCCTCGATGATCGGACGACCTCGTCGATGGTGTGGAGCGGTGGAGTCGACGTGCACGGCGTCCTCGGCGGGCACGAGCGGGGCGACCTCGCGGCTGCTGTCGAGCTTGTCGCGCTGCTTGAGGGCGTCGAGGGTCTCGTCGACCTCGGCCTCGAGCTGCTCGGACGTGAGCGGCTGGGCGTCGTTTTGGTGACGCTGCAGCACCGGCGACGGGCGCGCTCGCGTGGGTCGGCGGTCAGGAAGACCTTGACCTGCGCGTTAGGGAACACGACGGTTCCGATGTCGCGACCCTCGGCCACGATATCGCGGTCCTCGGCGGCGCGGCGCTGGTGGATGAGCATGGCGGCGCGCACGCCGATAGGCCGAGACCTTGGACACGTTGGCGTCGACCTGCGGGGTGCGGATGGCGGCCGAAGCGTCCTGGCCGTCAATGGTCAGGCGCGTATCCTCGCCGGTGCCGTTGGTAAAGCGAATCTCGATCTGCTCGGCGAGGGCGTCGATGGCCGCCTCGTCGTCCAGATCGATGCCGCGGTCGAGCGCGGCGAAGGTGACGGCGCGATACATGGCGCCCGTGTCGAGCTTGTTAAAGCCCAGCTGGCGGGCGATCTCCTTGGCGATGGTAGACTTGCCGGAACCGGCGGGGCCGTCGATGGCGACGATCATGCAATGCTTCCTTTCGATGGTTGACGTGCTGGTATGGTTCGCGGGCGTTGGGGCGCGGCGGGTTGCCTAGCCCGTGTAGCGCTCACGGTAGGTGTTACGCTTGGGTGCGGAGCCGTGGCTGCCGTGGTGACGCGTGCGGCTGGCGGTGTTGGTCGCCGGCGCGGCGACGCGCTTGGAGCTGGCCTGCTTGGGCGGGATGCCGCCGGCCTTGAGGATCTGCGCCTCGCGATCGGTGAGTTCGCGCCACGAGCCCTTGGCCACGTCCTTGAGCTCAAGGCCGGCAAAGTTGCAGCGGTGCAGGCGGATCACCGGGTGGTGGATCTTGCTCAGCATGCGCTTGACCTGATTCTTGCGACCCTCGCGGATGATGACCTCCACGGCGGTGGTGCCGGGCTTGACGCCTTGCGGAGCCACGGCCTCGGCCTCGCGCGCGGTAATGACGCGGCAGATCGCCGGCTGGCACAGGCCGTCGTCGAGCTCGATGCCGCGGCGGAGCGGTTCTAAGTCGCGATCGGTCAGGTGGCCGTCCACGAGCGCCTGATAGGTCTTGTAGACGTGCTTGCTGGGGTGCAGCAGGTCCTGCGACAGATCACCGTCGGTGGTAAAGAGCAAAAGGCCCGTGGTGTCGCGGTCCAGGCGGCCCACCGGGAAGAGCCCCGGAAAGCGGTTGCGCGGTACCAGGTCGGCCACGCAGGGGCGCTCCTGCGGGTCGCTCATGGTGGTGAGGTAGCCGGTCGGCTTGTAGAGCATCAAGTACACGGCGCCCTGGTTGAGCTTGACGGGCATGCCGTCGACCTCGATATGGTCGCGGTCGACGTCGACCTTGGTGCCCAGCTCGGTCGCGACCTGACCGTTGACGGTCACGCGTCCGGCGGTCATCAGGTCCTCCGAGCCGCGGCGGCTCGCCACGCCCGCGCGCGCCAAAAAGCGCTGCAGGCGCATGGTGTGCGGATAGACGGGCTGGGCGTCGGTTGCGGGTACTGCGTTGCCCATGGCGCGCGTCTCCCCTACTTCGTTAGTCCTCGTCATTCAAATCCTCCGAGGTCTCGTCGACGACCAGAGTCTCCAAGTCCTCGACTGCCTCAACATCTTCAACATCGGTATCGATCAGTTCGCGCTCTTCGTCCAGGTCCTCGGCCTGCTCCTCGAGCGTGGACTGAATACTGCGGCCGCTCAGGCGCTCGCGGATAAACTGGCGCGACTGCTCGTCGGGGGCAAACTGCTCTAGGTCGGGCAGGTCTCGGGTGGAGCGCAGGCCGAATTTTTCCAAGAAGGCGTTGGTCGTGCCGTAGATGATGGCCTGTCCGCGCTGGGGGTCGCGGCCGAGCTCACGCACCAGACCCTTGTCCACGAGCGAC
>JBKWEB010000051.1:0-4610 GCA_046976245.1 Collinsella sp. | reverse complement strand
TAAAGTACTTCATGTTGCAATTGTAGGATATTTTCATACTTTTGCAACGCGATTTTGATCCATATGATCCGTTCGCCTTGCTTATCCCATTTCTGCCGCGGCTTGTCATCGGCACCCCATCTCCCGCTATCGAGGTCTAATACTTTTCCCACTGCCACCCAAAAACTCATCCAACATTAATCTTGGCTCAAGAATCGCTTAATCTATAACCTGCACTATAGAGTTCGACCAAGGGCGGGGCGGCGCCGCGCAACGCAGGCCGCCGAACGTAACGCTCACGCCCGGGCAATCGCCCGGCGTCGCGCCCATCGAACGAAAGGACAGGTCATGGACGACCTCGAAAAAGTTGAAACCATCCGCACCAAGTGCAACGTGAGCTACACCGACGCCAAGGCCGCGCTCGACGCCGCCGACGGCAACGTTCTGGACGCCATCATTTGGCTCGAGTCGCAGGGCAAGACGCAGACCACGTCGGCGCACGCCGCCACCGAGTCCGAGCCGGTCGACGAGCCCTCGGCCGAGATGGTCGCCGCGCAGGCCGCCTACGAGAAGTCGAGCGAAAAGACCGACTTCTCCAAGAAGATGGACAGCGTGTGGGAGTACCTCAAAAAGCTCTTCCGTCTGAGCTTGGACACCAAGTTTATCGCCACGCGCCGCGACGCCATCATCCTCAACATCCCCATCCTGATTCCCATCGTCGCGCTGTTTGCCTGGGGCGCCACGATATGGCTGATGCTGATTGGCCTGTTCTTTGGCATGCGCTACCGCATCGACAGCGACGGCGATGTGCCCGGCAGCATCAACAACCTGATGGACCACGCTGCCGACGCCGCGGACGGCATCAAGCAGAATCTGAACGACGACAAGTAATCGCAGACGGGGGCACATATGGCACGAATCCTGATCGTAGAGGACGAGGAGAACATCGCCCGCTTTGTAACGCTCGAGCTGGAGCACGAGGGCTACCAGGTGGAGCATGCCGCCGACGGCCGCACCGCCGTGGACCTGGCGCTGGAGCGCGACTACGATCTGATTCTGCTCGACGTGCTGTTGCCGCAGCTCAACGGCATGGAGGTGCTGCGGCGCGTCCGCAAGCACAAGGATGTGCCGGTGATTATGGTCACCGCACGCGATGCCGTGATGGACAAGGTGGCCGGGCTCGATGCCGGCGCCGACGATTACCTGACCAAGCCGTTTGCGATCGAGGAGCTGTTCGCACGGATCCGCGTGGCGCTGAAGCGCTCGGAGGCCGTGCGGGCGGCTTCGGGCGTTGGCGGTGTCATTGCTGGAGCGGGCGCTGCGGGCGGCTCGGGTGCCAGTGCCGCTGCCGCGTCCCCGGACGGCGACTCGGCCCAGACCGCCGCCTCGCCCTCCCCCGCCGCGCTCGCCGTGGGCTCGGTTGCGCTCGACCCCGGCCGCCGCGAAGTCACGGTCGGCGGCTCACCCATCGTGCTGACCGCTCGCGAGTTCGATGTCCTCGCCCTGCTTATGGGGCACGCCGGCACCGTGCTCACGCGCGAGCGCATCGCGCACGAGGCGCTGGGCTACGAATATGTGGGCGACACCAACAACGTCGACGTGCACATCGCGCACCTGCGCGCCAAGATCGAGGACGCCGGCGGTGCCCGCATCATCCAGACCGTGCGCGGGGTGGGCTATGTCTGCCGCGCGTAACGACGAGACCAAGCGCGTCACCTCCATCGCCCGCGCCATCAACTGGAGCTATATGTGGCGCCGCCTGATGGGCTACGTCTGGCTGGATCTGTTACTGCTGCTTGTTGCGGCGGCGATCCTCGTCTATGGATACAACCAGGCACTGCCCGACGACACGTTTACCGCAGGATGGATCCCCGGTGCCACCGTTCACGGCATGTCGCTGACGCCCGCGCGCGGCTGGGACCCGACAACGCTCACCTATACCGTCGAGCTTGCGCGCACCACCAAGACCTTCCCCCTCGCGCAGGACCTCGTCACGCTATGGCCTCTCTACCTTGTCGTTGTGGGTTGGCAGGTCATCAGCGTGCTCAACATGCTCGGCGGCGCCCGCCGCGTGCGCCGCACCATGGCGCCGCTCAACGATCTGGCCCTGCGCGTGGACGAACTCGGTCGCATGCAGCTCTCCGGCGGCAAAATGGAAACACTGGAGCAGGCCATCGCGCGCGCAAGCGTCGACTCGCCGAGCGTCACCACCGGCGACGCCGACCTGGCGAGCATCGAGGTCGCGCTCAACCGCCTGCTGCGCCAGATGCAAGAGGCCAAGCTGCAGCAGATGCGCTTTGTCAACGACGCGAGTCACGAGCTGCGCACGCCCATCGCGGTGATTCAGGGCTACGTAAACATGCTCGACCGCTGGGGCAAAGACGACCCGGACGTGCTGGCGGAATCCATCGCGTCCCTCAAGGCCGAAAGCGAGCACATGCAGGAGCTCGTGGAGCAGCTGCTGTTTTTGGCGCGCGGCGATGCCGGGCGCACGGTCCTGCGGCGCGCGAATACCAACCTGGCCGCACTGGTCGGCGAGGTATGCGAGGAATCGCAGATGATCGATACCGAGCACACGTATCGGCTGGCCTTTGACGCTGCGCTTGTCAGCGACCCACGCTGCGACGCGCCCGTTGACGTGGCGCTCGTGAAGCAGGCTCTTCGCGTGATCGTGCAAAACGCCGCCAAGTATTCTGACGCGGGCACGCCCATCTCGTTTGGCGTAGCGTCGGATGCGGGCGCGGGCACGATCGACATAAGCGTTGAGGACGAGGGCATCGGCATGAACCAGGAATCCGCAGCTCACGCGTTCGAGCGGTTCTACCGTGCCGACAACGCGCGCGATGCCGGCGCGCAGGGTTCGGGCCTGGGGCTCGCCATTGCCAAGTGGATCGTCGATAGCCATGGCGGTGTCATTGGCGTGACCTCAGTCGAGGGCGTCGGCAGCCGCTTTACGATTCGCCTGCCGCGCTAGGAAGCCCCTCGGCATAAATAAAGGGATAGGGCCACGCGGCCCTATCCCTTTTTGCTAGCTATGGCAGCTTGTGCGCTATTCGCGGCACAGGTGCACGGCGAAACCGGCGAACTCGCGCTTAAAGTACACGAGCTTGGTACCACCGTCGGGCAGCAGCGCGCGCGACTCCTCGTTGACCTCGAGCCCGCGCTCGGCAAACCACTTCTCAGCTGCATCGATGTCGTTAACGGCAAAGCCGATGTGGCCCTTGGTGCCACGACCGTTCTGCTTCATGATCTCGACCAGCGAATCATTAAAGTACGAAACGGGGGTCTCGATGACGGGCAGGCCCATCATCGTCGAGAACAGCTCCGCGATCTCCAGGGCGTCTGCCGGGTCGGCGGCGTTAATGCCCACATGGGCAACGCGCATGCCAAAGAGCTCGACCGGGTTGGCGTTCTGCTCACTCATACAGGCAGTGCCTACTGAGCCATGACGTCGAGAACGGCCTTCTCGGCAGCGACGCGGTTCATGCCGGTCATGAAGGGCACGCCGCTCACGTACGGGCAGGTGAGGCCTTCGGGGGCAACGGTGGTGGCGATCAGCAGGTCGGCGCCCTCGTCGCAGTAGTCCTTGGCCTCGGAGATGGCGCACTGCACGATCTCGTACTTGTCGGCGTAACCGTTGGCGTCGAGCAAGGTGGCGACCTTCTGGGCAACGAGCGTGGAAGTAGCAGCGCCAGCACCGCAAGCCAAAACGATCTTCTTCATAGGTAATGTCTCCCTTCATGGTTTACTTTAGGTAAGTGTACCGCAGCGAGCGATGGCACTCAGCCTCGATGAGCTTTTATGCTAGTTTGCTTGCGCGCTGCGTATAATACATCTAGTACGTGTTGTCATACCGCTCGCTTTATGAGCGACTAAGGACCCCAATATGCCCGATTCCCGCACCCTCTGGACCGCCGTCGTTATCATCTGCATCGCCGTGTCGGTGTTCTTTAGCGTCAAAAAACGCACCACGTTCAAGCGCTTGCAGCAGCTTATGGCTGCCAAGCAGTGGGACGAGTTCGATCGTTTGCTCGACGCCAAACTCACCAGCATGCTGTACCCGCGCTATAACCGCGACTACCTGCGCCTGAACTCCTATCTGCTGCGCGAGGACCATAAGCGCGCCGACGAGATGTTCGACCTGCTGCTGGGACTCAACCTCCCCAAGATGCAGCGTGTCGACCTGGTAATTAAGGCCTTTAACTACTACGTTGGCCAGGAGGACCGCAAAAAGTCCAAGGAGCTGCTGCACGAGATCAAAGGCTTTGAGGGCGGCCAGGCCGAGGCAGTCGCACACGAATGCCAACTGATGTACGACACGATGATTCTCAAGCGCCACAACGACATTCCCGAGCTGGAGCGCATGCTCAAGGAGGCCGGTGACGACAAGGTCAAGAGCTGCCGCTTGGAGTATCTGTTGGCTCTGCAGTACAAGAACAAGGGCGACGAAGCCAAGTTCCAGGAGTTCCTGGAGAAGTCGGGGCAACACTCGATGGCCGTCAACGCGTAACGGACGGCTTGTGCTAGACTTCTAGTCTCACGGGGGCGTGGCGGAATTGGCATACGCAGGAGACTTAAAATCTCTCGCCGCAAGGATTGTGGGTTCGAGTCCCACCGCCCCTACCATATGG
>JBKWEB010000050.1:0-4882 GCA_046976245.1 Collinsella sp. | reverse complement strand
GGACAAGTCCGCCGGCCTGCCCATCGAGGCCTGCCTGGATGTGATCGACCATGAGTAGCGCCGGCGAAAGCATCCCCGAGCCCGCGAGCGAGAACAAGCCGCTCGGTGCGCCGCGTGGCAAGCGCCCGCGTATTCGCATTAGCTGCGTGGACCAGCTGGGTACGTGTCGCTGCCACCATGGGCACAAGCCGGGCGACGTCTTCGACTTCGACCGCGATCGCGGCAAGATGTGCTCCATGGCCTGCCACGTGGGCTTTCCCTATATCGACATCCTGCGCTACGGTGGAACCGTGCCCGGCAACGAACTCGGCACGGCAAAGTTCTGCTGCCCCGAGGTCGATACGTTGAACGTCTGGCTCGCCGAGATCGTCGACGAGTAATCGAGCGTGGATTTTCTCCCGTTTAGAGCGCCGTTTCGCGCTCAAAGTGGGAGATTATCCACGCTCAATTTGTATACGGGAGATAATCCACGCTCGTTTTATGCCGATGGTATGGCTCGTGAGCCCGCGCGTCCGTGTGGTTACAGCTGCTCGAGCATGGCCGTGCAGCCGGCGAGCACGTCGCGGTACGTTGCATCAAAGTTGCCGGTGTACCATGGGTCGGCCACGTCGCCGGGGCGATCGGTCCAATCGAGCAAGCGCGTAATCTTGCCGTTGGGATCGTCGCCGAAGATGCGACGCAGGCCGCGCGCGTTCTCGGCATCCATATAGACAATGTGGTCCCAGTCGCCATACTCCGCGCGACGCACCTGGCGCGCACGGTGCGCAACGACGGGAATCCCGACCTCGCGCAGCTTGGCAACCGTGCCATGATGCGGCGGATTGCCAATCTCCTCGGTCGAGGTCGCGGCGGAATCAATAACGAATTCCGCCTCGCGCCCAGCACGGCGCACCAGCTCGGTAAACACGGACTCAGCCATCGTCGAGCGACAGATATTCCCGTGGCAAATAAACAGAATGCGTTGCATGAGCGGTTTCCTTTCAGGGCGGTTGCGCGGGGCTTACAGACTGGCCTTGAGACAGTTTGCTCCGATAAAGCCCGCTGCGTACAAGGGGAGGTGGCGCAGCTCGCGTCCGTCATCGGTTTCGCTGCGGGCAAAATTGTTCTCGGACAATATGTAGGCATACGGCGACCGGGCTTTTTCCATAAACGACCCGAGCGTTCTCGCGCGCACGTTGCGTGCGGATTTTACCTCGACGGGAACGATCTCAATACGGTCGGTCTGAAGTAGAAAATCGAGCTCGCCGTTCGTCTTCCAAGACGACGGTGGCATCCAGTAATACGTCTGCAAACCATTGCCCGAAAATGCCTGCATGACCGAGTTCTCCGCCAAGGCACCTCGAAAGTCGGAAGACAGCGCAATGGCGGAATCCTCTTTGAGGTCGAGCCAGAGTCGCGGGTTGATACCGAGTTTGTAGAACATGAGGCCCGTATCGAGAAGATAGACCTTAAAGAAGCTCCCGTCTTCGTCGTCGAAGGGGACGAGGGGAGGTTCGATGCCTTCGGTCAGGTTGTTGACCGATATGATGCCGGCGCCCTCGAGCCAGTCGAGTGGCTCGATGAGCTTTGCGCGTCGGCCTCCGCGTTCGACCTCGGAGTACTTGAATTTCTTGGTTGAGGATCGTAGCAGCTGGGATGGAATGGAGCGCCAGACCTTGCGCGCTGCCACGCCGCTGATCCCGTTTTCGGGGTCGGTCATATCGGCGGTGTAGGTCTCGTCGATTTCGCGCTGCTCGACGCGCGCGTCTTCGATGGATAGTGTCTTGCGATATGCGTTGACGGCGGCGGGCATGCCGCCCACGATCTGGTATCGATGAAACAGGCTGAGCGTGGCTTGATGCGCGACGTAGGCCTCAAGCGTGCCGGCGTGGGCGCGAATGGCATCCGCCATCTGCTCCTCACCGAGCGCCCAGAGAAACTCCTCGAACGACATAGGATGCATGGTCTCTTGGCGGACGCCGCTGGGAAAAGGCAACTTGCGCTTGCGCGTGGCGACGCCGAGCTGGCTGCCGGTCGCGCATATGCGCCAGCCCGAACCCGAGAAAAAGCGAAGCGAGTTGAGCGCGCGTTCGCAGAGCTGCACCTCGTCAAACAGGATGAATGCGGTTTCCTTGCGAATGGGGGTGCGCTTATAGTCTGAGATTCGTGCCACGATGGTGTCTACGTCGTCGGTGGGGCAGTCGAACAGCGGGGCAATCAGCTCAAGATCGGTCTGAAAGTCGAGTTTGACAAATGCATCGCCGGCGATTCGTCTGCCGATTTCCTCGGCAGCGTACGTTTTGCCCACGCGTCGCGCACCACGGATGAGGAGGGGGCGCGACGCGTCCTCTGTCGCCCATGATTCGATGACGGATTCGATTGATCTGCGCATGGAGCCGCCTTTCCAATTCCGTGTATTTCAAATACATAGTTTAGTACGATTTCGTGTACTTCAAATACACGAAATTGTGGAAAAGCGTGTATCTGAAGTACACGAAATTGCACTGCTGGAGCTTGCGGGCGGATAAACACTGCTCGTATGGTGTGGTTTTCATCGGACGCCCGCCGCGCTGAGCTGTACTTGCGCCTGCCTCGATCCCACCCCTATGCCTGCATCGAAGATTGTGCTGCCCGCTTGCGCTCCCAGCGTGCCAGCTTGATCGTCACTAGCGTGAGTATCCAGGCTACGAGCGAGAATGCGGCGCCAACCGCGCCCACGTAGGCAATGCCAATCCCGCTTACCACGGCGCCGCCCACTGCGGTGCCAAACGAGATGCCGACGTTAAACGCCATGGGCTCCACCGAACTTGCGAGTACCATCGACTTGGGATGGCGGCTGCGTGCCACGTCCATAAAGTGCGTGATGCACGAGACCGAGAACAGGTACATGAGCAGCGCCAAGCTAAAGACAAAGACCAGCGCGAGCGGCATGGTGCCGCCAACGGCAAACAGCCCAAACAGAGCCGCGGCCTGGAGCACAAACGTCACGAGCAGCGCCTTCATGCCAAAGCGCGCATCGATCCATCCGCCCAGGATGTTCGAGATCAGGCAGAATACGCCGTAGGCCATAAGCGTGGTACTGGCTTCGACCGTGCCCATGCCCAACACCTGCTCTAGATAAGGCGTCACATAGCCGTAGAACACATAGACCGACCCCACACCAAACAAAAAGATGAGCATGCCGGTGATGATGCTCGGCTCGCGCAGAAGCCCCGCCTGCTCGCGGAAGGTGGCGGGCTCATCGGTCTGACCGGCGCGCGGCATAAACGCCACGAGCGCTCCGCAGATTAGAACGGCAAAGGTAAGCGTGCCGTACATGGCTACGTGCCAGTCGAGCGTGTCGGCCACAAACTTGCCGATTGAAGTGACAAAGACCATTGCCACGGAAAACGCACCATATACCACCGAGATGGCAGGCGAAGTTTGCTGCGGGGACAGCAGCTCGGGGATGTACGTCACACCCACGGCGAGCAGTGCGCCCGAGACGGAGCCCAGGACAATGCGCGAGATAAACAGCACCTGGAAGTTGGGCGCCAACGCCATGACCAGGTTGCCGAGCACAAAGACGATGCTGTAACACACGAGCAGCTGGTAGCGGCGGAATCGCCCCGTGCTGAGCGCAAGCACCGGCGTCGCGATGGCGTAGACGAGCGCAAACACGCTAATAAGTTGGCCCGCAGTGGCAAGCGATATGCCGAGTTCCGTCGCCAAGTCGCTTTCGATGCCGATGACCACGAATTCGGAGCAGCCGAGCGAGAATCCCAACAGTACGAGCAGCGCCAGGCAGAGCTTGGTGCGCGCGGGGGAGAGCGCGGCGGCGGTTGACTTGCTTTTAGGCGTGGTTGCGGCGGTCAAGGTTGTCACTCCAATGTCGCATGAATAAGCGGGATTCAATCCCTGCAACTCTAACAGAATGTGACAAAGGGACAGCCCCTTTGTCACATTGCGCTGCCAGCCAGTCGCCCAAACCATCACAACATTCGGCGAAAATCTCGAAATCGAGGAAAAGCGTCGAATGTTGTGATGGTTTTCCTGTCTGTGCCGGCGAGCTCCAGCGCCGTCTGGGGGTATAAGGCTAGCAAGTGTTTATTTGCGAGGCCTAAGGGGCGCCCCGTATGGATATCGATAACTTTGAATGGTGGTATAGCGAGGGCGAGGCTCCGGACGAGGAGTGGGACGAGCCCGCGCCCGTGACGTGACGACGACGAGGCCGAAACCATCGATGCCGCTGAGCCTCTGACCTTCGAGCAGGCCTGGGCCCAGGCTGAGGCCGACGAGGCTAAGGCCGATGCCACGGCCACACTCGGTGAGCCGGCGGACATGTCCATCTCGCCGGCCAAGACCCCGCAGCCGCGCCATACCATCGATCCCGGCAGTACGGCATCCTTTAGCATACTCGACGTGCCCGCGCAGGGCGCTCAGGCGCCCGCGCCCACGCATCGTCCCGATTTGGCTCGCGAGGAAGATGCCGGCCGCCGCTCGCCACTCGGCCCCATCCTCGTCGCCTTCATGGCGGGTGTCATCGCCTGCTCGGCAATTGGCGGCGTTTGGAGCCATGTTGAGCAGCAACGCCAAGACGCCGCCAAGGTCGAGATGTCCGTCGAGCAATCGCTCAGCCGCACGCGTTCGGTGCATGTGTCGGTTGAGGTCAAGGACGGCGCGACGTGGGACACCGCGCGCGGCGACAGCCAGATGCTCGTCCATATCGTGGGCCGCACGCTCAAGGGGCATACGATTGACGAGTATCAATATGTCAACTCCGCTGGCGACGGCATCGAACTCAAGCCCGGCGACTACGAGCTCACGGTCGACGAGCCGCCCGTCGCCACCGATGGCACGCGCTTCCGCGCCTCAAAGCGCATGGTTCCCGTGAGCTTTAACTCGCAGGCGCCCGATACGGTCG
>JBKWEB010000049.1:0-5547 GCA_046976245.1 Collinsella sp. | reverse complement strand
GCGCTGGGCCGTGCCTTTGACTATGAGGCGGTGGCGCAGGATAAACGCTGCGTTGACGGCACTTGCGTGCTCAAGCAGGCTGCCTTTGGCCAAGAGCTCGCGGCGGCGCAGGCGCTGGCAGATAGCAAGATGGGGAGTTTTTTGCTCCTGCGCGTGGTACCGGGCATGGAGCCTGTCGGCGAGCTGGTGGGCGCAATTGGGTCGGTAATCCGCGAGAGCGACGCGGCGGGCTTGGTCGACGGCGACGTGCTCTACCTGCTTATGCGCCAGGCAAAGGCGTGCGATCTGCCCATTATCCGCGAGCGCCTGAGCGCAAAACAGATTGCGGTGGAACCCGTCGACGGCGAGGACATCGTGGAGCTGCTGCAGCACATCTCTTACACCGGTGACGGTGAGGGGGTGCCGCTTGATCTCGCTTGTCGTTGCTGCCGTCTTGCTGCTGATTCATGCGCTGGTTTGCCTGATGCTGTGGACGCTCATGAAGCTGGGCCTGCTGCCGGTGCGCGGGCACATGCTGGCTGTGATAGTGCTGGTGCCGCTGTGGGGCCCGTTGCTGGTGGTTCTGCTATCGGTCCGCAGCGCGGTGTTTGGCGAGGGGCTGAAAGAGTCTGCGCTGGAGTCGCTGCGCTTCAACGGCGACCTGCATCGCAGTATGTCGGTACCGAGTGGTGAGGACGATGCAGGCGTAGTGCCGCTCGAGGAGGCGCTCATCGTCAACGACCCGGCATACCGGCGTCGCCTAATGCTCTCCATGCTCACCGAGGAGCCCGACGCGTACCTGGCGCAGCTGCAGGCGGCTAAGCTTAACGACGACGTTGAGGTGGCGCACTATGCCGCGACGGCGGTGGCGCAGATCTCCAAAGAGTCCGACCTTAAACTGCAGCAGCTGGAGCGTGCCTTTAAGACGGACCCGAGCGCGCAAAACCTCAACGAATACTGCGATTTTCTTGGTGAATACTTGGGCTCGGGCTTGGCTGAGGGCGCGTGGCTCAGATTCAACGCCAACAGTACGCGCGCCTGCTTGCGCGTCGCTGCGAGCGCGAGGATACCCTTGAGCTGCGCATTCGATACGCGACGGCGCTGGCCGATGTCGGACAGATCGACGAGGTGCAGGCCGTGATCGACCAGCTGGTGCTCGACGTGCCCGAGGAGCAGGAGGTTTGGATGCTTTGCCTGCGCCTGGCCGTGATGCGCCGCGACGGTGACGAGGTCCACCGTGTGATCGATGCGATTGACAAGCAACATGTGTATTTGAGCGCCGACAACCGCGAAAAGTTGGTGTTTTGGCGCGACGGGGAGGAGGCCAGATGAGCGTGGCGCAACATATCCGCGACCGTGCAGGCCGCTTTCGCTGGATGGGACTGCTCGTGGTGTGGGCGGTCTTTATTGCCATGGCCGCCGTGCTGCTGGTGGAGCGTGCCGGCGTGCAGTACAGTGCGGGTCAGCATAAGCTGGGGATGCTTGCTGCCAACGATGCGGTGCCGGCCTCCTCGGCAATCTTTGGTCAAAAGCCCACGTGCCTGGTCATTACCGATTCCGATCAAGCTGGCGTCGAGGACGTAAAGGAGCAGTTCGACCAGATTTTGCTGGACATGAAGATCGCGCACCGCGACGTTGACCTTGCCCTGGATGGCGCGGATGCCATTCCCTCACTGACCTCCTTCGATCGTGTGATTTTGCTCATGCCGTCGCTCGATGGGCTCGGTACGCACCTGAGCGACATTATGAGTTGGGTGAGTGCCGGCGGTTCGCTTATGCTCGCCATGCCGCCGGATAACTCGAGCTATCTGCAAGTGATTGCCTCCAAGCTTGGCATTGAATCGGCCGGATATGACTATGTAAAAGCC
This sequence comes from Collinsella sp., assembly GCA_046976245.1. Taxonomy (GTDB): domain Bacteria; phylum Actinomycetota; class Coriobacteriia; order Coriobacteriales; family Coriobacteriaceae; genus Collinsella. The sequence continues at coordinate 3,700 of JBKWEB010000049.1, read as the reverse complement.
GAAAGCATTGTGCCGAGCGAGGACTTTATGCTGGGCGGGGGAGAGCGCTACGAGCTCTCGGACCCTTTTGATTCGTCGCTTTCGGTATCGCTGCGCGAGACGGCTCGTGTGTGGGCTAAGACCGGCGATGCGGGCGCCCCACTCATTTGGTCGAATGACTGCGGTAGTGGGCACACCGTGGTGTGCAACATTGGCATCTACGACAAGGTCATGCGTGGGTTCTATGCTTCGGCCATAAGCTTGCTGGGCGATGCAACGGCCTATCCGGTCATCAACAGCGCCGTGTTCTTTTTGGACGACTTTCCTAGCCCCGTGCCCTCGGGCGATGGTACTTATATCAAGCGTGACTACGGCCTTTCCATTGCCGATTTTTACACCAAGGTCTGGTGGCCCGATCTGCAAAAGCTCGCGCAAAAATACGGCATTCGCTATACCGGCGTGATGATCGAAAACTACGAGGACGCGGTCAACCAGACCGAGCCCGCGCGACAGGCCGATACCACGCAGTTCCGCTATTTTGGCGGCATGCTGCTGCAGATGGGCGGCGAGCTGGGCTTTCACGGCTACAACCATCAGCCGCTTGCGCTCTGGGACACCGACTATGGTACGTTGTACGTCTACAAGACCTGGAAGAACAAAGAGACGCTCGTCGCTTCGCTCAACGAACTTATCGCGTTTCAGGACGAGGTCCTGCCCAACGCGCACGGCTCGGTTTACGTACCGCCGTCGAATATCCTTTCGGCCCGAGCGCGCAAGCTCATCGGCACCGACGTTCCGCGCATTAAGACCATTGCCAGTACGTATTTTGAGGATGGCACCGACCTGCCCTACGTGCAGGAGTTTGGCGTGGCGAGCGATGGCATTGTGGAACAGCCGCGTATTGTCTCGGGCGGCATGGTCGACGATTCCTATATGCGCCTGGCAGCCGTGTCCGAGCTCAACATGCACTACGTGAGCACGCACTTTATGCACCCGGACGACCTTTTGGACCCCGATCGCGGAGCCAAGGAGGGCTGGGAGGTCTACAAGGGCGGCCTGGTCGACTTCCTGGAGTGGCTTACCAAATCCGCGCCCGACCTGCGGCACCAGACGGCGTCGGAGTGCTCCGGTGCCATCCAGCGTTTTTCGTCGGTTACGGTGAGCGTGGATACCGGTGCGGATGCCTGGATGCTCAGCCTGGGCAATTTCCACGACGAGGCGTGGCTCATGTTCCGCGCCAATAATGGCGAGCCGGGTGCGGTGACGGGTGGCGAACTGTCGCACCTTACGGGCAATCTGTATCTGCTCAAGGCAAATGATAAGACCGTGACGATCGAGCGCAAGGAGGGTGGCGATAAATGAGAATCTGCTTGGTACTCGAGGGTTGCTACCCCTATGTGCACGGCGGCGTATCTACCTGGATGCATGGCTACATTACGGCCATGCCCGAGCACGAGTTTGTGCTGTGGGTGATCGGCGCGCATGCTGCCGACCGTGGCAAGTTTGTCTACGAGCTGCCCGGCAATGTGGTCGAGGTGCACGAGGTGTTCCTGGACGATGCCCTGCGGCTTTCGGGCGAGCAACATGAAGCCAGTTTTAACGACCGTGAGCGCGAGGCGCTACGCCGTCTGGTGTCGCTCTCCAATCCGGACTGGGACGTGTTATTCGATATCTTCCACCGCCGTCGCGTGCATCCGCTCTCGTTTTTGCAGAGCCGCACGTTTATGGATATCTTTCGCGACGTGTGTCTGGCCGAGTATCCCTACACGCCCTTTGCCGATGCATTTCATACCATGCGCTCCCTGTTGCTGCCCGTGCTCTACCTGTTGGGCAGCGAGGTGCCGGTGGCCGATGTGTACCATGCCATCTCGACCGGCTACGGTGGCCTGCTGCGAGTCTTGGCTCGAGCGTTCATAACGCACCGGCATTGCTTACCGAGCACGGCATCTACACGCGTGAGCGCGAGGAGAGATCATTCGCGCCGACTGGGTGGTGCCGTCGTTTAAGGACCGCTGGATTCGCTTTTTCTACCTGCTTTCGGAGGAGATCTATCGCCGCGCCTTCCGTGTGACGAGTTTGTTCCATAACGCCCGCAAGACGCAGATCGATATGGGCTGCGATGCGGACAAATGCCTGGTCATCCCCAACGGCATCCAGTTCGACCGCTTTAAGGACATCCCTAAAGCCCGATGACGGCTGGGTGGACATTGGCGCGGTAGTGCGTCTGGCGCCCATCAAGGACGTCAAGACCATGATCTACGCCTTCTTTGAGTTGCACGAGCGCCTGCCCAAGGTGCGCCTGCACATCATGGGCGGCGTGGACGACGAGGAGTACGGCGCCGAGTGCCACGCGCTGGTCGAAACCCTGGGCGTGCGCGACCTGATCTTTACCGGCCGCGTCAACGTGGTCGAGTACATGGAAAAGCTCGACTTTACCATTTTGACGAGCATCTCCGAGGGCCAGCCGCTCAGCGTGCTGGAGTCGCTTGCAGCGCGCCGTCCCTGCGTGACGACTGAGGTGGGCTGCTGTCGCGAGCTTCTCGAAGGCGCCCCGGGCGACGACTTTGGCGTGGCGGGTTTTGTGACGCCGCCTATGTATCGCAAGGGCTTGGCCGATGCCATGGAACGCATGTGCACAAGCCGCGCTCGTCGCATTGAGATGGGGGAGCGCGGCCAGCGTCGCGTTGCCACGTACTTCTTGCACGAGCAGATGCTCGCCAACTATCGCGCGCTGTACGACGAGACGGCGCAAGCGTTTGACCTGCCCAGAGAGGGGGAGTAGCCGGTGGCCGGAATCGGTTTTGAGCTCAAGCGCCTGTTTAGGCGCAAGGGTCTGTTTGCCACGATGCGCGCCTATGGCTACGCTGGCATTGTGTGCACGGGCCCCATGCTGCTGGGCGTTCTGCTTCAGGTGGGTATCTTGGTGCTGTGCGGCCTGTGGGGTGTGGGCCGTGCCAACCAAGATCTGCTGGTGTGCATGGTGACCTATACGCTGCTGGCGTCGCTCACGCTCACGAGTTTTTTCTCTATGCCGGTCACGCGCTTTTTGGCCGACATGCTCTTTGCCGAGCGCGAGGATGAGATCCTGCCTTCGTTTTGGGGGTCTAATGCCATCATGCTCGTTGCGGGCACCGTGCTCTACGGCGTCTTTTTGCTGTTCTCGGGCGCCACGCTGCTGCAGGGACTGCTGTGCCTGTGGCTGTTTAACATTATGATTGTCAACTGGAACGGCATGAGTTACCTCACGGCCATCAAGGATTACCGCGGGATCCTATGCAGCTTTGCGGTTGCCATTGGCGTGGCGTGCCTGTGCGCCCTGGCCGCGCTGGCGCTGGGACTGCCGCCGGTCGAGGGCCTGTTGGCGTCTATTGCTCTGGGCTACGGCGTCATGCTCGCCTGGGACGTGGTACTTCTGTACCGGTATTTTCCTCAGAGCGACCGCAGCCCCTGGCTCTTTTTGCAGTGGCTCGATCAGTTTATTCCGCTGGCGCTCACGGGCTTGTTTACCAACCTGGGTCTCTTTGCGCACTTGGTGATAATTTGGGCCGGTCCCATTGGCGTGCAGGTCAAGGGCTTGTTTTATGGTGCGCCCTACCACGATGTTCCGGCGCTCATCGCGTTTTTGACGATCCTGGTCACGTCCGTCAACTTTGTGGTCTCGGTCGAGGTCAACTTTTATCCGCGCTACCGCGACTACTACAGCCTATTCAACGACGGTGGC
>JBKWEB010000048.1:0-8389 GCA_046976245.1 Collinsella sp. | reverse complement strand
TGGGCAAGACGCTCGGCATAATCGGCGGCACGGGCAGCGGCAAGTCCACGCTCGTCTCGCTCATTCCGCGCCTGTACGACGCGGGCGTCGGCAGCGTGAGCGTAATGGGCGCCGACGTGCGCACCTGGCCGCTCGACCAGCTGCGCCATGTGGTCGCGACCGTTCCGCAGCGCGCGTCGCTCGTGAGCGGCACGATCCGCAGCAATCTGACCTGGCGCGACGAGTCCGCGACTGACGAGGAGCTCTGGGCGGCGCTCGATATGGCGCAGGCCAGCGAGTTCGTGCGCAACAAGCCGCAGGGCTTGGATGCCCCGGTCGAGGCGGGCGGCAAGAACTTCAGCGGCGGTCAGCGTCAGCGCCTGACCATTGCGCGTGCCCTAGTGGGCTCGCCGCAGATCCTGATCATGGACGACTCCGCCTCGGCGCTCGACTTTAAGACCGATGCGGCGCTTCGCCACGCCATCCGCGAGCGCAGCGTGCGCGGCGCCGCCGAGGGCGGGCTGCCGCTGACCACGGTGATCGTGAGCCAGCGTGTCTCGACCGTGCGCGATGCCGACATGATCTGTGTGCTCGATCACGGCTCGGTCGCGGGCCTGGGCACGCACGATGAGCTGTACGCAAGCTGCCAGCTCTACCGCGAGATTTGCCAGTCGCAGCTGCGCCGCGAGGAGCTCGAGGGCCAGCAGGGGAGTGCGACGCCCGCTTCGGACTCCGCTCCCGCATCCGTCTGCGCAAAGGAGGGCTGCTAGATGAATCCGTATACTTCTTCCGGCTCGGTCGCCACGATGACGGCCAATGTGTCCGGCAACGATAACCTCAACGACCTGGGCGACGGTCCGCGCCAGCCCGGCGATCCCGAGCGCTATCCCGTGGGTGCGGTGACTCGCCGCCTGATGGGCTACGTGCGTCCGCACCGCATTTCGTTTGCGGCATCGTTTGTGAGCGCCGCCATCTCGGTGATCTTGCAGCTCTACACGCCCATCCTCATTGGCGAGGGCATCGACCTCATCGTCGCCGCCGGGCGGGTGGACTTCGATGCGCTGCTGCCGCTCGTCACCAGGCTGGCAATTGTCGTGGTAGGTGCCGCGGCGTTCCAGTGGCTGCAGGGCTACTGCGTCAACCGCCTGTCCTACGAGACGGTGCGCGACATGCGCGTGGAGGGAAGCGACAAGCTCAGCCGCATGCCGCTCAGCTTTATCGACAGCCATGCCCACGGCGACCTTATGAGCCGTGTGGTCAACGATGTCGACCAGGTGGGCGACGGCCTGCTGCAGGGCTTCACGCAACTCTTTACTGGAGTCATCACTATCGTGGGCACGCTCGCGTTTATGCTCTCCATCAACCTGACCATGACGCTCGTGGTGGTGCTTGTCACACCTCTTTCCATCTTTGCGGCGGGCGCCATCGCCAAGCTCTCCAACAAGAGCTTTACAGCGCAGCAGCGCATTCAGGGCCAGCTGGGCGGCCATATCGAGGAGTATGTGGGTGAGCAAAAGCTCGTGGACGCCTTCGCCTATGGACCGAACGCGCAGCAGCGTTTCGACGCCCTCAACGCCGAGCTCTACACCGCGGGTGAGCGCGCGCAGTTTATGGGTTCGCTCTCTAACCCCGGCACGCGCTTTATCAACAACATCATCTATGCCGTGGTGGCCGTGATCGGCTGCGTTGGCGTGATTACGGGCGTGCCCGCGGCGCTCACGGTGGGCGGTGTGCAGATCTTCCTGTCTTACGCCAACCAGTACACCAAGCCGTTCAACGAGGTCACCAACGTCATCACGCAGATCCAGACGGCCTATGCCTCGGCGCGCCGCATGTTTGCGCTGCTCGATGCACGCGAGCAGGAGCCCGATGCCGCGGATGCCGTTGAACTCACAGCCCCGCAGGGTGAGGTCGCCTTTGAGCATGTGGACTTTAGCTACGTGCCCGACCGCAAGCTGCTGCAGGACATCTGCATCGACGCCAAGCCCGGTATGCGGTTTGCCCTCGTTGGCCCCACGGGCTGCGGTAAGACGACGCTCATCAACCTGCTGCTGCGCTTTTACGACATCGATGCCGGGCGCATCGTGGTCGACGGGCATTCCTCGCGCGACTACACGCGTGAGAGCCTGCGCCGCGCCTTTGGCATGGTGCTGCAGGACACCTGGCTGTTCGAGGGCACGGTGGCCCAGAACATTGCCTACGGTTGCCCCGATGCCACGCGCGAGCAGATTGTCGAGGCCGCCAAGCGCGCGCACGCGCACAAGTTTATCGTGCAGCTGCCAAGCGGCTACGATACGGTGATCGGCGAGGACGGCGGCACGTTTAGCCAGGGCCAAAAGCAGCTGCTGTGCATCGCGCGCGTCATGCTCACCGACCCGGCGATTCTGCTGCTGGACGAGGCCACGTCGAGCATCGATACGCGCACCGAGCTGCAGGTGCAGGCGGCATTTGACGAGCTCATGGCCGGTCGCACAAGCTTTGTCGTGGCGCATCGCCTGTCGACGATCCGAAACGCCGACTGCATCCTAGTGATGCGCGACGGCGAGATTATCGAGCGCGGCACACACGACGAGCTGCTCGCGGCAGGCGGCTTCTACGCCGAGCTCTACCGCAGCCAATTCGCCCAGTGAGCAAGACGCGGGACATGTAACGCAGCGCTAGGGCGCGAGCGTGTCAACGGGGGCAACGATGATGCCCTCGGGCGTTGTGTGGACCGGCATGCCGAACCCGATGACGATGAGTTTGGCCGCGGGAGGCCTCTCGCCGCGTTCGACCAGCTTGCGCTCGAGTCGAAGCAGGTTTGCAGACGCCTCGGGGATCTGCGGGCTTCCGAGTTTTACTTCCACGGCAATCCAAGTTCCATCGCGCCTGTGTATAACGGCATCGACCTCGAGATCGTCGGCGTCGTGGTAGTGGGACACCGATGAGTCATTTGCGGCGGCATAGACCTTAAGGTCGTGCAGGACGAGGGATTCGAAGAGCAGCCCCAGTGTCTTCGGGTCGGATGCCAATGACTCCGGATTTGCTCCAGCAGCGCAACGGCAAGCGAAGGGTCGGCGAGGTGCCTTTTCGCACTTTGCCGCAGCTTTACCGGCGACCTGAGCGCCGGATGCCAAGCCGGGATATCGTCGATGATATTGATTCGTCTCAGAGCATCCATGTATCTGGAGACCGAATTCTTCGAAACGCCGGTACCGATATCTTTATCGATGGACTTCGATCCAGCAAGTGTCGACTCATTTCGCGCAAGCGATGTCAAAAGAGACCTGACCTTGACCGGATCACGTTTGACGCCGTCAGTTCTAGAAACATCCGATTCGTATACGCCATCAACATAAGCAGCGGCAATCCGCATAGCATTTTCAGTTGTTTTCCCCATCGTTTGAGGCCAACCACCGCGACACAGCAAATCGGCGATGCCGGCGACACCAGCGATCGATCCGACCGCCTGCTTGGCGGGGTGGCCGGAAAGCAGCGCTCTAATCGAAGCCGCGCCCGAAGAAACGCCGAGCTCAAACAGCGTCATGGTATCCATTCGCAATCTAGCTATTCGCCCAACGCCGCTATGCATTGGCTGCTTCGAATCTTGCGGCGTTGCTGAGCCCGTAAGAATAAACTGTCCGGATTCTCCCTGTCTTGCGTCACACTCGAAACGTATGGCATCCCATAGTTTTGGTTCTTCCTGCCATTCGTCGATGAGTCTAGGCGACGGTCCTGCTATTGCCTGCGCTGGGTCGATCCGAGCCAACTGGAGAGCGGAAAAATTTCCAGCCGGATCGGAAAGAGACAAGGATGATTTGGCAAAACGTCTGGCCGTAGTGGTCTTTCCGCACCACTTCGGGCCTTGAATGAGAACCGCACCGAAGATATCGAGATTATGCCTGATTGCCTTGTCGATGCATCTGTCTACATACCTATCCATACCGTCACCTTCTCAACTTGCCTTGATTATGTATTTTACCAGCTGCGTGGTGACGATTGACGGTAATCTGTGGTGACGATTGATTACGAACTATGGTGACGATTGGCGGGTATCTGTGGTGACGGTTGTCATCGATTCGGGGCATAGGGCAGCTTAGCTGTCTCAAAGCTTATAGATTTCGGGGCTTGCGCTGCGGGCGTTTTTGTCCATTGATGTCGCCTGCGTCGCCAATCGGCAGACGGTGGTTTACATCTGTCACGTTAGTACTAAGATATTCATCTAATAAATTGCATTAGTGGCTTTAGTTTTGGGGGAAACGAGCAACGTGACTATGACATGCTCTTTGGTGGTTAACAGCAAGAGCGGTAATACCAGGATGGTTTCGGGTGCAATCAAGCGCGCCCTGCAGGCTGCGGGCGTTGAGTTTATCCACGCCGCGGCGTTGAGCGACGATGCGGATGCTGATCAAGTTGCGCTCGAGGCGCAGGGTGCCTGCGCAGCCGACACGGTGCTTGTCGGTTTTTGGTGCGACAAGGGCGCGTGCACGCCTTCAGTCGCAGCGCTGCTCTCCGCCCTGCACGGCAAGCGCGTTTTCCTCTTTGGTACCTGCGGCTTTGGTGCCGATCAGAGCTATTTTCAGCAGATTATCGACCGCGTGTCGTCCAATTTGGCAGAGGATGCCGAGCTTGTGGGCTGGGCGATGTGCCAGGGCAAGATGGGCCCCGCGGTCAAGCAGCGTTACGAGGCCATGCTCGAGCAAGATCCCGACAATGTCCGCTTTAAGATGCTGCTCGACAACTGGGTTGCCGCAAAGGATCACCCCACCAAGGAAGATCTGGACAACATGGCTGCAGCCGCCAAAAAGGCCGTGCTGGGGGAGTAGCTCCCATCGCTGACGGCGGTCGGTCCATCTTTCTAAATGAAACGTCCTCCCGGGCGTCGGGGCACGAAGTTCCCTGCTCTACAGTCCTGCGCAAGACGAAGGCCACATTAAGTGGCCTTCTTTGCGTGCGGAACTCGCGATGAACTTCGTGCCCCGCCGTCCGGGAGGACGCCTCTTTATTGATGGGAGGCCTGATAGGTCGATGGTTCCGTGCCCGGATGCGTCCAAAGTGGGACGGGCTTTCCGGATGGGCAGGCTTTCGAAAAATGCGTCCTGGAATTTGCCTTTGGAATGGGACGTAGTTTCCCGTTGAGGTGCTTTGCGGAAAGTGCATCCCACTCTGGGCGGTCGAAGTGGGACACACTTTCCCAAAGGCGCTCCAACGGGAAATTGCGTCCCATTATTCGGTCAAGAAACGGGATGCATTTTCCCAATGAGAGCAAAACCGGAAAATGCATCCCACAATCAGCCCTCAAAGTGGGACGCCGTTTCCCAATGAGGCTCAAGCGGAAAATGCATCCCGGAATTTGCGCTCAAAGTGGGATGCGGTTTCCGGTTGAGGGTCTAAGGGGAAAGTGCGTCCCAGAATCGACGCTTGAAATGGGATGCAGTTTCCCGATGAGGCACTCGACGGAAAATACATCCCAGAAATGGCCTTTGAGCTGGGATAAGATTTCCGCGGCATCTCGGATTCTCAAAAATGAGACACGCCGTTGGCGAAAATGAGACACGTGATATCGGGCGTCGGACGTATCATTTGCAAAAATGAGTCCACTTCACTTGAGTAAAGCGAGGCCCCCATGTACGTTCCACGCCCCCACATTCGTCGGTTGTCGAAAATCCCGCTTGCCGGGACGGCGGTGCTTGCTGCGTTGATTGCAACGAGTGTCGCCTGTTTCACGGCGGCTCCCAACGTCGCCCAGGCGGCCGACACGCCTGAGATCACCGATATGACCGAGCAGGACTATAGCGACCTGGGCCTGGGCACGAGCGAGGACATTCCGGCCGATACCGTTGGCCCCTACTCCACCACCACTCCCACGACGTTTGCCACGCGCAGCGAGGTCTATATGGCAGTTAACGGTAGCCATGGCAATCGCTACACTCTGCGCGACAAGCTCGAGAACGTCGAGCGCGGCGATCTTGGCGGCAGCAGCAAACTCACCGATGGCTATGGAAGTGTGTGGGGCGCCGCAAAGTTCTGGCAAAACGTCAACAGCTTCGATACGGGTAGCGACCTCTACAAGTACAGCGATTACGGCGGCGGCACCTGGTCGTATTTGAGCAACAATGAGTCCTCGACGGTGCTCGCCAACGACAACAACGGCTTCTCGGGCATTCACGCCACAAGTATTGAGTTCTGCAGCGATGCCAGTACAGGCAAAAAGAGCCGCGTTGCCGAGCTTCGTGCCTACGGCGACAGTTCCTCCACGACGATCGACGGCAAGTCGTACGCCGGAAAGGTTGAGCTGGTCCTCTACTCGTTTAGCAACGGGCGTACGCGCACTCTCGACACACACCTGCCGGTGACGGTCAACACTAATATGATGTACGAAGGCCGTTTTAAGTACCTGGATGCCGGTTACCTGCAAGAGCACGACGCCGTCTTTGATGTCGAGGCGGGCGATGTCGATGGCGACGGCGTCGACGAGCTTTTTGTCTACGCGGGCTGCTATGTCGACGAGAACGGCGTGCGCAAGGCTGTAGTCGACATGTATGACTTGGAGGGCGGCAACTGGAAGCAAAGCGTCGTCAAGATCGATGCCGGTAACGCCGCGGACTACACCACGCACAACAAGGGCGGGAACGACTCCTGGACGCAGCTTCAGTCAGCTCCTGTCGTTTCGCTAGCGGCCGGCGACCTCGATCGCGATTTTTGCGATGACCTCGCCATCGTGGTCTCGGCACCCTACGGCAAGAAGAATATTGATAAGTCGACGCATTGCGAGCTGTTTTCGTGGGATGCATCCAAGGGTGCGCTCGTCCATGTCGATGCTCTGGGCGACGCGGGCGCAATCTCCCTCTCCGCGAACGGCAAGACCATGGTCGCTGCGAATGCGACGTTCGGCACGTTTGCCGCCTACGATGAAGAAGGAAAGAAGACGGGTGAAACCGTCACGGGCCTTATTCTTGCGGGCTATGACTGGCAACGCAGCGCTTTTGATTACGGCGCTTCTGACGGCAGCAAGGGGCTGTACGGCGCGCTGTACCGCTACGCGTATTTTGACTCGGAGTCTGGCGAGTTCAAGCTTTCCGATTGCAAGGAATACAGAGACGGGCTCCTCGCCTCCTATGGGCTGATGCATGTGCCCAACAGCGCATGGAAGGATAGCGCTCAGGATAAGCGCTATCCGTGCACCTTGGCGCCTATTGCCCTTGCCACTGCCAACCTTGACGGCCTGTCCGAGCAGCTGGCGGTCGACGAGGTGCTCGTGGGCGGCGATGTGTTCCGCGACTTTGCCTGCAACACGGCACAGAGCGGGGCTCAGGGCTTGGGGTCCATGGTCGGAACCATGAGCATGAGCGGTCAGCAATACAACAGCAGCAACAAGCATGACCACAAGGGTATAGAGCAGGTGTGGATCAGCGACGTCAAGGCGGGCAGCGTCTCGGGTTCGGACCGCTATAACGAGAGCTTTATCGCCGTGGTGGGCAAGCACCGCGACGAGGACCTGCGCAAGAACGATGACTACTATTGGATGACCGCCTCGCATTTTTCGCTCGACGAGAACGGAAAGGTGCGCCGCGGCGAGGAGCAGGTGATTAGCGAGAGCAACCGTCGCGGCACTACCTACGGCACATCTATCTCGCTCGCGCTGCCCGATGTCGACAACGACAGCGTCAAGATCACGTACAAGGACCGCTACAAGGTCTATACCAACCCGCGCGTGCTTGCCGTGCTGCAGGATGCGCCCTATGTTGAGGATCTGGAGCAGGCATACGGCTATCTGGTGTTGGGCGGCACGTCATACGGAGAGGAAAAGGGCACGGGGACATCCCAGGGCTATACCATTGGCGCCGAGTTGGGCGTTGCCGTCGAGGTGCAGACCGGTCCGCCCCTGGTCGCGATGAATGCTTCAGTCGATTTTGCCGCCGAGGGATGCTATGACTACCGGAGCGAGCGCACGGTCAGCGCAAGCGTAAGCTATGAGTCGCATGCCGGCGAGGGTGACAAGGCCGTGCTCTACACGATTCCGATGGTCTATTACGAGTATGAGATCGAAAATGAGGAAACTGGTGGCAAGGGCGTGATGGCGGCGCCCGTGTCGCTCGGCGCGCAGACCTCGGTCGTTAATGTCGAGGCCTATGACCGCATTGCCAAACAGCACAATATGACGCCGCTCAGCTACTTTTTGACCAACCGGTCGGGAGAACCCGGAACCTATCAAACGACGCTCAACGGCGAGACTCCCGTTGGGGATTCCTTTGGCCTGGGCAAGCCTGGCGTAACGCGCGCCTACACGCACGATGGGTTTAACGGCGCCGCCGCGCAGTCGGGGGCGAGCATTGAGCAGACCATCGAAGTCGAGGAGGGCTAGGAGCAGGAGCTAGAGCTCGGCTTGACGCTGAACGGCAGCGTTGTCATGGGCGCGAAGCTCGCAAAG
>JBKWEB010000047.1:0-8511 GCA_046976245.1 Collinsella sp. | reverse complement strand
GACTTGCAGCGACGGACCTCAGGACACTCTTACACCACGTCTGCGCGCGCGACCCTTTATGACGCCTCCGAGTCCTAAATTCCTTGATTTTGCTGTTACTGATTTAGTGACAGTACTCATATTTGCCATATTTTGGCCAGGGCATATGATTAACCCCCTATTTTCGACGTGAATTAGACCGGCTTAAGCCCAAAACACGCCCGCAGCGTGTTAAGCAACGCCTCTTGCTTCTTCCTGCGGGCATCGACACGATTCCGGTACCGCTTTCGCATACGCTGGTGGATGCGCCATGCGAGCGCTTCCATCGCTTCCATGTCACAGAGCATTTCGTTGTTGACCGTCGCGACCTCGATTCCCATAGTAATCAAGCCCGTGTTGCGCTTTTCATCATGGATACGTCCCCTCCGAGAGGAATGGCCCAGCTCACCGTTGTATTCCAGGTCAAACCGGGCCGCTTCTTGATACGCATCGCAAACTGCATGAGGCATCCCCGAGATTGCCTGCGCACGGTCATCGAACTCGATCTTGTAGTCGGTCTTAAAAGGTCCGCAGGCAAACCCGCCATAGGAAAACGGAAGCGAAAACAGAGCGAGCATGATGCACTCCATGGGCGAGAGCAGGTTTTCTGACAAGTAGGGATACAGACGCTGCAATTGTTTGGCCGTGCTTCTCTTGCATGTCGCAAGGTAATCTGCCAGGCGATCGGGCGTCAGCACCGGTTCGACTTCAAAGTAGCCCACGTCTGCTGGCTGGTCCTTGTCCTTTGCAAATTTATTCGTAACAGGCGAGGTGTAGGGAGGCAGATACTTCCCGCGGTCGCTCAGTGAAATCTTAGAGCACAGCTCCTGGGCCAGGGCAAACGCCTGGATGCAGCCGACCTCGCGCGCAACGGCAACACAAAGGGCCTCGGGAGATAGGCTGTACACCCCCGGTTCCACCTCTAGAATCGAGCCGGCGGGCAACCCGGAACACACGGACCAGCCTACGCCAGGCATGCGGCGGCGCTGCGCCGCAGATCCCACCAGCAAGCACAGATCTTCTTGCACCTCGCCACTTTTGGCTCCAATTCGCACCAAGTCAGGAAGATAGATATCCTCGGTCGAGGGCGACGACGTGCGCAGCACACGACGCTCTTCATCGGGATTAAGGTCCTTCCAGCTGATATAGCCCATCTGCCGGCGCTCGGCGCGCATCATGCGCAGCGCTGAAGCGCCTGTTAGGATTACGGAAGCCGCTAGCTGTTCGCCTGTCGGCTCGTTGCGCCGCTCAATCTTCACTGCCACAAAACCACCCCTACCAAACGCGTGCGATAGCAAGGCCATCGACTGCTGCGGCGCCGGCACGCTTGAGCTCCGCCGAGGCTGCTGCCATGGTCGCGCCCGTGGTGATAACGTCATCGATAAGCAGTAGGCGGCGGCCGTGCACGTCCTCAACCGTCTCGTACATGCCTTGGGCACGCTCGCGACGCTCTTCACGACCGAGTTCGCGCTGGTCGCCATGCCCGTACTTGACGAGGGCATCGAGCAGGGGAACACCCGACAGCTCGCAAAATGGGCGCGCAATGGCCTCCATATGATCAAAGCCACGCCGCCGAAACGCTGCCGCCGTCGCAGGCACAAACACCACCGCATCCGCACCGGACAGCACACCGCCTAAGCGATCGGGGGCTGCCGCCTGGGCATGCAAGGCAGTGTCGTAGAGTAGCTCCGCCAGATACGGTGCCAGGCGGCGCTCGCCCGCATCCTTGTACGCTTTAATGATGCGCGGCAGCGGATGCGCATAGACGGCGCACGCCAGGCAGCGGTCGAGCGCCTCTGCCATTGCCGAGGACGTGCCCTCGACCGAACACTCAGTGCACAGCAAATCCCCAAACGGGGCGCCGCATCGGGTACAGCTATGACGTGGGTCGATGAGCGTGAGCGCGGCCAGGCAGTCTTGGCAAATAAGCGCACCGGCGCGCTCGCAGCCGGCACATCGTGTTGGCGACAATACCTCGAGTGCCTCGCGTGCCGCCCGCTCGGCAAACGGCAGCAATTCGTCCGCAAACGGTAGGGCGCCGGCACCCTGCAGACGGCTCAATTTGTTCAGATGGCTCTTCAAGACACAACCCTCCCTACGTTCGGTCGCAGGGAGGGTTGTTGATTCAGCGCTATGGTACCCCGACGCGATTGGGGTAAGGCGGGTTAAATCCGCTCGTGGGCGTTATTCGCCGGCGGGCGGTTGTGGTGCGGCCGAAGACGGGGTCGAGCCCTCGCCACCATCCTGGCGCGGCTTGCGGGAACGGCGACGACGACGGCGCTTTTGACCCTGGTCGGCCGAGCCCTCGCCACCGCGATCCTCGCGCGGCTCGCGCTCGTCGCGAGCGGCGCCACGCGAAGCCTTGGCAGCCGCTCCCCCGCCATCTCCGGGACGACGGCGCGTGACCTTGACCTCGCCATCCGAGACCTGATCGGCAACGGAGGGCACTGAGGGCTTCTGTTGCGTGCCCGAGGAATGGCGACGGCGCGGACGCGGCGCGCGCTCATCCTCGCCACGTGACTTGCCGCCCTTGTCGGCAGGCGCATCGGAACCCGAGGGACCCTTGGAAGCGGCACCGGCCTCGCGAGCAGCTGCGGCGCGGAAGGCATCCTCGCGCTCCTCGCTCGACAGGTGACGGCGGCGACGACGCGTGGGGTTCATACCACCGCCGCGATTCTGCTGCTGGAGCTGCTGAACCTCGCGCTCGCGGGAGGCGTTCTTGCCTGCAGCTGCAACCTCGCCGACATCGCCCGAGCCCGCGCGCTTGCGACGACGACGGCCACCGGCGGCCTCCTCGGCCTCAGGCGTTGCGGCATTGCCACGGCCCTTTCCGCGGCCACGGCCCTCGCCCTGCCCCTGACCGGTGCGAGCATCGGAATCAGCATCGCGACGACGGCGCTTGGGCATCGAAGTGCCGGCCAGACGGTCGGCACTCGACAGGCCATCGCCCACGTCGACGCCGTTCTCGCGATCGAGTTCCATGAGCGCCAGGCGCATCTCGGGCGACTCGATGCGCTCGAGCACATCGCGCGTCACGCAGTCGGGGCGGCAGTTGCAGCCCTGCTCGGCGGCCTTCTTTTTGCAGCCCTCCGAGCACGTCATATCGGCCAGATTGACCTTAAAGACTTTGCCGTTCTCCAGGCGTAGCACCAGCTGCTCACGCGGCGTGTCATATTCCTGGATACGCGCCTTGCCGAGCGGCGTATCGATGAGCGTCTTCTTTTTGGGCGCACGGCTCTTAAAGTCCTTGTACGCCTCGAACTCATAACGCAGGCAGCACATCAGGCGGCCGCACACGCCGCTGATCTTGGACGAGTTGAGCGGCAGGTCCTGCTCTTTTGCCATGCGAATCGAGACGGGCTCAAACTGTCCGCCAAAGCGCGTACAGCAGAGCTCCTGTCCGCACTGGGCATAGCCGCCCACCAAGCGGGTCTCGTCACGCACGCCGATCTGGCGCATGTCGACGCGAATGTGCAGCGTCGAGGACAGGTCCTTGACGAGCTGGCGAAAATCGACGCGCTCCTCGGCCGCAAAGTAGAACACGGCCTTCTCGCCGCCAAACAGGTATTCGACGCCCACCGGCTTCATCTCGAGGTCGAGCTCCTTGACCAGGCGGCGGAAGTCGACCATGGCCTCGTCGCCCTGGATGGCCAGGTCGTCGGCAAGCTGCAGGTCAATGTCGCTCGCCACGCGCAGCACGGGCTTGAGCGGCTGACCGATCTCGTCTTGCGGCACCTCAAAGGGATCGGCCGTGACCAGGCCGATCTCGGTTCCGCGCTCGGTCGAGCAAATGGCATAATCGGCCTCGAGGATATCCAAATCCTGCGGGTCGAACCACAGGTCGCGCGAGGCGTAGGTAAACTTAACGGGTACGACTAACGGCATTTCAGTGCCTTCCTGATATCGAACAGCATGACCTCGATGGCCAGCTGGGGAGTAACGTTTCTGGCGATGTTGCGCTCGGCGGTCGCGACTGCCTCGAGCGCCCGCGTGGCACCCGCAACATTGGTCGCGGCGGCAAGCCGACCGATCGTGTCGCGCACGTCTTCGTTCACCACGTCGGCCGCCTCGTCCTGAAGCGTCAGCAGCACGTCGCGCATGAGCGTCCGCGCGCTCGCCAGCGCTTCCATGATACCCGAACGCTCGCGCGCGTTGAGTTCGCGCTTGTTGCGGTCCTCAAGCTGCTTCAATGCTCCACGCGACAGGTAATCGGCGTTTTGCTCGAGCACCTTTTCCTGCGTGGACTTGACCTCGGCGAGCGGCGCCTTAACGGCGACGATGAGTGACTTGGCGCGGCTGAGCACGTCGGCCTCGTCGGCGGCGATAAGCGAATCGATGGCGCGAACCATCTGACGGCGGGCGTCCTGGCGCTCGGCGCTCTTGAGGAACTCGATGCCACGCGTGGGGCTTCCCGCTACGGCGACGGCCATGCGGCAACGCGCAGGGTCCTGACCGGTGGCGCGGCTCACGGCCTGCGCGGCGACGACGGGCGATACCAGCCGAAACGGCACGCACTGGCAGCGGCTCACGATGGTGGGCAACATCACGTCTGCCGAGGTGCCCAGCAGGATGAACATAACGCCCTCGGGCGGCTCCTCGAGTGTTTTGAGCAGTGCGTTGGCGGTGTTGGCGCGCAGTTGCTCGGCACGGTCGATGATGTAGACCTTGGCCTTGGCACGGATGGGCGCCAGCGGAACGTCGTCGAGCAGCTCGCGGGTCTGGGCGATGAGGTAGCCCGTGGCGCTCTCGGGCGTGTAATAGTGCACGTCGGGGTGCGTATGGCGGGCGACGCGCACGCAGCTATCGCATGAGCCGCAGCCATCCTGCTCGCACAGGAAGGCTTGGGCGAGCGCCCACGCGGCGTCGAGCTTGCCCGCGCCGGGCGCGCCCAAAAACAGGTAGGCGTGCGATGCGCGACCGCTGGCGACGGCATTGGTCAAAAAGTCGCGCACGCGCTCTTGGGTGTCGAGCTTGGCCAGCAGGCTTGCCTGAGCGGGGGCCATGTTACTCGGCCTCCTGGGCAAGCGCGGCGGTGACGGCGTCTTGCGGAATGTCGAGACCGTATGCGCGAATCTGCTCGACCGTCTTCTCGAAGACTTCCTCGACGGTCGCAGTGGCGTCGATGAGTTTTACGCGGTTTGGTTCCTCGGCGGCAATGGCGCAAAATCCCTGGTAGACGCGCTCTTGGAAGGTCATGCCTTTTGCCTCCATGCGATCTGCCGCGCCACGGGCTGCCATGCGTAGCGCCGCCTGCTCGGGTGTGATGTGGTAGACGAGCGTGAGCGCCGGATGCGTACCGGCGACAGCCAGGTTGTTGGCATCGCGTACCATCTGACGGTCGAGACCATCGGCAAACGCCTGATAGCAGGTCGTGGAATCGTAGAAACGGTCGCACAGGACCACCTTGCCGGCCGCAAGGGCGGGGGCGATGACCTCGTGCACCAGCTGGGCACGCGCTGCCTCGTAGAGCAGCAGCTCGCAGGTGTCGCCCATCGCCGTGTTGGCGGGGTCGAGCAGCAGAGCACGGATCTTTTCGCTGATGGCGGTACCGCCCGGCTCGCGCAGGCTCACAACCTGGTAGCCAGCGAGTTCAAGAGCGCGGGCAAGCAGGCGCGCCTGCGTGGACTTGCCGGCGCCATCGACGCCCTCGAGCGTGATAAAGCTATGTTGAGCGGGCTCAAAAGCCATGGGCGCAGCCCCTTCCTACAAGGCGCGTAAATGCGATTTATAGCAACCAAGCAATGATACCCCAGGGGCAGGCGCGTCCCAAATCCAACCTAGCCATCGAGGCATCCCCGAAGTTGCGGTGAAATAGGGACTGATTGAAGCTCTGAGACCGCCAAACAGTCCCTATTTCACCGCAACTTATGATGGGGAATTTTGGACGCTGGGTATAATCGTCGTATTGCATTGAAATGTGGCGAAAGGAGTGGCAATGTCTCGGTATTGCGCCTCGTGCGGCAAGCTTCTTGCAGATAATGCCAAGTTCTGCACCTCGTGCGGTGCACCCGTTGAGCAAACAACCGCGAGCGATAGCCAGCCCGCTTTTGAGCAGACCGGCTCCCTTGATACGCCGCAAGCCAAGGCGGACGACCCCCTCGCCTATCGCCCCGACCCCGCCGCAAGCCCTGCGGCCGTCGAGACCACGCAGCGCATACCCGTCGCGAGCGGCTCGCCCCAACAGGAGCCGGCTCCCGCATACACGCCCGCTTCGCCACAGACCCCCGCTCCCAAAAAGAGCGGCACCGGGCCGCTTATCGCCGTTATTGTTGTGCTGGTGGCGATCATCATCGCCCTGGTCGTTTTCTTTGTGATCAAGCCTTTCGACAACGCCGCCACGCAGACGACTGCCGAGGTAGCTAAGCTGCACCATGACGTCGACGACGATGACCTAAAGCCTCTCGGCGATCCCAACAGCCTGTACGACGATGATGACGATGACGACGAGGATGGCGGCGAAGCAACGCTCTCCGAGCAGAATCTCTACCGCCGACTGAGCGAATACTACGACTTGCTCGAAGACCTCGACAACTACGTCCGTGGCTGCGCGCAGAACTTCAACGGCAGCTATCTGGAAGAAGATCGCACCACCCGTCAAAATCTCGCCGACGTCGCCGAGCGCACAGAGGACACCATCGAGCAGTATTACAACATCGTCGAGGACCTGGACGTCCCGACGAGCTCTAAGAACTACAGTTCCTGGAAAGACATCGTTGCCCTGTATGACGACCTGGATCACCGCATTGACGCAATCTGTGATGCCTGGGAGATCAGCCTGAAATACACCAAGCCTGCGAATCACAAGAATGAGATCGTGGCGCCGCTGTCGCGCGACAACGTGGCGGGCACCAATGACAATAAGTACCGCCTAGACTTTGAGGAGCGCTACCCCGGCGCCAAACCCGTCGAAGTGAACTAGCGCTTTGTCGTTCCCGAGCCGGCAGTTAGGGACGTTCCTAAACTGCCGGCAGAAAAGGAACGTCCCTAACTGCCAGATAAAAAAACGAGCGAGGATTTTGAGGTCCTCGCTCGTTTTTGTTTTAGGTGATGTCTCGACCGTGCGGCTACTTGTCAGCAGCGGTCTTTTTGGTAGTCGACTTCTTGGCCGTCGTCTTTTTGGCGGTCGTCTTCTTGGCAGCAGTCTTCTTTGCCGCCGTCGTCTTCTTCGCCGTGCTCGCCTTGGTCGTAGTCTTGCGGCCGCGGGCGGGCTTCTTCTCCTTGGTCGGGCAGTCCATGTTCACGCAGATGCGCCACGGGCCGCGCGCCGTGTTGACCACCACGATGGGGGCACCGCACTCGGGGCAGGTCTCACCCGTCGCCTCGAGCTTACCGCGCGCCGGCAGAGGATAGCTCACGCCGCAGTCATCGTAGTTGGTGCAGCGGATAAAGCGCTTGCCGCTCTTCTCGCTCTTGTGCGCGATCAGGTCGCCATGGCGTCCGGCCTCGGCGCACACCTTGCACTCGCCCACCTTAAGGTCAGGCTCGTAGTTGGTGGGGCACGTGGGGTTCACGCAAATCTCGAAGGCCTTCTGGCGGAACGGCTGGCACTTAATGCGCGGCGCGCCGCACTCGGGGCACACGGCCGCCTCGCCCTCGAGCGGGCTCACCTTGACGCCGCTCGGCACCGGATAGGTCACGTCGCAGTCGGGCCATCCCATGCAGCCGATAAAGCTGCCGCGGGTCTTGGCGCTCGTCTTCATAACCAGGTCCTTGCCGCACTTGGGGCAAGCGCCCACGCGCGCATCGGCCGTGACGGCGTCGCTGATGGCGTCGCCCAGCTCCTGCGTGTGCTTGAGCAGCTCGTCGAGCACGCCAGCCAGCAGCGCGCGCGAGTGCGTCACGACATGCTCTTCGGTATCCTCGCCGCGCTCCACACGGGTCATGTCGCCATCGAGCTCGCTGGTCATATCGGGGCTCGTGATGCGCGGGGCAAACTGCGACAGTGCATCGATAATGGCGATGCCCAGCTGACTCGGCTCCACGGGATCGTTTTTGAGATAGCGCACGGCATACAGGCGCTCGATGATGCTCGCACGCGTGGACTTGGTACCCAGGCCGCGCTTTTCCATCTCCTGCACGAGCTTGCCCTGGCTGTAGCGAGCGGGCGGCTCGGTCTGCTTGGCCTCGAGCTTAATGTCGAACACGTCGACCGTATCGCCCTGCTCCAGCGGCGGCATCTGCTCATCGCGCTTGAGTCCATACGGATACGCCTCGCGGAAACCCGGGGTCACGAGCACGTCGCCCGAGGCCACGAACGGCTCGCCGTTGACGTCGAGCTCGAGCTTGGTGTTCTCGATGGTCGCAGGACCCATAAGCGTCGCCAGGAAGCGGCGGGCGATGAGGTCGTAGAGCTTGCGCTGGCCGCCGTCGAGCGTGGACGGATCGCCCTCGCCGGTGGGATAGATAGGCGGGTGATCGGTGGTCTCGACCTTGCCGCGCGTGGGCTTCATGGGACCGGCGAGCACCTTTTTGCACACCGGCGCCAGCGCCGGG
>JBKWEB010000046.1:0-8841 GCA_046976245.1 Collinsella sp. | reverse complement strand
GTTCAAGATCATCTCCGAGTCCTCCACGGGCTCGAATGTCCGCCGTATCGAGGCCGTGACCTCCAAGGGCGCTCTCGACTACATGGCCGACCGTCTGGCGCTCGTCGACGCCGCCGCCGCTGCGCTCAAGTGCCGTGTCGACGAGGTTCCCGCCCGCGTGGAGAACCTGCAGGCCGAGCTGCGCGAGACTTCCGGCAAGCTCAAGAAGGCGCTCACCGGTGGCTCCTCCGATGCGATCTCCAGCGCCATCGACGGCGCTGTCGAGCTGAACGGCTACAAGCTCGTCGTCGCTGAGCTCCAGGGCCTTGAGGCTGCCGACCTGCGCAACGTTTGGGATACCGTGCACCAGAAGGTCGCCGGCCCCGTCGCCTGCGTCGTTGCCAGCGTGACCGAGAAGGGCACCCCGGCTCTGCTCGCTGCCGGCTCCGATGACGCCGTGAAGGCCGGTTTCCACGCCGGTAACGTGATCAAGCAGATTGCGGGCCTGGTCGACGGTCGCGGTGGCGGTCGTCCCAACATGGCCCAGGCCGGTGGCAAGAACGCCGCCGGTATCGCCGATGCCCTCGCGGCCGCCAAGACCGCGCTCGGCGCCTAAGAACCTAAGTAGTCGCTGTGGTCGCGCTCGCACTGGACATAGGGGAGACCAGGATTGGCATTGCCGTCTCGAGTCGTGATGGCAAGATGGCAATGCCTGTCAAGGTGCTTCCGGCTGCCGAGGTCACCGGTATGGCAAAGACGTTTCGCTACCTGGTCGAGGACTATGAGCCCGATATCCTGGTAAGCGGACGTCCTTTGACCATGGCCGGTGAACCCGGCCCCCAGGCCGAGCGCGTCGCCGCCGTGGCCCAAAAGATTGCCGACGAGCTCGACCTTCCGCTGGAGTTTGAGGACGAGCGTCTGTCCTCGCAGGAGGCCAAGCGAATCCTGCGAGAGCAGGGGCTCAACGAAAAGCAGATGAGGGGCAAGATTGACATGATCGCCGCCAGCCTGTTCTTGCAGACATGGCTCGATCGTAAAAACGAGGAGGTTCAGCATGCCTAGCGCTTCCGATCCGCGCCAGCAGAATCGTACACGGCAGCCCGTGCCGCGCCCTGCTCAGCCTGGCCAGCGCTCGGCGCAGCCGACGCAGCGTTCGGCTCGGCCTACTCAGCGTGCTGCTCAACAGCTCGCCGCTCGTCCCGCGCAGCCCGCTGGCGGCGCTCGTTTTAAGCAGCAGGCTCCTGCCCAGCGCACGCAGGGGCAGGCCCCGCAATCACGCTCCTACGCACATCATGCTCATGGCTCGCACGGCGTTGCTCCGGCCACGCGCTCGAGCTATAACACGCACGCCCGCCGTGGTGCCCAAAAGAAAAGCTCCCCGGTGCCTATGATTATCGGTGGCGTCGTCGCCGTGCTTGCGCTTGTCGCGATCGTTTTCTTTGTCGTGCCGGCCGTCAAGGGCTTCTTTGGCGGTGAGGATGCGAAAGTCGCTGCTGGCCAGCAAGTTACTATCACGATTCCCGATGGTGCTTCGGGTGATACCATCGCTTCGATTCTCTCCGAGAACCATATCGTCGAAGATCCCAAGGATTATTATGCGGCGGTCAAAAAGCTCAACGCCGATATGTCGCTTAAGCCGGGTAAGTATTCGTTTACCACGCTTATGGACGCCACGAAGGTCGTCCAGCAGCTTATGGAAGGTCCCAACGCCGGCTCCGATGCGCTCACGATTCCTGAGGGCCTGACGGTCGATCAGGTCGCCGACCGCGTGGCCAAGGCGTACGACAGCATTTCTAAGGAAGACTTCCTTAACCGGGCTAAGGCGAGCAATTATGTGAATGATTACGCTTTCCTTAAAGACGCCGCGAACGATTCGCTCGAGGGCTTCCTATTCCCCAAGACGTATTCGCTGGGTAAGGACCCAAGCGCCGATGATGTGATTCGCGCTATGCTTGACCAGTTCAACGCCGAGTATAAGTCGCTTGACTTTGCCAGCTGCGAGGCCAAGATCAAGGAGCGCTATGGCGTGGAGATGTCCGATTACGACATCGTTAACCTTGCCTCGATTGTCGAGCGCGAGGGCCTCAACGCCGATCAGCGCGCGCATGTGGCATCGGTTTTCTATAACCGTCTGGCGGGCAAGCTCGATGGCCTGCGTTACCTCAACAGCGATGCGACCATGATGTATGTCACCGGCGGCGAGGTTACCGCCGACGACCTGCAGAGCGATAGCCCGTATAACACCTATAAGCATGAGGGCCTGCCGCCCACGCCCATCTGCTCTCCGTCGCTCGAGGCGCTCAAGGCTACCCTTGAGCCGACCGACTCCGATGACCTGTATTTCTACATTACGCAGGACGAGGAGTACTTCTCGCAAACCTACGAAGAGCATCAACAGTCTTGGAATTAACATGAGGATTTTTAGCCCCAAACGATATGTTGCCTCGGTCGATCGCATCGACCTCGATACCCTCTGGGCCGACGGCAAGCGCGCCATTCTGCTCGATCGCGACAACACCCTGGTGCCGCGTGATACCGAGCAGGTACCCGCTGCGGTCTCCGCCTGGCTCGAGGCCGCCCATGCCAAGGGCTTTAAGCTGTGCATGGTGTCCAATAACTGGCATCGCGACCAGGTCATGGCGTCGGCGCGCGAGTTGGGGCTCGAGGCCATCAGCCACGCCATGAAGCCGGCGCCATTTGCCCTCAAAGCGGGCCTTAAGCGCCTGGGGGCCACGGCTAACGAGGCCGTACTGATTGGTGACCAGCTGTACACCGACGTATGGAGCGGAAACTTTGCCGGCGTTGACACTATTCTGGTCAAGCCGCAGGCAACCCAGGACCTGTGGTACACGCAGATCTTCCGTATCTTTGAGCGCCGGGCCCTGCGCGATCTTCCCTGTGAGGAATAGGTTTCGCCATGTCTCAGCATATCAAACACGGCTGTGACCATATCTTCTTTATCGGCTTTTTGGGCGCGGGCAAGTCGACGCTTGCGCGCAACGTGGGCACTATGTTCAAGCGTCGATTCATTGATACCGATCGTTTGGTTGTGCGTCGATGCGGCAAGTCGGTGACCGAGATATTTAAGACCGAGGGCGAGGATCGTTTTCGCGAACTCGAGACCTCGGCACTCCGTTCGCTTCAAAGTGAGCGCAGCCTGCTGGTATCGTGCGGGGGTGGCATCGTCGAGACGCCGGTGAACATTGAGCTGATGCACGAGATGGGTACATGCGTGTACCTCGAAGGCGACTTTGAGGACTCGTTGCGCCAGATTCGCCGCTCCGATACCCGACCAGATTTCCGCTCACCCGAGCATGCTGCGCGCCTGTTTGAGCATCGCCGTCCGCTGTATCGCCAGGCCGCCGATATTACCCTTGATATCCGCAACAAGTCCTTCGAGGACGTTTCCTACCTTTGTGCCGAGATACTTTTGGAGCGTGGGCTGCTATGATTCGCCGTCAACTTATCAATTTCCAAAACCGCAGTGTCGATGTCCGCGTCGGTCTTGGCGCGTTTGAGGAACTGTCGCGCATGTTTGCCTCGGCTGTGGGCAAGCCTAAGCGCGCGATGGTGGTTTGGAACGACGCCACATCCGAGCGTTTTGGCGAGGTCGTCGAGCATGCGCTGGTCGACGCCGGGTTTGCCGTGTCGCTGCTCGCCCTTGAGGTTTCGCCTGCCGGTGCTACGCTGGCCGATGCCGATACCGTCTTTGGCGCCCTGTCGGCTAACGGCATTACCTGCGACGATCTCGTTGTCGCTGTCGGCGACACGGCGACCTGCTCGGTCGTTTGTTGGTGTGCCAATCAGTGGTGCGGTCGCACCGAGTGCGCCTTGCTGCCGACGACGTTCGATGCCATGCTCACGGTCGCGACGACCATGAAGCCGCTCGTCGCCTCGTCGGTGAATGCGCTTCCCGCTATTGCGTTCCGTCCCGAGCCGGGCTTGGTCGTGTGTGACCTCGACCTTGTTCGCGAGGCGGACCCCGAGGACCTCAAGCTCGGCTATGCGGTACTTGTTGGCACCATGCTTTCGAGCAGTAAGTCCCGTTGGAATCAGTTTACTGAGACCGTCCCCGAGATTCTCGCGGGCGAGGAGGTCGCGCTCGTCAATGCCGTTCAATGGTCTCAGACTGCCCGTAAGGACGTACTGATGGCCACGAACCCGAGCGCTCGCCATGCGCTCGATTTTGGCAAGACGGGGGAGTGTACCCTGCGCGCCTGCTTGGGCGATGCCGCTTCGCAGGTCCCTGCCTATCAGCTGTTATCCGAGGGCATGCGCTTTGAGGCGCGCCTAGCACATGATGCCTGCGACTTTGATATCGATTACGTCTTTGAGGTCGATGACTGCCTGGAGGACTTTGGCATCGAGGAGCTTGCCTTCGACCTGGAGCCCACCGCGTTTATCGAGGAGTTCCGCAGGCAGCAGTTCGCCCGCTCGAACCGCAGTATGTTGCCGCTGCCCGCGGCACTCGGCGCCATTCGTTTAACGAGCGTTGAGGACGAGGTTCTTGAGCGCCATGCTCACGCCTACTTGGCTTCTCGCAAAGAACTTCTCTAAGTTTTATTGACATCCATCGTCTTTCGTATCATGTTGAGGGACGGGTTTCCAATCGGTTGCGGATCGCATGCGATTCCGTCGTTCGGTTGAGACCCGTCCCGTCTTTATAGAGACAACAAGAAAGGAATCTGCATGTCTGAGTTTGCTGCCGGTCCTGCCGGTCGTATCGAGCGTGTCCGTGCCCTGATGGTCGAGCGTGGCTACGACGCCATCGTGGTGCGCGACGAGGCCAACCTTCGTTGGCTTACGGGCGTGAAGGGCGTCTTCGACTACACCTTCGAGTTCCCGCACGCTGCGTTTATTACGGCCGACCAGTGCCTGTTCCACACCGACTCGCGCTACCTCAACAGCTTTGAGGAGAACACGCCAGCCGGCAGCCCCTGGGTCTACGACATGGATGAGGGCACCATCCCCGGTTGGGTCGCCGGCAAGATCGCGGCCAACAAATGCCGCGTCTGCGCTGTCGAGGACGATATGCAGATTAATTTCTACCAGGGTATTCAGCGCGGCCTGGAGGACCGTTCCGTCGCCTGTATGCTGCCGCTGATGCACGACGATATCCGCAAGATGCGCGCCATCAAGGACGCCGAGGAGATTGAGCTCATGCGCCATGCGCAGTCGATCACCGATGCCGCCTTCCAGCACATGCTCGGCTTTATTAAGCCCGGTATGACCGAGAAGCAGGTACGCAACGAGCTCGAGAACTTTATGTTCGCCAACGGTGCCGACAGCCTGGCCTTCGGTTCCATCGTCGCGAGCGGCCCCAACACCGCCAACCCGCATGCCGTGCCGAGCGACCGCGTGATCGAGAAGGGCGATTTCGTTCTTATGGATTACGGCGCGGGCTATTGCGATTACCGCTCCGACATGACGCGCACTGTCGTGATGGGCGAGCCCACCCAGGAGCAGCTCGACCTGTACGCACTCGTGCGCCGTACGCACGAGGAGTGCGTCGCCGCCATCCATCCGGGCGTTGAGGGCAACGACATCTTCAAGCTCTCCAAGAAGATCATCGGCGATGCCGGCTATGGCGATTACTATAACCATGGCTTGGGTCACGGCGTGGGCATCGACATCCATGAGCTGCCCAACTTTAACCGCAGCAAGAATATCATCGAGGTCGGCTCGGTTATCACCATGGAGCCCGGCGTCTACCTGCCCGGCGTGGGCGGCGTGCGCCTGGAGGACTACGGCGTGGTCACCGAGAACGGCTATGAGCCCTTCACCAAGACCCCGCACGACCTGCACGTTATCGACTGCTAGTTTACTTCAGTAGATAGTTTGGGGCGGGGCGTCCGGATTGATTCGGACGCCCCGCGTTCTCTTTTTATGCGCTCGCCGCAGGCGCCGTCTGCAAGTGTATAATTTCTGTCGTATGTAATTTGGACGCTTGTGCGTTCTGCCCATAACAAGAAAGGTCGCTATGCCTACCATTTCCACCGCCGACTTCAAGAACGGCCTCGGTCTCCGCATCAAGGACAAGGTCTACACCATCGTCGAGTTCCAGCATGTCAAGCCGGGCAAGGGCGGCGCGTTTGTGCGCTACAAGACCCGCGACATCAAGAGCGGCCGCGTCGTCGAGAACACCTGCAACGCCGGCACCAAGTTCGAGAGCGTCATGCTCACCACCCGTGAGTTCCAGTACCTCTACAACGATGGCACCGACTACATCTTCATGGACAACGAGTCCTATGAGCAGGTTCCCGTTCCCGAGGACATGGTGGGCGAGAACTCCAAGTGGCTGCGCGAGAACGACATCTGCCAGCTGCTCTTCGCCGACGATGAGCTCATGGGCGTGACCCCGCCGATGTTCATCGAGACCACCATCGTCCAGACCGACCCGGGCTTTAAGGGCGACACCGTCCAGGGTTCCACCAAGCCGGCCACGATCGACACCGGCGCTGTCATCCAGGTCCCCATGTACCTCAACGAGGGCGAGGTCATCAAGGTTGACACCCGCGACGGCAAGTTCGTCTCCCGCGTCTAGCAACCAACTCTTCTAGGAGGACTCATGCCCCAGGAAATCAAGATTGACGGCATCGGCATTTCGCCCGATGTTCTGACCGCCATCGTCTCGCGCGCCGTGTCCGATGTCGAGGGCATCGCCTCCGTTGGCGTCAAGGACCTTGCCACCAACCTTGTCTCCATGATGCTCTCGTCCAAGGCCCCGGCTTCTGAGCCGGCGGTCGAGGCCGAGGTCGTCGGCGACAAGCTCGCACTCACCGTGCGCGTCGTGGTGTTCTTTGGCTATCCGTTCAAGAAACTCGCCGAGGCCGTTCGCGCTGCCGTGGTCGCCGCCATCGATGCCCAGGTTGGCGTTGAGGTCGAGCGCGTTGACGTTTGCATCGACGGCCTCGTTTTCCCCAAGGAGTAACCTTTGAGCCTTAAGGTTTATCGCGGGCGTACGCTTGCCCGCAGTCAGGCGCTGCAGCTGCTGTTCCAGGCCGAGGCCACGGACAGCCCGCTCGAGCGCGTCCTCGAGGGTGATTTCCTGATCTCGAAGGGTCCCCTCGATCCCTATGCGCTGGAGCTGTGCCGAGGTGCCTACGAGCATATCGACCGCATCGACTGTGCTCTGCGCTCCGTTGCCAAGAACTGGGATCTTATGCGCATGCCCGGCGCCGACCGCAACCTGCTGCGTATCGCCGTTTACGAGATGCGTTTCCTCACCGACGAGGAGGTCTCGGACGCCATCGTGATCAACGAGGCCGTTGAGCTTGCCAAGGCCTATGGCACCGACCAGTCCGCGTCGTTCGTCAACGGCGTGCTGGGTAAGATCGCTCGCAGCGAGGAGCTGCCGGGCGAGGACCTATACCAGGAGCTGCTGGCCGAGGATCGCGCTCGCGAGGAGGCACAGGCTGCCGAGGCTGCCGCAAAGGTTGCGGTTGCTCAGGCCGAGGCCGGCGTTCTCGACGAGGACGCTGAGGTCGCCGAGGCCGAGACCGGTACCGTCGAGGAGTAGCCATGCCAGAGGGTTCCGTCCGCAACTTCGACGAGATTTCGGACCGCTTGGACCAGATCATAGCTACCGTTCGCTCTAAGGATACGTCCTTGGAGCGTTCGCTCGATCTGTTTGACGAGGCGATTGAGCTGGGCTCCCGTGCGGTCGACATGGTCGATAAGTTTGAGCTGACGCCGCGTGAGGCCGACAAGCTCGAGCAGGAATACGATGAGGATGCGGCAAACGAATCCCAGGATAGCTAGGCCGCATCTCCGGATACGAATGGTTGATGGCATTCATGAAACGCGTGCGTCTTGATGACGAACTGATTTCACAGGGCATCTGCGCCGATCGCGCGGATGCCCTTCGCACTCTTATGGCTGGCTTGGTCTCGAGTGGCGGCGAGCGCTTGACTTCGCCGGGCCTTAAGGTGACCCCGGGCCTGCCGTTGCACGTGAAGGGGCGCATTCCCTATGTTGGCCGCGGCGGTCTTAAGCTCGAAGGCGCGCTTGATGCGTTTGGTATCAATCCGACGGGCCTTGCCTGTCTGGATGTGGGCTGCTCTACCGGCGGCTTTACCGATTGCCTGCTCAAGCGCGGAGCTGCGACCGTTGTCTCGGTGGACGTTGGTCGCGCCCAGTTCGATTGGTCGTTACGTCAGGACGATCGCGTGACGCTGCATGAGCGCACAAACGTGACGCAGCTGCCTGAGCTTGGCTATGCCGGCGCCATCGACCTGGCTGTGTGTGATGTCTCGTTTACCAGCATCGCGAACATTATCGATGCGGTGCTGGCGTGCCTGGCGCCTACGGGTGCATTCTGCACGCTTGTAAAGCCGCAGTTTGAGGCTCCGGCGGCGCTGGTGGGTGAGGGCGGCATTGTGACCGATCCCGCCGTGCGCCGCGATACACTCGTTGCGGCAGTTGAACTCTTTGCTGCCAAGGGGCTGTTCCCGGTCGATGTGTGCGTGTCGCCCATTCATGGTGCCAAGGGAAACGTTGAGTTTTTCCTGTACGGCACGAGATTTGACCCCGGCGACCGCACGCAAGACGAGCTGCAATTCCAGGTATCGGTTTTGAGCGAGAAAGCTGCAACGCTATGAAGGTCTTTCTGGTTCCCAATTACTACAAGCAAGAGGCGGTCGAGAGCGGCCTGATGCTTGAGCTTTGGCTGACGCGCCAGGGCTATGAGGTCGCATGGGCTGCCGACCAGCGATCGAAGATTCAGAGCACGCCTGATATTGACGGCTCCGATCTGGTCATTACGCTCGGCGGTGACGGTACGTTGCTGCGCGCTGCCCGCATCCTCAACCATCGCGAGATTCCTATCCTCGGTCTTTCCTATGGTCACCTGGGCTTTTTGAC
>JBKWEB010000045.1:0-8916 GCA_046976245.1 Collinsella sp. | reverse complement strand
GTTCAGGACGCCATGGGTATGGTGTACTAGACCGATCTGCTGACTTGAGCTTTCGATTGCTATAGGGCGGGCGCTACGGCGTCCGCCTTTTTTGGAGCCGGACCGCTTCGGCTCCGTCCATCACACTCTCCCGACAAACAGGAACAGGCCCGCTGGCAGATAGTTGCCAGCGGGCCTGTTCCCGAAGTACACCGTTGAATCGCACAGAGGGGAGGGATGCGAATCAAACTCAACAGGGCAGGCTTTTTCATCGCCTATTGCCTGCTCCGTTGCTGAATACAATATAGTTCACCGTGGTTTACTTTGCAGCATCAATATCCGCCGCCATAGCTTCTCCATAAGTTAGCCCAAGTAAACTAAACCACCACAAAGGGGTAGGCACCTTTGTGGTGGTTTTGGCCACGGCAGAGCCGTTAGAGTCCGGCAAGCCAGCGACAGGCGGCCAAGTCGACGTGCATGGGATCGGTAAACGTCACACCCTCCCCCATTAAGAGCTCACGCTGAGCATCGGGGCCGCCAAAGGCAAAGCCTTCGCAAATGCGACCGTCGGCAAACACCACACGATGGCAGGGAATCTGGCCGGGGCGCGGATTACTATGCAGGGCATACCCCACGTA
Organism: Collinsella sp.; assembly: GCA_046976245.1. Taxonomy (GTDB): domain Bacteria; phylum Actinomycetota; class Coriobacteriia; order Coriobacteriales; family Coriobacteriaceae; genus Collinsella. The sequence continues at coordinate 8,299 of JBKWEB010000045.1, read as the reverse complement.
CCGCGCACTTCGTGGACGACCGGCAAGCAGCGCCACCTGGCCATACGTGGCGACCATCCCCTCGGGGATCTGCTCGACCACCTCGTACACCCGTTCAAAAAAGCCCTCAGACGCCATTGCTCGCTCCCTTCCACCCGGAAAAGCATAAACCACCACAAAGGGCCTGTCCCCTTTGTGGTGGTTTATGGCAGGTCGGTTAGTTAGCGGGCTGGAAGAAGGCTACGGCTACGGCGCCGGGGCCTACGTGGGTGCCGATGGTGGCGCCGATGGTGTGAACGGGCAGTTCGCCCTCGGTGTGGCCAGCCCACAGTGCCGCGCTGTCCTCGACATACTTCTTGAGCACCGCATCCGAAAGACCCGTATAGCCGAGCGCCAGCGGCATGGAAAAGTCGATGCCGCCTGCCTTTTCGACCTTCTGGTTGAGCAGGTTCCGGCCGTTCTTGGAGCCACGAGCCTTGCCCAGCTGCACGATCAGACCGTCCTCCGCTGCCACAACGGGCTTCACATTGAGCAACGTGCCCACAGCACCAGCCGCAGCAGACAGGCGACCGCCGCGAACGAGGTACTCAAGCGTCTCGAGCAGGCCGATGACGACTACACGGTCGCGCACGGCCTCGACAGCCGCCGCGATCTGAGCCGCGCCCTGGCCCTCGTCCACCAAACGCAGCGCGTACTCAACCAGCACGCGCTCGCCCAGGGTAACGTTATTGCTATCCACCACATACACATCGCCGCCCGGCGCCTCGGCAAGTGCGGTGCGGGCACTTTGGTTGGTGCCCGAAAGCTTAGCGCCCACGGTAATAATCACTGCCTCATCGCCGGCCTCACGCGCCTCGGCAATAGCCTGCGAAAACGCGTACGGGTTGACCTGGCCGGTCTTAGGCAGCTCGTCGCGCTCCACGAGCATCTCGTAAAAGCGCTGGTGATCGATGTCGACGCCATCCATGTACACATCGGTGCCAAAGGTGACGGACAGCGGCAGAACACGCAGAGCGGGGTGCTCAGCCGGCGACATATCGCTCGCGGAATCGGTAATAATACGAATGGACATAGCGAATCCTTTCTTGCGCGGACCTCTCGCAGGGAATTTTGACAGCAAGCCCCGGCACGGCATACGCGCTCAAACGGGACTATGCAGTTGTTAATTGGAAGCAAATGCCTTGGCGGCCTTAGATCTCGCGCAGGGTGTTGAGAATCGTGCGTAGCGACGCATACATCTGCTCGCGCTGCTCCACACCCATAGCCTTACCGGTGGTATCGAGCACCTCGCGAATGATGCGGTCCGCCTCGCTCATACTCTCGCCGCCCAGAGCGGTCAGGCGCACCGGAGCACGATACTTAACGGCGGCATCGCCCGAATCATCGACCTCGACGTAGCCGCCCTCCTCCAGATGCGCGAGCGTGCGCGAGACGGCGGCGCGGGTCACGCCTGCCATGCGAGCGAGGTCGGCGCCAGTCAGGCCGTCCTTGCTGCGCTCAAGATAGTACAGGCACATAACGTCGGAGCCCTTGAGGCCCAGCCTTGCGCCCTCGGATGTCTTAATGCGCTGGATCTCCTTGTAGAGCCCGCTGATCAGTCCGACAAAGTCCTCGAAACGTGTCTCGTCGTTCTGCTGCATGGGAGACGACCGCCTTTCGCTTGCATAATGCTAACGGGTAAACATCTTAACCGTACTTATCGGCCGCCAGCCCTGCGCACCCTATTTGTTAACCCATCAACATAAAAACCACCACAAAGGGGACAGGCACCTTTGTGGTGGTTTGGGGCATCAATAGGTTCTAGGCGCCGCTACAGCTCCACGCAAGGATTGTCGCGGGTCACAAGCGTCTTAATGACAACCGTCGCTCCCAGATAGCGCTCAAGCAGCTCGGCTAAGCGATCGATCGCAGCCTGGCAATCCCCCATCCGCTCGGGCTCCACGCACTCAATCGCCAGGAACGCATCGGCCGAATCATCGGACAGCGCCGTTCGAACGCCGTCGCGCCAGTTCCAGCAGCGGCACACAGCGCCCGCATCGTCGATGTAGGCGAGCTCGCCGGGCAGCGTCGGATCGTCCGCCTCCTCGCCAAGCGGCAAGAACGCATCGCCACCGTCGGTCACCTTCAGGCGAAGGTCCCCCTCGATCGCATGCAGATCCTCGCCTCCCACGGGCAGCGCATAGGTCAGCGACACCGTGTTGTAAATATCCACCGCGGGCGTAATGTGGCCCACCGGCTTGCCTTTGAGCACGCGCTTGAGCAAGTTCTCGATCGAGCAGCGGGCGCCCTTTTTGGTCTTGAACAGCCGATAAGCCTCGCGCCATGCCTTGACCGGTGCGTTCTCGCTGATAGTATCGCTGGTCAGATGACGCTCCGCGTCGATATTGGCGCGGTCGAGCAACGCCGCAATCGCATCCACGTCCTCTTGAGGAATCTGAGCCGCGGGCTTCATGCCCTTTACGACCACAACACCGATAGCCGCCTGCGGAAATAGCTCCCAAAACGAATCCTCGGCAACGAAACTCTTCATGTGCTCTCCCTTCATAGCATGCGCCCGAGCCCGGGTGCCTAAACAAAAAGCGCCCTTACGACGGCCACCTTCAAAGTCCCACGGTGCCGCCACAAGAGCGCTTACGCTGCCCCCATCCGGAGAAGGGGACGATATGTCAGGCGTATTGTAACCCGAGTCATCCACACGAGCAAAACCACCACAAAGGTGCCTGTCCCCTTTGTGGTGGATATGGACTCACGGCGAAGCTAGTGGCGGAGTCCCAGCAGGCCGCGGCCGTGATGACGGGCCTCGGCGGACACCTGGGCGTGCGGGCCGGCGGCTTTGACGGACTCGGGCAGGTGCGAGTACTTCTTCTCGAAGTTCTCCTCGAACATCACCGCCAGGTTGTGCGCGGCCTCGTCATAGCGCGCGGTGCTCTGCCAGTATTGGCGCGGCACCAGGATGCCATCGGGCACGCCGTGGCACGTCGTGGGAATGTCGACGTTAAAGATGTCGTCGTGCACGAACTCGCTGTCCTCGATGGTGCCGTCGAGGGCGCGCGCGACCAGCGAGCGCGTGTAGGCAAGCTCGATGCGATGGCCCACGCCGTAGCCGCCGCCGATCCAGCCGGTGTTGACCAGGTAGACGCGCGTGCGGCCGTCGGCGATGCGCTCGCCGAGCATTTTGGCGTAGACCATGGGGTCGAGCGGCATAAACGGCTCGCCGAACAGCGAAGAGAACGTGGGCGTGGGCTCGGTGACGCCGACCTCGGTGCCGGGAATCTTAGCCGTAAAGCCCGTCACAAAGTGGTACATGGCGGCGTCGGCCGTCAGGCGCGAGATGGGCGGCAGCACGCCAAAAGCGTCGCAAGTCAGGAACAGCACGACACTCGGAGTGGTGCCCATGCCCTTAGTCCACGCGTTAGGAATGTGCTCCACGGGATAGGCCACGCGCGTGTTGTGCGTGATCGAGATGTCGTCGTAGTTGGGCTTGCGGTTCTCGTCGAGCACCACGTTTTCGCAAATGGCGCCAAAACGGACGGCGTTGAAGATCTCGGGCTCGTGGAAGGCGTCCAGGCCCTCGCATTTGGCGTAGCAGCCACCCTCGATGTTAAAGATGCCCATGTCGGACCAACCGTGCTCGTCGTCGCCGATCAGCAGGCGCGTGGGATTGGCCGAAAGCGTGGTCTTGCCGGTGCCGGACAGACCAAAGAACACGGCGGTCTCGTGCGTGACGGGGTCCATGCTGGCCGAGCAATGCATGGGCAGCACGTCGTCCTCGACAGGCAGCAGGTAGTTCATGACACTGAAGATGGACTTTTTGATTTCGCCGGAGTAGCCGGTGCCGGCGACCAAAATCACGCGCTCCTGGAAGTTGATGACCACGGCGGCGCTGGAGTTGAGGCCCTTGATGGCAGGATCGCACTGGTAACCGGGCGCTGCGAGCACGCAGAAGTCGGGTTCGCCGGTGCGCGCGATTTCGCGGGCGAGCGGACGGGCGAGCATTTGCTTAATGAAGAGTGCCTGGCTGGCACGCTCGCAGGCAACAAGCAGGCGACGCGTGTGGTTGCGGTCAGCGCCCGCCATGCCGCGCGTGACGAACACGTCGCGCTCGTTGAGATAGTCGACGATGCCGGCCTTGATGGCCTCATAGCTCTCGACGGACAGTGGGCGGTTGACCGCACCCCAGGCGATCTTGTCGTGAACATCGGGGGTGTCAACGATAAAACGATCGTTGGGCGAACGACCAGTGCGCTCCCCCGTCTCGATCACGAGCGCGCCATTAGAAGCCATACGGCCCTCTTTGCGACGAATAGCGTGCTCGACAAGCTCTGCCGCCGGCAGGTCCACCAGCAGACGGGGTTGATTCTCGGCGGGATCTTCAACGAGCGTAATACCAAAGTTGGACAGAACTTCTGCAGGGGTAACACCAGGCATGGGGCCTCCTTTAAAAACGCGACACGTTGACGCGACGCGCACTTTACTCACGTAAAGCCTGTTGTACCCGATATGCAAAAACGTTTTTGCGGCAAGGGCGGCAAGCCCGCCCAACGGTCAAAAATCGCAGGCAAGCGGCCTAGTCATTGGGGACGCTTTTAAACGACTAGTCATTGGGGGCACTCTTGATCTTGAACAGGCAACATTCAACGAATGTCCCCGGATGCCGGCATTAGGGACGTTCCCAAAGTGCCGGCACATAAGGAACGTCCCTAAGTGCCGACTACAGCGGCAGGCCTTGGCCGAGCATGGCTATGGCGCTCATCAGGACCAGCATGCCGGCAGCGTAGGGCAGCACCGCGCCCAGGAGTTCGGCATCCTTACCGCGCACGTGCACGGCGGCAAGACCAATGGCGAGGGTCTGCGGCGAGATCATCTTACCAGCGGCGACGCCCAGGGCGTTCAATGCGACCATCCAGTAGTCGCTCACACCCAGCGCAGTAGCGGCCTGGCTCTGAATGGGACCAAACAGCATGCCCGAGGACGTGCCCGAGCCGGTCACGAACGCACCGACTGCACCGATCCACGGAGCCAGAATCGGGTAGAGACCGCCGGCGACCGCAATGCAAAACGCACTGATCGACGAAATCATGCCGGCATAGCCCATCACCTTGGCGCAGCCCAGTACCGAAAGCATCGTGATCACCGTCGGCGTCATCTGCTTCACAGTCGCGGCCAGCACCTCGCCCATCATGCGCGGCGAAGCGCCCTGAATGGCACCGCCGACAAACGCCGCCAGGAAAATCCAGACGCCTGGCGTGTTGATCCACGAAAACGTAAGCATACCGGGATTCTCACCGCAATACACCTGCACATGGCTCGCAAACGGCGCGAGCGCAGCATGCACAGCGGGCACCAGATTAGACGTGCCCAGCAGCAGTACAAAAATCAGAATGAAGCACGACCAGGCCGAAAGCGCCGACTTAACGGTGAGCTTCTCCCCCGCCTCGATATTCATGTGAAAGCGTGCGTCCAGATGCCCCGACTTCTCGGCACGCATGGCAAGTGCAGCTGTCAGCGCGAGCGAAACGATGGATCCTACGACCACGGCCAGCTCGGGGCCCACAAACATGGCAACGACCAGAGCCGCGCCGACAAACGACACGCCGGAGAGCAACGCCACGCCGGCAACACCGTGCAGACGCTCGCCCACACTCGCGGCATTGCCCTGGTCATCGGCAACACGGCCCGCAACCAGCACAATAAATAGCGGCATCACCACAAAGAACGGTGCGAGCTGCACCAGCTGAACGGTCGCTAGGTGAAGGGAATCCAAACCCACCAGGTCGGCAACGGACACCGTGGGGATGCCGATGGAGCCGTAGGGCGTGGGCACGCCGTTGGCCAGCAGGCAGATGAGCACGGCAGGCACGGCCTCAAAGCCCAGGCCCGCGAGCATGCCGGCGGGAATGGCGACAGCGGTACCGAAGCCGGCCATGCCCTCCATAAAGCCACCGAAGCACCAAGCCACGAGCAGCGCCAGCAGACGGCGGTCGCTGCTGATGGAGGTGATCATGCTGCCGATCACGTCCATGGCGCCCGTGCGAACGCACAGGTTATACGTGAATACCGCGGCGATGATCACCAGGACGATGGGCCACAGGGCCATCAAAAAGCCTTCGAGCGAGGCGGTCGCGATCTGCGCTGCCGGCAGGTGCCACCATGCGAAGGCGAGCAAGCACGAAAGGACAAACGATCCGATAGCGGCCTTCCAAGCTGGCCATTTAAAGCACAGCAGCATCACGACCAGCCAAATAATCGGCACAAGAGCCAGTAAGAATGCGGCGACGTCCATAGGTAGAAGCTCCTTGGTACCGCGTGGGCGGCATCGGGGGTGTCACAAAACTTCAACAGGATACCGCACGTTTACCGACAAATTACAGCCGCCCGCCGAAATTATTGAACAATCCGTTCAAAAACACGAACGAACACCGTCGCGTCTATACTAAAGCGCAGCAATAGAAAGGACTCCGCTTTGAGCATCACGCCCCTCGATAGCATTCGCCGCGCCATCGCCCGCCGCAACGGCGTCTCCAACCCCGCTGCATCGAGAGACGGCGCCGCGAAGGCCCAGGGCGGCCGCATCGAGAACGGCCTCTTCCCTGCCTCGCACACTGCCGAGGAACTCGCACGCATCCAAGAGCTAAGTCAGCGCAACGCCGGCGGGCCCGATAGCAGCCAAGCCACACGTCGCCGGCGCGAACGCGATCGCAAGCCCGGCCCCGTCCGCCGCATGGTCAACGCTTGGTGGAACCGTCTGCTCGGTGCCGTCTACGGCGGCGGCTTCTCCATGCAGGAAGCGGAATACGAGGAGCACGCCACCCGCCGCGATTACCTTTGGAACGCTCTCGGCACCGCCGTGTGGGGCTTGGCGTTTCCGCTGCTCACCATCGTGTCCACACAGCTCGTGGGCGCCGAAGAAGCCGGCAAGTTCTCCATCGCCTTTGTCACCGGCACGCTCATCATGATCGCATGCAACTACGGCGTGCGCAATTTCCAGGTCTCGGACATCGACGAAAAGACGTCCTTCGCCTCCTACCAGCTCAATCGTTGGATCTGCGGAGCGCTCGCCCTAGGCTGCGGCCTCATGTATAGCAGCGCCCGCGGCTATGACGCGCAGATGGCGACGATCGGCCTGGGCGTCTACCTCTATAAGGTCATCGACGGCGTCGCCGACGTGTACGAAGGCCGCCTGCAGCAGGCCGACAAGCTCTACTTGGCTGGAATGAGTCAAACGCTACGCTCCGTCGGCGTCATCGCGGTCTTCAGCGTGGCGCTGTTCTTCACGCGCAGCATGCCCATCGCGGCCATGGCCATGGGCATCGCCGCAATCGCCTCGCTCGTGCTGGTCACCGCGCCGCTCGCCCTGCTCGAGACCGAAAAATCGCGCCGCGTAAACCTGCGCGAGGTCGGCCACCTGTTTGTCCAGTGCGCCCCACTCTTTGGCGCGCTATTCCTGTTCAACCTTATCGAAAGCATGCCCAAGTTTGTGATGGAAGGAACACTGGCCTACAAATACCAGCTGTACTTTAATGCCCTGTTTTTTCCAGCTCAGGCTATTCTGTTGAGCATTGGATTTGTCTATAAACCGCAGCTCCTGCGCTTGTCGAGCATTTGGGCTAATCCTCGTAAGCGTCATCGCTTTGACCTGATTATTGTTGCCGTTATGGCGCTGATCGTGGTCATCACCGGCGCGTGCGCCGCATTTATGGCAGGTCCCGGTATTCCCCTCATGAGCTTTATGTACGGTCTCAGCTTTGAACGCTACCGTACGCTGGCGCTGCTGATGGTCGTCGCCGGCGGCGTCACCGCGGCCATCGACTTTATCTACGCCATCATCACGGTGCTGCGCCACGCTGGAGACGTCACCAAGATCTACCTGATCTGCTTTGCCGTGAGCGTGGTGCTCCCGGTGATCCTGATTAAGCTGCTGGGTCTGATGGGCGCTGTGGTGAGCTACCTAGCCATCATGGCCCTACTCCTGGTGCTACTGATTATCGAGTACGCCCACATCCGCCAACGCATCGAGAGGGACCGGAATCCGTACGGCGCCTAATTGCGGCGATGGGAGCAGCTAATTTGCGGTGGAATCACCCCGGCTGGGGTCTCGTTGCGGACACGCAAAACTAAGTGAGTAGACTTTTACCGAATCCCGGACCACACCGACAAAGCACAAGTCCGTGACCTGCGGTTTTATTGAGGCAAATATGTTGGGTGCTCGGCATTTCCAAAAAAGTCTACTCACTTAGCCAGCGTGCAGCCAAATGATTATCTAATCCCCATTACAGTTTGAGTCGTCCGAAAGGGCGGCTCTTTTCCGTTGCACGGTTAT
>JBKWEB010000044.1:0-9946 GCA_046976245.1 Collinsella sp. | reverse complement strand
GTGACCGACTGATTGTCCGTCGTGGTGATCGACTGTTCCTCGCTCTTGCTCGCCTCCCACAACTGGGACATCGTGGTTTCGGCCGACAACGAAGTCTCGATCTCCTCGCTCGCTGTTGCGGGCACGCCCAGCGACTCCTTGAGGCTCACCGATGCGCCCCACGAGCCGCCTTTGGAATACGATGCGGATTCAGAAGTGCTCGTGCCGACCGTCTCCTCGGTACCGCGGGCGAGCGTGATGCTCTGCGAGGCGTCCTCATAGCCGACGTTAAGTGCCGAGGTAACGAGCTCCTGCTCAGTCTTAGAATCGACAAAGGAATAGCCCGGCGCGTCCTCGGGCGCACAGTTAAGCTTGTTCACGCTGTTGAGCTGCTGAACTCTAAAGTTATAGAACGCGATGCCAAAGCCATTGAAATCGTACTGATAGGTGCCGCCGAGCTTGTCGACACAAGCAATGGTGGCATAGATGACGTCCTGCTCAGTCATGTCTTTCGACAGTCCGTCGAGCGGCACGTTTTTACGGAAATCGGAGCCCTTCAGCTTGTGACCGATACAGCCGGCGATATCGTCGGTCAAGCGCTCGTAGACCGCATTGAGGCTTTTTGCAGATGTCAGACCACTCTGCTTCGATTTGTCGGCACCATCGGAATGCTCACCGTTGCCGCCCGAAAGCGCATCATAAAGATAGATGTAGTGACCCTTGCCGAAGTCCTTCTCAAAGCCCTTGCCGGCGTGGTCCCAGTACAAAAAGTCACCGGAGTCGTCGCCTCCGCCATAGCCAAGGATGTTATAGGCAAGCGATGCCCAGTTGGGCAGCATCTTTTTGACGGCGGCCGTGTAGAACGAGACGTTGTCATACATCGAGGTACGGCCCTCGAGCTTGCCGTCATCGATATCTACAAACGTGCAGTCGCGATCGTTGACCGTAATGGTGAGCGGGTTGACCACGTCGCCATAGAGCTCGTCGCGCGAATCATCCTGGAGGGCAAAACCGGCTGTCGGCATCCCGCAAAGCGCCGTGACCGCAACGACCACCCAGCACAGGGCCATCTGTGCTCCCCGACGCGCTCGTTGCAAATACCTGGTGAGGTTTTTCATCGCAGTCCTCCCGTCAGTTGCCAATGTATTGAACCAACGTAAAACGCCGCCGCGTCCACAGGGGCGCGACGGCGCGAAGGGGGGCGTAAAAGGCGCAAATGGAACGCGACTCAGTTAAGCGGAACGCTTGGCCTCGAGCTTGGCCTGAGCGGCAGCCAGGCGTGCGAGGGGCACGCGGTAGGGCGAGCAGGACACGTAGTCCACGTCGGCCACGTTAAACAGGCCCTTGATGGACTTGGGGTCGCCGCCGTGCTCGCCGCACACGCCAAAGTGCATGTCGGGATTGGTGGCACGACCCATCTCGACGGCCATGCGCACCAGCTCGAGCACCGCCGTATCGATGGTCTCGAAGGGATTGTCCTTCAAGATTTTCTTGTGCATGTACAGCGGGATGAACTTGGCCTCGGCATCGTCGCGGGAGAAGCCGAAGGTGGTCTGGGTGAGGTCGTTGGTGCCAAAGCAGAAGAAGTCGGCATGATGGGCGATCTCGTCAGCGACCATGCAGGCACGCGGCAGCTCGAGCATCGTGCCCACGGGAATATTGAGCTCGACGCCTTCCTCGGCGGAAACCTCGGCGATCACGCGCTCGATAACCTCGCGGGTCTGAACATGCTCGGCCGTAATGGAAACGAGCGGGACCATAATCTCGGGGCGCGGGTCGACGCCCTCCTTGATAAGGCGGGCGGCAGCCGTGGCGACGGCGCGGACCTGCATGAGCGGCAGATCGCTAAAGACGACTGACAGGCGCACGCCGCGTAGGCCGAGCATGGGGTTCGACTCGACCATGCCGTCGATACGACGCAGGCGGGTGCGCAGGACGGCAAGCTCTTCCTCGCTGGCGCCAGCGGCTTCCTTCTTGGTGATGGCGACCTCGAGCTCGCGAGGATTATCCAGGAACTCATGAAGCGGCGGATCGAGCAGGCGGACGACCACATCGCGACCGGACATGGTCTTGAACATCGCCAGGAAGTCCTCGGTCTGAACCTTGAGCAGGTCGGCCAGGGCCTGCTGCTTCACAGCCTCATCGTCAGACAGGATAAAGCTCTGGATGATATTCTTGCGATCGCCCAGGAACATATGCTCGGTGCGGCACAGGCCGATGGCCTCGGCGCCAAACTCGAGCGCGAGCTCGGCGTCCTCGGGGTTGTCGGCGTTGACGCGCACGTGGTTGGCGTGGCCGCAGGTCTCATCCAGACGAATCTCATCGGCCCAGGACAGGATAGTGTCCAGGTCACCAGTAAGCTCGGCGGAGACCAAGTCAACGGCGCCGTCGACAACGATGCCCTGGGTACCGTCGATGGAGATGATGTCGCCCTCGTGCAGTACGCGATCGCTACCCTCGATACGCACGACCTTCTCGGCCGCGTCGATATGGAAGCGCTCGACACCGCAGACGCAGGGCGTACCCATGCCGCGAGCGATAACGGCGGCATGGCTCGTCTTGCCACCGTGGCTCGTCAGGATGCCCTCGGCGGCGACCATGCCCTTCAGGTCGTCAGGGTTGGTCTCCCAACGGACCAGGATGACCTTGTGGCCCTCGGCGGAACGCGCGACGGCGTCGTCGCTCGAGAACACGACCTCGCCCACGGCGGCACCGGGGCTGGCGTTAAGACCGGTCGCGAGCGCCTCGTACTTCTTGGAGGAGTCGAACTGCGGGTGCAGGAGCTGATCGAGCTGCGCAGGATCGATGCGGCCCACGGCCTCCTCGCGGGTGATGAGGCCCTCCTCGACCATCTCGATGGCGATGCGCAGGGCGGCGGTGGCGGTTCGCTTGCCCACGCGGGTCTGGAGCATCCAGAGCTTGCCCTGCTCGATGGTGAACTCGATGTCGCACATGTCGCGATAGTGATCCTCGAGCGTCAGGAACACGCGCTCGAGCTCCTCGCCTGCGGACTCAAGCCCCGGAGTGGTCTTGAGATCGGCGATGGGCTCGGTGTTGCGAATGCCGGCGACGACGTCCTCGCCCTGGGCGTTGACCAGAAAGTCGCCGTAGAACTCCTTGGTGCCGTCGGCCGGGTTGCGGGTGAAGGCGACGCCGGTCGCAGAGGTCTCGCCCTTGTTGCCAAAAGCCATGGCCTGGACGTTGACGGCGGTGCCGAGCTCGTCGGAGATGCCGTGCTGCTTGCGGTAAATGCAGGCGCGCTCGTTCATCCAGCTGCCAAAGACGGCCTGGATGGCAAGGCGAAGCTGGAGCTCCGGATCGTGCGGAAAGACGGGCTTACCATCGGCGACCTCGAGCTCGGGGTACAGGGCGGCCTCGACGTTGGCGGAGAAGATGCCCTTGAAGGTCTCGACGAGCTCCTGCAGGTCCTCGGCCGAAAGCTCGGAATCGACGCGGACGCCGGCAACCAGGCGGGCCTGGGTCAGGGCGTTCTCGAACAGGTCGGCGTCGACGCCCATGACGACGTTGGAGAACATCTGGATAAAGCGGCGATAGCTGTCCCAAGCAAAGCGCGGGTTCTGCGTCTGGGCGATGAGGCCCAGGACGGAATCGTCGTTGAGGCCCAGATTGAGGACCGTGTCCATCATGCCGGGCATGGAGAACGGAGCGCCAGAGCGCACCGAGACGAGCAGCGGATCGTTGGCATCTCCGAGCTTCTTGCCGCAGCGGGCTTCGAGGTCGGCCTCGGCGGCAACGATCTCGTCAAGCGCGCCGGCAGGCCAAACATTGCCGGCACCGGAGTACTCAACGCAGGTCTGGCAGGTAATGGTAAAGCCACCGGGGACCGGCAGGCCGATACGGCTCATCTCGGCAAGGTTAGCGCCCTTGCCGCCAAGCACAAAGTTCATAGACTTGTCGCCCTCGGTGACACAAGTGCCCTGGGCGTCGGTTCCAAAACGGTAAACCCTCTTGCAATCGCTCACGATACTTCCCCTTCTATGTGTTCGCACACACGACCGTGGTAACGAATCGACCCGCCGGATGCGGACCGTGAGGGAACTATACGGCGGGTTTTGGGCGGGCTTGAGCAGAGGCTGCGCGGTTTGGTAAACGTGCTAAAACTGGCGGTAAACGGTAGGTAAAGGTGGTTACCTTATGAAGATACCAGTACAACGTAGTCGCAGGTCAAAAGCGGTATAAACTGCTAAAGCGCTTTAGCAAAAAGCTGTAATTATTGGAATGGAATCTCTTAAACTACGCAATAGCCAAGAAAGACAAAATCTATCAGAAGTATTTGTCCCAGGGATTTTGGTCAGAGTAGCTAATTTGGGACGGGGCTATTTTAGCCACCCCGGCAGATAGCGCGAATGCTTTGGCGGAGTAACGGCCGGGGTAGCTAAAAAAGCCCCATTACAGTTTGAGTCGTCCGAAAGGGCGGCTCCTTACTAGTTCTGGTAATACGATTGAGCCGTACCGATGGTCGCTGGCCGACCGCGACCGCGACGCGGCCTCCACCCGAGACCCCCATCTCGACACATAGCCCGTCATCCGACGAAAGCGCGCAGGTCGTCCTGTATAGGCGCATGGTGTCCCCCTCCGCCGCAAGAGGGAAACGAAAAAGCTCCTCTTTGCCACTACGGACAAAAGGGGCCTCCCAGGGGAAACGTGTTACAAAGCCTTCTTTGCAGGACGATGAAGATCAGAAACCCAACGTCGTACGCGTAGGGACTTACCCAACACCCACGCCATTTCGATCTTCTGGGCCTTCAACGCCACGTCCCGATAAGCATCCGGGCATCGGAATGACCTCGTCGCAAGCCGCAAGCATCTCTTCGTCATGAGTGACAACAATTACAATATGGTCTCTCTTAACCTCATGAAGCAATTTAATTAGCGCGCTCCGGCTCTTCGCATCAAGCGCTGAAGTTGACTCAAGAAACAACATGACGTCCGGCGATTTCAACATCTGCCGCACAATTGCGATGTTCTGCTTCTCCCCGCCGGACACCCCTCCTTTCTTGCTGCCAAGCATCGCTGCCGCCCCGTTCTCCGCAGCGGCAATCATTTTGTCTAACCCCAATATGGCAAGCATCCGATTCAGTTTGTCGGCCTCGAAATCATCAGAAAGCAGCGTAAGATTATCGAGGATCGTCCCCCCAACAATAGGGGGCTCTTGCTCCGTAATGCCAACTCGGCACCGCCGCAATGCGTATCGGTCGATGCGACGCTGTGATACCCCGTTGTAGAGGACGGCCCCTTCCGTGTTATCTGGATATAGACCCAATATCACTGACAGCAGCGAGCTCTTCCCCGAGCCATTTCTTCTTGCTTACTGTTTTTCTTATATTGTAACGATTTTCGATAAGAGGAAAGATTACTCCATGACGCGCAAGCCCGAACTCTAAGCGTTTCCCATCAGCATTGCCCATTTTTCGGATCGAAATCCAAATCCAGCTTCCTATCGCATGCTGAAATCAAATCCTGATCATGGCTTACAACAAGAATTAGCTGATCGAAGGGATTTCGATGAATATACTCCGTGAACTCCCGACGGCTTTCTTCATCTAAATCGTTCGTTGGTTCATCGAACACAAGCACTTCCGGCTGCCTGCGAAGTGCTGCGAATATCCTTAGCTTTCGATACTCTCCACCAGAAAGGTCTCTACAATTCTTGCCTTTTAACGATTCGACGGTTCGATAGAAACTCGGCACAAGCTCTCGGAGGTTTTCGCTCGATCCCCGAATCGACGTCCTCTCAAGGTAATTCTCCACCGTTTCGTTCGGAATAAAGAGCTTTTGCGGGCACACCGCAAACAGGTCCCGTCGGATCGTCTCCATATCGAGCTCTTCATATGGCACCGACCCCAAAGCCCGATGTCCCCCAGCAGAATATAGTCCAAGGAGCACCTTCAGAAACGTGCTTTTTCCGCATCCGTTCGGCCCGGTAATGGCATAGGTTTTTCCTTCCTCCACCTCCACGGAGAGGTCGCGGTATAAGTAGGGCTTTCCCGCGTATCGGTACGCGATGTTGGACAACGATATGCTCTCCACGTGCCTAACCGTGAGGGTGCCGCGGTCCTCGGCGTCCTCCGTCAGAGCCCCCAATCGGTCGAACGAGGCCCTTGCGTCCTGATACGATTTGAAATAATTCAAAAAATACTTGAAGCATCCGAACGCCATCGAGTAATACGAGTTCACCATTGTGAACTCGCCTAAGCTCATTCTTCCGCTCAATATTTCCATCCCGGAGATCACGAGCAGTGCCCCCCGAAACACAGACGAGATCAGGCCGTCGCTTGATGTGGCCAGATTCGAGACCCTACTTGCTTTCATGTAAATCGGGTAGTACCCCTCGAATACCCCTTTGAGCGTCCGAGCGCTCTGGTTATATGCGCCATCGCACTTAATGTCAAACAACTGCGACAGCTCGCCGCTCACGGACGCGAAAAGCTTACTCAAACCCTCCTTGTTCGCAAGCGAACTGTTGTACAACGGCTTTTTCAACGCCCTGAATAAAATGAAGTACGCAACAAGCGAACATGCACTTAACACCAGGAACACCGGATTAATCGAAAACAGGATGATGCATATCAACACAACCAGAACGATGTTAAGCCCGATCGTCAGGAAGTTGTTCACGACAAACGATGACACCGCATTCGAATCCGCATACACCCTCTGCGTTGTATAGGATGGATCCGCCTGCTCCCCCTTTTCCAGGGGCCCCCGTTCAAACGACTCACACGTGGTCCCCATCAGTCTCGTCGTCATCTCCAAGATGACGCGCGATACGTTCACACCCATCGCATACGACATGAAGGAGGCCGATATCCCTATGCCCGCAACAAAGGCCGCAAACCACACGACGCGAGATGGATCCCTATTCGTCACGAGAAAGTCTACAAACCCACCGTTTAAGGCGGGCATGACGCACGAGAGAGCAAAATTCACCAGCATGAGAATCACGAAAAGCCGTGACCCTTTACACCGAAACAACTCGTGAACCGTCTTCTTAAACATGCCAGCTCCCATCAAGCGGCCTTTTATCCAAAACTGAATTTGCTCGCCGCTTAATCGCTCCCATATATCCCTTGTTGTTAATCCTTGCTCAAGACATTATCTCGGGTTGCGGTGCCCAGGATTCCATTTCACCTTTATATACATACGAATAAGCCCCCTATTTGCATAGGCAAGCGCGGCGATTATAACAGCAGCCACCATCAGACCGAGAATAGCCCTTTTGTCCGGAAAAAGGGACGAGAGAAAAAGGCATATTGCGGAGAAAACTATAGACGCCCCCACCACTCGGTTTGCGCCTAGAGACTCGGCCGTCCGCTTTGCCTCCTCTAAACGCTCTCCCGATAGCAATGACATTCCGGCAAGCAATCCCGTGAGCTTGCCTCGATATATCATTATTCCGAACAACAGCAGCAGGCATGACCCCACCATTGAAACCACAACGTCCGACATCGCCATCACTCCAGTCCACTCCTTCAATACCAGCCCTATCGACAAACATCAAAACTTTTTTTAACCTAATATTGTATATCGATATAAATATATTCTTTTATATATCGTTTCGATTTGTGATCTTTTATCGAACGAGTTGCTATTCGAGGAAGATAGGCCACAACCAAAGGAGATCAATGGAATCCGTGAATGTTTGGAGCGCGCAAATCTCATCATTGCCTGGAGTCATCCCCATCCCCCTCGACCCAAGCTACCTTCGCAGTGAACCAAATAACCGCCTGAGCGTCCTAAGCTCAGATGGGAAACAAATCTATACGATCCTCAACAGGGTCGCTAAAGAGATTCTTGACTTATGCGACGGCACCTGCGATTTGCCCAAAATTCTCCGTCTGTTCCAAGAAAAATACCCAGATCAACCGCGCGAGACGCTAGCGCATGACCTGGCCCAAACCCTGCATAGCCTGACCGTAAACTGTCTTATCGTTTGGAAGAAAGAAGGGAGATATATGAACGACCCTTTCGGCTCCGATTACCTAACATCGGTGAATCCCGACGAGCTGCTTATTCTCGCGGACGCGAGCAGGTTTGCTGAAATCGAAGAGGCGGCTGCAAAATCCCTCTCTGCAAAACAGTCCAAAAATGGCAATAGGATCTATTTCTCTGAGTTCGACGTTGAGCCCGAATTGGAGAACTTTCTGGTTCTTCGCCAAAGGCTCTTTTCCTTTACCCATGATTATTTTCTACTCACGAGCCAGTCCGGAGAAATTAATGGATTGATAATATGCGAGCCGGCCACTAATCCCGCCGGCCGCAGCGTCATCATCAAATTTATCTCATGCAGCTCCACGCTGCTTGCCGGTGTGCTCGACCGCCTTGCGGAATACTACGGATCTTCCGCTCCCAAAGCCTACCGCGCGCTCAGAATTGACGCGCCTGATTCCACCCCAATCGCCGAACAACTTGACCATTCCGACCAGCGCCTTGGCTTTTCCTTAGTCGGCACCCTGCCCAATGAGCTCGACTCGGGCGACGTCAAGCTGTTTGTTCGCCCGCTCGATAAGAAGCAATAATGAGCATGCCGGCAATAATCGGAGCGCCCCACAGCGTTGCGCTCGACATTACAAACAAATGCAACCTTCGTTGTCTACACTGCTTCAACAACAGTGGAGAAAACGATGTCGTCGCGAACGAATTATCCGACAACGAAGTCCTCGAACTCGTCGACTCGATTTGTCAAATGCACCCCTTTAGCTTCTGCTTCTGCGGAGGCGAGACCCTCCTGCGAAAGGATCTTGTCATCGAGTCCTTGCGGCGGCTCAGCGCATCTGGCGTCAAATGCAACCTCGTGTCAAACGGTCTGCTCGCAAACTCAAATACTTTGCATGAGCTCGAACGCGCCGGTTTAAACGGCATACAGTTTAGCCTCGATGGCCTACGCGATTCTCACGAACATATGCGAGGACTCTCGGGATTATACGACCGGGTGCTCGACGCCATCGATATCACGCTGAACGAAACCTCACTGCACCTTTCAATTGCCTTTTGTCCGACATCGTTCAATGTCGACGATTTCAAACCAGTTTGCACGATGCTTCGAGACAAGCTGAAATCGTCGGGTAGAACTGACCGAATTGACCTTAGAGTTCAGCCGCTCATGCTCCTCGGTAGAGCCCGAAGAAACCGCACGATTCGCCCTTCGAATAATCAATACCGTCGGCTAGTCAACACGATCAATGACCTTCGATACGATCCGGACTATCGAGGCTATTTCATGCTTGAGTGGGGCGACCCCATCGACCACTTGGTCAGATTCCCTCAACTGCAAATGCAATTTGACCAAGTGGCCATCCACGCCAATGGCGATATCGTCGCATCCCCCTATATACCTCTCATCATCGGAAACGTTCGCAAACACAGCCTTCAGGAATACTACGATGCCGGAATGGCAACCGTTTGGGATAAGCCCGTTGTTACCGCGTTGGCCAATCGTATGCACTCGATTGACGAGATGGAAGAGATCTCATCGTTGATTGCAGACATCAATATGGACGGCGACCTCTATATCGACCTGATCGACGATGATCTAGGCGACCTGAGCGTCCTGTCACAATTCTAAGGAGATGTTCCCATGTATGAGACCCCAGAAGTAGAGAAGATGGATTCCAAAACCGGCCCCGTTCCCGTTGTGGTCAACTTTGCAGCCGTCGTGGATAACGTAGTCGCAGCCGTCTATGATGCCGTCGTTGCGGCCTACGCATTCTGGTACTCGGCAGACAACGACGGCACCGGGACGAGTGCAGCACAGAACTAGTCGCCGGCTCATCGAGCAATCGCCTCGCCTATCACTGCATGCGATTGACTGCGCAGCCCCAGCCAACGCCCAAAGCGCCTTGAAGAGCTGCTTGTAACATTCGTTCATTCAACAGCGAGATCTCTTCACCATTCTCGGCCGGCCCGACAGATCGACACATCAGTCGGGCCGGCCAGACTTATACAA
>JBKWEB010000043.1:0-10119 GCA_046976245.1 Collinsella sp. | reverse complement strand
CATTCATGAGCGCCTGCTCCTCGATCTGCAGCTGGGTGAGCTGACGCGTGGTGGCGTCGATCTCGACCGGCATGCTGTCGAGCTCCATGCGCAGGCGGCTTGCGGCCTCATCGACCAGGTCGATGGCCTTGTCGGGCAGGAAACGGTCGGCGATGTAGCGATCGGAGAGGTCGGCAGCCGCCACGAGCGCGCCATCGGTGATATGCACGCCGTGGAAGATCTCGTACTTCTCCTTGAGGCCACGCAGGATCGAGATGGTGTCCTCGACGGTAGGCTCGGAGACCATCACGGTCTGGAAACGACGCGCGAGCGCCGCGTCCTTCTCGATGTACTTGCGGTATTCGTCGAGCGTAGTCGCGCCGATCGCGTGCAGATCGCCACGGGCAAGCGCCGGCTTCAGGATGTTGCCGGCGTCCATGGAGCCCTCGGTGGCACCCGCGCCCACGATGGTGTGAAGCTCATCGATGAACAGGATGACCTTGCCCTCGGACTTCTGTACCTCCTTGAGCACGGCCTTCAAGCGGTCCTCGAACTCGCCGCGGTACTTGGCGCCGGCGACCAGCGCACTCATGTCGAGCTCGATGAGGTCACGGTCGCGCAGCGTGCTCGGCACGTCGCCGGCCACGATACGCTGGGCGATGCCCTCGACGATGGCCGTCTTGCCGACACCCGGCTCGCCGATGAGCACGGGGTTGTTCTTGGTGCGACGGGACAGGACCTGGATGGTACGACGGATCTCGTCGGTACGGCCGATGACCGGGTCGAGCTTGCCGGCGCGGGCCAGATCGCAGATGTTGCGACCGTACTGCTCCAACGCCTCAAACTGGGTCTTGTCCTCGGCAGACGTCACGCGGTCATCGCCACGCAGCTCCTCGTAAACCTGCTCGATGCGCTCCTTGGTGACGCCGGCGTCGCGCAGCACGCGGCCCGCCTCGCCCTTGTCCTCGGCAAGCGCCATCAGCAGGTGCTCGGTCACCACAAAGCTGTCGCCCATCTTGGTGGCCTTCTTCTCGGCCTTTTCGATGACGCGGACGAGCTCGTTAGACAGGCCCATCTGCTGACCCTCGCCCGAAACCTTGGGCGCGTGGTCGATGGCATCTTGTGTGGAGCGTGCGAGCTGGGCCGGGTCGGCGCCGATGCGCTCGATGATTACGGAGATATTGCGCTCACCGGCACCAAGCAGGGCGGACAGCAGGTGAACGGGCTCCACCGCGCCGGCCTGCGCGTCGGCAGCCGTGCTCATGGCGGTCTGCAGCGCCTCGCGCGACGTCATTGCTAGCTTATCGATTCTCATGGAATCACCTCTCTTGGGGTGGCCGCCCTACGGGGCGGCTTCACGTTGTTCGAGAAGTATTGTTGCCAGCTTTGCGCGATCTTATACACAAATCTAAGTCTCTATATATAAGATTTTCTGAGTGATTGAAAGATAGGGAGCAGGTGCGCTCACCCGCTGCGGCCTCGTCCCCTCACTATCTCAATCTGTAACATCTAGCGACTGTTTATGGCTCCAGATGTTATAGATTGAGACGAACAGAAAACACCCGGATCAAAAATCTAAATCTGTAACACCAGGCCCACTTTTAGCGGCCAAGATGTTACAGATCGAGACAGACCGAAAACCATCACAAAGAGGACAGGCACCTTTGTGGTGGTCGCGGTCTCTACTCCTTCGCCGAACCCATACTTCCCGATTCGACGGTCCAGGGCATCTCATCCTCGAACAGCCATGTACGGGCAGACCCACTATCGCGTGCAGTCTGCGGGTCAGGCAAGCAGGTCTGTTCATAGGCATCTTGGATACACTGACCCATAAAATCGTTGAGCTCGGTCTGGTCGCCCTCCATGACATAGGCGACATCGCCGTCCATGATGTAGATGCCCGGACCCTCATTGCCCTCGTAGCCCGGATCGTACGAGACATCACATAACTTTGCGCCGTTTGCAGTGTCCAGCTCGATAGAAGAGTGGCATCCGCCAACCATGTCGTTCGCTTTTGCCCGATAGGACGCATATCCGTACCAGCGCTTAAATGTTTTGCCCTTGAGTAGCTCGGACGCCCTATCGATCAGGCTTGTATCCGTGGTATAGCGCATGGCCCCAAGCTGAATACGCGGATAATTGCTAATACCCAGCACAGCCGGCTGCTCATCAAAATCAACGGTAATGGTCTCGGGCTTGTCGTCGCCGGTCAGAAGTTCGACAGATTGAGTCACAGGCTTGACCACCGGCTCCGTCACCGCAGCAGGTAGAAATGCCATACCGACAGCACCCGCGCCAACCACAGCGATCGCAAGCGCCAAGACAATCAATCCAATACGGGCAGAACGGCTCACGGCAAAACACCCCACAATGCAAACCTTCGCCACCTGCACTAATGATACCGCCAGCTAACACTATTACCAAAAGAAGCCGCGCGCTCCTCACCATCACAAAGGGGACAGGCACCTTTGTGGTGGTTTTCGACGCTAACGGTCGACCATCTCGCGCCATGAGATTAAACTTGAATTGTTCTCTGAACATATCCATTTCTGCCTATCCTCAACAGATCTTTGTCTCGAGGAGCGCATATGAAGCCGTCTCATTCCACCGGTCGCAACGTCATTACCATTTTCGCCATACCCATCGTGATGCTCTTCCTTATCGTCATCACGCCCTTTTCTTTTGGTATCGCCTCGCCCTTCGATCTTTGCGGGATGATCGACGCCGGCTCGCGTGCCACCTCGCTCTCCTTTGTCTTCCGTGGCGTGTTCTACGAATATGCAATTCCCACCGGAAGTTGGCAGTCCAAGTTACCGTTGCTCGGCAAGGTCGACGGATGCTCCCCCTATTTCTGCCTTGAACCTCAGGCGCTAAACTATCTGATCGACGACCAGCCACTCGACTCCATCACCCTCGCCTACGACTACGCACCAAACACCGATGAGCGCCACATGAACCAAGTCCTCGACAAGCTGCTTGGACAGTGCGGGCTCACCGCGGAAGCCGGTCGAACCATCTATAGCAACCGGAAATTAAAGCGAACAGAACTCCGCCGTGTCGGAAAAATCAAAGGGCGAAACGGGGCTGCCTACTGGCAGGCCTGGGCGACACGCGACAAGAGCGAATTCGGGCACAGCACCTATACGGTCACCGTCTACACCAAAGATGGAATCAAGGACGATGTTGACGATTTCGCGTCATCCAAACTCGGCATCCCCAAAACAACCAAACCCGCCACCCCAGATGAAATCCTGTAGAGACATTCATTAAAATGCTGCCCAGCGATCACAATAACATCGAGCCCGCCCCCCACCACCACAAAGGGGACAGGCACCTTTGTGGTGATTTTCGACTCCGGCGCTCATCTGTCTCGATCTGTAACATCTAGCGGCCGTTTTTGACCCCAGATGTTACAGATTGAGATGAAATGCTCAGCGGCGCCCGTTTATCTAAATCTGTAACAACTACTCGGCAAATAAGGGTCCACCTGTTACAGATCGAGATAAACAGAAGACACCCGAATCGATAATCTAAATCTGCAACACCAAGCCCACTTTTAGCGGCCAAGATGTTACAGATCGAGACAGACAGAAAACCACCACAAAGGGGCACCTTTGTGGTGGTCGCATTCTCTACTCTTTTGCCGAGCCCGTGCTTCCCGATTCGGCGTTCCAGGGCATCTCATCCTCGAACAGCCATGTACGAGCAGATCCACTATCGCGTGCAGTCTGCGGGTCGGGCAGGCAGGTCTGGTCGTACGCGTCCATCACGCAACGATCCAAAAAATCGATCACCTGCTGCTGGTCGCCTTCAAGAATGTAGGTCACGCCGCCATCTTGGATATAGACGCCGTCCCCACCTCCGGCTTTTGCGTATTCCGGATTGTAGTTAACGGTGCGCATCAGTTTGCCATCAGATGAATACAGCTTCAGCGTTGTATAGTAGCCACCGTTCACAAAACCACGTCGGCGCTCATAGGCATCCCAACCGTCCCAGCGTTTGAACGAACGCCCGTTTAGCAAGTCCAGCGCCTGTCGGGACAACTTCTCGTCCTTGGTATAGCGAGACGAGCCAAGTTCAATCATGGGGTAGTTGCTTATGCTTAGAATGCCCGGCGTTTCCTCGATATCGAGCGTTATCTCATCGGGCTTTGTAACGTCCGAAATCATTTGCCCGGGCATCGATGCAACAAGGGACGCCATCTCGACCGTCTGCTCAACCCCACTCGGCCCATAGAAGATAAGCGAGCCAAATAGGACCACGCCCGCAGCAGCGACGACGCAAGCCACCAACAGCAACAAAACAGAAGTGCAACGCTTCATCTTCAACTCCACAAACGAGAGTGTTTTGAGCTCACTTTAAAGCGCCAACTTCATACTGTCAATTCTAGATAGCATATGAACAAAGGTGCACTCCCCCATAGAGGAGAGTTGCAACCTCGATTTTAGCGCCCCTCAAGACCCAACGAGCAGCACTTAACAAGTAGCCCCGGTTATACCTTTCTCTGACGCGACCCTCGCGAAGCGCGTGAGCGGCAGGGAAAGGTATAACCGGGGCGGACAAGTATGTGCGTTACTCGGCAGCGGCCTTGAACTTGTTGTAGTTGATCAGGCAGCCGGCCTTGACGATGGCACGCTCCTCTGCCGTCATATCGGCAACGTAGAGCTCAATCTGCTCGACCGCGCCGTCGGCACGCACCACGTAGGCGGCGATATCCTTCAGGTCGCCATCGAGCGCGGCACGGATACCCGGCACAAAGACGTAGTCGCCCACCTCAAAGCTGGGCTCGGCCTCCATCTGGAAGGGCACCATGCCCCAGTTCATCACGTTGGAGCGATAGCGCTTGGTGGCGTACTCGTGGACGATGTTGGCCAGGCCGCCAATTACGCGCTGGCAGCTCGCGGCCTGCTCGCGGGCAGAACCGTCACCGGGCTTCTTGGCATAGAGCATGGAGCCGTACTCGGTCGCCTTGGCGTCGGCAGCGACACCCGCGCCGGCCAGCGCCTCAAACACGCCGGCAAGCTCGGCATCGAGCGCGGCCAAGTCGCCTGCTGCCTCGCCGGCAACGCGGCGCTTCTCCACGGCGTCGACCTCCTTGGAACGGCCCACGTAGGCCGGGTCGCGGCGGCTCAGCGTAAACTCTGCCAGGCCCAGCGGGTTGGAGCGGAAGGAGCTCGTCTCGCCCGAAGGAATGAGCTCGTCAGTCGTGGTGACCGGGTCCATGATTTTAGAGCACACCTTGAGCAGGATATCGTCGCCGAGGGGCTCCATCGCGGGCCACGGCTTGATGTTGGGACCCTCGACCAGTTCGTCGGCAGGCTCCGCCTTGCCAAAGCCCCAGTACACGCGCTTTTTGTACGGCGCGTCGTCAAAGTTGTACTCGCAGGCCTCGTCCCAAGTCTCCTCGGGCAGGTCGGTCGCCGGCGTCAGGACGCCGCCGTTGGCCGCCGTCGCCGCAATGGAGCGGGCGTCCATCAGGGCCACGGCGCTCAGCTGGCCATTACCCGGCTTGGAACCCTCGCGGTTGGGGAAGTTGCGCGTGGTGTGGCGGATCGAAAGGCCGTTGTTGGCGGGCGTGTCGCCGGCGCCGAAGCACGGGCCGCAGAACGCCGTGCGCACGATCGCACCGGCCTCCATAAGGTCGTAGATGTAGCCACGGCGCGTAAGTTCGAGCGCCACGGGCTGGCTTGTGGGATAGACCGACAGCGAAAACTCGCCGCAGCCGGTGTTGGCGCCCTTGAGCACGCGGGCAGCCTGGACCACGGAGTCGTAGTTGCCGCCCGAGCAGCCGGCGATAACGCCCTGCTGCACGTGCAGCTTTCCGTCGACGATCTTGTCGAGCAGGCTAAAGTGCGTCTTGCCCTCGCCGATCTTGGCGGCCTCGAGCTCCACCTCATGCAGGATGTCCTCGAGATTCTCGTTGAGTTCGTCGATCTCAAAGCCGTTGGAAGGATGGAACGGCAGCGCGATCATGGGCTTGATGCTCGACAGATTGACCTCGACGCAGCCGTCGTAGTAGGCGACATCGGCGGGCTTGAGCTCGCGGTAGTCGTCGCCGCGGCCGTGCATGGTCAAAAACGCGTGCGTGTCCTCGTCGGTGGCCCAGATGCTCGACAGGCAGGTGGTCTCGGTGGTCATGACATCGACGCCGTTGCGGTAGTCGGTCGTCATGCTCGCGATGCCCGGGCCCACGAACTCCATGACCTTGTTCTTGACGTAGCCCTTGGCAAAAACGGCACGGATGATGGCGAGCGCCACGTCGTGCGGGCCGACGCCGGGACGCGGGGCGCCCGTGAGGTAGATGGCGACGACACCGGGATAGGCGACGTCGTAGGTGTCGCGCAGCAGCTGCTTTGCCAGCTCGCCGCCGCCCTCGCCCACGGCCATGGTGCCTAGGGCGCCGTAGCGGGTGTGCGAGTCGGAGCCCAGGATCATCTTGCCGCAGCCGGCGAAGTTCTCACGCATAAAGGAGTGGATGACGGCGATGTGCGGCGGGACGAAGATGCCGCCGTACTTCTTGGCCGCGGAAAGGCCAAAGACATGGTCGTCCTCGTTGATGGTGCCGCCCACGGCGCACAGCGAGTTATGGCAGTTGGTGAGCACGTAAGGCAGCGGGAACTGCTCCATGCCCGAGGCGCGCGCCGTCTGGATGATGCCGACAAAGGTGATGTCGTGGCTCGCCATGGCATCGAAACGAATCTTAAGCGCCTCGGGGTCGCCGGACGTGTTGTGTGCCTGAAGGATCGAATACGCGATGGTGCCGCGCTTGGCATCCTCGGGCGTCTGCGTAATACCGCGCTCGGCAGCCTCGGCCGCAGGCACAACCTCGCTGCCGCCGCGCAGGTAGATGCCGTCCTCGTACAGCTTAACCATACTGTCTCCCACTCTGCCCGAAAGGCTCGGGCGCATAGCATACATTCGTTCAATATCGTGCCATAGAACGGTTGCGAGTGGGTTACGAATCTACACGTTCACTTTATCTCAGTAAAGCACAGGACGAGCCCAGCGTGGGGCCGGCAGATCTGGCGCAAGAGTGTCCCTTTCGACTAGTCATTTAAGAACGTCCCCAATGACTACCCTACCGCATCCGGAGCAAAGCAGCGCCGCAGGTAGAGGACGGACAGCGAGCGACGTCCAGAGCGAACAAGTTGGCATGAAAAGGGCGAGGCATTGACCTTCTGGTCATGCCTCGCCTTTTGAATGACAAATTGTCGCCCTGGGCGGCGCGCAGCGTCGGCCGGTTACGGCGTTTGGTAAAACGCCGTAACCTAGAGATCCCCGCCGGCGCCCAGTAGCTTGCGCATGACCTGTTCGGGGTTAACCGAGCCATCGCGCGGGGCAAGGGCGGTGATCTTCTTCTGCATCTTGTACTCGTGCAGCTCATCCTCGAGCTGGCGCACGCGAGCGCGGAGCTTCTCGTTCTCGCGCTCGCGCTCCTCGGCACGCTCCTTCATATCGAGAATGCGCACCACGCCGGCAAGGTTGATACCCTCGTCAGTCAGCTGGTTGATGAGCTCCAGACGCTCGATATCGGCACGCGAATACAGGCGCGTGTTACCGCCCGAGCGCTGAGGATTCACCAGGCCCTTGGACTCGTAGACGCGCAGAGTCTGCGGATGCATGCCGGTCAGCTCGGCCGCCACGCTGATCATGTACAGCGGTTTGTTCCTATTGTCCTCGGCCATGCTACCTGACCCCTTTCCGTCTCGTTATCGTCCATCATAAGCCCGCGGGCGCGGGCGTGCGCCACGACCGCCCTAGTACGTCGCCTTGTAACGGTTGACCTTCTCGCGATAGTCACGCGTATCGGCCTCGCGCAGCTTGGTCATGGCATCACGCTCGTCATCGGATAGATTTGTGGGGACCTGCACCTTGATCTCGACGAGCAGCGCACCCGTGCGGCCACGGTGCTTAACGTCGGGCGCACCCATCTCCCTAAAGCGGAACTTCTTGCCCGTCTGGGTACCCGCGGGCACTTTCAAACGGACCGTCGCACCGCCAGGCGTGGGCACGTCCACCGTGCAGCCGAGCGCCGCCTCATAGACCGAGACCGGTACCTCCATGGTCACGTCGGCGCCTTTGCGCTTAAACAGCGGGTGCTCCTCCACGTGCGTAGTCACGACCAGGTCACCGCGCTCGCCGCCTGCAACGCCATACTCGCCGCGACGTTTGTAGCGCAGCTTGCCGCCGTCGACCGCGCCCGCGGGCACCGAGACCGTAATGGTCTGCTGCTCGCCCGTCGAGGGAATGCGGTAGGTAACCTTGTGCGTCACGCCGCGGAACGCATCCTCGGCCGTCACGTCGACGGTCAGCGACAGGTCGCCGCCCTTGCGCGCGCGGTTGCGGCCGGCGCCCGCACCGGCAGCGCCCGCGGCCCCGGCAAAGCCCGAGCCCCAATCGCTGCCCCAGGCGCCGTTGCCGCTAAAGATACTGTCGAAGATATCGCCCCAGCCGCTCGCGCCGGCACCGGCACCATAGCCGCCGCCATACGCGCCGCCCGCGCCCGGCATACCGCCGAACATGAGCATCTGGTCGTACTCTTTGCGCTTCTTCTCGTCCGAAAGCGTCTCGTAGGCCTCGCTTATCTCCTTAAACTTGGCCTCGTCGCCGCCGGCATCGGGGTGATATTTTTGCGCGAGCTTACGGAACGCGCTCTTGATCTCTTTGTCGGAGGCGCTCTTGGATACGCCCAGGATGTCATAGAAGGTTTTGCCTGCAGCCATCGTAGCTCCTCTCCTGTTTCATCCGCCGTCCCCGCGGACGGCGGCTCATGCTTTCATATGGCACTAGGCCAGAAAGGGCCCCGGGTGTTGCCCCGGGGCCCTTCTCAATTACTCCTCGGCGCTCTCGGCCGTATCGGCCGCAGCATCCTCGGGCGCCGCTTCGGGCTCCGGCGCGGGGCGCTTCTCGCCGCCGTACGTCACCGTCACCATCGCGGAACGCAGGATGCGATCCGCCATGCGGTAGCCCTTTTGGTACACGTCGTTGACGGTCTCGTCGTACTGCGATGCGTCCTCGACGCGACCCACAGCCTGATGCTCGAGCGGATCGAACGCCTCGCCCTTGGGGTCGATGGGCTCAACACCCTCGTGCGCAAACACATCGAGCAGCTTGGCATGCACCGCGTCAACGCCATCGACGAACTGTTTAAAGTCGTCGGAAAGCTCCTGGCTGCGGGCATGGTCGATTGCGCGCTCGATATCGTCGACCACCGGCAGCAGCGCGGTGACGAGCTTCTCGGTCGCGCGCTCGCGCTCGGCGATACGCTCGTTGGCGGTGCGGCGGCGGAAGTTCTCCCAGTCGGCCTGCAGACGGGCAGTGCGCTCGGTAGCGTCCTTTGCCTTGTCCTCGGCGGCCTTCTGAGCCTCTGCCGCAGCCTCGAGCTCGCTGTGCACGTCGGCAAGCTCCTTCTGAGCCTGCTCGAACTTGAGCTTAAAGTCGTTGTCGGCGGCTTCCTCACCGGCGCGGATAGCGGCTTCCACCATCTCGTCCTCGGTCATCGTCGCCTCCTTGTTGGAATCCTCTACCTGGTTCTCGGCAGCCTCGGCGGCCTCGGCCTCATTGGCCTCGGTATCGTCGACGGCCTCTACGGGAATCTTCACGTCCTTCTCCTCAGAGTCAACGGGGGCGTCGCCAGCGGCAGCCGCCTCCGTGCGAGCTTTACGGGCGGACATGATTACTTGTCCTCGTCGTCCACAACCTCGTAGTCGGCGTCGACAACGTCGTCGTCGGCAGGCTGGGCGCCGGCGGCACCGTCGGTCTGCTGCTGAGCGTCGGCGTAGACAACCTGAGCCAGCTCGTAGGCCACAGACTGCAGGGACTCGCCGGCGGCCTTGATGGCCTCGACGTCAGAGCCCTCGAGAGCCTTCTTGGCGTCGGCGATAGCGGCCTCGGCCTTGGACTTCACGTCGGCGGAAACCTTGTCGCCCAGCTCGTTGAGGGTCTGCTCGGTGGAGTAGCACAGGCTGTCGGTCTGGTTACGGACCTCGACCTCTTCCTTCTGCTTCTTGTCCTCCTCGGCATGAGCCTCGGCGTCCTTGACCATGCGATCGACTTCGTCGTCAGACAGAGCGGTGGAGCCGGAGATGGTGATCTGCTGCTCCTTGCCGGTGCCCTTGTCCTTAGCGGAGACCTTGACGA
>JBKWEB010000042.1:0-10492 GCA_046976245.1 Collinsella sp. | reverse complement strand
TTGCGGTTGCAAACAAGCCGCCGCCAGGACCGGTTGTCACGAGACCGGCGATAACTTCAGCGGTGCCAGCAAGGTAGGGATCGCGCAGGCAAGCCTCCTCCTTCGCGTTCAGCTTGACCTTGTGAGGGACGGTGCGGTTATTTGCAAATCCGTGAGAATCGCACCACGCCTTGGAATATGAATCCGTGCAGCGTCCGCGCTCAAAAAGGGATATATCGTAATTTTCGTCGTAGTTGTCTCCGACGTAGATCTCGCTGCTCTCGGCGGGAGACCCCTCGTCGGCATAGGCTGCCGCAACGGGCACAAATGGTGTCATGACAAGGGAGAGGCAAAGAGCTGCTGAGACGATGGAGGGCAGGCATTTCTTCATGGCTGGCTCCTTAATCTGGCCTTTGATAGTTACTTGATGTCGCCTCCTTCCGCTTTATATCCGTTGTATTTGGCGTATTTCTTTAATAAGGCAAGAGGTTCTTCCTCTCCTTCGGATAAGCCGATGATGTTTCCTTGATCATCCAGTATGAATACGGACGGAATATGCTCAAGTTCATATTGGTCATACACGGTCTTATCTTAATTTTTGCTGATGGCTCAGGCAAGGCGGGGCTTACGTTCGAGGCGACCAACAATGCCCTGGCCCTACAGAGAATAAACGCCACGAACACGCACGCCGGCGGCTGGGAGAAGTCCGAACTCCGCGGCCGCCTCAATACCGGCGACCTCTGGTCGCTTTTGCCTTGCGAACTCCAGTCCAAGGTGAAGTCCGTCACGAAGATGACCGACAACCTGGGCGGCGGCAAGGCAGGCACCCCCTCGGCCACGACTGACAAGGTCTTCCTGCTCTCGATGACTGAAGTCTACGGTGACCTCCAGTCTGACGGCGCCCAGTACGAGTGCTAC
This sequence comes from Collinsella sp., assembly GCA_046976245.1. GTDB lineage: Bacteria > Actinomycetota > Coriobacteriia > Coriobacteriales > Coriobacteriaceae > Collinsella. The sequence goes on along the minus strand of JBKWEB010000042.1, from coordinate 9,595 downwards.
AAATCCAAGGGCGTGACAACGTCGAACTATTCCAGTGCTTCGTCGAGCAGCTATCACTGGACTCGCTCCGTGCATCCGAGCAACTTCGCGTCCTTCCGCTGTGTCCACAGCAACGGCAGCTATGACTACTACAGCGCGACGAACATCTACTGCGTGTTCCCCGCCTTCTGCTTTTAGCCTCATCTGCAACCAATGAAAAGCCCGTGCGATTCTGCGCGGGCTTTTCATTTGGCAACCAAACGAACGATTCTCGTCTTGAGGCATAGTTATCGGTTTGAGTAGAAATGGGGTCACACAGCGGCTCTCAGAGCGCCAGCCGAACTCTCCCGCCATTACCGCTGCGGCATCCTCGTATGGAGCCCATCCTGCTTGGCGTTTCGTTGCAACAGCCAACTTGTCCACCGATCAAGTGAACCACTGGAATAAATACAGCGACACGCTTGTTCGTTACAGTCGTTATATCTGTGTGAATCGCCGCGATAAATGCCGCCCGTTCTCGGCGTGTACCAGCTACGCATATGTAAACTCATATCGCGTTAATAGCTCGGCTCATGTACCTGCATAACACACAAGTAGCCGCAAAAGGCGATTATCGCGCAGGTAGATTTTCGACATCCTGTTGCTTAATCAAAATTAAGCAATTGATTATTAAACAAAAAAGGTCAGGCACTAGGTGCCTGACCTGCAAACTTCTGGTCGGGACGACTGGATTCGAACCAGCGACCCCTTGACCCCCAGTCAAGTGCGCTACCAAGCTGCGCCACGTCCCGAAGCTTTTGTTTGTTGCTCTGCTCTCGCTCGCAACAGGAAGTATATTAACCCGAAACTTTGCCCTTGTGCAAGAACTTTTTTACATTTTTTGAAGCAAGTCCAAAATTGTATCTGCGAGCTGGGGTTTTGTTAGCACGGGAAGTTCTTGCGTGCCCGTTGTGCTCACGATCCAGGCCTTGTTGGTATCGGTTCCAAAACCCGAATCGGCACGCGAGACATCGTTGGCAATAATGGCATCGCAACCCTTGCGGGCGAGCTTGCGCTGCGCGTACTCCACGACGTTATCGGTCTCGGCCGCAAAGCCGATCACGCATCGCTCGCCCTTCTGGCGCGAGAGCTCGGCCAAAATATCGACCGTTTCGACCAGTTCGATGCGATCCAAGCGCTCGTTGGCCTTTTTGAGCTTATGGTCGGCAGGAGCGGCGGGTGTGTAGTCGGCGACGGCGGCCGCACAAATTGCCGCTTCGGCCGTCTGGAAGGCGCTCAGGGCCGCCTGGAGCATCTCTGCGGCGGTCTGCACGCGCACGCACTCCACGCCGCGGGGAACATCGAGCGATGTCGGTCCCAACACGAGCGTGACCGCAGCGCCGCGGCGTGCGGCCTCCCCTGCCAGGGCGATGCCCATCTTGCCCGACGAACGGTTACCGATAAAGCGCACAGGATCGATCGGTTCGTGCGTGGGTCCGGCGGTGATGACGATGCGCTTACCTGCCAGGTCCTGAGGCGCGGGGTTGAGCACATCGCAGACAGCCTCGATGATGTCCTCGGGCTCACTCATGCGGCCCGTGTCCACGTCGCCGCAGGCAAGGTAGCCGCTGCCGGGACCCACCACATGGACACCGCGCTCGCGCAGCGTGGCCATGTTGGCCTGCGTCGCCGGCGCCTTCCACATGCCGTTGTTCATGGCCGGCGCGATCACGATGGGTCGCGGCGTCGCAAGCAGCGTGGTGGAGATAAGGTCATCGGCGATGCCGTTGGCCATCTTGGCGATGATATTGGCCGTCGCGGGCGCCACGACCACCAGGTCGGGCTCCTGCGCAAGTGAAATGTGGTGGATGGGGTCGGAGGGATCGTCGAACAGGCCCACGGCGATCGGCTCGTTGGTGAGTGCACGAAAGGTGAGCGGGCCCACAAACTCGGTGGCATGCTCGCTCATAACGACCTTGACGTGCGCGCCGCGCTTTTGCAGCAGGCGCACGATATTGCACGACTTATAGGCGGCGATCCCGCCGGTAATGCCCAGCAGGATCGTTTTTCCCTCAAGTTGCATTGAATTGTTGGGTGCCGCCATCGTTTAAGCTTCCTTGCTCGGGAGCACCAGGAGGCGGTGGCAGTACGGACAGTGCGTAATCTCGCTACCATCGTGGTTGAGGTCGCTCATGGACGATGCCTGCAGCGCGGTGTGGCAGACCGTGGGGATGTTGCCCTGGATGGTCTCGACGGCCAGGCCGCGGAACTGCTTGAGCAGACGCTCGTAGTCGGTGAGCACGTCGGTCGGCAGTGTGGCGGCAAGCGCGGTGCGCTCCTTCGTGGCGGCGTCAATCTGAGCCTGCAGGTCGGCAGCCTTGGCGCGGGCGGCTTTGGTATCGGCCTTCACGCCCTCCTCAAACTTGGCGATGATTGCCTGCGCGCGGGCCTCGCGGTCGAGCGCCTCTTTATGGGCGATGACGACATCCTTTCGGGTGTGCTCAATCTTGTCCAGACGCTTGGCCAGGGTGGCGAGCTCGTTCTCCAGGTCCTGAACCTCGCGGTAGTCGGAGCCGTCGACGTGGCGCTTCTTGGCAGCCTCGATGGCGTTGTTGGTCTGAATCTCGGTGGTGTTGAGATCGTCGAGCTCAATGTCCAGATCCTTGCGCTGGGCGTAGAGCTTGGTCATCTCGGATTTGAGCTTCACATAGGTCTTGCGCTTGGAAGCGAGCTCCTTGAGCTCCGGCATATTGGCAAGTTCGCTCTTGTTGCGGGCGAGCTCCAAATCGATCTGTTGCAGCTTGAGTAGCGTAGCGCCGGCGCTCATAAGTTCTCTCCTTTTGTCACAGTCCACCATTGGCAAGGGTTCAGTATTTTAATCGCATGACGGGGGTCGACCCCGGCATCAACTGCAGAGTTCATCAATATATCAACGAACGGCTCCTCGGAGCGGTCGTGACCGAGCAAGATGACGCCCAGACCGCGCAAGGCAAGGTCTTGCGCCACGTGGTAGCCCGCCTCGCCCGTCACGACGACATCCGCACCCGCGGCGATGGCGAGCTCGCCAAAGTCGCCCAGGGAGCCGCCCAAAATGGCGATGGTGTTGCAAGTGTGCTTGGCATTGCCCCACACGCGCGGGTCGCTGCCAAATGCCTTTGCGGCGCGGGCGGCGAGCTCGCGCAGGCTACAGGGGTCGTTGAGCGTTGTAAGCGCGCCCAGGCCGGTGGTCTCGGGGTCGTCCACGTGCTCCAGTGAGCTCACGGGTGCGGCACCCAGCAGCTCGCTCAGGCAGATGCGGGCTTCGTGCGAGCGGTCCAGGTTGGTGTGGAGCGAGATAATGCTCACGCCGCAACGCGCTGCCTCGTAGAGCGCCGCACTGCATTGGGGGCGTGCGGCATCCGCCGGACAAAACGCCTCGGGTGCCTTGATATAGATGGGGTGATGCGTCAGCAGCACGTTGGCGCCGGCCTCCTGGGCGCGGTGCACATTGGCTTCGGTCGCATCGAGTGCGCAGGCAACACCGGTAATCTCCGCGGCAGGGTCGCCGACGGAGAGTCCTACATGGTCCCAACTCTCGGCATCGCTCTTGGGATAGCGTGCCAGCAGAGCGCGCTCGAACTCGGCGACGATCATGCGGCGCCTACGATCGAGAGCAGCGTCTGGGCAAACTCGTCCAGATCGCCCGGATTCACGCGGTCATCGAAGGAGATGCGCAGTGCACCCAGGGCCTGTTCGCGGCCAATACCCATGGCGCTGAGAACATGACTCGGGTCCATGCTGCCGCTCGAGCAGGCGGAACCGGCCGATACCTCAAAGCCGGCGGCGTCGAGCTTGACGATGAGCTCCTCGGAGTCCATGCCATCAATGTAGATCGATACCATGCCGGGCAGACGGTCGGCATGCGCATAGTCGCCCATGGTGGCGTGAATGCGAGGGTGGGCCGTAAGCGTGGCGTAGAGCTTGTCGGAAAGGGTTTGCAGCGTCGCACGCTCCTGGGCTACATGGGGCGCCAGCGTTCGGGCGGCAGCGGCAAAAGCCAGCTGCGTGCGCAGGTCCTGCGTGCCCGCGCGACGTCCGGCTTCCTGTCCGCCGCCAAAAATGCGCGGGCGCAGCGGCGTGCGGCTCTTAAGGTAGAGCGCGCCAGATGCCACGGGGCCACCGATCTTGTGCGCGGCAACGGTCATGGTGTCAACTCCCAGCTCGGTGACATCGAGCGGAATATGCAGATAGCCCTGGATGGCATCGGTGTGGAACAGGGCGCCGGCAGCATGTGCGGCGGCGGCAAGCTCGCGGATGGGCTGCACCACACCGGTCTCGTTATTGGCGACCATGATGCTTACGAGCGCCACGTCGTCGCCAAGCAGCTCGACAAGCGCGGCAGGCTCAATGTAGCCCGCGCGGCATGGCTGCACCAGGTCGACGGTAAAGCCGGCGGCACGCAGCAGCGGCAGGTTGTCCAGAATCGAATCGTGCTCGATGGCCGAAACGATTACGCGATCGCGTTTGCGATCGCGCTGACGGGCGCCCTCGGCAAGACCGAGCAGCGCCAGCTGGTTGGCTTCGGTGCCGCCGTTGGTCAGAACAATCTCGGACGGGCGGACGCGCGCGCCAAAGCTACGGGCGATCTCGCGACGGGCGACTTCCAGGCGCGCGGCGGCCTTGCGGCCGAGCGAATGCAGCGAGTTGGGGTTGACGCCGGCAAGCTCGCTGTCGTCGTACTCGCGCTGCGCAAGGAGCGCCTCGGCGCGCCTGGGCGTCGAGGCGGCATAGTCAAGATTCACGGGTATGCGGTTTTGACCTGCGGTCATAAGGGTTTATGCCTCCTGTGCGGCTTCGTTGCCCAGCTTCTGCAGTAGCGCAACCTCGGCAGCGGGATCTTCGGACTTAAATACGGCAGAACCGGCCACGAGCACGTTGGCCCCGGCCTTGACGACCTCGGCAATGTTCTTGGAAGAAATGCCGCCGTCGACCTCGATCATGGGCGACACGCCGTGGCGCTCGCACATGGCTTTGAGCTCGTGGAGCTTTGCGATGGTGCCCGGGATAAAGCTCTGACCGCCAAAGCCCGGGTTCACGCTCATGAGCAGCACCATATCGACGACATCGATGATGCTCTCGAGCACGCACACGGGGGTGGCGGGGTTGAGCACCACGCCGGCCTTGACGCCGCGCTGCTGCAGATGCGTGAGCGTGCGGTGCAGGTGCGTGGAAGCCTCGTAGTGCACGGTGATCATATCGGCACCGGCGTCGGCGTACCAATCAACGGTCTCGTCGGGGTTCGACACCATCAGGTGCGCGTCGACCGGCACGCCGGTGGAGCGCTTGACGGCCTTGAGGATGTCAACGCCAAAGGTGAGGTTGCCGGTAAAGTGACCGTCCATAACGTCAAAGTGAACGTAGTCGGCGCCGGCGATCTTGTCGAGGTCGCCCTTGAGGTTGGCCATATCGGCCGAAAGAATCGAAGGAGCGATTTTAATGGAACCCATGGTAGAAGCCTTTCTGCGCTAGTCGGTGATTCCGTAGAACTCTTGAGAGGGGACGCGGTCGGTAAGGATCTCGAGCGCCCTATCCAAAGTAACACCGTTGTAGAGCGTTTGCTCCACGGCAAAGGTGAGCGGAATGTCTACGCCCAGTGAACGGGCAAGCTCGCTCACGCTGCGGGCCGCGACGGCGCCCTCGACTACCATGTGCGTGCGTGTCTGGTACTCGTCGAGCGAGACGCCGTGGGCAAACTCGTAGCCAAAGGTGCGGTTGCGCGAATGCTCCGAGGTGCAGGTGGCAATGAGGTCACCCATGCCGGCAAGTCCCATGCAGGTCATAGCTTGACCGCCGCGGGCGTGCACCAGACGGCTGATCTCGGCCAGGCCGCGTGTCATGATGAGAGCGAGCGTGTTGTCGCCCGCACCGGTGCCGGCGGAGATGCCGCACACGATGGCGATAACGTTCTTCATGGCGCCGCAGACCTCGACACCGGTCATGTCTTGCGACAGATAGATGCGAAAGGCCGTGGACAGGAGCAGGTCCTTAAAGGTCTCCCCTATCTGCGGGTCTTCGCTGGCGATGACGGCGGCAGAAAGTCCGCCGCGGCAGATTTCCTCAGCATGGTTGGGGCCCGAGAGCGCCGCGACACGCGACTCGTTGCCGATCTCGCTGGCGATGACCTCGCTCATGAGCAGGCCGGATTCGGGCTCAATGCCCTTGGTGAGGCAGAGCACCGGGGTATCGGCGGCGATAAAGGGCGCGGCCTGGTGGCACACGCTGCGAAGGTGCGTCGAAGGAACGGCAAAGATGATGGCCTCGGCGCCGTCGAGTGCCTGGGTCAGATCCGTCGTGGCGAAGACGTTGCCGGGCAGCTCGTAGCCCACAAGGTAGCGGGGGTTGCGGTGCTCGCCATTGATGCCGGCGGCCGTCTGATCGCTGTGGGCCCACATAGTCACGCGCTCGGCTCGCGCGGCAGCAAGGCCGGCGACGGCGGTTCCCCAGGAGCCAGAGCCAATCAGCGCAACATTCATGACTCTCTCCTACTTATCGTCGGGCTCGGTGACGCGCTTGGTAAACGAGAGCTTGGACTCCTTACCCGTCATGAGCTTTTTGATGTTCGCACGATGGGCCCACACCACGGTGATGCCGATCAGCGCCATGCAAAACTTGAGTCCCAGGCTGCTGTACGGAAAGACCGTGCAGGCGGCGATGGGAAGGCCGATGGCGGCGGCAAGCGAGCCCACCGACACAAACTTGGTGATGGCGACGGCCACGATAAACATGCCCAGCAGCGAAAGCCCGATGGGCCAGTACCAGGCAAGAATCACGCCCAGGCCCACGGCGATACCCTTACCGCCGTGGAAGTTAAGGTAGGGCGAGAAGATGTGTCCCCACACGGCAGCCAGGCAAATGACGCCGAGCATCCAGTCGCCTGCGGCACCGGGTGCCATGATGCTCACAGGGAAGCCATAGCCAACGCTCGCGATAAGCGGACGGGCGATAAGGACGCAGACGGCGCCCTTCAGGCAGTCGAGTAGCAGCGTGAGCGCGGCCACCTTGGGGCCGGCTACGCGCAGGGCGTTGGTGGTGCCGATGTTGCCGGAGCCCGCCTTGCGAATGTCCGTGTGATTGAACACGCGGCCCAGGATCAGGCCAAACGGAATCGCTCCGATAAAGAACGAAACAACGGCGCAGATGGCGGTCAGCAGAATCGGATTAAGCATCCTTTTGCTCCTTCTTCCTAAAGAAGAGTCGAATGGGCGTGCCGGCAAAGTCGAAGGTCGAGCGCATGCGGTTCTCTATGTAGCGCTGATAGGTGTCGTTGACCAGATCGCTGTGGTTGACGAAGAACGTGAACGTCGGCGGGTTGACGCCCGTCTGGGTCACGTAGTGCATGCGCAGGCGGCGCTTGCCGTCCACCACGGTATGACCGAACTCGCGCAGATTGGTGAGGAACGTGTTGAGGCGCGAGGTGCTGATCTTTTGCGAGCGCGTCTTTTCGGCGGCGTCTACCATTGCCCAGATCTTCTCGACGCTGCGGCCGGTCAGGGCAGAGATGCGCAGGTACTGGGCCCAGGGAGCCATGACGCCCAGACGGCGGTCGATGGTCTCCATGCAGGCCTCGCGCTTACGGTCGTCGTCGAGCAGATCCCACTTGTTGAGCAGCACAACGATGGCGCAGCCGCGCTCGATGGCCAAGCCCATGACCTTCTGGTCCTGCTCGGTGACGCCTACGGAGGCGTCGACGACGAGCAGCGCCACGTCGGCGCGGTCGATGGCACGCAGGCCGCGGACCATGGAGTAGTACTCGATGTTCTCGTACACGGTGCTCTTCTTGCGAATGCCCGCGGTGTCGACCATGCGGTAGTGCTTGCCGTTGCGCTCGACCACGGTGTCGATGGCATCGCGCGTGGTGCCGGCAATGTTCGACACGATGGAGCGGTCGGCTCCCAGGATGCGGTTGAACAGCGACGACTTACCGGCGTTGGGGCGGCCGATGATAGCGACGTTCAGCGCGTCGGGGAATTCATCGGCGACCTCGTCCTCTTCCTCGGGGAGCAGGGCCACGATATCGTCGAGCAGGTCGCCCGTGCCATGTCCGTGCAGGGCCGACAGCGGCGTGGGCTCACCGATGCCAAGTGAATAGAACTCCCAGATGTTGTCATTCTCGCGATCGGGGTTGTCGAGCTTGTTCACCAGCAGAAAGACCGGCTTGTCGCAGCGCTTGAGCATGCGAGCGACCGACTCGTCCTCTTCGGTGACTCCGGTGCGGCCGTCGACCACAAACAGGATGACGGCAGCTTCCTCGGCGGCGGCGAGTGCCTGGTCGCGGATGGACGTGGCAAACACGTCATCGCTCTTGAGCGGCTCGATGCCGCCCGTGTCGACGATAGTGAACTCGCGGCCGTTCCAGTCGGCCGTGTGATACGAACGGTCGCGCGTGACGCCGCGGGACTCGTGGACGATGGCGTCCGAGGTCTGGGCCAGGCGGTTAACGAGCGTGGACTTGCCCACGTTGGGGCGTCCGACGACGGCGACGATAGGTTTCATCTGCTCTCCTTTAATGGGTAGGGTCAGTGGAAGTGTTAGAGTCGGCAGGCATAATGCCAAGGATGTGCTCCAGGGTATCGAGCAGCTCATGCGGCATGGTCGACACCACATGAACCTCGGCGCCGCGACTGGTAAGGCTTGCGAGTAAATCGTCACGATGATACTCGTCAAGCGTCATGCCGTCAGCGTTGAACATGAGCTTAGGCACAAAGAGCATAACCCCGAGAGGTCCTGCGGCAGCTGTTCCAGAATGTCGCACGCGACGATGAGACCGGTCACGTCCACGTTGCCGCCAAAGTAGCGGTTCTTGATGGCTGTGACGGTGCCGGCAAGGCCTCGCGGCGACTCCACAAAACGGGCCACGGTGTCGCGCGCGCTGGCGCCCGAGAGGCACAGTAGGTGCTGGCCGCGGGCGGCGATGGTCTCGCGGACGCGCGCTAGGCGTTCGGCGTCGGCGGCAAGGACGTCGTCCGTCTCGTCCAGATACGAGCGAATCATGCCAATGCCGTCATAGTACTGCGGATAGCCGTCGTAGAAATCGGCCTCGGGCGGCTCGATGCCGGCGTCCAAGTAGAACTCGTCGCTCATCTGGAACGTGTGGCGGCCAAAGCGCTCAAACGCACGGTCCTGATAGGGCCGGATCATGGCAATAGTCTCGCGCGCGAGCTCGGGCTTGTCGCTGTAGGACCAGCTAAAGCGGTTCTGGTGCTTGGTAAAACCGAGTGGCACGATACCCAGGCTCGTGATTTGCTCATGCTCCTCGCAGTAGCGCAGGGTCTTTTCGAGCTCCTCGCCGTCGTTCATGCCGGGGCAGAGTACGATCTGCGCGTGGATTTCGATGCCCGAAGCCATGATGGCCTCGAGCACATCCATGCCGCGCTGGGCGTTACGGCCCATCATGCGGCGGCGGACGTCGGGGCTCACGGCATGGACTGAGACGTTCATCGGGCTCATGTTGCGTTGGATGACGTTTTGCACGTCCTCGTCGGTGAGGTTCGTGAGCGTGACGAAGTTGCCCTGTAAAAAGCTCAGGCGGTAGTCGTCGTCGCGAATATAGAGCGTGGAGCGGCCGCCCTTGGGCAGCATCGTCATAAAGCAGAACACA
>JBKWEB010000041.1:0-10563 GCA_046976245.1 Collinsella sp. | reverse complement strand
GCCGTGAACAGCGCCGTGGCAGAACTTTCCCGAATGGCTACCGTCGATCGCAAACTGGGCGACATTGCCGATGCGCTTTCGGATGCCTGTATCTCCCTTGAGGATTGCGCGAACGAGCTTCGTACCTATCGCGATGGCGTCGCCTTCGACCCGCGCGAGCTCGCACGCATGCGTGAGCGATATTCCGACCTCAAGGGCCTGTTGCGTCAGTGGGGTCCCACCATGGACGATGTTTTTGCCATGCGCGATCGCTCGCAAGAGCTGCTGTCCCTGGTCGATGATGGCGATGAGCAGATCAAAAAGGCGCGTGAGGCACTCGGGAGCGCCGAGCGCGAGTTGTTTGCCGCTGCCAAGGCACTTAAGCGCGCTCGCAATACGGCGGCCCCGCGCTTCTGCCACGAGGTTGGCCGCCAGATGGCGCGCTTGGAGATGGGTAGTGCCGAGCTCGTCTGGGAGTCGCGCGATCTTCCCCGTGCTGAGTGGACGCCCGTTGGTCCTTCGAGCTACGAGCTGCTATACCGCAGCGGTGCCGGCTTGACGCCACGTCCCCTGCGCCGCATTGCGTCGGGCGGCGAGCTCAGCCGCGTCATGCTTGCAAGCAAGGTTGTCCTCGGTAACGCGGACGGTGTCGATACGCTGGTGTTTGACGAGGTCGATGCCGGTGTCGGTGGCTCCACGGCGCGTGCGCTCGCGGGCGTGCTGGCAGATCTCGCCGCTACGCATCAGGTGATTGTCGTAACCCACTTGGCGCAGGTCGCCGTCATGGCTGACAAGCATTATGTCGTCAGCAAGGAACCGGGCGATGTTCCCCAGACGCATTTGGACGAGGTAACCGGCGAAGCGCGTACCGCCGAGATCGCCCGCATGTTGAGCGGCGATCAATCGGAGGCAAGCTTGGCCCACGCAAAGCAGATGCTCAAAGAAGCTCGAGGTTAGGTCGTATCAGCGGTGTTGATGGGACAAAATAGACTGAAATTTTTGTCCCACTACGCGTTTTACTCAACGACCTTATCCGGCTGGATGAGCTCCTCGTAGTAGCTGATATGTTCGCGAGCGTCTTCAATCTCGGGCAGCAGGAAGTTGTAGATGACTTCGATGATCATCGTGGCACTGATCTTAGAGAACGCAAAGTCGCCTGTCGTCAGCAGCGCTTCGTGGTTGACGGTATTAAAAGTGTAGTCTGCCAGACGCGCGAGCGGGGATTTGCTGTCGCTGCTGATGACGACTACGGTTGCGCCGCAGTTGCGAGCCGCTTTTGCCATGCGATTCAGTCGGCGCGATTTGCCGGAGTTTGAGATTAGCACGATGACGTCACCCGGGCGTAACGTGAGCGCAAAGCCGATTGATGTCTCGCTAATGGTGCTCGCCATGCAGCGCAGGCCCAGCTGCGAAAACTTAAACGTCGCATCGAGCGCGACCGCGTTCGTATTGCCCACAGCTGCAAACTCAATAACCCCTGCATGCTTAAGGGCATGCACAACAGCCGCCAGCGTATCGTGGTCGATTCCGTCGATGGTCGCATTAAGCTCGCTTACCTTGGCAGCCAGGATGTTCTTGAGGCTCTGCTCCATATTGTCGAGCGAGACCTCGTCGGTCAGGCCCTCGTTGCGCTGGCTTTCCAAATCCCTCGCCAACGAAAACTGAAAGCTGCGGAAGCTACCAAAGCCCAGCTTGCGGCAGAAGCGCGAAACGGTCGCTTCGGACGTGGCAGCGGCGCGCGAGAGCTGAGCCGCCGTGAGGCGTGGCGCCTCGGACTGGTGCTCCAATATATAGTCGACAATGCGCTGCTCGGACTCGCTGTATCCCTGATGGGTACTAATGAGGGAAAGTGCGCTCTTGCTACTATCGGTCATGGATGGCTCCTGGTTGGCATGAAAATCTAACTCGATTTGCAATGCCATAGTATACGGGCATTTTCAATTACAAGATACACCTTGCTGTTTCAAGTGTTGATGGTAAACTTTCACCTACCGTTTACGGTTATGAAAGAACCTTTCACCGGAGAATTGCACCTTGTCTCTTCTCACGCGGACGGTAGGTTGGTATCTTTCAGTTGTGGAAAAACGCGCATTGAAGCGCGTGTAGGGGAGCGCCCGCGGGCGCTGTACTCAAGAAGGAGGGACACATGGCTAAGTTTGACATCATCGCCGCGACCGGTTGCCCGACCGGCATTGCGCACACCTTCATGGCGAAGGAGGCGCTGGAGAAGGCTGCTGCCGAGCGCGGTCTGACCATTAAGGTCGAGACTCATGGCCAGGTCGGTGTCGAGAACGAGCTCACCAAGAGTGAGATCGCTGGTGCCAAGGCCGTCGTCGTCGCAGCCGACAAGGATGTCCAGGCTGAGCGTTTCGCCGGCAAGCCCATGGTTTCCGTTGGTGTTTCCAAGGCCCTGTCCGTTGAGGCCGCCGGTAAGCTGATTGACCGCGCGCTCGCCGCCAAGGGCGACGACACGGTTGCCGCTGCCGCCGATGTCGAGGACGAGGTCGAGGAGAAGGAGTCCATCGGTCACGTCATCTACAAGCACCTCATGAACGGCGTCAGCCACATGCTGGTCTTCGTCGTTGCCGGTGGTGTTCTGACCGCCATTTCGTTCCTGTGGGGCATCACGTCCTTTGATTCGACGGCTGCCGACTACAACAGCTTTGCCGCGATGCTCAAGATTATCGGCGGTATCGCCATGAACCTCATGGTTCCGGTGCTCTCCGCTTACATCGCCGAGTCCATCGGCAAGCGCCCGGCGCTCGTCCCCGGTTTCGTCGCCGGTATGATTGCCATCCAGGGCTTCCCATCAACGCCGATACCGGCATGATCGACGCTGGAGGCTCGGGTGTGGGCTTTGGCTTCCTAGGCGGCATCGTCGGCGGCTTCCTCGCTGGCTATGTCATCCTGCTGCTCGAGAAGGTTTTCTCTAAAATTCCTGCGAGCCTTAATGGCCTGAAGGCAATCTTCCTGTATCCGCTGTGCTCTACCGCCATCGTCGGTCTGGTCATGCTTGGTATTTCCGGCCCCATGGCTGCCATTAACCAGGGCATGATGGATTTCCTGCAGAGCCTCGGTAACTCCGGTCCGGTGATCCTTGGCCTGGCCATCGGCTGCATGTGCGCCTTTGATATGGGCGGCCCGGTCAACAAGGCTGCTTACGCTACTGGCACCTTCCTGCTCGGTACCGCTCTCGAAGCTGGCGTCGGCACCGAGACCTACAACTTCGGCACCAACTTCATGGCTGCCGTCTCCGCCGCTTGCATCGTTCCGCCGCTGATCACCACCTTCGCCGTCGTTGTCGGCAAGAAGTACTTCAGCCAGGAGGATCATGACGCCGGTATCGTCAACCTCATCCTTGGTTGCACCCACATCACCGAGGGCGCCATTCCGTTCATGACCAAGAACATCTGGCCCGTTATGCCCATCATGATGCTCGGTTCTTCCATCGCTTCCATCTTGACCATCTTCTTCAACGTTCACGATCCGGCGCCTCACGGCGGCTTCCTGGTCCTGCCCGTTGTCGAGAACGGTCCGCTGTGGGTCCTCGCGATCCTCATCGGCGCCGTGGTCGGTGGCATCCTGTTCGTGGCTTTCAAGAAGTACGACTTCGAGAAGAACCAGAAGCCCGCTCCTGCAACCAAGCCGGTTGAGGCCCCCAAGGCCGCTGCCGTCGAGGCCCCCAAGGCCGCTGCCGTCGAGGCCCCCAAGGCCGAGGCTGCTGACTTCGTGAAGGTCGAGAACGTCTTTGTCGCCGAGGACTTCGCTTCTCGTGACGAGGCTCTGAGCTTCGTTTCCAACCAGGCTGTCAAGGCCGGTATCGCCAGCGACGCCGACGCCGTGATGAACGCCTTCCTGGCCCGCGAGGCCGAGGGCACCACGGGCATGATGGAGGGCTTCGCCATCCCGCATGCCAAGTCCGACGCCATTACCGAGGCTGCCGTCATCGTCGTCAAGGACGAGTCCGGCGTGACCGGTTGGGACACCATGGACGGCGCTCCCGTCAACGTGGCTATCGCCCTGCTCATCCCCGGTGCCCAGGCCGGCACTACGCACCTCAAGATCCTGTCCAAGGTCGCCGAGGCGCTCATGGACGAGGACTTCCGTGCCACCGTCAAGGGTTCCACCGACGCCGCCGAGATCGCCAAGACGATCAACGCCCGCCTGGTCTAATCCCACGGTACGCGAATACCATCGCCCCCTGTATAAAAGGCGGAGTCCCTCTCCAGGGCCTTCGCCTTTTTCTATCCCTCCCATAAGTTGCGGTGAAATAGGGACTGTTTAAACGATTCAACCCCAAATTTAGTCCCTATTTCACCGCAACTTATAAAAGGTCATAGAGGGGGCTACCTATCGAGTCTTTGTCGCGAACGGTTCATCTGCCTGAATTCCGTTTGCACGATATTGCTCTGGACCGACCGATTTTCCGCAGCTCGCCCGCCGGGCGGGGCGGTTAAGTTTGTCGCGAGTTCCGCACGCAAAGGAAAGCACTTAATGTGCTTTCCGTCTTGCGCAGGACTGTAGAGCAGCAAACTTAACCGCCCCGCCCGGCGGGCGAGCGTGCAGGAACGACATCTGTCCAACAATTCGTCCGAAACATAATGAAAAACCGTTTGATGTGAGTTAATATAAACAACGTCGTGAATCTGACTCCTGCCACATGCATGACAGGGGTTAAACACAAAAAGGAGTCAATTATGGTTTCTGAGAAGGCTACCCTCGTTAATCCTCAGGGTCTGCACATGCGTCCGGCTGGTCTGTTCGCCTCCACCATGGGCAAGTACGCCTGTGACGTGACGGTCGTCACCCCCGAGAAGGAGGTCAACGGCAAGTCCCCGATGGCCCTTATGGCTGCTGGTATCCCCTGCGGTACCGAGGTCGAGGTCAAGTGCGACGGCGCTGACGAGGCCGAGGCTCTGGCTGCTGCCATTGAGCTCATCAAGAGCGGTCTTGGCGAGTAGAACTCAAACGGGTCGCATGTTGAACAACTAAGTTCATATTTGGGGGCGCAGTGACCTGTTGTAAGGTAGCTGCGCTCTTTTGTCATGGATATGGCAAAACGCTTTATCACATGACACGGAGAGAGGAATGGGAATGTATCAGGGAGTCAACGCTTCCGAGGGCATCGGTATCGGCACCGTCATGGTCGCCGTCGATCCCGACTTGACGTTTGAGCCGCACGAGGTTGCCGATTCGGCAGCAGAGAAGGAGCGCTATCAGTCCGCTCTTTCGGTCTTCTGCGAGAAGACCCAGGCTCAGGCCGACCACATGAAGGAGACGGTGGGCGAGGCCGAGGCCGAGATCATGAGCGGACACATTGTCCTGGCTCAGGACCCGGGCATGACCGACGCCATCAACGCCGCCATTGACGGCGGTACCTGCGCCGAGCAGGCGCTCATGGACACCTCGACCATGTTCGAGAACATGTTCCTGTCCATGGACGACGAGATGTTTCGTCTGCGCGCGGCCGACATCGCCGACATCCGCACCGGTATTCTGGCCGAGCTGCTGGGCAAGGAGGTCGTCGACCTCTCCGTCCTGCCCGAGAATACTGTCGTTGTCGTTCACGACCTCACGCCGTCCATGACCGCCACGATCGATAAGGCCCACGTTGCCGGTATCGTCACCGAGACCGGTGGTCGCACGTCGCACTCCGCGATTATTGCGCGCGCCCTCGAGATCCCGGCTGTCCTTTCGGTTTCCAATAGCTGCACCGCGCTGCGCAACGGTATGACCGTTGTCGTCGACGGTGGCAAGGGTATCGTTGAGGCCGATCCCGACGAGGAGACGCTCGCCGCATACACCGCCAAGGCCGAGGCCTTCGCTGCCGAGAAGGCAGCCCTCGAGGCCTTCCGTGGCAAGCCGTCCGTGACTGCTGATGGCATCAAGAAGATCATCGCCTGCAACATCGGTAACCCCGATGACGTGCCCAACGCGCTCGATCACGACGCCGAGGCCATCGGTCTGTTCCGCTCCGAGTTCCTGTTCATGGACTCTGCTGAGCTTCCTTCCGAGGAGGAGCAGTTCAACGCCTACCGTAAGGTCGCCAGCGCGCTCAAGGGTGCTCCGGTCATCATCCGCACGCTCGATGTGGGTGGCGACAAGGAGATTCCGTATCTGCATATGGTCAAGGAAGACAACCCCTTCATGGGCTTCCGCGCCGTGCGTTACTGCCTGGCTAATCCCGACCAGTACAAGGTCCAGCTCCGCGCTCTGCTGCGCGCTAGCGCCTTCGGTGACGTCAAGATCATGATCCCGCTCGTCACCTGCGTCGAGGAGGTCTTGGCTGTCAAGGAGCTCGTCGAGCAGTGCAAGGCCGAGCTGACCGAAGAGGGTCGCAAGTTCAACGAGAACATCGAGGTCGGCATCATGGTCGAGACGCCCGCCGCTTCGTTGCTCGCAGACCGTCTTGCCGAGGTTGCCGACTTCTTCTCCATCGGCACCAACGACCTGATCGGTTACACCATGTGCGCCGACCGTGGTAACGACACCATCTCCAACCTGTACCAGGTTTACTATCCCGCCGTGCTCCGCTCGCTCAAGAACATCATCGAGAGCGGCGTGAAGGCCGGCATCATGGTCGGTATGTGCGGCGAGGCCGCTGCCGATCCGCTGCTCGAGCCGCTGCTGATCAGCTGGGGCCTGGAGGAGTTCTCGATGAGCGCTCCGTCGATCCTGCGCGCCCGCAAGACCATCAGCCAGTGGACCAAGGCCGAGTGCGACGAGCTCGCCGAGAAGGCACTCGCCTGCAACACCGCCGCCGAGGTCAAGGCACTGCTCGAGTCCGCAGCTCGCTAATTTGGTATCAGAGGTAACCGCGTGGTTGGAATGGGCCGGCCACGCGGCCCTCACATATACAGGGGGTACTGTAAATGTTCTACACGCTAACCGCTAACCCGGCTGTCGACATGACGGTTTCGAGCTCTCCGCTCGAGCCCGACGAGAACGTCCGCACCGGCTCGGCCAGCTACACGGCTAACGGCAAGGGCCTCGACGTGTCCTTCGCCTTTAAGAAGATGGGCGTCGACACCGTCGCGCTCGGCTTCTTCGCCGGCTTCACGGGCAAGTTCATCGTCGAGGAGGTCATGAACCTGGGTTGCCTCTGCCGCCCGGTCTGGACCGACGGTATCACGCGCATTAACACCTACGTCAACGATGGCCAGCACGAGTACGGCATCCTGAACCCTGGTGCTCCGATCACGCCGCAGCACCAGGAGGAGCTCTATAACATCCTGGACACCGCGGGCGATCTCGAGTGCCTGATCGTTTCCGGCTCCGTGCCTCCCAAAGCTACGCCCGACTTCCTGGCTCAGGTCATGGAGCACGCTCAGGCTCGTGGCGCCGACGTCGTCCTGGACCTGTCCTCCGACAAGCTCAAGGAGCTCGCTCACAAGAAGCCGCTGCTCATCAAGCCGAACCATCACGAGATGAAGGCCATCTTCGGCGTGCCGGTCGACACCGACGACGAGGTTCGCGTTGCTATGAAGATGGCTCACGACGCTGGCGTTCAGAACGTGCTGCTCACCCGTGGTAGCCGCGGCGACGCTTACTTCTCCAACGGCGAGGACATCTGGTACGCCAAGCGTGAGTTCAACATCAAGCTGGTTTCTTCCGTCTGCGCTGGCGACTGCACCCTCGCTGCGTTCCTGCACAAGTGGTACAGGGATCGCGACAACGTCGAGGAGGCCATGAAGCTCGCTATGGCCACCGGCGCTAACGTTGCCGAGTCCGTCGGCATTGGCGACTTTGGTCACGTCGACGAGTACAGCAAGCGCGTTGCTGTCCGCAAGCTCGATCGTCAGTAATCGAAACGCGACATATTCGTGCACATGCGGCGCCCCGGTTTCGGCCGGGGCGCCTTTTTGTTCCGCCAGGGGGGGGTGTCCTGCCGTACTTCATCGCTTCCACACCGTTCACCGAGTTGTCCTAGCCTTTTGTCGATGCGTGTAATATACTTTCATTAACACGTTGCTTCGTGAAAGGAACATTCATGATTTACACGCTCACTGCAAATCCCGCCATTGACTACAACATCGCCTGCGACGGTCTTGACGCCAACACCGTCACGCGTACCCGCAACGCCGTCTACACGCCCAACGGCAAGGGCCTCAACGTCTCGTTTACGCTTGACCACTACGGTGTCGACACCACGATCCTGGGTTTCTTCGCCGGCTTCTCGGGTGAGTTCATCGTTAAGGGCGCCGAGGCCCTGGGCGTGCCCGTCAAGCCTGTGTGGACCGACGGCATCACGCGCGTCAACGTGTTCCTTAATGCCGGCCCCGACACTGAGTACAACATGGTCAACGCTGGTGCCGCCATCAACGAGGCCAATGAGCAGGAGATGTTTGAGCTCATCGATTCGCTCGATGACATGACCTGCCTGGTTATCAGCGGCTCGCTGCCTCCCAACACTTCCGAGGGCTTCCTGGCCGAGGTCCTGCGCCGCGTCAAGGCCAAGGGGGCCGAGTTCGTCCTCGACATCTCGAGCCATCAGCTGGCAGACCTTATTGCCATGGAGCCGCTGCTGATCAAGCCCAATGACGACGAGCTGCTCGACATCTTTGGCATTAAGGTGAGCGGTGGCGACGACGAGTCCGTCAAGGGCGCGATGGCCGAGCTGCACGCCAAGGGCGCCAAGAACGTGCTGCTGACCCTTGGTGGCGATGGCGCGTATTTCTCCAACGGCGAGCACATCTGGTTTGCCAACCGCACCTTTGAGGCCAAGCTGCTGTCGACCGTCTGCGCCGGCGATTCCTCGCTCGCTGCCTTCCTGTCCGTGTGGCACGACGCTCCCGAGCGCGTCGAGGACGCCCTGCGCCTTTCGATGGCCACTGGCGCCAACGTGGTCGAGTGCCCCGGTCTGGGGGATTTTGCCAAGGTGGACGAATATAAGAAGCACATCGAGGTTCGCCAGGTCTGCTAGTTCCGGCACCTTGTCTGAATAGTTTGATTATTTCGCATCCGTCTTAGACTAGGACGGATGCGTTTTTGTTTATCGGACTTGCGTGTGCAGTGGAGGCTGTTTCTTGCTAGACTTCTTGCAGACGCAATCGATAGCCAATTTGATAGTCGCAGGAGGCCATAGGCATGTGCAATGTTTCGCTCAACGGTACTCAACCGTCCGATGCGTCCCTGCGCGTCCTGCGCGCGCTTGAAGCGGCTGGTCTTGAGGCTTGGTACGTGGGCGGTTGGGTGCGCGACGCCCTTATGGGGTACCCCAGCCACGATGTTGATATGTGCTGTAGCGGCCTGTGGCAGGAGTCCAAAGCGGCGCTCGAGGCCGCCGGCATCGCGGTTGTGGAATCGGGCATTAAATTTGGCGGAATCACGGCTATTTCCGATGGCGAGCGTATCGAGGTCACCACGTACCGTCTGGATGGCTTTTACACCGATGGTCGTCATCCCCAGAGTGTGGAGCGTGCCGCCTCGCTCGAGGACGATCTGGCGCGCCGCGACTTTACCGTCAATGCCATTGCCTGGCATCCCGAGCGCGGGCTTGTCGACCGCTACGACGGCCAGGGTGACTTGGAGCGCAAGCTGATTCGCGCTGTCGGCGATCCCAAGCGTCGCTTTAACGAGGACGCCCTGCGCATGCTGCGTGCGGTGCGCTTTGCCTGCCGTCTGGACTTTATGATTGAGCCCGAGACCAAGCGTGCGCTTGCCGAGTGCGCGCCGCTGCTCGATGCCGTGGCGCGTGAGCGTGTGGGTATTGAGCTCGAGGGCATTCTTTCGACCGGTCATGGGGGAGACGCGATGCTCCGCTATCCTGAGCTCATCTGCGCCGCCGTGCCCGAGTTGGCAGCGGGTCGCGGGTTTGATCAGCGCAGTGTCTATCATGCGTTTAACGTCTACGTGCATATCGCCCGTGTGCTGACGGTGGCGGGGGAGCTCGCGCTGTGTGACGGCGTCGCGCCCTCGTCGAGCCTTATGTGGGCGGCGTTTTTGCACGATGTGTCCAAGCCCGAGTGCTTCACGGTCGACCATGCCGGTAGCGGACACTTCTACGGTCATCCCGAGCTCGGCGCCAAGAAGGCGCGCGTCATTATGGATCGCCTGGCGCTCTCGCACGACTTGGTGCGCGACGTGTGCCTGCTCATCAAATACCATGACAAGCCGCTGCGCCCCGAGCGCTCCTGTCTGCTCAATATGATGCGCGCGCTTTCGGGTGAGGGCGTCGACACGGCCCGCCTGATTGACGAGCTCATGGACCTTAAGCGTGCCGACACACTTGGCAAGGCCCCGTCGTGCTTCTATTACGTTGAGACGATTGAGGAGATGCGCGCGATGGCGCACGAGCTGCTGAGGGCGGGGGAGCCCTATACGCTCAAGATGCTCGCCATCAACGGCGGCGACCTGATCCGTGCTGGAGTCAAGCCCGGGCCGGAACTGGGGCAGCTTCTCAACTCCGCCCTCGACGCCGTGATCGAAGACAACATTCCCAACGATCGCGAAGCTCTTTTGGTCCATCTTAACTTGAATTAGCTACCTAGTTTACCTGCGTGTTCCATAACCTGCCGACAATTTTTTGGCCCTTGATTATCAACTTCATCCGAACACTTCCCACATTCATCCGCACATGTGCGG
>JBKWEB010000040.1:0-11672 GCA_046976245.1 Collinsella sp. | reverse complement strand
GGGTTGACCTGTTGCAACGGTGCCGTTCGCCGCCTGATTACTGCCTTTGGCCGCGCGAGTGTATTGTTTTGCGTGAATGTTTTGATGGCACGCTTCAATCGTGCTGTATTGGATGGCAAGCAGATCCCGGCGAAGGGAGCGCCATGCAGCGCGTTTGGAGAACGGTTACCGGCTTTTACCATGTCTGTGCCCGCGGTACGGGCAAGCGGCTCATCTTTGAGGGCGATGACGACCGGTTGGAGTTTTTGGAGCTGATGCGCGAGTGCTGCCGCGAGGAGGGCGTGACGGTCGTTGCGTGGTGCCTTATGAACGACCACGTGGATCTGGTACTCTCGGATTATGAGGACACGATGAGCGCGGCGATGCACCGGCTGCTTTTGACGTACGCGCGGCGGTTCAATAAGCGCACGGGGCGCACAGGCCATCTGTTCCAAAACCGTTTTGACCGGCGCTCACTCGATACCGACTGGCAGGTGATGGAGGCTATTCGCTCTGTACACGCCGATCCGCAGGAGGTGGACGTTAGCCTAATCGAGCGTTATCCCTGGAGCAGCTTTCCGGAACATCTACGCGCTTACGACGGTGATGTGGCCGATGCCGCGAGGGGATTTTCTGATCCTTCTTGTGTGCTTGAGCTTTTTGGCTCTGCCGAGGGCTTTATTGCCTATTCGCTTTCGACGCCCGACGGCAGTGAGCCAGCGCTGTGCGATATGAAAGAGACGGAGTGGGAACGCCACGCCTTTGCCGACAAGATGGCGAAGAGCCTCGGGGTTCCGCTCAACGAACTCAAGACCGTTGCGCCCTCGCGGCGAGACAGAATCATTTTCGCTCTGCACGATGGCGGCTACACGGTGCGCGAGGTCGAACGGTATACGGGAATCAGCAAGAGTACCGTATCTCGTATCGTGCGCGCTTATGCGCGGGTGAAGGCACAGGCTGAGCTCTCGGAATAGAAAATGGCCGAACCACTCTTGTCAAGCGATTCGGCCAACAAAAATCTTAAGATTTGGGACAAGTTCTACTGATTATTTTGTCCCGTGAGCATGCCGTCGAGGGTGCGCCAGGCGAGCTCGGCGCATTTGACGCGGGCGGGCATGTGCGAGATGTCCTGGAGCTGGGCGGCTTCGTCCAGGTCTTCCAGGTCCTCCTCGGAGAGCTGCTCGCCGCGGATCATGGCAAGGAAGAGCTCTGCTAGGCGGCGAGCTTCCTCGACGGTCTCGCCGGTGATGAGGTCGGCCATGATGTCGGCGCTGGCCTGACTGATGGCGCAGCCGTGGCCGGTAAAGGAGGCCTCCTCGATCACGCCGTTCTCGACGCGCAGCTGCAAGGTGAGCTCGTCGCCGCAGCTGGGGTTGATGCCGTCGTGCTCGTGCGTGGGAGCATCCATCTCATACTTATAGTCGGGGTGCGAGTTGTGCTCCATAAATGTGGTGGAGGTGTACAGATTACCCATTGAACGTGCTCCAAACGTGATGCAGGCCGGCGATGAACTTGTCGATGTCGGCCTTGTCGTTGTAGAAGGCCACGCTGGCGCGGCAGCAGGCAAGGTTCTCGACGCCCAGCCAGGTGAGCAGCGGCTGCGCGCAGTGGTGGCCGGCGCGGATGCAGACGCCGTCCATGTCCATGATGCTCGCGACGTCGTGCGGGTGGATGCCCTTGACGTTAAAGCTCACAACGCCGTGGTGGTTGTCCCAATAGATGGAGCCGATGATCTGGACAAAGTCGAGCTGCATGAGTTCGCCCATCAGATAGTGGACGAGTGCCTGCTCGCGGGTCTGGATGTTCTCGTAACCCACGGTGTTGGCCAGGTAGTCGAGTGCCGCACCCGTGGCGAAGATGCCGGCGGCGTCCTGCGTGCCGGCCTCAAATTTCTCGGGGACGGGCGCCCAGACGGCGTCCTGCTCGGTGACCGAGTCGATCATCTCGCCGCCGGTGAGCATGGGCGGCATGGCGTTGAGCAGGTCCATTTTGCCCCACAGCACGCCGATGCCCATGGGGCCCATGGCCTTGTGCGCGCTAAAGGCAAAGAAGTCGGCGCCCAGGTCGGCCACATCGACCGGCATGTGCGGCAGCGACTGCGCACCGTCGACGACTAGGTAGCCGCCGTACTTGTGCACGAGCTTGCCGAGGTTCTTGACCGGGTTCTCGACGCCCAGCACGTTGGAGACCTGACCCACGGCCAGGATCTTGGTCTTGGGACCCACCTTGGCAAGAACCTCCTCGGTCGTGAGCTGGCCGGTCTTGGTGGGGTAGAGGTAGACGAGCTTGGCGCCGGTCTCGCGGCTGACCTGCTGCCAAGGGATTAGGTTGGAGTGGTGCTCCATGATGGTGATGACGACCTCGTCACCGGGCTCGAGCACCGTGGGTGCAAAGCTCTTGGCGACCAGGTTGAGCGACTCGCTCGTGTTGCGAGTGAAGACGACCTCGTTGGCCTGGGGAGCGCCGATGAGGTCGGCGATCTGCTGGCGGACCTTCGCGATGGCCTCGGTGGCCTCGACGGACAGCGAGTACAGGCCACGCAGGGGGTTGGCGTTCATGCGCTGATAGAAGTCGCGCTCGGCGTCGAGCACGCAGGCAGGGCGCTGCGCGGTGGCGGCACTATCGAGGAAGGCGATCTCGGGGTGTTGCTGGAACAGCGGGAACTGTGCCTTGTAGGGATTGGTCTCGATGTCGACGGTAGGCCAGCCGCGCGAGGCCTCGTCGCTGGCGTCGAGCTCCATAGGCTCCGGTGCGGTACAGGTATCGCATTTAACGTGCTCGGTGTCGATCATGCGAGCTCCTCTTCAAAGTTGTCGATCAGGTTGTTGCCCAGGCGGACGACGGCGGCGCGGGTGCGCTCGTCGGTGGCGGAAAGCGCGGCGTCCTCCAGCTTGGCACGGACGAACAGGTCCTCGGCGGCGTTTTGGTCAAGGCCGCGGCAGGCGAGGTAGAACAGCTGCTCGTCGCGGACGTGGCCGATGGTGGCTCCGTGGTTGCCGGCGACGTCGTCCTCGTCGCACAGGATGACGGGGACGGTCTTGTTGTCGACCCCCTTGTTGGCCAAAAGCACCGTCTCGCGCTCGGTGCCGGTTGCACCCTTGCAGCCGTGCACGAGGTCGATGGTGCCGCGGTAGACCTTCTTGGACGTGCCGGTCAGCACGCCGTTGGCGTCGATCTCGCACTCGGTCTTGCGACCGCGGTGGCGCAGCTCGTAGTTAAAGTCGCGCACCTGCTCTCGGGCGCCCAGGTAGTCAGTATCGATGGTGACCTTGGCGGTATCGCCCAACAGGTCGCCGGCGAGGCCGGTGGCGCTGGCACCGGCACCCAGGACGGTGTGCTGCACGTTGACGCGCGCGCCCTCGTCCAGGAACAGGCCGGTGTCGTCGAGCGCGATCCAGCTATCGTCGAGCGTCTGCGTGCAGGTCACGTTGACGGTGGCGTACTCGTGGGCGCACACGCGTAGCACGGAGCCCACGACACCCTCGCCGGTAACGGGGGAGTCTAGGGCAATATGTAGATCGAGCGTCGACTGGGGACGGGCGACGACGTCGATGGCGGCGATGGCCGCGGCGGCATCGACAGCGCTCACGCGCACGGTAACCGTGGCGTGCTTGTATGCGGGCACATCGATGACGATGCGCTTGGTAGCGTGGTCGGCCAGGTAGGTGTAGGCAGCCTCGCCCATGCCAGTCTCGAAGGCCTCGGCAGGGGAGAGCTCCTCCTCGAGCTTGATGGCGCCGGCCTGGTAGACGGAGGTCGCAGGCACGTCGAGCTCGGTCTCGGGCGTGATACGGGCGCGGTCGGCGGCATCGCCGGGGGCGGAGGCGCGGCGCTCGGGGAAACGCTCGGCCATAGCGTCCATGGCGGCTTCAAACGCGTCTGCCACGCCGGTAAACTGCTCGTCCAAGCCCTCGACCTCAACGGCCTCGGTGGGAGCGGCGGCAAGCTCGTCAGAGAGCTCGAGCTTGGTCTGGTTCATCTTGAGCCAACCCCAAGTGGCAGCCGGCATCGCATTAACCTGCTCAAGGATGGTAGCAGCGGTGTTGGTGGTCTGTTTCATTATCCGATCGCTCCTTCCATCTCGAGCTTGATCAGGTTGTTCATCTCGACGGCGTACTCCAGCGGCAGCTCCTTGGAGACCGGGTTGGCAAAGCCGTTGACGATCATAGTACGGGCCTCTTCCTCCGAGATACCGCGGCTCATCAGGTAGAACACCTTGTCGTCCCCGATGCGTCCGATGGTGGCCTCGTGGCCGATATCGACGTTCTTGGCGCGGATGTCCATGGCCGGAATAGTGTCGGAGCGGCTCTGGTCGTCGAGCATGAGCGACTGGCAGCTCACGGTTGCCTTGGAACCCTCGGCCTTGGGCGTGGCCACGATGGAGCTGCGGAAGGTCTGGATGCCGCCGCCCTTGGAGATGCCCTTGGTCTCGACGGTTGCCGAGGTGTCGGGCGCGTTGAGCACGACCTTGCAGCCGGTATCGAGGTTCTGGCCGGCGCCGGCAAAGGTGATGCCGGTAAAGCTCGAGCGGGCGCGGCGGCCGTTGAGCACGCTCATGGGGTAGAGGTAGCCCACGTGGCTGCCGAAGGAGCCGCTGATCCATTCGATGTCTCCGTCCTCGTCCACGCGCGCACGCTTGGTGTTGAGGTTGTACATGTTCTTGGACCAGTTCTCGATGGTCGAGTAGCGCAGGTGCGCACGCTTGCCCACAAAGAGCTCGACGGCGCCGGCGTGGAGGTTGGCCACGTTGTACTTGGGCGCGGAACAACCCTCGATAAAGTGCAGGTCGGCATCGTCCTCGACGATGATGAGCGTGTGTTCAAACTGGCCGGCACCCTTGGCGTTGAGGCGGAAGTAGCTCTGCAGCGGGAAGTCGAGCTTGGTGCCCTTGGGCACGTAGACAAACGAGCCACCCGACCACACAGCACCGTGCAGGGCCGCAAACTTGTGGTCGGTGGGCGGGATGAGCGTCATGAACTTCTCGTGGATGAGCGGCTCCCACTGCGGGTCGTGCAGGGCCTCCTCGATGCCGGAGTAGACGATGCCCATCTTGGACGCGGTGTCCTGCATGTTGTGGTAGACGAGCTCGGAGTCGTACTGCGCGCCGACGCCCGCCAGGTAGCTGCGCTCGGCCTCGGGGATACCTAGGCGCTCAAAGGTGTTCTTGATGTCGTCGGGCACCGACTCCCAGTCGTGCTTTTGGTCGGTGTTGGGCTTGACGTAGGTGACGATGTTGTCCATGTCCAGGCCCTCGATGGAGGGGCCCCACGTCGGATCCGGGAAGCGGTTGAAGATCTCGAGGGACTTGAGGCGCAGGTCGAGCATCCACTGCGGCTCGTCCTTTTTGGCGCTGATCTCGCGCACGATGTCGGGCGTGATGCCGGCGTCGAGGCGCTCAAATCCCTCCTCGCCATAGGTGAAGTCGTAGAGGCTGCGGTCGATGTCCACGACCTCGGTGCGGTTCTTGGTCATTGCGTCGCCCCTTTACGCCTGCTGCTCGGCAGCGGCGGCCTCGGCCTGGGTGCGCTGCTCGGCGGCCTCGCGCTCGAAGGTCTCAAAGCCGTTCTTGTCGATCCAGGGGATGAGCGAGGCGTCGTCCTCGCGCACGATGTGGCCCTTGACCATAACGTGGACGCGGTCGACATCCAGGTGCTCCAGGATGCGCGTGTTGTGCGTGATGATGAGCATGGAGCCGTCGCAACTCTTGCGGTAGGCGTCCATGCCGTGGCTGACGGTTGACAGGGCGTCGACGTCCAGGCCTGAGTCGGTTTCGTCCAGGATGGCGAGCTTGGGCTGCAGCAGCAAAAGCTGGAGCATCTCGACCTTCTTCTTCTCGCCGCCCGAGAAGCCCACGCCCAGCTCACGGTTGAGGTAGGCGGTATCCATGTTGAGCTCGGCCGCGAGCTCCTTGACGCGACGGCGGAACTCCTTGCCCTTCATCTCCAGGCCGGGACGGCCGGCGATGCTGGCGCGCAAAAAGCTCGACAGCGGCACGCCCGGGATCTCGACCGGGGCCTGGAAGCTCAGGAACAGGCCGGCGCGCGAGCGCTTGTCGGTGGTGAGCTCGGTGATGTCCTGGCCGTCAAAGACGATACGGCCGTCGTTGACCGTGTAGACGGGGTCGCCCATGACCAGGTGGCCGAGGGTGGACTTGCCGGCGCCGTTGGGGCCCATCAGCACGTGGGTCTCGCCGGCGGCGACGTTGAGGTTGACGTTGTGGAGGATGGTCTTCTCGTCCACGGAGGCGGTCAGACCTTCGATGGAAAGCAGCGGATTTGCGCTCATGCTGTCCCTCTCTGTATATGGTGTACTCATAGGTGTACTAAACCCTAGGAATCTTCTCGGAATAAAGTTACTATGGGTTCGGCGTTAGTCAAGGGAAAACCCGACTAATCCACTCGACTTTTCAAATTCTGGGACAAAATAACCTGTTGTGTTTGTCCCACTTACTTTAAATTTGGGACAAACAAACCTGGTTATGTTGTCCCAGATGCGATGGGAGGGTAGGTATGCTCATTTCTTCCAAGGGCCGCTATGCCCTCCGGTTAATGATCTATATCGCGGCGCTGGGCGACGCCGAGGGCAAGATTGCCTTGCGCGAGGTTGCCGACCGCGAGCATATCTCGCAAAAGTATCTGGAGCAGCTGGTTCGTCCGCTTATGAAGGCGGGCCTGCTTAAGAGCGTGCGCGGCAAGGGCGGCGGCTACATGATGGCCAAGGACCCGGCCGAGGTGCGTGCCGGCGACATCCTGCGTGCCGTCGAGGGCAGCACGGCTCCGGTGGCGTGCGATGGCATCGACAACAGCTGCACCCGTAGCGATTTGTGCTCGACCGTCAAGTTCTGGCGCGGTCTGGATGACGTGATCGAAAAGTACGTCGACGGCGTGACGTTGGCCGACCTGGCCGCCGTCCCCGAAATCAACTTTGACATTAAGCTGTAGGTTGAGCGCAATTCCTTAAGATTTCGCGGAGGGTTGTTGCCGTTTACCGAGGGGTTGTTGTGTAACAACGGGCGAGCTGCAATACTTATTTTTATCTTTGCAAACTGAACTTTAACTACACCAATGCAGGGAGGATCTTATGCAGCCCAAGCATTCTGCTATTGTCGCGGGCCTGACGCTGGCGCTTTCGTTTGGCGCCGTTTCCGCGCCGGCACCCGCCGCTGCCGAGGAGCCCACGCCGGGCGTTGCCTCGGATGCCACCGATATCGATAAGGGCCTTTACACCCAACAGTCCTTCTCGGGCGTGCTGAGGTCGGTCCAGGGCGTTTCGTTTGTCAACGTGACTCCCGAGATGAAGTACTTCACCAAATATGAGAGCCATGGCAACTATAACCAGGGCTTTTCGTATGGTGACGGCTACAACGCGCTGGGCTATTACCAGTTCGACCGCCGTTGGTCGCTCATTCCGTTTATGAAGCAGGTCTACAACTACAGCCCCGAAAAATACAGCATGCTCAAGGATGCGATTGATCGCGGCAGCGAGATTTCCAACGCGAACAATCCCATGTCCGAGAACGGTCAGCTCACCGAGCTGGGCCGTATCGCGCAGGAGGCTTTCCAGGGTGCTTACAACACCGATCCTGTTGAGTTCTCAGCACTTCAAGATGCCTATGCGTACAACTCGTACTATGCGGTGACCGAGGCGTGGCTCAAGAGCGGCCTGGGTATTGATATTTCGGGCCGCGCCGATTGCGTCAAGGGCATGGTGTGGAGCATTACCAACATGTGCGGCACTGGTGGCTGCAGGGACTTTTTCCGCTGGGCGAATCTTTCCAACGATATGTCCGACCGCGAGTTTGTGACGGCGCTCTCCAATAGTGTGGTCAACAATGTCGCCACTAAGTTTTCGAGTCAGCCCCAGTATCATGAGGGCTGGAAGAATCGTTATAAGAATGAGCTGAAGGACTGCTTGGTTTTTATCGCCGAGGATGAGGCTGCCGCTGCGACGCCCGTGCAGCCCGAGCCTACGCCGGCGCCCTCGCCGACACCTGATTCGAATGACGACTCGAGTGACGATGCCAACGATGATAGGATGGATGCGCCCTCGACCGATGCTGACGGTAATGGCTCTGCTGGTGGCACTACCAACGACGGCTCTACCTCGAACGGCTCCGATTCGAACGGCTCTGCTGCGGGCGATTCGTCTTCAAGCTCTGCCGGCAATACGGGCAGCGACGCTTCTGGTTCGACCGACGCTGACACCTCTAACTCATCTACCGGCTCGAGTGATTCGTCCATTGACACTGGCTCTAACAACGGCTCTGGCTCTGACGCAACCCCTGATTCCGATGCTTCCAAGGACGACTCGAATAAGGCGCCGGACGCTCCCGTTGCTTCGCCGGATAAGAAGCCCTCTTTCTCCGTGCAGCTTGGTTCTACGCTGGGCTCTTCGCTGATGGCTGGCGTCAATAATGGCTCGACTCAGAACAAGGACAACTCTGATCAGGTTTCCACGGAAAAGACCGAGGCCGCAAAGGGCGACTCCAAGGATGAGGCTTCCGAGAAGACCGTATCCGATAAGGGTTCTAGCTCGGAGGAGAAGGACGACAAGTCCACTCAGAAGAAGGACAAGATCAAAACCGAGGGCGAAAAGAAACAGTCCGAAGACGACGACAAGAGCGGTGCTGACAACCAAGTCCAGGAGCAAAATGACTCCAAAACGGTGACCACCACGACCACCACAACCAAGTCATCTGGCGGCAACATGCCCAAGACGGGCGACTTGATCGTGATGGCGAGCCTTGCCAGCGCGAGCTTGGCCACACTGGGTGCTACGTCTATCGTAAGTGGTAAGCATAAGCTCGATCAGCAGAAGAAGGCTTCTGGGGAGGACAGCTCGGAGGAGTAGCCTCTCGGTTGCCAGATAACTAAAGAGTCGGGACGGGGTCCGGTGCGAATGCGTCGGGCCCCGTTTTGTTGTGCAACGATTAGTTGTGCCCCCTCACACGTCTTGTTGCTACCGTTGCCCGATATGTTTGCGCGGCGACATCGGTACGCGCGAGGCGGTCATTACAATTGGCACCGTGTTGCGATTTGGGGGAACGTTTTGGTGTCTGAACAGGCAGATAATGGTTGTGCTGCCGGCTTTGGCGTGCGTTTGATCGGCTGTGCCGACGATGCGGTTTGCCCATTGGCATGCACGACTATGCGGAGGCCTTGGTTGCTGCATGCTGGTTGACAAGACCATGTTTATTGCCGATGTGTTGGACTGCGACGCGTCCGTTGTGGTGTGCTGTCGACCCGAGGGTTTTGGCAAGAGCATGAACTTGTCGATGCTCAGGGCTTTTCTGGAGCGTCCCGCGGTCGGTCGTGCCGGTCGGAGCTCGTTTGCCGATGCTCAGATTTGGGATGCGGACGGCGGGCGTTATCGGGATGAGTACGCTTGCTATCCGGTGATATCGCTGGACTTTTCTGGCGCTGCGAGGTGTGGCGCCGCTATTGCCGGCGTCGTGCGCGATGCTCTTTCGGGCGAGTGCGCCCGCCTGTTGGCGCTCTTGGAGGCTCCGGATTTAGCTCGAGATAAGGTGCGTCACATCGAACGCGTCGCGCGTGGCGTGGCGAGCGCGGACGAGGTTGACTCGGTGCTCGGTGTGCTCATAGAGCTGCTGGAGATTGCCTGCGATGAGCAGGTTGTATTGCTCGTTGATGGGTACGATGCGGCGTGGTCTCGCCGTGCGAGCGCGAGGGACGCTTCCGACGCCGATCCGGCAGAACTACTTGACCGTGTGCTGTTTGACGCCATTGCTGCCGCGGGTCGTTCGCTACGCTTTGCGTGCCTGATGGGGAAGTGTCCCGGCCCTGCTGAAGCGGCGCTTTCTTTGCATGGCTGCTCGTATTGTCTGACGACGCCGCTTTCGACCTGGTGTGACCGTTGGTTCGGCTTTTCGGATGCCGAGGTCGAGGCTCTGCTGAATCATGCTGGGCGCGAGGAATACCTTGATGATGCGCGTGAATGGCTCGAGGGATATCGGTTTGGTAGGGCTTATTGCTCGAGTCCAGCGCGTGTGATCGGTTTTCTGGACCGAGGCTGCACGGTGCCTGTGCGCGCCGATCTGTATGGGTATGCGGACTGCTTGAGTAGGGTAGTTGCCGGGTGGAATCTCGACCGCCTTTCGGTCTTGTTCGATTTGCTCGAGGCCCATGGGTGCGCTGAGGTTTCGCTTTGTTTGGGCACTGCAGAGCCAGATGTCTCGCCTGATGATGGCCTGTGGACGGCGCTGTATCTGTCAGGCTTCCTGACGACAGATATGACTGAGGAGCCAGAACATGGCAATCGCCTCCGTGCCTTGCGGTTGCCCAATAACGAGCTTCGCCAGGCCTTGCGTCTAGTGATTGTTGAGTGGTTTGAGTGCGCTGCCGAAGACATTCGAGACGTCGATGCGTTTCGCGACGGGCTGTGCCGTGGGAACGAGGATACGGTGAGGCGGGCGCTAAGCCGCATCCTGGGGGATGCGGGAATCGGTGAGACCGACCCAGATAAGCCGCTACCATATCATCTGCTCTTGCAGGGGCTCTGCTTTGGCTTGCCGGGCTATGCCAATCCTGCCTCGAGGCGAAAGTGTGGTGCGGGTCGCTGGGACATCCAGGTTTTCCCTACGGGTGCTGTGTTCGACGTAGCAGATACGATTGGCATGCTGGACGAGCGCCCGCTGATAACGATCAACATGATGTATGACCCCGGTGTGGATGCGCTGGGCCTAGAATTGCTGGCCGTGCAGGCGCTGCTCGACATAGAGCGCGACGGCATCGACGAAATCCGTGTGCCGCGACCCGGCGTTGGCCGCATGCGCTGGGGGTTTGGGTTTGATGGACAGCATGTGGCTACGGTGTACCAGCGGCTTTAAGCGCTGAGGTGTTTCCGGCTTCCGTTACTCGGTGTCCTTCATGGGCGGCATGGGCTTCCAGTTGGGATCCTTGATGATCTTGCGGGCGTCTTTCATGCCACGGCGCAGCGCCGGAATACCGGTCTTATAGCACTTATCGACCGCAGCCAGGCGAATGAATTCCTTGCAGAAGGTCGCGGCATTGCCCAGGCGGAACAGCATGGGGTGGTAGTCACCGTAGATCTGCATATAGCGAGCGAGGAAGCCTCGGTTGCGCATGATGTAGTAGCGGTTGGTGTCGCTCGTAGAGTTAAGCTGGCGCTTGCCGGCGATATCCCAGTTAGAGACGGCGCGGGCGCGCTTGAGCACCACGTCGGCCACAACGGCGGCGGGGAAGTGCTGGCTGGCCACGTAACCATAGCAGGCATCGTCGCCGTAGATGAAGAATCGCGCATCGGGCAGGCCGATCTTGTCGACCACGCGGCGCGAGAACATGCCGCCCTCAAAGCATAGCTGGTTCATGGCGCGGTAGCCCTCGGGTCCCAGGTCCCACTTGGCGACAGGGTTGGGAATGCCGAGCGAAAGGATGAGTTGGTATTGCCAAAAGAAAGCGCCGCCGTCAAAGTCCAGGCGCGAACCCTGGATGACGTCGTAGCGGTCGGTCCACTTGGCAAGACGCTCGATGCCTTCGGGGATGACGAGCACGTCGTCGTCCATCACCCAGAACCATTGAGCGCCCAGGTCGTAGGCGCATTTAGTGCCGGCGGAGAAGCCGCCCGCACCGCCGCCGTTTTCGAGCTGCGGGGCGTAGATGACACGGTCGGTGCCGCCCTGCGCGTCAGGCTGCTCGGTGTCGATGCCCCACAGG
>JBKWEB010000039.1:0-12132 GCA_046976245.1 Collinsella sp. | reverse complement strand
GCTGGACGAGGTCGAGGCGGCGCTTGATGACGCTAACCTGTCCAAGCTCATCGGTGCCCTCGATGTGCTGCGTTCCGATACGCAGCTCTTGGTTATCTCGCATCAGCGCCGTACTATGGAGGACGCTGACGTCCTCTATGGCGTCTCGATGCAAGCCGACGGCGTCAGTCGCGTCGTCTCGCAAAAACTCGATCGCGAAACCGGAAAGGTCGTGAATGCATAATGGGATTCTTCGATGCTCTCTCGCGCGGACTTGAGCGCAGCCGCGAGGCCCTCAACGAGGTCTTCTACTTTGGCGGTGAGGTCGACGAGGATTTTTGGGAGGACCTGGAGGACACCCTCGTAATGGGTGACATGGGCGCCGAGGTCGCTATCAAGGTCTCCGATGACCTGCGCGATGCCGCGGCCAAGAAGAACCTCAAGACCGCTCCGCAGCTTCGCCGCGCCCTGGCCGAGCAGCTTGAGCAGCACTTTGTGCCCATCGAGCGAGATCCGTTCTCCGATACGCCGAGCTGCGTGCTGTTTGTGGGCATTAACGGTGCCGGCAAGACCACTACGGTCGGCAAGATCGCGAGCGCCATGGCTGCCCGCGGCAAGAACGTGGTGATCGGTTCGGCCGACACCTTCCGCGCCGCCGCCATCGAGCAGCTTGATGTGTGGGGCCAGCGCGCTGGCGTCCCCGTCATCAAGCGCGACCGCGGCTCCGACCCGGCAAGTGTTTGCTACGACGTGCTCGACGAGGCCGACAAGCGCGGCAGCGACCTGGTGCTTATCGATACCGCCGGCCGTCTACACACGAGCCCTGAGCTCATGCGCGAGCTTGCCAAGGTGGTCAATGTGACCCGTAAGCGCGCCGCCAATATGGCCGCCGGTCCCATGCCGGTTTCGGTCGTGCTTGTGATCGACGCCGCGACGGGCCAAAACGGTCTGAACCAGGCGCTCGAGTTTAACGAGGCGCTGGGCCTGGACGGTATTATCATGACTAAGCTCGACGGCACGGCTAAGGGCGGCATCGCCATGGCCGTGGCCGAGAAGCTCAAGCTCCCGATCCTGCGCATCGGCGTGGGCGAGCAGGTCGATGACCTGCAGGAGTTCAATGCCAAAGATTTCTGCCGCGCCCTGGTGGGCGAGTCCAATTAAGGAGTGACTAGTGTTTGATTCCCTGAGCGATCGCCTCAACGACACATTTGACCGCCTGCGCGGCAAGGGCAAGCTGACCGAGGCCGATATTACTTCGGCCATGCGCGATATTCGCATGGCGCTGCTCGAGGCCGACGTTAACTTTAAGGTTGTCAAGGAGTTCGTCGCCAAGACTAAGGAGCGCTGCATGACCGCAGAGGTCATGGAGTCGCTCTCTCCGGCGCAAAACGTCGTCAAGATCGTGCTCGACGAGCTTACCGAGATGCTCGGCTCCACCGAGAGCAAGCTCGTCTTTAGCAACCGTATTCCCAATGTCATCATGCTCGTGGGCCTGCAGGGCTCCGGTAAGACCACGGCTGCCGTAAAGCTGGCCTACCTGCTCAAGAAGCAGGGTCGCTCGCCGTTGCTCGCCGCGTGCGACGTCTACCGTCCCGCTGCTGCCGACCAGCTGGCCACGCTCGGTGGCGAGATCGGCGTACCGGTCTTCCGCGGCGACGGTGCGCACCCGGTCGATATCGCCAAGGGCGCCATCCAGGAGGCCGTCGACCACCTGCGCGACGTGGTCATCGTCGATACCGCCGGACGTCTTCAGATCGATGAGCAGATGATGCAGGAGGCCGTGGACATCAAGAAGGCCGTTAAGCCCGATCAGGTGCTGATGGTCGTCGATGCCATGACCGGCCAGGATATCGTCAACGTCGTCTCGACCTTTGCCGAGCGCACCGACTTTGACGGAGTGATCATCTCCAAGCTCGACGGCGATGCCCGTGGCGGTGGCGCGCTTTCCGTGCGCCAGGTGACCGGCAAGCCCATCAAGTTCGTGAGCATGGGCGAGAAGCCCGATTCGCTGGAGCCGTTCTATCCCGATCGTATGGCCAAGCGCATTCTGGGTATGGGCGACGTTGTCGGCATTATTGAGAAGGCCCAGGAGGCGGCCGACGCCGAGCAGCTCGAGGCTGCCGAGCGCATGCTGCGCGAGGGCTTCACCATGAATGACATGCTCGACCAGATGAAGGCCGTCAAGAAGATGGGCGGCATGAAGGGCATCCTGGGCATGCTCCCCGGCGGCCAGCGTGCGCTCAATCAGATGGGCGGCAACCTGGACGAGGGCATCTTCGACAAGAACGAGGCCATCATCATGTCGATGACCAAGGAGGAGCGCCTTCGCCCCTCCATCATCAACGGTCAGCGCCGTGCCCGCATTGCCAAGGGCGCCGGCGTGACCCCCACCGAGGTCAATAGCCTTATGAAGCAGTGGGGCGAGATGAACAAGATGATGGGCCGCATGCGCACGATGGCCAATCAGGCGCAGGCCGGCGGCAAGAAGGGCAAGAAGGGTAAGAAGGGCAAAAAGATGCGCATGCCCAATATTCCCGGTCTGGATGCCATGGGGCTGGGCGGCATGGGCGGCCTGGGAACGGGCGGCCCCAAGTCCGATATGGACCTGCTGCGCCAGATGGAAGCGCAGATGCGCAACAAGAAGTAACGACTAGTTGAGTCGTGTATGGCGAAGGCCGCCTGGATGGTTTCCAGGCGGCCTTCGCCGTTTGTTCGCTGGTTGTCGCACGCGTGGAAGCGCGTTCTCGACGAGGTGCTTGCCGCTAGTGGCAGCCGCAGCCTTCGTGCCCGTCATGGTCGTGGTGACCGTGGCAGCCGCAGGACTCGCCATGCTCGTGGATGTGCTCGTGATCATGTCCATGGCAGTCGCAGGTGGCCTCGCCGTTCTGTGCGAGCGTGCCGGCAACGAGGGCCTCGACGCAGGCATCGCAGCTGCCCTGGGCGCCCGCATAGACCGTGATGCCGGCTTGGGCAAGCGCGTTGATAGCGCCGCCGCCGATACCGCCGCAAATGAGCGTGTCAACGCCACCGTTGGCAAGCAGGCCCGCCAAGGCGCCGTGGCCGGTGCCGCCGGTGCCTACGACCTGCTCGTTGAGCACCTTGCCATCCTGGATGTCGTAGATTTTGAACTGCTCGCTGCGGCCAAAGTGCATAAAGATGTTGCCGTTGTCGTACGTCGTTGCCACCCTCATGGTGTCGACCTCCTTTGCTGGCCATGCGGCCGTTGTCGTGGTGATGGGGGAGTATGCGATATTGCCGCCCTCGATAACGAGCGCCCGTCCGTTGACCAGCGCATCGGCCACCTTGCGATGCGCGCGGCTGCAAATGGCCGCCACCGTTGCGCGGGCGATGCCCATCTGCTGGGCGACCGCCTCTTGGTTGAGACCCTCCAGGTCGCACAGGCGCAGCACCTCAAGCTCGTCGATGGTCATGTCGATGGCATCACCGCTGGCCAGGCCATCGGGGGTAAAGCCGCGGTATTCGGGGATGATCCCGACGCGGCGCAGTTTTTCGCGTCTTCCTGCCATGCACACTCCAAATCTGACATATGTCAACAATAGAATAGCGAACGTGCGGATTTGCGCAAGGAATTTCTGGCATATGTCAGAAAATGAGGGCTTATGTTTGGGCTGTGGGGCCGCGTGCGCCTGGGCTACAATGAATCTCGCTTGTAGGCGACTGACAGGAGGGTCAATGAGCAAAGCTGATCAGCAGTTTGTAACCATGTGCCGCGATATCTTGGATCATGGCACCACCACCGAGGGCCAAAAGGTCCGTCCGGTGTGGGAGGACGGCACCCCTGCCTATACCATTAAAAACTTTGGTGTCACGGCGCGCTATGATCTGCGCGGGGAGTTCCCCGCGCTCACCCTGCGCCGTACGGCGCTTAAGTCTGCCATGGACGAGATTCTGTGGATCTATCAAAAGAAGTCCAATAACGTGCATGACCTCAACAGCCATATCTGGGATGAGTGGGCCGATGAGACCGGTTCCATCGGTAAAGCCTACGGCTATCAGATTGGTCAGAAGAGCCATTACGCCGAGGGCGACTTCGACCAGATGGACCGTGTACTGTACGACCTTAAGCACACGCCGTATAGTCGCCGCATTATGACCAATACGTACGTGTTTAGCGATCTGTCCGAGATGCACCTTTATCCATGCGCCTACAGCGTGACCTATAACGTGACGCAGCGTCCTCAGGACGACAAGCCGACGCTCAACATGATTCTCAACCAGCGCAGCCAGGACATTTTGGCCGCGAACAACTGGAACGTGTGCCAGTACGCCATTTTGCTGATGATGGTCGCGCAGTCGGTCGATATGATTCCCGGTGAGCTGCTGCACGTGATCGCCGACGCCCATATCTATGATCGTCATGTCGATATCGTCCGCGAGCTTATCGAGCGTCCGCAGTTTGCGGCACCCAAGGTAACGCTCAACCCCGATGTGCATGACTTCTATGCGTTTACGACCGATGACCTGATCGTCGAGGGCTATGAGCACGGCCCTCAGGTCAAGAACATCCCCATTGCGGTGTAGGTGACGCGCATGACGTGTAAGCTTTCTGCCATCGTCGCCGTGTGTGACGACTGGGGTATTGGCTGCGAGGGCGATATGGTGGTGTCCAATCGCGCCGATATGCGCCATTTTGTGGCCTGCACCAAGGGCTGCCCGGTTATCATGGGACGCAAGACGCTGCTGAGTTTTCCCGGCGGGCGTCCTCTCAAGAACCGCCGCAATATCGTGCTTACGCGCGATATAGGCTTTACCCGCGAGGGCGTCGACGTGGTGCATAGCGTTGACGAAGCGCTCGCTGCGGTTGCCGATGAGCCCGTTGCCTGGGTGATCGGTGGCGGCGATGTCTATCGGCAGTTTTTGCCGTACTGCGTGGAGGCCGAGGTCACTCATAACCACTGCGTGCATGTCGTGGACACGTACTTTCCCGACTTGGACGCCGATCCCGCGTGGGAGATTGCGCAGCGTAGCGGGGTCGCGACGATTGCCGCCGGTGAGGGTGACGAGGGCGTCGATTATGAGTTCGTGACGTATCATCGCGTTGAGGCGTAAATCGTCTGGCGTGAACGGTATCATCGGGTTGATTGAATGCATGGGGCGGCGCTTAGCGTCGCCTCGTTTGGTATAGATGTGCTGTAAAGAAGGGTGCGGGCTGGCTGCTATGACTGATGCCGTTGAGGTTCTGCGAATTGATTCGCTCGAGGACGAGCGGCTCGATGCCTATGTGCGACTGACCGAGCGTGAGCTTCGCTGCGTGCTGGAGCCGCAGAAGGGCATTTTTATCGCTGAGAGTGCCAAGGTCATCGAGCGTGCGGTTCGCGCCGGATATGAGCCGGTGAGCTTTCTTTTGGGCGAGCGCTGGCTCGACCAGATGATGCCGCTGTTTGACCAGCTTGTCGTGCGCGAGGGAGCGGGTCCGGTTCCCGTGTTCGTGGCCTCCATGGAGCTCATGGAGCAGTTGACGGGCTTTAACGTGACGCGCGGCGCGCTGGCGGCGTTCCGTCGCCCGCGTCAGATTCCGGTTGATGAGTTCTTGGGCGGCGTCGTCGAGGCGGCGGGGGATCGTCCGGTGCGCGTGTGCGTGCTTGAGGGTATTGTCGATCACACCAATGTTGGCGCGATTTTCCGCTCGGCTGCCGCATTGAACGTTGACGGTATTTTGGTCAGCCCGACGTGCTGCGACCCGCTGTACCGTCGCTCGGCCCGCGTGAGCATGGGCACCGTGTTTCAGGTGCCGTGGACGCGCATTGGCAGCGAGGCTCGTGTGTGGTCGCATGATGGCCTGAGCGCGTTGCACGATGCCGGTTTTTCGTGTGCCGCTATGGCGTTGACGGACGATTCCGTATCGCTGGACGATCCCGTGCTGCAGGAGATTGACCGCTTGGCAATCTTTATGGGTACCGAGGGTGCCGGCTTGGGCGCCAAGACCATTGCCGGCTGTGACCACGCGGTGCGCATTCCGATGGCGCACGGGGTCGATTCGCTTAACGTGGCCGCGGCGAGCGCCGTCGCCTTTTGGCAGCTGTGCCCGCACGTGAGCAATGAGTATCACTACCAGCCGGGTTTGTATCACTAGGCAGTTTTCCGCACCGCGCTCTAATTCGGGGTGTTTCGGTCGCCGCCAGTCGGTGCTAAGCTAGTATTGGCTTTGGTCTTAAATTGCCGTTATGTTGTTTGACGTATGCTGGCGGGGAGGGCGTGTGGCTAAGAAATCTACGGCTATCGATGTAACGCAGGGTGTCATTTGGCAACAGCTGCTGTCGCTGTGCGTTCCCATCTTTTTTAGTTCGTTTTTTCAGCAGGCCTACACGCTTATCGGTACGTATATCGTTGGCCAGTTTGGCGGCAAGCTCGCGCTGGGCGGCATTCAGGCCACGATGGTCCTCACCGAGCTCTGCATTGGCTTTTGCGTTGGTGTTGGCGCCGGCTGCGCGGTCATTACCGGTCAGTATTTTGGCCAGCACGATGATGAGCGACTGAGTCGTTCGGTCCATACAGCCATGACGCTCGCGCTGGTGGGCGGTATCGCTTTCTCGATTCTTGGCATAGTGTTCGTTGAGCCCATGCTGGTGCTTATGAACACGCCGCATGAACTATTGGCCGAGGGTGTGGCCTATGCTCGCTGTTATTTTGCCGCGATGGTTGCGGCGCTGCTGCTGAATATGGGAACCGCACTGCTGCGTGCCGTGGGCGACACGCGCGGGCCCGCCGTGATCATTGCCTCTGGCTGCCTTGTTAACGTGGTGCTGGATATCATCTTTGTCGCTGTGTTGCATATGGAGGCGCTGGGCTGCGGCATCGCAGTGGCGCTGACCATTTGCTCCAATGCAACGATGATCGTGTTGCGCATGATGCGCGCTCCGGGTGCATGGCGTCTTTCGCTGTCTAAGCTCGGTATCGATCGCGGTATTTGCAAGAGTATGATCTCGTGTGGTCTGCCACTCGGTTTTCAATCGGCTGCCTATTCGATCTCGAACGTGCTGATCCAGGTGTCGGTTAATTCGTTTGGCGCCGATGTCACGACTGCTTGGGGTCTATCTGGGCGCCTGGATGGCATTATCTGGATGGTGACCGAGGCGCTCGGCGTATCGATCACTACGTTCTCGGCGCAGAACTTTGGCGCGCGCAATTACGAGCGCATGCGCAAGGGCTACCATACGTCGCTCGTGCTGTCGTTTATGCTCATTGGTGGCCTGTCTGCCGTGTTGCTGGTGTTCTCGGGTCCGTTGTCGCGTCTGTTTGTCGACGATGCTTCGATTTCGGCGTACACCACGACGATTCTTCACTTTATTGCGCCGTTCTACGCGATTTTCTCGATTATCGAAAACGCGTCGGGCTCCATTCGCGGTGCCGGCGTGAGCTTGCAGCCCATGCTGCTCACGATTTTTGGCACCGTCGTGCTCAGGGTGATCTGGGTGTTTGCGATCATGCCCTTCGATCCGTCGCTCGAGCATCTACTGCTGGTCTACCCCGTAACGTGGCTCATTACGGCCACGATGTTCACCATCTACCACCACAGCGGCAACTGGCTCGGCCGCGCCACCGCCTAGCCATTCGGGACGTCCCCAATGGCTAGTATTCGATGCCTTGGCGGGCTAGGAGTCCTTCGTCGAAGTAGTGTTTGATGGGGCGCATTTCGGTGACAAGGTCGGCGAGGTTCGCGAGGGGCAGCAGGCCGCGGCCGGTTAGCACGAGCTCCGTGGTGGCGGGCTTCTGCGCGATCAGCCCCTCCACATCCTTGCGCGTTACAAAGCCGCGGCGCATCGCTTCGCCGAGTTCGTCCAGGATGAGCACATCGACCTGCGAGATCTGCTCGCGTGCTAGCTCCAGAATCTGTGCCGCGCAGGCCTCGGGCGTGTCGCGGTCGGCTTGTACGATGCGCAGACCCAAACGGGGCGCCGCATCATGCTCGGCGCAGTGAAGTTTCTTGGCAAACTGCAGCCTAAGAACGTCGAGTCCGTAGCCCGTCGCGCGCAGCGCGAGCCCCAGCGCAGCCGTCGTCTTGCCCTTGCCGTCGCCTGTATAGATTTGAACCTTGCCGACTTACAGTGATGCCATCTCTGTCCTTTCGTGCCCGGCGTCGGTTTATCGCCGGCCGGGTTGGGTATTCTAGTTAGCATTATCAACCCCAGTAGATGGAGTTCAAGCAGATGGAGATGGATGACAACAAGCGTAGACGGAATATGATCCTCTACGTGCTCATCGCCTTCGTCGTCTACCTCGTGCTCTCGACCGTTCTGTTCCCTAACATCGGTCACACGCAGCAGATTACGAAGACCGATTACTCGACGTTTGTCAAAGCACTCGATAAGAAGAGTGTCGACAAGGTCGAGTACAACACGGACGATTACTCGATTTATTACACCAAGAAGGGCGAGGACGAGAATATCGCCTATAAGACGACCGGTGTGCCGAACGATGCGGGCTTTACCGATCGCGTGCTTGAGTCTGGCGCTTCGCTGGAGTCGGTCGTTCCCGATAAAAACTCGGGTTTGATGACCTACTACCTGCTCACACTCATTCTTCCCATGGCGATTTTCTTCCTCATCGGTTGGTGGCTCAACCGCCGCATGAAGAAGGCTATGGGCGATGACGGCCCGTCGATGAACTTTGGCGGCGGCGGTTTTGGCGGCGGCGGGCTGGGTAAGTCCGGCGCGCGCGTGATCGCCTCCAAGGACGTGGGCGTGACCTTTAAGGACGTCGCTGGCCAGGAAGAGGCCAAGGAGTCCCTCAAGGAGGTCGTCGACTTTCTGGAGAAGCCCCAACGCTACGAGGAGATTGGCGCCAAGCTGCCGCGCGGTGCTCTCCTTGTTGGCCCTCCGGGTACCGGTAAGACCCTGCTAGCCAAGGCTGTTGCCGGCGAGGCTGGTGTTCCGTTCTTTAGCATTTCGGGTTCTGAGTTCGTCGAGATGTTCGTCGGCCGTGGCGCCGCCAAGGTGCGCGACCTGTTTAAGCAGGCCAAGGAAAAGGCCCCGTGCATTGTGTTTATCGACGAGATCGATACCATCGGCAAAAAGCGCGATGGCGGCGGCTTTAGCGGCAACGACGAGCGCGAGCAGACGCTCAATCAGTTGCTGACCGAGATGGATGGCTTCGATAACCACAAGGGTATCGTTGTCCTCGCTGCCACCAACCGTCCCGACAGCCTCGATCCGGCCCTGCTGCGCCCCGGTCGTTTTGACCGCCGCATCCCCGTTGAGCTGCCCGATCTGACCGGCCGCAAAAACATCCTCGAGCTGCATGCCAAGAGCGTGAAGACCGAGCCGCCGCTCGACCTGACCGCGATTGCCCGCGCCACGCCCGGTGCCTCGGGCGCCGACCTGGCCAATATCATCAACGAGGGCGCCCTGCGCGCCGTTCGCGAGGGTCGCAAGCGTGCAACCCAGGACGACTTCGAGGAGTCGGTGGAGGTCGTCATTGCCGGCCAACAGCGTAAGTCCACGGTGCTTTCCGACCACGAGAAGCAGGTCGTTTCCTACCACGAGATCGGCCATGCTATCGTCGCTGCCCGCCAAAAGGGTTCCGCGCCGGTTACCAAGATCACCATCGTGCCGCGCACGAGCGGTGCTCTTGGCTATACCATGCAGGTCGAGGAGGACGAGCGCTTCCTGACGACACGCCAGGAGGTCTTGGACAAGCTCGCCGTCTACTGCGGCGGCCGTGCGGCCGAGGAACTCATCTTTGGCGAGATGACGACCGGTGCCGCCAACGATATCGAACAGGCCACCAAGCTTGCCCGTAACATGGTGACGCGCTTTGGTATGTCCGACGAGTTTGGCATGATGGCGCTCGGTACCGTGCAGAACGCGTATCTCAATCAGGACACGTCGCTCACCTGCGCCCCTGGTACGGCCGAGCGTGTGGACGCGATTGTCGCTAAGCTGATCGAGGACGCGCACGATCGCGCCCTGCAGATCCTCAAGGAAAACAAGTTCAAGCTCCATGAGCTGGCTCGTTATCTGTACAAGAAGGAGACCATCACGGGTGAGGAGTTCATGAACCTCCTCACGCGCGAGAATCCGCTGATGCCCAAGCAACAGTAACGCCGCGGTCGAGCCAGTAAACGCCGACGCCCCATTTGAGCAGCTTTCTCAAATGGGGCGTTTTGCTTGAGAGGGATGGAAATGAAGATCGTGGTGAGCGCCTGCTTGATGGGCGAGAGCTGCAAGTATAACGGGCTTGACAACTATCGTCGCGAGTTGGTCGAGGCCTGCGAGCGTACAGGGACTGAGGTCCTCTTGGTGTGCCCTGAGGTCTTTGGCGGCCTGCCCACGCCGCGCAGGCCGTCCGAGATTGTGAACGGCGAGGTCCGTACCTGCGAGGGTACCTCGGTCGATCGCGAGTTTCGCCTGGGCGCTCAACGTGCGCTCGACATGTGCGAGCAGGCGGGCGGCCCGTCCGAGATCGCTGCGTGCATTTTGCAGGATCGCAGTCCGTCGTGCGGCGTGGGCCATATCTACGACGGATCCTTCAGCGGCACGCTCACAACAGGTAACGGTGTCTTCGTTGACCTGCTCCTGCGCCACGGCTACCGTGTGATCCCGGCAAGCGAGTTCGACCCCAGCATGTTGGAACATTGTCCACAGCACTCGAACCCAACATTTCCTCTCGGGTGACCGTTTTGGCATCATCCGTGAATTTGATATCGAGTACGACCCGGTCATCAAAGACGTAGACCGAGTTGACAGGCGCCGTACCCAGGCAGCCCCTCCCCGCGGCCCTCGCGCAGGAACGCGTACACGGCCCTCCCGTCTCTTGCGCCCCTCCCGGAACTGTCCACATCAGTGTAGCCAGTCCAGTCCGCCAAGGGCGGCAGCCCGGATAACGCGGCGATGGAGGGCTTCTTCGGCCTGCTCAAGAAGGAGTTCTGACACGGCAGGGACTGGTCGGGCTGGACCCCCGCCCGCTTCATCGAGGAGCTCGGGGGCTGGATCGGCCGATACAATACGGAGAGGCGCAGCGATGCGCTCGGCGGCCGCACGCCGGCCGAGTTCCGCTCCGCGCTGGGAAGGGCCGCGTAACGGTCCAAGAAATCGTCCGCAGTCCCCATTCTTGCCCCTTTGGGACGGCTTCTTGTTGGGGCGTGCCTGCCCCAAACCCTGCTAGGAACGAGTGCAGCAAACTGGAATTTTAAATTAGTCTTTGCAAATAACCTTTGAACCTTCACCATCAATTACAATTCCCTGACGATTGCTAATTGGGCATAGATTCAAATCCGAAAACTCAGTTATTATTTTCTCGGTAACTTTCTTAAATGGTGCTGTAAGAAAATGCGGAAGAACATAGAAATCAATCAAATTAAGCCCTGCATCATCTTCTTGTGAGTAGTCCTCCGGCTTTTCATCCATTTGCTCGATATA
This sequence comes from Collinsella sp., assembly GCA_046976245.1. Taxonomy (GTDB): domain Bacteria; phylum Actinomycetota; class Coriobacteriia; order Coriobacteriales; family Coriobacteriaceae; genus Collinsella. Next base: position 775 of record JBKWEB010000039.1, on the reverse strand, counting down.
TTGGATGTTTGGAGCGCATACAATCGCACCTGCTGATTCACCAATCATCAGTTTTCCCTTTGCCAATTCTTTCTTCAACAGCTCATCCGTTCCCGTTTTACGGAGCTGGTCTATAAGGAAAAAAGAATTTCCGCCGGTAAAATAGATCACATCCGCATCTTCAAAAAGAGACTGTATCGTTGAATAAGCCTCCGTTGAAATATCAATTTCAGTTACGATTGCTCCCAACTTTTTGAATAATTTTCGAGCCGAGCCGACATAACCGGTGTAGCCTTCACGCAGCGAAGCTGTTGGAATAAATGCGACTTTTTTATTTTCAATTTCTTCCTTTATCAGGCTTCCTACACTTGAAAAGTGCGAACATAAAAACAGTTTCATCAATATTCTCCTTTATATATAAATTCTTATTTGTTGAACTAAGCCGTGAATACCATACTCTCCAATGAAAGAACGCCCTGATATAGCGTAATTTGCTGTTTTCCTACGTACGTGCGTACACACTCCACAGGAATTCTTAGGGCCCTGCCCCCTTAGCACACGGACTTTGGAACAAAGACTAGTGTGTTACGCCTTGCCAGAGGTGTACAGGCTCCCGGTACGCACGTACGCAGCAATTGCCATCAATGCGCCATATAAGTGGCGATCAAGTTCGCATAAAGCGACCTTGGTTTCGCAAAATAAAAGGCAGGATACCATCATCACCACGATGATATCCTGCCTCTGTTCGTTCCTGTTTACCGTTCCGAATAGTCCTTCCGCAGAATTTCCGATAAAC
>JBKWEB010000038.1:0-12609 GCA_046976245.1 Collinsella sp. | reverse complement strand
CCCAGACCGTGCTGGCCGAGCTCTTCTCGATGCTCATGCGCGACCTGCAGCCGATCCTGTCCTACACGGTTGACGAGGCCATGGCCTATGCGCCTGCCGGCTGCGTCGATCACCAGAAGTACGCCGCGCTGCTCGATTGGTACAAGTCGCCCATCACGTTCGACGAGGCCAATGAGTTTGAGGGCGTGCTCGAGGCTTCACTCGAGCTCCGTAGCGCCGTGACCAAGGCCCTTGAGGATGCCCGCTCCGCCGGTACCTTCACCAAGAGCCAGCAGGTCCGCGTCAAGGCGGTCGTTCCCGCCGAGATGTACGCGCTGCTGACCGGTGATAAGGCCGTCGACCTGGCCGAGTTCTACATCGTTTCCGATGTTGAGCTGACCCAGGGCGAGGAACTCTCCGTTGCCATCGAGGCAGCCGAGGGCGAGTGCTGCGACCGTTGCTGGAACTACCGCACCACCGTCGGCGAGTACAACGGCCACGCGCATATCTGCAAGCGCTGCGCGAATGCCCTTTAAGGCACGGTAACTCGGCATTTTAGTTATTGGGAGAATTTGGACGCCTTCGGCCCATTTGCTCCGCTGAATAAAAGCGGCATTCTGTTTTTCGGAATGCCGCTTTCTTTTTATGCTGGTTATTTATCTGGCGTTAGCGAATATGTCGTGCGCTCTGCGTGTGGCAATATAAGATGGTTAATTGCGTTAAACGGAATTCGATGTTCTTGAGGGTAGGGGATTGATTTGGGTCGTGGTGCGGATATGACGCCGCCTTTGCGTTGGCGGTTGGTTGTTGCTGGTGGGGTGGCGCTGGTTGTGCTCCTTGTTGACCAGCTGACCAAGCTTGCGGTTCGTGCCGTGGGTGACGCTTTGCATGTGACTGTTATCCCCGGTGTGATCGACTTTCTATTTGTCCGCAATATCGGTGCTGCCTTTAGCATGGGCGAGGGGCATGGCATCGCGTTTGCCATGCTGGCGTTGGCGGTCATTATCGCTATTGCCGTGTACCTCGTTCGTGCACCCCGGCTCGCCCATCTTGAGGTTGTGGGCATGGCGATGGTTGCGGGCGGTGCTATCGGCAACGCTATCGATCGTTTGGCCTTTGGCTTCGTGACCGATTTTATTGCCACCACCTTCATCGACTTCCCTGTTTTCAATGTGGCCGATATCGGCATTACCTTGGGCGTCGTGCTCGCCCTCTTTGGCTACATGTTCTTGAGCCCCGCGGCCCGTGAGGTCGATGCGACTGCCGAACTCAATGCCCGTGATGAGGCCCGCGCCAAGCGCAAAGCCAAGCAGCGTGGGGAGCGTGCCCGCAAGATTCGCGAATGGAATGAGCGTTAATGGCCGACATCCATATTCTTGTTGCCGACGATTGCTCTGGCCAGCGTCTCGACGCCTTTCTGGGTGCCAACGACGGCTGCCCCACGCGCTCTGCCTGCGCGCATCTGATCGAGGGCGGCGCCGTAATCGTGAACGGCGAGACCTGCCTATCAAAAAAATATGCTGTGCGCTCCGGTGACCGCATTTCGGTCGATCTGCCCGAGCCGCACGATCCCACCGACGTGATCCCCGAGGCCATCCCGCTCGACATTCGCTATGAGGACGACTATCTCATCGTGCTCTCCAAGCAGCGTGGCCTGGTGTGCCATCCTGCCCACGGCCACGAGAGCGGCACGCTAGCCAACGCCCTGGTCTATCACTGCGGTATCGACCATCTGGGCACCGTGCAGGGCGAGGACCGCCCCGGCATCGTGCATCGTTTGGATCGCGATACCTCGGGCCTCATGCTTGCGGCAAAAGACGACGACACGCAGCGCGCACTCCAAAATCTCATTCGCACGCGCACGCTCGATCGTCGCTATATCACGCTCGTTCACGGACATATCGCTATGGATGAGGGCACCATTAACACCGGCATTGCCCGTTCTACGCGTGACCGTGTCAAGATGGCGGTTTCGGACGATCCTTTCGCGCGCCAGGCCATTACGACCTTTAAGGTCCTCGAGCGCTTCGATTCCACGCGTTTTGACGACGGCTATACGCTCGTCGAGTGCCACCTGTTTACGGGCCGCACACATCAGATTCGCGTGCATATGCGCCATATCAACCACGCCTGCGTGGGCGATCCGCTCTACGGCAAGTGCGATGCACGCGCCGATCAGGGTCTGACCAGGCAATTCCTTCATTCCTGGCGTGTTGCATTCGACCATCCCGTGACGGGGGAGCGCATTGAGTGCCGCGACGAGTTGCCGTGGGATCTCGCTGCGGTTCTTGACGACCTGGCCCCGCGCTCGCTTGGTCGCACCGCTGCCGGCGACGAGATCGTTCCTCAGCTCGGTCTTCTCGAAGCCTAGTCAGTATTAGGTGGTTTCTTGAACGCCCCTAGCCTGCGGTAAGATATACGATTGTTTACGTAACGCGTTCCTGGGAGCCTGCATGCTCGCCTTTTTACAAACCAACACGCCCATCGTGATCTTCAACCAGATTGTCGTCACGCTGCTCACGGTCTGCTTTCTGTACCAGGTGGTCTTCTTTGTCATCGGTGCTCTTCGTGGCGAGGTCGCGCCTCCCAAGGCCAAAAAACTCCACCGCTATGCCTTCTTTATCGCGGCGCATAACGAGGAGGCCGTGATCGCCAACCTCGTTCGCTCCATCAAGGACCAGGATTATCCGTCCGAGCTTATCGAGGTCTTTGTGGTCGCCGATGCCTGCACCGACAACACGGCACAGCTTGCGCGCGAGGCGGGCGCTATTGTCTATGAGCGCAACGACCTTGCCCGCAAGGGTAAGAGCTGGGTCATGGACTTTGGTTTCGACCGTATTCTTAACGAGTATCCGGATACGTTTGAAGGTTACTTTATCTTCGATGCCGATAACGTCATCTCCCGCGATTACGTCTCCAAGATGAACGATGCCTTTGACCAGGGCTTCCATGTGGTCACGAGCTATCGCAACTCCAAGAACTTTGGCAGCTCGTGGATCTCGGCAGCTAATGCTACTTGGTACCTGCGCGAGGCGCGCTTTCTCAACAACGCGCGCAATATCTGCAAGACTTCTTGCGCTGTCTCGGGTTCGGGCTACCTCATCTCCGCCAGCGTTATCGAGGGCATGCACGGTTGGCAGTTCCATACGCTGACCGAGGATATTCAGTTCACCACGTTCTGCGCCATTCACGGCATTCGCATCGGTTATGCGCCGGCGGAGTTCTTTGACGAACAGCCCGTGACGTTTAAGGCGTCCTGGAAACAGCGCATGCGGTGGACCAAGGGCTTTTACCAGGTGTTCTTTACCTACGGTAAGCATCTGGTCAAGTCAACCTTCCGCTACCATCGCTTTGCCGCCTACGACATGTTTATGACCATCGCCCCGGGTATGCTGCTGTCCCTGATCTCCATGCTCGCCAATGCGACGTTCCTGATCGTGGGCGGTCTTTCGCACGGCTTCTTGGCTACCGAAGTCGAGATGCAGGCGTGCGCCGCTTCGCTCATTATGACCTTCGCCATGATGTATCAGACGTTCTTCATCTTGGCGCTGCTCACGACTATCTTTGAGTACAAGCATATTCACTGTGCGCAAAAGTGGCGCCTGGTGACCAACCTGTTTACCTTCCCGATCTTTATGTTCAGCTATATCCCCATCACGGTGGCAGCGCTGTTCCTGAAGGTCGACTGGGTTCCTACCCAGCATGCCGTAAACGTCACCCTCGACGAGGTCATGCAAGGCGCCAAATAACCACCACCAAAACCACCGCAAAGGGGACAGGCACCTTTGTGGTGGTTTTTGCGTTTGAGCTGCTGCCCAAGGAGGTTTTCGATGATCTATATCCCGTTTTGGATTTGCATCTTTGCCGGCGCGTGGATTGATGCCCGTGAGCGGCGGTTTCCCAATGGGCTTGCCGGCGCATGTGCCGTGGCGGCGTTGGCGGGTGTTTGGCTCGACCTCGGTTTGAACACTGCGCTTGACCACGCGGGTCTTGCCGTCATTGTGTATCTTGCTCTCGTGCTGACTGAGTCCCTCTGGCGTCGTCTTCGCCAAATCCCGGGCATTGGCATGGGGGACGTCAAGGCACTCTTTGCCCTTTGTACCTTCGATCCCCTGGGCGGCGTTGTCGCGTTTGCGGTTGCGCTCCTGACCCTTGCCGTCGCTTGCCTCATCGCAAAATCACGCTCCCTGCCATTGCTGCCGTTTTTGGTGCCTATTTTTGCCATAATCGAGGTCAGGGCTGCACATTGTAACCGATTGCGCATCCTTCTTAAGGAGCATGCCATGGCAACTAATCAAGAAACGGCCGTCATTAAGGCGCGCATGGACCGTATCCCCTCGGCGTTGTCGCCCGAACTTGTCGAGCGCATTGCCGCCGATCGTGCTTCGGGCTATGTCAACCCGTATCGTTGCAACGACGATCAGGTCATTCGTCGTATTGATCGCGCCGCCGACAAAGGTACGCTTATGCGTCCGGCGTTTATGCGCGATACCGAAAAGATACTTCATCTTCCGGCGTACACCCGTTATGCAGGCAAAACGCAGGTCTTTAGCTTCCGTAGCAATGACGATCTGTCACGCCGCGGTTTGCACGTGCAGCTTGTCTCCCGCATTGCGCGCGATATCGGTCGCGCCCTGGGGCTCAATTGCGATCTGATCGAGGCGATTGGCCTGGGTCACGACTTGGGACACACGCCTTTCGGCCATGCCGGCGAGCGCTTCCTCAACGATATCTATCATGAGCGTACGGGGCGTTATTTTTTCCATAACGTGCAGTCGGTCCGCGTGCTCGACGCACTGTACGGCCGCAACGTGTCGCTTCAGACGCTCGATGGCGTGCTCTGCCACAACGGCGAGTACGAGCAGCGTGTGTTCGAGCTCTCGGACATGGGTTCCTTTGACCAGTTCGATCGAACCGTCGAGGATTGCATTGCCACAGGCTATAGCGCAATTGAGCACTTGCGCCCCATGACGCTTGAGGGCTGTGTCGTTCGCATCTCGGATATTCTTGCCTATGCGGGGCGTGATCGCCAAGACGCCATTGCGGCGGGCCTGCTGTCACCCGACGCTTTTGACGATGGGCTTGGCGGAGCATACAACAGCTGGATTCTCACGCATGCCTCTATCGATATCGTCGAGCACAGCTATGGCAAGCCGCGCATCGAGATGAGCGAGGACCTGTTCGAGGAAATCCGCCGCGCTAAGCGCGAGAACTACGAGAAGATCTATAGCAAGGGCGGCATCGAGGGCGACTCCGAAACGGAGCTGCGCGAGGCGTTCGAAAAGCTCTATGACCGTTGCCTGCAGGATATAAACGAAGGCGACGAGTCTTCGTATATCTTTAAGCATCACATTTCGCGCATTGAGCGGCAGCTTTCCTACTACAATCGCACCTATGCATGGCAGGATGATAAAGATCAGACCGTAGTGGATTACATTTCGAGCATGACGGACGGCTATTTCTGTGAGCTGACGAGCAAGCTGTTCCCGGGGCTGAAGTTTCCGCATCGTACCTATATTAACGAACGGTAGTTCGTATATTTTCGGTATACTGTTGAGGAACAACGATTTTGATGGATGCACGGGATGGCTATGGACGACCTTTTTTCTGCCTCGACGCGCGAGCGTTCCTTTAAAAATGCGCCGCTTGCGGTGCGCATGCGCCCCAATTCGCTCGACGAGTATGTGGGCCAGCAAAAGGCCGTCGGTAAGGGCTCATGGTTGCGTGCCGCGATCGAGCACGACGTGCTTTCGAGCGTGATTCTGTACGGGCCGGCCGGTACGGGTAAGACGACGCTGGCCCACATTATCGCCAACCATACCAAGAGCGAGTTTGTCGAGGTCAGCGCCGTCACGGGTACTGTGAAGGACCTGCGTCGCGTGATTGACGAGGCCAAGACGCGCCTGAATACCTACGACCGCCGCACCATTCTATTCATCGATGAGATTCACCGCTTCTCTAAGTCGCAGCAGGATGCCCTGCTGCATGCAGTTGAGAACCGTACCGTCATTATGATTGGCGCTACGACGGAGAATCCGTACTTCGAGGTTAACTCGGCACTGTTGTCGCGTGGGCGTGTGGTGGAGCTTGAGCATCTGAAGGATGAGGATATCGCCACGCTTATTGAACGTGCGCTTGAGGCACCGCAGGGCTTGAATGGAAAGTTCTCGGCCGATGTTGATACGGTCAAGACCATTTGTACGCTGGCTGCGGGTGATGCACGCTCGGCCCTGACGACACTTGAGCTGGCGAGCGAGATTGCCGTTACGCGTCCCGATCCCGAGGGGACGCCAGCGCCGGCGGCGGGGGAGCGCTATCCCATCACCGTGGATGACGTAAAGATTGCCAACCCGCGTCGCGGCTTTACGTATGACAAAAACGGCGACATGCACTACGACATCATCAGTGCGTTCATCAAGTCCATGCGCGGTAGCGACCCCGATGCCACGGTCTACTGGCTTGCGCGCATGATCGATGCAGGGGAGGATCCTAAGTTTATTGCACGCCGTATTATGATTCATGCTTCTGAGGACGTTGGGAACGCCGACCCGCAGGCGCTTTTGGTGGCACATGCCGCGTTTAAGTCTGCCGAGGTCATTGGCTATCCCGAGTGCCGCATTAACCTGGCTCAGGCCGCTCTCTATGTGTGCTTGGCGCCAAAATCCAACGCGTGCGAGGCTTCGATCGATGCGGCGCTGGCCGATATCCATTCTAGTGGGCTTCGCGAGGTGCCGAGTTATCTGCGCGATCGCCATCGCCCGGGCAGCGATGAATACGGTATGTATAAGTATCCACATGATTATCCCGAAGGCTGGGTCGATCAGCGCTATTTGCCCGAGGGACTGGAGCGCGGCGCGTTCTGGCAGCCTGCCGGCCGCGGTTGGGAAGAATGGCGCGTAGAGCAAAGTGAACGTGACCGCAGCGGGAATGCACCGAAGTAGCTGCTGATAATTTTGTCCCACGTTGCTGCTCTTGGCATGTTCGGTCCCCTTTGGGGTACCATGGAAACCGTCTGTATATCGATTCCTTTGGGAGGCTTGTATGAGTCCCATTCAGATTGCCCTGCTGCTGCTCGCCGTTGCCGGCGTGTGGGCCATCGTTGAGCTCGCGCTTACCCTGCGCAAGACCCGCACCGTTGTCGACTCCCTCGATAAGACCGTGAACGACCTCAACAACACCATCGCCGAGGCTCAGCCTGTGGTGGCAAAGCTCGATGGCGCTGTCGATGAGCTTACGCCGGCGCTTGCCCAGATGGAGCCGCTGCTTAAGTCGAGCAAGACGGCAGTTGATGCCCTTACCTCCAATCTCGTAGAGGTCGAAGCCGTGGTTCGCGACATTTCCGAGGTTACGGGCAGCATGGCCGAGGCCAGCAATGCTGTGTCGAGCGTGACCGACTCTGCCGCCGGTGCTGTGCAGAAGCTCTTCAATAAGGTGAAGGCTCCTGCAGCCGATGCCGATCGCAAGCTCGCCGCTGCCGCTGCGGAGGCCGAGCAGCCTACCGAGCGCGTCCTAATTGGCGAGGACGAGGCCGCCGATGGCGCGGATGTGGCTCAGAATTCTGTAGCCAAGCCGGCTCAGTATTACACCTATACGCCCGCCGAGACCTCTGAGGAGTCCTGCGATGAGTAGCGAAGCAACCTGCCCTATCACGCTGACCGTTGCCGGTGACCCGCGTCTCGCTCGCCTTGTGCGCATGACGGCAGCCAACGTTGGTGCCCTGTGCTCTATGTCTGTCGATCGCATCGAGGACATCCGCATGGCTGCCGAGGAGGCTTTCATCTTTGGTTGCACCGCGGTCGACTGCGACGACATCACCATCAAATTCGATGTCGATGAGACCCACGTTGGCATGACTATTACCTTTGGTGACCAGGCTACGGTCGATGAAGACGACCAGGCTGCGGTGTATGCCGAGCTCATCCTCGCGAGCGTGTGCGATTCCTACGAAAAGACTGCGGCGCCCCTGACGCTTTCCCTCGACCTCAAGGCGGATATCTAATATGACCGAACGTTCCCGGAGCGGTAAGACCGCTTGGGACAAGGAGAAAACCCGCGAGCTGTTTCGTCGCTACAAGGAGACCGGTGATCCGGACGCCCGCGAGCAGCTCGTCATGTCCCATATGAACCTGGTAAGGTTTCTTGCCAACAAATTTAAGAATCGCGGCGAGCCGCTCGACGACCTCATGCAGGTCGGCTATTTGGGCTTGCTCAAGGCTATCGACCGTTTTGATCCCGAGCGCGGACTCGAGTTCACGACGTTTGCGACACCCACTATCCTGGGCGAGATCAAACGCCATTTCCGCGACAAGGGCTGGAGCGTGCGCGTACCGCGTCGTCTGCAGGAGCTCTCGGCCAAGGTCAACCAGGCTACTGACAAACTTACCAACGAGCTGCAGCGTTCGCCCAAGGTTGAGGAGATCGCTGAGTATCTAGATGTGACTGTCGATGAGGTTCTCGAGGCTATGGAATCGTCTTCGGCTTATACCTCGGTGCCCATCGAGGCTCCTGGTGCGTCCGATTCCGACGATGCCCCCTCGATTCTCGACCGTTACGCCGACGACGACAACGAGCTCGACTTTACTGATGACCGCTTAGTGATCGAGGAAGCCATCCGTGATTTCTCGCCGCGCGAGCGCGAGGTGATCGAGCTGCGCTTTGTGAAGGGCATGACCCAGATCGAGATCGCCAAGAAGCTGGGTATTTCTCAGGTGCAGGTTTCGCGTCTGCTGCGCCGCACGCTTAAGAAGATTCAGGACAAGATCGACCCCGACGGAGTGATGATTCGTTCATGAGTGAGCACCCCCAACAAACCGATCGCGTGCTGCGCGACACCCGCATTCTGACGCTTCGCATTTGGGCTGTTGTCGGCTGCATTGTCATCGCCGCTGTCATCTTTAACCTTATGGGCATCTTGGCGCCGGTTATCGAGTTTCTCGCTGTTGGTTCCATCATTGCCTTTGTGATGTCCCCGATCACCAACTTGCTCGAGCACCATGGCGTGAATCGCGGCATTGGTTCGCTTATCGCGCTTATTGTTGTTGTTGCCGTGCTCGTCGGTGTCGTTTGCATCTTGTCGCCGATTCTCTTTGGTCAGATCATGGAAGTCCTGAGCCGCCTACCCGAGCAGCTTCGTGTTGCGGGTGGCGACCTCAACGAGATGATCTCGCATGCCAAGACGCTCAACAACACGCCGCTCAAGGAGTATTTGGACGACAACCTGTCGTCGCTGGTTGCCGTGGCATCGAAGTATGTGTCTCAGATTGCTGCCGAGCTTGGCCGCGGCGTGTTCCCGCTCATCACCAATACGGCCTCGCAGTTGTTCGTGATCTTCCTTGGTCTGGTGCTTGCATACTGGATGGCCTGCGACTACCCTCGCATGCACCGCGAGATTTGCACCATCATCGGTCAGGAGAAGGAGACCTCGTACCGCTTTATGGTCGCCATCCTTTCTCGCTCTGTCGGCGGCTACATGCGCGGTATGGTCGTGACGTCCATCTGCGGTGGTTTCCTCGCCTTTATCGGTTTTATGATCATCGGCCATCCGTATGCGGCGCTCATGGCTATCTTTACCGGCATCATGCATTTGGTTCCGGTCGTCGGCCCTTGGGTGAGCGCAGCAATCGCCACAGTGCTCGGTTTCATGTTCAGCCCCATGTTGGCGTTATGGACGCTCGTCGTGACGATGGTCGCGCAAAACGTCACCGATAACGTGATTTCGCCTAAGGTTATGCAGAGCTCTGTACAGGTGCATCCTATCATGAGCCTCACGGCGCTCGTTATTGGCTCGGCACTCATGGGCCCCATCGGCATGATTATTGCCATCCCGCTTTGTGCGGCCCTCAAGGGTATCTTCGTGTACTACTTCGAGAATGAGACCGGCCGCCAGCTTGTGGCCTATGACGGCGCCGTGTTTAAGGGCACACCGTACCGCGATGCCGATGGCAACCCGGTCGCCGCCTACGACGCGCTCGGCGACGACACCTTCATCTATGAGTCCGAGCTCATCGGCAACGAGACCGCGCCCGAGGCCAAGGCCATGCCCAAGCCCGAGCTCGATAACCACTGGATCAAGCTCTCGGGTCTGCAACCCGATGCCACGGGCTTCTTCAAGAACCCCTTTGCCAAGGACGATGACTCCAACTCGGACGACGATACCAAAACCGGCATCGACGGCTCCATGGACGATTCGGATTCTAAATAGGTTCTATTAACGTTTCTTGAAGTTGTAAATGACAAGAAACGCGACCAAAGCGATTGATAAGGGGCCGGCTACATAGAAAAAGAGAACGTCAATTGCGCGTAGAGTGTAATAAGCCTTATCGCCGGACATTACTGTATACAATACGTATCCAAATGATGGTTGGTTTGCGTACCAGCATGAGAAGGCTAAGAGCGCTAAAAGTGCTACAACCAGAAGTGCATTCAGGACAAATCGTTTGCTTTTCATCGATCGCTCCTTCCGGGTGAATCTTATATGCAATTATACAGCAGTCCTTTTTCAAAGGATCGCGCAGTACTAAATAACGTGCACTTTCGCTGGAGGGTCGCTGTTTGGCGACCCTCTTTTTTGCACAGGCGCGGCGGGATGGTAATATCGTTACGTTTGAACTGTTTCGATGTGAAACCGAGGAGATTCCCTCTATGAGTGCTGACTACCCGTCAATGACTACGGCCGAGATTCGCTCCAAGTTCCTCAACTTCTTTGAGGAGCGCGGTCTTAAGCTCTATCCTTCTTCGTCCCTCGTCCCCGACGACCCTTCGCTGCTGCTTGCCAACGCCGGCATGAACCAGTTTAAGGAGTACTACCAGGGCAAGAAGACCATGAAGGAGATCGGCGCGATCTCCTGCCAGAAGTGCGTCCGCACCAACGACATCGACTGCATCGGCGAGGACGGCCGTCACCTGTCCTTCTTTGAGATGCTCGGCGACTTCTCCTTTGGCGGCGTCTCCAAGCAGCAGGCCTGCGCTTGGGCCTTTGAGCTCATCACCAAGGAGTTCAAGCTGCCGCTCGACCGCCTGTACTTCACTGTCTTTACCGAGGACGACGAGACCCATGACGTGTGGCGCTCCCTGGGCGTTGCCGAGGACCACATCTCGCGTCTGGGCGAGGACGACAACTTCTGGGCCGCTGGCCCCACCGGCCCCTGCGGTCCGTGCTCCGAGATATACTTTGACATGGGCGAGGAGGTCGGTTGCGGCAGCCCCGACTGCAAGCCCGGCTGCGACTGCGACCGCTTCCTTGAGTTCTGGAACCTCGTGTTTACCCAGTACGACCGCCAGGAGGACGGCTCCATGCCGGAGCTGCCGCACCGCAACCTCGATACGGGCATGGGTCTGGAGCGCATGGCCGCTATCATGCAGCACAAGACCGCTAACTACGACGGCGATCTGATGCAGCATCTCATCAAGCTCGGTGAGGAGATCAGCGGCAAGACCTATGACGCCGATGACTACTCCGGTGCCAGCCGCTCGCTGCGCATTATCGCCGATCACTCCCGTGCCGTCGACTTTATGATCTCGGACGGCATCCTGCCCGGCAACGAGGGCCGCGAGTACGTCCTTCGCCGTCTGCTCCGCCGTGCCGTGTTCCACGGTCGCCTGCTGGGCATCGAGGGTGCCTTCCTGACCAAGTTCATCGACGAGGTCAATGCTCAGATGGGAGAGGCTTATCCCGAGCTGCTCAAGAACGTCGCCCTCGTCAAGGGTATCGTCGCCTCCGAGGAGGAGCGCTTCTCCACGACGCTCGACAACGGCCGCGTCTATCTGGACGAGGCTCTGGCAGCGCTTTCCGAGGGCGCCGTGCTTCCGGGCGATGTCGCCTTTAAGCTGCACGACACCTTTGGTTTCCCCATCGATCTGACCGTCGAGATCGCCGGCACCGCTGGTCACGACGTCGATATGGACGGCTTCACTGCCTGCATGGAGGACCAGAAGGCCCGCGCCCGCGCTAACGCCAAGGGCGACGCCTGGGGTAGCTTCAACGACGTGTGGGTCGAGCTTTCCGACAAGGTCGCAGCGACCGAGTTCGACGGCTATGACAACGATGTGATCGAGGGCGCCAAGGTTGTCGCCATCGTGCGCAACGGCGAGTCCGTCGAGTCCGCTGCCGCCGGCGAGGACGTCGAGGTTGTGCTCGACCGCACCCCGTTCTATGCCGAGATGGGTGGTCAGCAGGGTGATGCCGGCAAGCTTTCCGCCGAGGGCGTTTCGCTGACCGTTTCCGATACCAAGAACCACAACGGCCTGTATGCTCACGTCGCCCACATTGCCGAGGGCACGCTGGCCGTCGGTGCTACCGTGACCGCCGCGCTCGACGCCGAGCGCCGTGGCTTCCTGCGCCGCAACCACACCGCCACGCACCTGCTCGACGCCGCCCTTAAGCAGGTCCTGGGCGAGCACGTCTCCCAGGCCGGCTCGCTGGTGACGCCAGAGCACCTTCGCTTTGACTTTACGCACTTCGAGGCCCTGTCCTCCGAGCAGCTCAAGGCTGTCGAGGACCTGGTCAACCAGCAGATCTTCGCTTCCAAGCCGGTCGTGACCCGCGTCATGGGCATCGACGAGGCCAAGGCCGCCGGTGCTGTCGCCCTCTTTGGCGAGAAGTACGGCGACGTCGTCCGCGTCGTCTCCGTA
>JBKWEB010000037.1:0-13180 GCA_046976245.1 Collinsella sp. | reverse complement strand
CGTTAGGTTTGCCGGCGCTTTGCGCGGCGGGTTCTGGCGCACTGGCGATTTCGGCAAGCGCGGGTGACGGGATAAAACCAACCGTCATTACGAGCGAGAGCGCGATGGAAAGGACGCAGGAGGCAGGCTTACGCATGACGGCCCCTTTTCTGTAATCGGAACAGGTACGATTCTGCAAGCGTACCGGCATTTCAACGATTGCAGTATAAACGAAAAACCGCAGGTTGTAGACGAGTTTGGCGTGTTTCAAGGGCGCGGTAAGCATTTGCCGTTCCAAGCGATGTTGCGAACGCAGACTGGTGATTGCTTGCTGGCTTGTGGTGGTGTTTGGGTTGCTAAGCGAGGGCTGCTTGTTGCGTGGGTTGGTTTTATTGGTGTGGGTTTGGACACTGTATGGAGATGACGATGGCTGGAGCGGGGTAGGGAGTTGTGGTGCGGATTGGGGATGCTGGGTGGCTGGCCGATTGCGTGCAACGGCCTAACGCGTTGTTTGCGGTGCACGGCCAATAGATCTCTGTAGGGGGCCTACCCAACGTAAGGCGTCTGAAGGCATTTCCCTGGAAGCTCGGGCTTCCTGGATATCTTGGCGATTAAGATGCGCCCCATGCTCAGCCGGCATATAGAATGGACTGTGGACGTGACGATTGCCTGCTGCTGACATGTTGGTTAATCGACGATGATGGCAGCGACGGAGATTGATTGGGGCAGTCGGCATGTTCGCGAGCGAAAAGGCGGCCCTGCTCGGCGATGTGCCGACTTTTATTGTAGCGAAGGCGTTGGTGACGCCGAGAGGCGGCAAGGCCGACAAAACTATTGCGAAGGCAAGGGATCAACATGGCATTTGAAGCACGTCAGAGTACGGTTGGAAAGCTGCTTAATGACTCAATCTATAGAATCCCTCGCAATCAGCGCGCTTACGTGTGGGATGAGCATAACTGGAAAGATCTATTCGAAGACATCAAGCTTGTGACAGAGGAAGTTGCTACGTCGCATTTCATCGGTTCGATAGTGCTGATGGAGGAAGAAGAAGAAGACAGCCTCGGGGTTTTTACAATAATTGATGGTCAACAAAGAGTTATTACCCTAACGCTCTTGCTGTCTAGCCTCATGTTCGCTTTCAAGAAAAGGAATATGATTAACCACGCTAATGGCACAAAAAAATATCTAGTGGCGATAGATACTAAGGATGTTGAGCACGCGATCGTCGCTCCGGAGAATCATTTATCATTAACGAGGATCGTCGAAGGAGTAATTGCTATCTCTCCTGAAGATGCGGCTGCCATGTCTGCTGTGGCTTTCTCGAAGAGCAAACGCGCGTCCGGATCAAAAGACGAACTGATCGTTAAAGCCTTCCAATATTTCAGTGCAAGTTTCGCCAAGATGAAGGATGAGGAGTTGCTGGCCTTCAGGGATGCGGTCATTTCTGTCGCATATGTAAACATCAAATCATCGTCTGAGGAAGATTCGTACACAATATTCGAAATATTGAATGCGCGAGGTATCGAGCTTGAGGACCATGAGCTTCTGAAGAACTATATTATGCGCTATATCCATCCTATAGAAAAGCGCGATGATGCAAAACAGGTATGGTCGGAAATTGAAGCAACAGTCGGCTCGAACATGAAAGCTTTTTTGCGTCACTACGCAATTCAAAAATATCGCCTAGGTCAAGGCGACAAGGATGGAGCATATAAGAAAATAAGGGATTTTACGGATCCAAAGAAGGCTGCTGATCTTCTCTATGATTTAAGGCTAAAAGCCGGATATTATGCAGAGATTGTCGAGCCAACCAGCGATGACAGAAATGCGGAAATCTTGAGTTTCTTAAGAACACACAATGTCCGCGTCTTCAGGCCGCTTCTTATGAGTTTAATGCACGCTCGCGAAATAGAGCAGCTAACGAGCGAGCAGTATGATGATGCGATTGGATTTATTTACCGGTTCTATATTTGCTATAAGATAATCGGGGGAATGGAGTCGAACCACCTATCGGATTCGATCGTGAAACACTCATACGCAATCGAGTTGAACTGCACCCAGCAAGTGTTAGATGAGTGGAAAAATAGTTTTAACGAAAAACTGCCTTCAGAAGAAACATTTCGAATTAATCTCCTTTCGCTTGGATGGTCTCATTCGTGGCCGTTGTATAGCGAAACAAAGTTGAAGGATCGCTGCAAGTTGGTCCTTGCCTTGCTCGAGGAGCTTAAGTCTGGTGTTAGGGTTTCTGAGGCATTCACAATAGAGCACATTCTTCCGGATTCGCAGGCTCAGGAAAACTCGATTATTGGGAACTTGCTCATGCTAGAAGAGCGACTTAACGCGAAATGTAAAGACAAATCGCTTAAGGAAAAGCTGCCCATATACGCTGAATCGCGTTATGCCACTACAAGAGCTTTTGCTAAACGCTATGCGAATGGTTGTTTTGACGTTAAGAAGCGCGTTGATTTTATCGCGAAAGATTTGTTTGAAATGGTCATCCACTAGCTTGCACCGCGCGGCCGCGGCGCTTGAGCTCGTCAAGAAGTGCATCGACCCGGCGATAAGGCGGCAGGCCGAAGGGTTCGAATAGGATCCGAAAGCGCTGGAGTAGGCTCTCGCGTGGCCATAGGAAAGGTAAGGGTGGAAACCGATGGCGGACAAGGAGCGACCAAGGTGAACGAGGATGACATCATCGGCGTCGTGAGGGAGTACCTCGAGGACAAGGAGAACTCGTACGCCCTCATGCTTACCGGGGAATGGGGATGCGGGAAAACCTACTTTGTCGAGCACGCACTGACCGAGAAGCTGGAGGAGGATGAGAGCCGGCATCCCGTCGTGGTGGCGTCCGCCTACGGCGCCAAGGACTTAGCGGAGCTCTGCGGGGCGATTGAGTCTGGTTTCATCTCGAAATACGCCATAGGGTGCGCGGCCGGCGGGGAGAGGGGCAGGTGGGATTCACTCGTCGGGTTCGCCAAGGACACGGGAATATCGTTCCTCGGGAAAAAGATCAGGGAGCTGGAGAAGAAGGCGGGCGTCGATCTCAAGATGGCGCCGCTGAATGCCGTGAACCTCATCATCGGCCCCGAGACCCTCCTCGTCATAGACGACGTGGAGAGGTGCGACATGGGCATTCGCGAGCTGCTCGGGGCGGTCGACCACCTCGTCGTCGGCTGCAGGAAGAAGGTCCTCCTCGTCTGCAACGAGGATGAGTGGAGGAATGGGCTAGGACCGAAGGGGGAGAAGGGGACGACCAGGGAGTACGAGAGCCTCATCGAGAAGACCGTCTGGCGGAAGTGCCGGTTCAGGCCCTCGGTCGGCTCGGTTGTGGAACGCGTTCTGGGAGGCGTGCTGGGCGGCATCTACCCAGGCGCGCTCGAGGACGCCGTTTCGGCGATTGAAGGATGCGAATCGCCGAACTTGCGATCCCTCAGCAAGATGCGCCCCGTGCTGGTCGGGATGAAGGAATCCGGGTTCTTCGCTGAACCCACCGACCCGGAGTCTGCCAGGGCAGTTTTCAAAGAGGCTTTCGGCTTTGCAGCGGGGGCGGCGAAGGGGATGCGCATCGGGCCTCCGTCAAGCCGGGAGGATTCCATCCTTAGGGGTGGCATTTTCGAGTCGCGCCGGCTCAAATACGCCGCTCTGGACTTCATCCCCCGCTTTTTCGAGAGGTGTGAGGGGGTCGATTCCAAGCATGTTCGTTCCTGCCTGGAAGATTACCTTGCGACCTTTCATCCCGACGGGCCGGCCGCGCGGAAAGCTATTGAATGTATCGACGGCATCAGACACGCCACTTTCCGCGATGCCGATGTCCCTGGCATGGTGGAGACTATAGTCGCCGGGATTGTCCCCGGGGACGGGAGCCGCGGCTTGTCGTTCGACGTCTATCCCGACGTCCTGCGTGCCGTCAAAGGCATTGCGGGGGAATTTGCTGACGCCTTTCCCGAAGGGGTCGCGCCGCTCGTCAAGGCGATGGAATCCTCCATTGGACGGGATCCCGAGTCTGCAGTGAGGTCAATCGGAAAGAATCGAGTCGAATGGCAGGAGATCCCTTTCGACTCGAGCGAAGCGCATGAGATTCCGGCTTTGGAGGAGGTCGACAGGCTGAGGGAGCTCGCCTTGACGACGCTACGCGAACGGGAGTCGGAGTCTCTTGGCAACGTCCTGAAAAACGCCCCCGACCAATTCGCGACGAAGCTCTATCTGGCTTTCTCGAAATCAGATGACTGGTCGGAACCCATCCTGTCGCTCATTTCCCTCGACACTTCCCTCCTCGCGAGGGCGATGGAGAAGATGCCTCCCGAAGATATTCGGCTTGTGCACAGTGTCCTTTTTCCGGGCGACCACATGAGGTCGTGCACGGCCTCGCTCGAGGGCGAGGACAGGAAGGCCCTCGTAGCTTGGGCCAAGAGGCTCGGATCGGAGATCGGCAAGGTCGAGACCATGGAGTATTACCAAAGGATCTATTTCGACGCCATATCCAAGAGTCTCGAATGTCTTGCCGATATCTAGGATCCGCAGCTTTTGCCAAGTTGAAACGTGGCTTAGGATTTGCAGAAGATCTTCTAATGGCAGTCTTACGACAAGGACGAGGATGCCCTAATGCCTTGCCCAGGCTCCATCCAGCTCCGCCGCGCAGCTCTCGAACACGCACCTAACGGCGGCCATTTCCGACGGGGTCACGCGCCCTCCGCTCGCCTTATCCGAGGGCCTATGCGGCGGGGCTTGACTTCGAGGACGTCGTCGACTCGTCCCTCGAGCTTGTAAGGCTTGCTGAGGTAGGCGGACTAGAGTAAGAAAAGAGAAATCAAAAGGCTTTTGCCGTGGGCAATACGGTGATGCTCATCTTGCTGTACTTTACCGACTACAAGGGGGCCGTGATGGCATCGGGGCTGTTTGCCGGTGTGGCCGGGCTGGCGACTGCCGTGTCGTTGCTTTTGCCGCAGCAGTTTTACGGCTTTGGCTTTTTGTTGGGTGCAGCGGTGTTTTTTATCGTGGCGCTTCTGCGGCTCGATACCTATACCGCCAACTTGCCGTATCGTATCCTGAGCCAGCAGCCCATTGTGGCGACCGACAAAACGGGTCGCTTTACACAGCTGGGCCGCTTGCTCGACCGTGCCGAGCAGCGCTATGAGGAAGGTCGCCATAAGGGTGAGCCATATGGCGCGTTTGAGCGCGCAGTAGTTCACGTGTATCGCAAGCATTGGGGAGGTTCTGATGACCGATAGGATGATGTCTCGCCGTCGCCTGTTTGAGGCGGCTGCCGGTGCGCTGTTGCTTTCGGGCTGCTCGGTGCAGGAAGACTCCTCGACCAAAAAGGTCAAAAAGCTGGACAAGATTAAAAAGACCGAGGCCTCCGACCAGTCCAAGCACCTGCGCGACAAGGACGAGCTCTACGAGGTCTACGATGACTCGGGTATTGTGACCATGTACCTGACGGTCTCACGCGGCAACAGCTCCGAGAACACCGACCACAGCTGGGCCGAGATCAACACGTACTCGGTGTATGACTATGCCGACATGGGCGTGACGCGTTATCAGGTTATGGGCCTGCTGCAGCCGGGCGACGAAGACGGCCCGGTGGCCGGCGAGGTTGGCTATGGCGAGGAAGCGCCCAATGCTACCGTGCAGGTGCGCGGTCAGACATCAAGCATGAACTCGCAGAAGAATTACAAGGTGGAGCTCAAAAAGGGCAAGGGCACCTGGCGCCAACAGCGCGCGATTGCGCTCAACAAGCACATGGGCGAGGGTATGCGTTTTCGCAACAAGATGGCCTACGACCTTATCCGCGGGATTCCCCAGATGATGGGCCTGCGCACGCAGTTTGTGCATCTGTGGGTGTGCGACCAGACCGAAAAGTCCAACGACACCTTTGAGGACTACGGTCTGTTTACGCAGGTGGAGCAGCTCAACAAGACGGCGCTTAAGGCGCATGGCCTGGATAAGAGCGGGCACCTGTACAAGGTGAACAGCTTTGATTTCCATCGCTACGAGGACATCATTAAGCTTGCCGATGATCCCGACTACAACCAGGCAAACTTTGAGGGCATGCTCGAGATTAAGGGCGATTCGGACCACACCAAGCTCATCGAGATGCTCGATGCGCTCAACGATGAATCGCAAAAGATCGATGATGTGCTCGATACCTACTTTGATACCGAGAATCTGGTCTATTGGCTGGCGTTTCAGATCCTGACGGGCAACTGCGATACGCAGAACCGTAACTGCTATCTGTACAGCCCTCTCAACTCAAATACCTGGTACTTTTTGGATTGGGATAACGACGGCATGCTGCGTAAGCTGGAGCTTTCTCTTACCGGGTTTTCGGACTACGCGAGCTGGGAGCGCGGCGTGAGCAACTACTGGGGCAATGTGCTGTTTAACCGTGCGTTGCGCAGCAAGTCGTTCCGCAGCGAACTCGACCGTGCCGTCAAGGACTTGCGCTCGTATTTGACCGAGGCACGCCTGAGCAAGATGATCAAGCACTACCGCGATGTGACTGAATCCCTGGTCTTTGCTTCGCCCGATATCGACAATCTGCCTGTCACCAAGGACCAATACGAGCAGATCGCCACGGCGATTCCCTCCGAGATCGAGGAGAACTACAAGAGCTTTCGCGAGAGCTATAAAAAGCCCATGCCGTTCTACATCGGCGTTCCGCAGATCGACAACGGCAAGCTGCGCATTAACTGGGATGCGTCCTACGACTTTGAGGCGCGCGACATTCGCTACATCGTAGAGCTTGCGCGCGACTATGCCATAAGCGATGTGGTCTTTAAGGCCGAGGACGTGCTGCTTCCCGAGGTGACCTGCGATGCGCCCGATACCGGCCAGTATTTTGTGCGCGTGCGTACCACCAACTCCGACGGTTATACGCAAGATGCGTTTGACTACTATGTGACCGACGACGGCAAGCACTACGGCATGAAGTGTTTTTACGTGCAAGACGGCGGTAAGGTCGTGGAGGACACGTATGAGGAGGGCTAGCGCGTTGCTTGAGCGCTTGGCGGCCCCGCCTGTGCGTGCCACGCAGGAGCGTTACCGCCACGAGCTCAAATATCTCATTAACGAGGGCGAGCATGCCGCGCTTGCCTGTCGCATGGCGCCGGTGTTTAAGCTGGACAAGCATGCGCGGGCGGGCGGTTACACTATTCGCAGCCTGTATTTTGACGACTACTGCAATTCGGCCTACGAGGAAAAAGACGCCGGCGTTCTCATGCGCAAAAAGTATCGCGTGCGTATCTATAACGGCAGCGACAAGGTGATTAAGCTCGAGCGCAAAAAGAAGTACGGCAGCTTGATCTACAAGGAGGACGCGCCGCTCACGCGTGGCGAGTTTGAGCAGATTCTGGCCGGCGACTACGGCTTTTTGCAAAGGAGCCCCTATCCGCTCTGCCGCGAGTTCTACATCGAGTGCATCTGCAACATGATGCGCCCGCGGACTATTGTGGACTACGAGCGCGAGCCGTGGGTGATGGACGAGGGCACCGTGCGCATTACGTTTGACACGAACGTGCGTGCCGCGGTGGGAAGCTTCGATATCTTTGACGCGACGCTGCCCGTGCTGCCGGTCCTGGAGCCCGGCAAGCTGGTGATGGAGGTCAAGTTTACGGAGTTTTGCCCGCAGCTGGTGCGCGATATGGTGCCGCCGGGAGCGGCCGAGCTTACGGCGGTCTCCAAGTACTGCCTGTGTTACGAAAAGACCGCCTACCTGCGCGGATTTAATTACTGGGAATCGGATTTTGAGAACCGAGGGGATATTTAGACCATGAGCACCAGGGACTTTTTTAAGAACTCCGTCTTGGAGGCGTTTGGCCAGGTCGACCCTGCCAAGATCGGTCTGTCGCTGCTCGTGGCGCTCGCCATGGGCATCCTGATCTATTACGTGTACAAGCGCTTTTTTACCGGCGTGGTGTATTCGCGCAGCTTTGCCGTTACGCTTGTAGGCATGTGCGTGCTTACCTGTATGGTCACGCTCGCGATCTCGACCAACGTGGTCATCTCGCTCGGTATGGTCGGTGCTCTGTCCATCGTCCGCTACCGTACGGCGGTCAAGGACCCGCTCGACCTGCTGTATCTGTTTTGGTCCATTACCACGGGCATTACGGCCGGCGCCGGCATGTATGCGCTCGTGGGACTCACGGCGGTGGTGATCGTGGTGATGATTGCCGGCTTTGCGAGCCACCAGGAAAAGGCGCGCGTGTACATGATGGTCATCCACTACACGGGTCAGACCACCGGCGACGATATCGTGCGCGCGTTTGGGCGCACCAAGTTCACCGTCAAGTCCAAGACCATGCGCGGCGACAAGGTCGAGATGGCCGTCGAGGTGTTCTCGGACGGCGTTGACATGCCCTATGCGGACGCCATCCGTGCGCTTGACGGCGTTGAAGACCTGACGTTGATCCAATACAACGGCGAATATCACGGCTAACTATGTTCCGGCGTTTTAACAAACGCCGGACCGCTCGACGCTACGCGGGCATCTGCGCGGGCGATCTGCCGCTCAAACCATCGCTCGCGTACATAAAGTACGCTTCGCTCCTCTTTCGCGGCACCTCGCCACGGCAGCTGCCCGCTCGCTGACGTTTGCTCGACCTGGGTGATATTGATTTATCCGAAGCGCCGTCACGGGTATCATGGTGAAAGCGATTTCAACGACGGGGGTGCTCGTGGTAAAGATGAAAGATGTGGCCGAGCTGGCCGGCGTTTCGAGCGCCGCCGTCTCGCGCTACCTCAACGGTGGGTATATCTCGGCGGATAAGGCCGAGCGCATTAAGCAGGCAATCGAGCTGACCGGATACGTGCGATCCAGCCAGGCTCGCGCGCTGCGCACCGGTTCCACCAAGCTCATCGGCGTCATCGTACCTAAGATCAACTCGGAATCCGTGAGCCGCATTACCGCCGGCATTGGTCAGGTGCTCGGTCGCCGTGGCTACCAGATGCTGCTTGCCAACACCGACAACGCGGCCGATCGTGAGCTCGAATACCTCGATTTATTCCAAAACCACCCGGTTGACGGCATTGTTCTGGTGGCAACTATGATCACCGACGAGCACCGTCGCGCGATTGAGTCGTGCCGTGTGCCCATTGTGTTGATCGGCCAACATGTCGAGGGCGCGGCGTGCGTCTATCACGACGATTACGAGGCTGCCTTTGAGCTCGGCCGTGCGCTTGCGGGTCGGGTGGATGGCAAGATCGCCTACATCGGAGTTACCGAAGAGGACCGCGCGGCCGGTTATGACCGCCGTCGAGGTTTTGAGGCCGGCTTGCACGCCGCGGGTAACCCGCTCGATGCCGCCTTGATTCGCCTGGGCTCGTTTACGCTCGACTCGGGCTATCGCGCTGCGCGCGAGCTGCTTGCCGATGCCCCCGATGTTTCGTTTATCGCGTGCGCGACCGACACTATGGCTGCCGGCGCCCTGCGCGCTCTTGACGAGGTGCGTGGCATGGGCGAGGGCGTGCGTCGCGTGAGCGGCTTCGGCGACAACGCATTTTTGCGCGCGCTGACGGGCGGCATTCCCACCGTGCATTACGGCTACCTGACCAGCGGCGTCGAGGCGACCAATATGTTGCTCAACGCGCTCGATGGCGAGGAGGGGGAGAGCGGTCTCAAGACGCTCAAGCTCGGCCATCAGCTTATGAATGTCTAGGCCTTGGGCACGTCTGCCTGCCTCTGAGACCCCTGTTTTTGCTTCAAAACTACCTTTCGCCGGCTTTTTCCTACCGTTCACCCTACTATGAAAACGATTACAGTCATATCAAACTGAAAACGATTACAGTGTAAGTGTCAAAGATGGCCGGGTGCAGATGCTCCCGTTGGAGGAAAGGGAAGTCATGGACTACCGCAAATCAGCCCAAGAGGTGCTCGACAACATCGGTGGCGCCGACAACGTTGTTTCGGCCGCACACTGCGCCACGCGTCTGCGTCTGGTGATTGCCGACAACGCGAAGGTCGACAAGGAGGCCCTCGAGAATATCGACGGCGCCAAGGGCGTCTTTGAGGTCCAGGGCCAGCTCCAGATTATTTTTGGCACCGGCACCGTCAACAAGGTCTACGAAGAGTTCATTGCGCTCAGCGGCGTCGAGGCTGCCACCAAGGCCGAGGTCAAGGAGGCCGCGGCGCAGCAGCAGAACATCTTTATGCGTGCCATTAAGGTGCTCGGCGACGTCTTTGTCCCCATCATTCCCGCCATCGTGGCCTCGGGCCTGCTGCTGGGCATTATGAGCGCCCTCAACTTTATGGCCTCTAACGGCTTTATCGCGCTCGACACCAATAACTTTATCTACAAGATCGCCGACCTGGTTTCGGGCACTTCCTTTGGTATTCTGCAGATCCTGATCGGTTACTCCGCCGCTAAGGCCTTTGGCGCCAACCCGTACCTGGGTGCCGTCGTCGGAGGTGCGTTCATCAACTCCTCGCTGCAGAGCGCCTACACGGTTGCCTCCGAGGGCGTGCAGACCATGGTCACCGTCATCCCCGGCGTGTACAGCTTTGAGTGGGTCGGCTATCAGGGCCATGTGATCCCCATCGTCATCGCCTGTGCCATTCTGGCCTTCCTCGAGAAGCGACTGCACAAGATCGTTCCCGAGATGTTCGACCTCTTTGTGACTCCTCTCGTCTCCGTGTTCGTGACCGTGCTCGTGACGCTCGTTGCCGTCGGCCCCATCTTTGTCTGGGCCGAGAACGCCATCCTCGGTCTGATCCAGGCCCTGCTGACCCTGCCCTTCGGCATCGGTTCCTTTATCGTCGGCCTGTTCTATGCCCCCACGGTCGTTACGGGTATTCACCAGATGTACACCGCCATCGACCTGGGCCAGCTCGCCCAGTACGGCGTGACTTACTGGCTGCCCATCGCCAGCGCTGCCAACATCGCCCAGGGTGGTGCCGCGCTCGCCGTTGCCTTTAAGACCCGCGATGCCAAGATCAAGGGCCTGGCGCTTCCTTCGGCCCTGTCCGCCTTCATGGGCATTACCGAGCCTGCCATCTTCGGTGTGAACCTGCGCTTCTTTAAGCCCTTCATCGCCGGCTGCATCGGCGGCGGTTGCGGTGCCCTGGTCTGCGCGCTCACTTCGCTGGCCGCCTCCGGCACGGGCGTTACCGGTATCTTCGGTATCCTGCTGTGCCTGGCCCAGCCCGTGCAGTACGCGATCATGTTTGCGGTCGCCGCGCTGGTTTCCTTTGGCGTCTCGTTTGTCCTGTACAAGGACGAGCCCAAGGCTTCCGAGCAGGCCTAAGAGCTTTTGATTGAGGGAATGCCCGCGGGTTGTATGCTCACGGGCGTTTCCTGTATCTGGTGCCGTTCTCTGGCGCCTTGTTACTTTCGATCCGTTAGGACTTTGATATGTCTAATGCACTTGGTCGCGATCTTGCAAAGCTGGTTGCCGCCGTTGACGCCGCCGCCACTGAGTGCGGTTATGGCGCGTATGGCCAGCGCTTCCATATTATGCCGCCGGCGGGTTGGCTCACTGACCCCAACGGTCTCTGCCAGGTGGGTGGCGTGTTTCACGCGTACTTCCAGTATGCCCCGTTTGATGTGAACGGCGGCGTAAAGATGTGGGGCCATGCCACAAGCCGCGACCTTATGAACTGGGAATATGTTGGCGCGCCGCTGCTTCCCGACGAGCCGTTCGACTGCCATGGCGTGTATTCGGGCTCCGCGCTTGCCGAGGACGGCCGCATTCGCGTGTTGTACACGGGCAACGTTAAGCTTTCCGATGCGGACGGCACGTACGACTACGTCAATACCGGTCGTCGCGCCGACACCGTTTATGTCGAGAGCGTTGATGGCCTTGCCGGTCGGGAGTTCAGCCAAAAGCGCGTGGTGCTGGCGTCCGAGGATTATCCCGAGGATTTGACCTGCCACGTGCGTGACCCCAAGGTGTGGCGTGACACGGACGGGCGTTATCACATGGTGCTGGGCGCGCGTCGTCGCGTGGATGGGCCGCATGTCGATAGTCGATTTTGCGCCATGCACGGCGAGGGTGCCGGGCGCGATGTGGGTGAGATCCTGGTGTATGGCTCGGCCGATATGCTGAGCTGGGAGCTCGAGAACCGTGTGTCTACGCCCGAGCGCTTTGGCTTTATGTGGGAGTGCCCCGGCTACATCGAGCTCGATTCGAATGGCGATACGGCGGCGTTTCTGTCGTTCTCGCCTCAGGGTCTTGAGGGCGGCCGTTGGGACCGCGGCAACGTATACGCTGCTGGCTACATGCCTGTAACGGGCGACATTACCGGTGGTGACGGTGCCTATGAGCTGGGTGAGTTCCGCCTGTGGGACGCCGGTTTTGACTTCTATGCTCCGCAGGAGTTTACGTCCGAGGACGGTCGCCATATTCTAATCGGCTGGATGGGCATGCCCGATGAGCCGACCTATGGCAACGCACCCACCGTGGTGTGCGGCTGGCAGCACTGCATGACGGTGCCGCGTGAGCTTACAGCCGGTGCCGGCGGCGTGGTGCTGCAGCTGCCGGTGCGCGAGATCGAGCACCATTATGCCTCGGTGCGTGTGGGGGAGGGCTCGTTGGAGGTTGCCGGCGATACCTGCTTTGATGTTGTTGTCGACTGTGTCGACGGCGCGTTTACCGCGACCGTTGATGGCGAGCTGAAGCTGGCGTTTGTGCCCGCCGAGGACGAACTGCCCCCGCGCTTTGAGATGCGATTTACCGATGAGGGCCGCGCTTCTGCCGGCTGCGGTCGTACTGTGCGCTGGGAGTCCGTCGACGAGGTTCGTAACATGCGCATTGTTGGCGATGCCTCGTCGGTCGAGGTGTTTGTGAACGATGGTGCGCTCGTGTTTTCGACGCGCATCTATCCCGAGGCCTATGGCGTGACCGTTGACGCTCCGGGTGCGAGCGTGACCTATCACGCGCTCAATATCTAGGAGATTCGTCGCATATCGGCGCTATACTGCAGCCGTTGCCCACGATGCGGGAAACATCCGCATCGTGGGTTTTTGCTTATGAAGGGACGGTGCCGCGTGGACGTGCAACAGCTAGAAGAGGCTTGGGCTTTGAGAGCCGGCGCGCGTGAGGCGCGGTTGCTTGCGGCCTCGCATGTGCCAGCAGCGCTGCCGCAGCTGGGGATTGTGTGTCCCGGCGATCGTCTGGTTGCCTTTGCGGACGACTTTGCCGATGCGTTTGCGCGCGGCTTTGACGGCTGCGATGTCGCGCTGGTGGGCTCGCCGTCCGCCGAGGCGTTTGC
>JBKWEB010000036.1:2028-13216 GCA_046976245.1 Collinsella sp. | reverse complement strand
CTCGCGCTCGCGCTCGACCACCAGGGCGAGCGTCGGCGTCTGCACGCGGCCGGCGGAGCGCACGTTACCAAAGCCGCCGAACTTGGCGAGCGTCAGATAGCGCGTGAGCACCGCGCCCCAAATGAGGTCGATGTGCTGGCGGCTCTCGCCGGCGTCGGCCAGGTTCTGGTCGAGTGAGACGAGATTATCGAAGGCGTGCGTGATCTCGGCCTTGGTAAACGAAGAGTACTGGGCGCGGGCAACCGGCAAGTCGGGCGCCACCTCACGCACCTTGTTGAGGGCGTCCGAACCAATCAACTCGCCCTCGCGATCGAAGTCCGTGGCGATGATGACGCTGTCGGACTTCTTGCCAGGTTCTTGAGCGAGCGAATGAGCTCTTTCTCGGCCGGCAACTTAATGACGGGCGCCCAGGTGAGGTAAGGCAGGCTCTCGAGCTTCCAGCCCTTGATGGAAATGCCATCGGCAAGGAACGGCTTGCGCTTGGTGTCGTACGGCGGGCGGGCCAGGCCATCGGGCATATCGGCCGGCAGCATCTCGCCGTCTTCGGTCACCGAATACCAACCCAGCTTTTTATCGAACAGCACGCTGTCGCAAAAATCGGGCGCAAGGATGTGACCGGCAAGGCCGATCGTCACGCACTCCTCGCCCTTCCACTCAAAACGGTAGATGGCGGTGTTATACACCTTGTCCTTTTTGGGCTTGCCCGTGGACAGCCGCTCGGCGATCTGACGCGCGGCGTCGTTTTTCTCGGCGATGATGAGCTTCAAAAGAGGCTCCTATCTCGTATCTCTGCGGCTACGCCCGCCCGTATGGCGGCCGACTTACGCCCTTGCTTGCTCAATCTGCCCGATGAGCCAATCGCACCAGGCATCCATGCCCTCGCCCTTGCGCGCGCTCACGGCAAACCGCGGCGCCTGCGGATTGAGGTCATCGAGTGTCTTAGTATACCTATCCATGTCAAAATCGAAAGCCGGAGCCACGTCGACCTTGTTGAGCAGCTGCGCGCCGGCGTGTTGGAAGATGCCCGGGTACTTGACGGGCTTGTCGTCGCCCTCGGGCACCGAGAGGATCATGATGGACAGGTTCTCGCCCAGGTCAAAGTCGACCGGGCAGACCAGGTTGCCCACGTTTTCGATAAAGATGACGTCGATGTTTTGAAGGCCCACCGCCTGGTCGAACGCGTCAACGGCCTCCATGATCATGTTACCCTCGAGGTGGCACAGGCCGCCCGTGTTGATCTGGATGGCGGGCATGCCGGCTTCCTTCATGGTGATGGCGTCGACATCCGAGGCGATATCGCCCTCGATGACGGCACAGCGCAGGCCGGCCTTGTCGCGCAGGCGCTCGTTGGTGCCCAGGATCGTGGTGGTCTTGCCCGAACCGGGGCTCGACAAGACGTTGATCACATAGGTGTTTGTCTCTTTAAATCGCTGACGCAACTGATCTGCCAGGCGCTCGTTGCGCGACAGAATCGGCGACGCGATATCAATCGTTTTCTCGGCCATACTCGGCACTCCTTACTTTGGCCCCTTTATACCCCATCACCAGATGGCTAGCGGGCTAATCGTCGGGGGTTTCAATTTCGATACTCGCGATATCGAGCTCGCGGCCGCGCAGTAGGTGCACGTTGGCACCACCACACTGGGGACAGCGACAGTGGAAGCGATCGTGGTCGAAGACCTCGCCGCAGTCCAGGCATTCACTTTGTGGGTGAATCTCCTCAACCGCGAGCTCGCAGCCCCGCGTGAGCGGGTCCTCGTCGCGAAACGTCTCCCACGCAAAGTCGAGCGCCTCGCGCACGACCTCGGTCATATCCCCGATACGCAGCGTTACCAAAACGGCGCGCGAGGCCCCCGCCCCACGCGCCGCGCGAATCACTGTATCGAGTATGCCGTTGACAATGCCAACCTCGTGCATACCGATTTACTCCTCGTCGTCCTCATCGTCCGAGAACAGGTCCAGACGGCTCACAAACAAGCCCTCCTTGCCCTCGCGCGCGGTAATGACCACGCGGGCAATGGCGAGCGAAATCTCGTAGAGCGAGAGCAGGGCACCATACATGAGGCCCAGCGTAACGGGCGAGCCGTCGGGCGTAATCACAGCCGAGCCCACAAGCAGGCCCACGTACACGTAGCGCCAGGCGCCGCGGAAGGCCGCGTAGGACACGATGTGGAAGACGGACAGGTAGAAGATGATGAGCGGCAGCTCAAACGCCACGCCAAAGCCGATCATAAAGAGCAGCTCCATGTTGACGTAGTTCTCCAGATCGGGCAGCGCCGTAGCGACGGCCGAGGTCTCGCCGATGAGCCACTCAAAGCCCGCGGGAATGATGATGAAATAGCAGAAGATGGCGCCCAGGAAGAACAGCACCGTCGAGGCGAGCACCGTGGGCACGACCCACTTGCGCTCGTTGGGGCGAAGCGCCGGCAGGAAAAACGCCAAGATCTGCCAGATGATCATGGGCGTGCACATGACAACGGCCATCTTGATGGCCAGCGAAAAGCGCAGACCAAAGCCGCCGAGCGTGGTGGTGATGTAAAACTTACCGTCCGGCACAAAGGAGCGGATGGGGTCTTCCAGGATATCGAGTACCACGGGCGTGGCGAAATACAGCACGATGGCGGCGGCAAAGACTGACACAACCACGATGGTCAGGCGGCGACGGAGCTCTCCCAGGTGATCGAAGAGCGGCATACGCGCAGGTCCGATAGGCATTACTCATCGCCTCCCTTCGGGGCGTCGGCGGCAGCAGCGTCGTCCTCGGCCTCGAGCTCGCGAGCGAGCTGGTCGACGACGGCCTTGCGCTTACGGGGACGACGGGCGTAGAGGTCAGCCGTCGTGGGCTCTGCCGGCTCGGGCTCCGGCTCTGCAGCAGGCTCAGGCTCGGCGGCGGCAGCAGGCTCGGCCTTGGCGGGCTCGGCGCTCTCGGCCTCATCAGCAGCGCCTTCGCCCTCGATGGCACCCTCGCTCGCGGCCTTCTCGGCGGCAAGGCGGGCACGGCGCTCGGCAAAGGTCTCCTTCTTTGCGGGCGCAGCCGTCTCGACGGCATCCTCGTCCGCATCGGAATCATCATCGACGGCAGCCTTCTTGGGCTTAACCGGGGCCGAAGCAGCCTCGCTCACCGGATCGATAATCTCGGACTGAACAACGGCCGTCATCTTTTCCTGCGTCTCGCGGAACTGACGGATGGCACGGCCGATCGTGCGGCCCATCTGCGGGAGCTTATCCGGGCCAAACAGCAAAAAGCCGAAGACCACGATGATCGCGAGCTCACCCTCTCCAATACCAAACACACATACCTCCAAGGCTCGATGTGAGTCGAGCCCGCACCGCGCCATTCGGCCGGAACTCGTCTATTCATTCGGTCAAGTATAGCGCCCGGACGCCAAAACATCCGAGCGCATCACAAACATATGCCAAACGGCACGCCCTTTTGGGGACAAAGATTATGCAGCGGTGATCGAAATCTCCTGGTCGACACCCAACAGCTGAACCACGCGCATCACCGGGGGCTGCACATTGGTGCAGCTAAAGCGCTTGCCGTGGTCGACCGCGTGGTGCGCGGCGCCCACGAGCACGCCAATGCCCGTCGAATCGATGTAGCTCACCTGGGCAAAATCGAGCTCAACGGCCTCAGTGGGCTGCTCGAGCGCCAGGTCGATGGCATTGCGCAGGCTATCGGCGTTAGAGATATCGATCTCGCCGGTTACCTTAATGGTGTAGAGCTCTGGCGTGGGGTTGGTGGAAATACCCAAATCCATGTATACGCTCCTTTGTGTATCGAAAGTGCGGATAGTACGGGAAGCCGCGCGTTAGGCGCGCTCGGCACGCGCAAGCTCGGCAGCGACAAGCTTGACGGCCAGCACCAGCACATCGAGCGCGGCCTCCAGGTCCTCGACCGTGGGATAGCTCGGCGCGATGCGGATGTTGGTGTCGCGCGGGTCCTTGCCATAAGGCCAGGTGGCACCAGCCGGCGTGAGCTTGACGCCCAGGTCGGCGCAAAGCGCGGCGACCTTCTGGGCCGAGCCCTCGGGACCATCGAAGCTTACAAAGTAGCCGCCGCGGGGGTGCGTCCAGGTGGCGCAGCCCGTGTCGCCCAAGCCCTCGGTGAGCTTGCGCTCGACGGCCTCAAAGCGCGGACGCAGAAACTCGGCATGCTTTTTCATGTGCTCCTTGACCGCCTCGATGGTGGGAAGGAAGCGCACGTGACGCAGCTGGTTGAGCTTGTCGGCGCTGATGAGGCCGGCCTTCAGGCGCTTGGAGAACTCAGCGATGACCGCGGGGCTCGCGCCGATAAAGCCGATGCCGGCGCCCGGGAAGGTGATCTTGGACGTCGATGCAAAGGCCACCACGCGGTCCTCGGTGCCCGCCGCGCGAGCGAGGTCAAAGATGTTGGCGAGCTCGTCGGTCTCGTCGTACAGGTCGTGCACGCAGTAGGCGTTGTCCCAGAAGATGCGGAAATCGGGCGCGGCCGTGGGCATCTCGACCAGGCGACGCACGGTGTCCTCGCTAAAGGTGATGCCCGTGGGGTTGGAATACTTGGGCACGCACCAGATGCCCTTGATGGAGTCGTCGGCGGCAACCAAGCGCTCGATCTCGTCCATGTCGGGGCCGTTGTCGGTCATCGCGACGGGGACATTCTCGATACCCAAGTCGGCAGTGATGCCAAAGTGGCGGTCGTAGCCGGGAACAGGGCACAGGAACTTGACCTTCTTGCCGTCATGCGCGGCCTCATAAGCCTCCCAAGGCTCGCTACCGCACGAGCCGCAGCGCCAGAACATGCCGGCGATATCGTGCTCGATCAGCAGGCTCGACGAACCCAGTACGAGCGTCTGCTCGGCGGGGCAACCCAGGAACTCCCCCGCCAGCTTGCGTGCCGAGGGAATGCCCTCAAAGCAACCGTAGTTGGAGCAGTCGACGTTGCCGTCGTGCAGATCGGCATCGGCATTGAGGATATCGAGCATGGGTCGAGAGATGTCCACCTGGGAGGGCGACGGCTTGCCGCGGGCCATGTCGAGCGCCAGGCCCTTGGCCTTGACCTCGGCGACCTCGGCTTTGAGCGCCTCGATGGCGGCATCGAGTTCGGTGGTTTCCATCTTCTGGTAGATCGTCTGCATGGGTGCGACCTTTCGCGAAGCGGGACGTTGCAGTTCGTCTAAGTATAGACCGCCACTGCCGCAACGGTATGAAGCCGTGATAGATTAAGTCCATCGCAATGAATTACGACATCGCCGCGCATGCCGGCGTGGGGCGCCCAAGGAGGCACTATGGAGTACGGATCGTTCCAGGCCGAGGAATTCGGCGACCTGCAGCGCCTGGTCGACGGACTGTTTTATGACCGCCGCGCCATCGACCGCCTGGATCTCATCGTACAGGCCGAGATCTTGGACCTGGCGCCCGACCTCATGGAAATCGTGAACCTTTTGCCGCCCGGCTACTACGACCGCCAATCGCTTTGCGACCAGCTCAACTCGGCCCTTGCTGCCCACGGCTGGGGCGCCGTCTACGGAACGGTGGAATAAGCCTCGAGGCCGGCGATTTGGCCCGCTTCCCGACCTTGGCGAGGCTTGTTTTAGGGCTTGTGGCCAAAAAAGGGCAAATATGAGTACTGTTACCTTTTTAGTAGCAGCGATTCTTGGTCGAAATCGGCAAAACTCGACTTGAAACCGGTAGCGCGCAGAGATGTGGTGTAAGAGGCGGGGCATGCCCCGCCTCTTCCCTTTCTTGAAAGGGAGGGGACACCGCCTAGAATTCGTCGTTGGAGTAATGAAGGTGACGAATGGAAGGAAAGGCGATGCCCCAAGAAGAGAGTGTACTGCGCCTCGGCCGCGACGAGGCCCTCGAGGCGGCGAGGCTCTGGCAGGAGTGCGGCGACGCGCGCGAGTTCGCGTGCAGGGTGCTGGGCGGCGTGATGAACGCGCTGATGGACTCCGAGGCCCAGCAGATGTGCGGCGCGAGCCGCAACGAGCGCAGCGACGGCAGGGGGAACAGCCGCAACGGCTACCGCCCCAGGTCGCTCAAGACCGCCGTGGGCGACGTGGAGCTCGAGATACCCAAGCTCAGGCACGGCACCTACTACCCCGAGGGCATGCTCGCGCGATGGTCGCGCGTCGACACCTCGGTGGCCGCCATCGTGCAGGAGATGTACGTGTGCGGCGTGTCCACCCGCAAGGTCGAGCGCGTGGCGTCCAAGCTGGGCATATCCTCGCTGTCGAGCTCGGAGGTCTCGAGCCTCTGCTCCGACCTCGACGCCGAGGTGGCGGAGTTCCGCAGCCGCGACCTGTCGGGCACGCCGTGCCGCTACCTGTGGCTCGACGCCACCTACATGAGCTGCAGGGTCGGCTCGTCGGTCGTCTCGCAGGGCGTCGTGACCGCGATCGGGCTGGGCGCCGACGGGCGCAAGCACTTCCCGGGCTGCGACGTGGTCGACACCGAGAGCGAGGACTCCTGGGCGGCATTCCTCGGCGGGCTGCGCGAGCGCGGGCTGGCCGGCGTTCGCCTCGTGGTCTCCGACAGCCACGCCGGGCTCGTGGCCGCCGTCTCGCGCCTGTTCCAGGGCTGCGCCTGGCAGCGCTGCGTGACGCACCTGCAGCGCAACCTCCAGAGCGCCTGCTCGGGCAGGCCCGAGGACTCCAAGGCGGCCGTCAGGGACCTCGTGCACGCCGCGGTCTACCAGGACGACCCCGACCTCGCGCGCTGCGTGTGGGCCGAGGCGGCGCCCTGGGTGGCGTCGGTGTCCGCCAGGGCCGGCGAGGTCTTCGAGCGGGCCGAGGACTCCGCGCTGGCGTTCACGGCCTTCCCCAGGGCGCACTGGGCCAAGCTCCGCACCAACAACGTCCAGGAGCGCGCCAACCGCGAGATCAAGCGCCGCTACAGGGTCGTGCAGTCCTTCCCCTCGAGGGAGTCGATGCTGCGCCTGACGTGCGCGAGCCTCATGGAGACCGAGGGGCAGTGGTCCCAGCAGCGCGTGTTCTCCGAGGCCTCGGCCGCCGGGGGCTTCGCCGAGCCCGCGGGCAGGCCGGCCCCGACGGAGGGGAGGCGCCGCGCGCTCGGGCGGCGCGCCAGG
Source organism: Collinsella sp. (assembly GCA_046976245.1). Taxonomy (GTDB): domain Bacteria; phylum Actinomycetota; class Coriobacteriia; order Coriobacteriales; family Coriobacteriaceae; genus Collinsella. Next base: position 6,150 of record JBKWEB010000036.1, on the reverse strand, counting down.
GAGATAGTGGACGAGATAGTCGAGAAGCGCGGTCTCAAGAAGGAGTAACATCGGGACTTGCAGCGACGGACCTCAGGACACTCTTACACCACGTCTGCGCGCGCGACCTTGAAACCCCCTAATCACCGTCAGCTAGCGCCAAATTGGAAGTCGATGGTCACTCATTAACGTACAGTTCTTATAACTTTGTTCATTATTTTCCACACCTAAAATGAAACGCCGTTTGTGACAGTACTCACAAACGGCGTTTTTTGACCACGGGGGTATCTGGCAGGGGGCCAGTAGCACCCGGATCCGAGTTTCGAACGCATCCAAACCGGTTCTGGTGTCTTTTTTCGAGCTTTTACTCGTCCTTGGGCGCGGGGTGTTTGCAGACCACGCTCATGTAGATCATACCGAGCACGGCAGCGGTGACCGAACCGGCAAGGATGGCGGCCTTGGCAGCCAGAACCTCAAACTGGGCCGTCGGGAAGGCAAGGCCGCTGATGAGGATCGACATGGTGAAGCCGATGCCGCCCAGAATGCCCACACCGGCAATCATGTGCCAGTTGACATTGTGCGGCAGCTCGCAGACCCTAAACTTAACCAGGGCAAACGTCATGCCAAAGATACCAATCGGCTTGCCCAGCAGCATGCCAAAGTACACGCCGAGCGTCACCGGGTCGGTGAGCAGTGTACTCATGTCCACGCCCACCAGGCGAACCTGTGCGTTCACGAACGCAAAGATCGGTAGAATCACAAAGTTGACCGGCGTGGAGATCAGACGCTCCATGCGGATGAGCGGCGGGGTCACGCGGTGCATGACGCGCTCGACCCTGGTGGTCGAGACGGTAAAGTCATGCTGGCCCAAGATGTGCGCCTCGTCGTCGTAGCGGTCATCGAGCAGCGGCAGGCACTCGCCCAACCAATCAGTGAGGCTATCGAGCTTAACACCGCACTTGGCCGGGATGGTAAAGGCCAAGATGACGCCAGCAAGCGTAGCGTGCACGCCGCTCTTGAACATGCAGAACCACAACAGCAGACCCAGTACCGAATACGGGGCGAGGCGGTAATGCTGCGTCTTGTTGAGCCACACGAGCGCGCAGGTCACAAGCGCGGCGGCGCCCAACCAAAACGGATTGGGGCTCTGACCGTAGAAGATGGCGATGGCGGCGATGGAGATGAGGTCGTCGGCGATGGCGAGCGTCGAGAAGAACACGCGCACGCCGTTGGGCACGCGATTGCCCAAAAGCGACAGCACGCCCAGCGCAAAGGCAATATCGGTTGCCATGGGGATGGCCCAACCGTTGCGGGCGCCGGCATGGTTAAAGATCAGGTAGATGCAGGCGGGAACGACAACGCCGCCCACGGCCGCCAGCATGGGAAGCATGGCCTGACGCGGATTCTTGAGCTCGCCGACCGTCATCTCGTACTTAAGCTCAATGCCCACCAACAAAAAGAAAATCGCCATGAGGAAGTCGTTGACGAAAAGCTCAACGGTGAGGCCGGCCGTAAGGTTGCCCAGACCCACATACAGCGGGGTCTCCAAAAAGTGATGGATGGCCTCGTAGGCATCGGTATTGGCACAGATGACGGCGGCGATGGCGGCGAAGACCATGACGGCGGCGGAAATCGTGCCGTTCTCGGCGATGCGCTCCCAGATGTCGTGACGCTCAAAGCGCTTGCGCTCACGAACGTTGAACAGCTGCTCAGTTGCTGCCATGGGCGGCTCCTTTCACGGGAAAGCTCCCGTCTTAAAAAAGCACGGCCCGCCCAAGTGGCGGCGCCGCGCTCTAACGTATTACGCTTGCATCTAGCCTACCCTGCACGACAAGCACGCAGGCGTGGCCGAAAAGCGGAACCACAGGTTGAACATTATTTGCTCAACGGCACGGGCACGCCTGTCCAAGAGACGACGCGGCGCCGTGCACAAAAAACGACCGGAGCGCGGGGCGTCCGCGATCCGGTCGTGGCGTTTGGTCAACTAAACCTAGCAGGCGGCCATGATGGGGGCTGCGACCTGCTTCTTACGGGAGAGGACACCCGGCATCCAGACGCCGTCGTGCTCGTCGGCAATGCCCAGGCCCTTCTGAGCAGCCTCGGTCTCGCCCTCGAGCAGGACCTGCGAGCCCTCCTCCATGATGTCGGTGATGCACAGGACAATGCCGTCGGCACCCTTCTCGGCGGCGTAGGCGCGCATGGCCTCGCGAATCTCGTCGATCATGCCGAGTGCGCGGGTCTTGTCGACAGTCTCGTACTGGCCGATGAGCAGCTTCTTGCCGGCGGGCTCGAACATCTTGATGTCGTTGCCGACCATCTCGGCTGCGGTGAAGGAGCCGGACGGACGGGTGAGGAAGACCTCCATGCCAAACTTAACCGGGTCGACGCCCACCTGTTCGCCGAGCTTGGCGGCGACGGCGCGGTCGACATCGGTGGTGGTGGGGCTCTTGAGCATGAGCGTGTCGGTCATCATGGCCGAGAGCAGCAGCCTAGCCTGGACGTCGGAAAGCTCAACGCCGAGCACGCCGGCGAGCTTGGTGACGATGGTGCAGCTGGAGCCCCAGGGCAGGCAGATGTAATGCAGCGGGCCGGCGGTCTCGAAGTCGCCGATGCGGTGATGATCGACAACGCCAAAGACCGTGGCGTCCTTAAGGCCGGCGACGGACTGGGCGGACTCGTTGTGGTCGGTGAGGACGACGAGCTGACCGGCCTCAACGGACTCAATCACGCGAGGCTCGGCGATGCCGGCGTCGGCGAGCAGCTTGGCGGACTCTGCCGGAAGCTGACCAAGGGCGCAGGCCTCGTAGGTGTTGCCGGCATACTCAACCTGGTTGAGCAGCTGGGACAGGACGACGGCGCTCATGATGGCGTCGTTATCGGGGTTCTGGTGACCAAAGACAAGAACGTTTGCCATGGATATCCTCCACTTGATATGTGTACTTGGACGTAGCTATGGTAGCACGCCGATGCCGAGCCTTCGCAGACGGAAGGGCCACGGCATATTTTGGGGCAGGCACGGGGGCCAAGGCTGTCCCTTTTGCACTATGTTGGTGCAAAGTAACCTGTCCCCCTTGCACCAGCTATTTGCCGGCGGCGCGCAGGGCTACGTAGGCGGCGCCGATGATACCGGCGTCGTTTCCGAGCGAAGCGACCTTAATGGGCGTCTCGCGCGAGGCAGAGAGCGCGTATTGCTTAAAGTGCTCGCGAACCTTGTCGAGGTAGACATCGGCCGAGGCGGAGGCGCCGCCGCCGATGAGGAACATCTCGGGATCGACCACGTTGGCAATAAGCGCCAGTGCACGACCGAGATAGTCGGCCATAGTATCGGCCGCGGCCAGCGCAAGCTTGTCGCCTTCACGGCAGGCTTGGAACACGTCCTTGGAATCGGAGGGGCCGGTGAGCTCGATGGGATCGACGCCCGCTTTCTTGCACTCGGCAAGGTAGTTGCTCACCACGCCGGTGGCGCTGGAATACTGCTCCAGGTGGCCATGGCCGCCGCAGCCGCAGGTGCGCTCCTCAGCCGGGTTCAGGCACATGTGGCCGATCTCGCCGCCAGCACCCACAACGCCCGACACCACGTCGCCGTTGACGATAACGCCGCCGCCCACGCCGGTGCCGATGGTGACCATCACCACGTTCTGCACGCCCTTGGCAGAACCGAGCCAGGCCTCGCCCATGGCGGCGGCGTTGGCATCGTTCTCGTACTTAACGACCGCGTCGGGGCAGTGCTCCTGAATGGCGACTCTCAGCTCAGGCAGGTTAATGGCAATGTTGGCCTTGACCTTGGCATCGCCCGACGCCGGGATGGGGCACGGAACGGCCAGGCCAATACCTGCCACAAAGGCGCGCGGAATCTGCGCCTTGGCGACCACTTGGTCGATAGCCTCGGTCACCGCGGCAAAGCCCGCGGCGTCAACGATGGGAGGCGTGGGCACGCTGGCCTTGGCAAGCAGGTTGCCGTCTTCGTCGAACAGACCCTCCTTAACCGAAGTGCCGCCGACGTCGATGCCGATGTAGTACTGCTTAGGTTCCATGGGAGCCCACCTTTCTCGTTTAAACATTGCCTGTATGGTACCGCTCCCAAGGCAAAAACCTACCAAAAAGGGACAGGTTTATTTTGGCAGGTTTTATCTGGGGAAACGC
>JBKWEB010000036.1:0-1928 GCA_046976245.1 Collinsella sp. | reverse complement strand
ATCGAGGATGGCGCTCTTAAACCGGGCGACAAGCTTCCCACCGTCGTTGAATTCTGCGAGCTCTATAGCGTTTCCAAAATCACCGTCAAACGAGCTATCGAGCAAATCACCGAGGAAGGTCTTATTACCAGCCGGCGCGGATCGGGTACCTACGTTAAGGACACGGCGGGACTTCCCGGCCAGGCGTTTTTCCAGGGCAAAAACGACCGTGCCCAGGGCTTTTCGTATGAGCACCGCGGGGAAAAGGTGACCTCGGTGGTCTACGATTTCTCGATTGTTAATCCACCAGCGGACATCGCAGCCCAGCTGGGAATTGCCGAGGATGACTTTGCCTATCACGTCGTGCGCGTGCGTCAGGCCGATGGGAAGCCCATCGTTATCGAGTACACCTACATGCCCCTCGAGCTGATTCCGGGGCTGAAAAAGAAGGACCTGTACGGATCGGTCTACCATTTCATCCGCGAGCAATGCGGGCTGAAAATCTCGAGCTTCCACCGTACCATTCGCGCCGTGGCAGCAACCGAGGAAGAAGCTGAGCGCCTGGACACCAAACCTGGCTCTCCCCTGCTCGAGCTCACCCAGATTGGCTTTTTGGACAGCGGCGCCGCCTTTGAGTCTTCGGTCTCGCGCAACGTTGGCGACCGCTTTGAGTTGCACAACGTAACGTTGGCATAGGTTTTTGTAGTCATGCGGGCGCTCGCTTTGAGCTGTTTTGCACAGCGCCCGCGCAACACAATGGGGTATGAACATGTCCGATTTGATTAAACTGACGCCGATCTTCCACGAGAAGATCTGGGGCGGCCGCCAGCTCGAAACCGTATTTGGTTACGACATTCCCGAGGGTCCCATCGGTGAGTGCTGGGCCATCTCGGCCCACCCCAACGGCGACTGCCAGATTGCGGAGGGCCCGCATGCCGGCCACACGCTGTCGTGGCTGTGGGCCGAGCATCGCGAGCTCTTTGGCAACTGCGAGGGCAAGGAGTTCCCACTGCTCATTAAGATTCTGGATGCCAAGGACGACCTTTCGATCCAGATTCATCCCAACGACGAGTACGCCGCCAAGCACGAGAACGGCAGCCTGGGCAAAACCGAGTGCTGGTATGTGCTGGACTGCGAGCCCGGCGCCACGATCATCGTCGGCCAGCGCGCCAAGGACCGCGCGGAGGCCGCACAGATGATCGAGGAAGGCCGTTGGGACGACATGCTCAACGTGCTGCCGATCCACAAGGGCGACTTTTTCCAGATTGATTCCGGTACCGTGCATGCCATCAAGACCGGCACGCTCATTTTGGAGACGCAGCAGTCGAGCGACGTGACGTATCGTCTGTACGACTACGACCGCCCCGGCACCGACGGCAAGCTGCGCCCCCTGCACATTGAGCAGAGCCTCGATTGCATCGATTTTGACGTTCAGGCACCGATCGACGGCACGGTGACCGCGCCCGAGGTGGACGGCGTGACCGAGCTCGAGTCTAACTCCTGCTACACCGTCGATCGCGTGCGCGTCGACGGCAGCAAGACCCTCGACCAGCGTTGGCCCTTCATGTGCCTATCGGTCATCGACGGCGAAGGCACCGTCTGCGGCGACCCCGTCCACAAGGGAAGCCACCTGCTGGCACCCAGCACCGTCAGTTCCATCGACCTCGAAGGCAAGATGGAACTGATCATCAGCCACCTCTAGGTCGCACCAACAACCCAAACGCAACAAGGGGCTCCCCCGTTCTACAACGGGGGAGCCCCTACTCATATCTATTAATCTATCAGCCCACCCGGCTCTCCAGACCAAAAAGCGAACGAGCAAAGCGACGTTCGTCCAGCAACGTTACCCAAGGACCTGGGCGGGCGTATAGGGCAACATCGATCGCGAGTTCCGCACGCAAAGGAGGCCACTTAATGTGGCCTCCGTCTTGCGCAGGACTGCCCGAGCA
>JBKWEB010000035.1:0-14378 GCA_046976245.1 Collinsella sp. | reverse complement strand
GAAGGAGACCGATGACGCCTCCAAGGAGCGTCTGGAAGCCCTGCGCCAGGAGATCGCCGAGGTCCAGGAAAAGCTCAACGTGCAAAAGGCCGGCTGGCTCAACCAGAAGAACGCCATTGACCACGTGCAGGAGCTTAAGAGCCAGCTTGACGAGGCCAAGAGCGAAGAGGAGCGCGCGACGCGTAACGGCGACCTGGGCCGTGCGTCCGAGCTGCGCTATTCCGTGATCCCGGGTCTGCAGCAACAGATTCAGGATTCCGAGGCTGCGCTCGAGGCACAAAAGCAGCAGGACGGCGAGGGCCTCAACGAACAGGTGACCTCCGATGAGATCGCCGAGGTCGTGAGTGCCTGGACCGGCGTGCCCGTGTCCAAGATGATGCAGGGCGAGCTCGACAAGTTGAAGGGCTTGGAGGGCGAGCTGCATAAGCGCGTCATCGGCCAGGACGAGGCCGTCTCCGCCGTCGCCGCAGCCGTGCGCCGCAGCCGTGCGGGCCTCTCCGATCCGGACAAGCCCATTGGCAGCTTCTTCTTCCTGGGCCCCACCGGCGTGGGTAAGACCGAGCTCGCCAAGGCTCTAGCCGAGTGCCTGTTCGATGACGAGCGCGCACTCGTGCGTATCGACATGTCCGAGTACATGGAGAAGTTCAGCGTCCAGCGTCTGATCGGTGCGCCCCCGGGATACGTGGGATACGACGAGGGCGGCCAGCTCACCGAGGCCGTGCGCCGTCGTCCGTATTCCGTGATCTTGCTCGACGAGATGGAGAAGGCTCACCCGGATGTCTTCAACGTGCTGCTGCAGGTGCTTGACGACGGCCGTCTGACCGACGGTCAGGGTCGCCAGGTATCCTTCAAGAACACGATCATCATCATGACGTCTAACGTGGGCTCCAAGGCTATCGCTGAGCTTTCCGGCAAGGACGAGGAGGAGATGCGCCATCAGGTCGACGCGGCCATGGCTCAGACCTTCCGCCCCGAGTTCCTCAACCGTATCGATGATATCGTGGTGTTCCATCCGCTTGGCATGGCGCAGATCGAGAAGATCGTCGACATTCAGCTCGCCGACGTCCGCGCGCGTCTGGACAAGGAACGCATGACGCTTGCCATCACCCCGGCGGCCAAGCAGCTGCTCGCCGTGGGCGGCTTGGACCCGGTCTTTGGTGCCCGTCCGCTCAAGCGTCTGGTGCAGCGTGAGGTTGTCGATGCCATCGCAGCGGCCATCATCGACGGCACGGTGCGCGAGGGCGATCAGGTGACGGTCGATGTCGACAAGGACGGCGGCTTTACCGTCGTGTGCGATAACACGCCGGCGGCCACCTACGAGGTTCCCGACGCCGAGTAGATTTTGGGCAATGCCTTAAAATCTGCCAGTCGTCTCTAAACGCCAAGGGCGGTGGATCCAATCGGGTCCGCCGCCCTTTTTCGTGCGACAATCGATGATGTTGAGCGGATGCGATGCAAGGAGCTATGCAGATGAAAGACGAGAACAAGACGAACGCACCGGCGGCTGAGATAGCGTCCGCCGCACCAAAGCCCGCGCCGAAACCGGCACCCAAGCCGCGCGACCCCTACATCCGTGCCGAGAACGAGGACGATGACGGCTACGATCCCTACAGCGACCGACGCCCCGAGCGCGAGCCGATGTTCGAAGCCGACCCGTGGAACTAGGAAACGTCCTCTAGCTGACGGAGCCGCGCGTTTCTGTCGGCTAGAGGCGTTCGTGTTTGCCTCCTCAACCGCTCGACATCCTTCGGGACAGAAAGAGAAAAACTTGCTTAATCATTAATCAAGTTAAACGAAATCTTGCTTTCCAGCTAATCAAGAAACAGTATAATCTTGATTAGCTAGAGAGCAAGATTGGAGAATCATGGCATTCAACGACTTGGTAGCCCAGAAAATAAAGGACTTTGAGCAGCAGGGAGTTCCGCAGGTCTTTGAGCGAGACCTTGATCTGGGAAACCCACAGAAGCCAAAGCGCGACAACATCGTAAATGTGATTGTGGGAGCCCGCCGTTGTGGAAAGACGTATCGCCTGTATCAGGAGATGCGCCGGCTTCAGGGCCAAGGCGTCGAGCTCGACCGAATGCTTTACTTCAATTTTGAGGATGAGCGCTTGCGTCCGTATGAGCCATCGCTACTAGCGGACGTGCTCGATACATTCTATGCGCTGTATCCCGCTGCTCGAACCGAGGGTGCTTACATATTCTTTGACGAGATCCAGGAAATTCCTGAATGGGGTGCGTTTCTGCGGCGTGTGGTCGATACGGAGAAAGCGACCGTCTATGTGACGGGATCTTCTTCTAAGATGTTGTCCTCAGAACTTAAGAGCGAGTTCAGGGGTCGTTCTCTTGTGCGAGAGCTTTTTCCGTTGAGCTTTTCGGAATACGTCCGATATAAGACGGGGAGCGTCCCCGAGCCAGATGCGACCTTTTCCCCGAGCGATGCAGCGCTGCTTCGACATCATCTGATCGGGTATCTTGAACAAGGGGGATTCATCGCGACACTTGAGCAGACGCCTGCAGACGCGATTCAGCTGCTACAGGAATATGCTTCGCGAACGGTCGCCATGGACGTCGTTGAACGTTACGACGTCAAGAACCCTCGCCTGGCATCGCTGTTCTTGACGCGGTGTATGGCATCTTCGGGACGAGAGCTGTCAGTGAACAAAGTGTACAACGAGTTCAAGAGCAGACAGATACCCGTCAGTCGTAATTCGCTCAGCGATTTACTTGAGTATTATGAGGACGCCTACCTGTTATTTTCTGTGCCGGAGTTCACGCGTTCACTGGCAAATAACATGCGGTCTGCGTCTAAGGTCTACGCTGTCGACCCTGCGATGTTTGGAGCATTCTCTCCCGCATCGGCATTGGACCAGGGCCAGAGGCCCGAGACCGCAGTGTTCAATGCGCTAAGAAGAAGGACTCCCGCGGTGAGGACCGGCTCGGTCTGCCGCCTGCTGATCAAAGAGAAGAGCAAAAGCCATGAGGTAGACTTTGTGGCTGGGGACGCGCTTCTCATGCGGGCTTATAGCCTGATTCAGGTGAGTGCGGATATGGCAAGTGAGAAAACGCGCGAGCGCGAAATTGCCGCGCTTGATGCCTCGATGGCCCATTTCGATCTTAGCGAGTCGGCAATCGTTACCATGGATGAACAGACCGATATTCCATGCGAGCACGGTGTGGTACACGTTATGCCCGCATGGAAGTGGCTCCTTGCCTAATCACCTATGGACCTGTGGGGTCAGGACCTCCTGGCTCCCTCATCACGGTTGGGGAGCACCTTGCTGCGCCAGGCTAGTCCTGGGCTTTGATACTCGGCAGCAGGATCTGCGCGAGGTAGTCGGTTTCGAGCTTAGTGGCACCATCTGCCTTGCCGTCTTTGCCGACCAACACGTTCTTGATCTGGCTATAGGTATAGCGGTTGCCGGTCGTCAGCTCGACAAGCTCAATGGCAGTGTCCATGGGGTAGGTCGACACGGGGTTCTGCGTGCGTCCGTTGATGGTCTGGGGCACCACGTACGGATAGACGGGGCCGCTGGCGTAGACGGTATAACCGTTGCCTAGATTGGCCGCACCCAAAACCGTATCGCCTTCATCGGGCGTAAAGCTCTCGCCCTCGCGCACCGCGACGAGCGTCACGAGCGGCGTATTGGCGTCGTCGCCCAGATAGATGCATAGCGTGCTTCCGTTTTGCCAAGTTGCGACCTTGCCGTACCACTCGACGGGAATATCGAGCTGGTAGAGGTCGGTTGCCTTGTGGCGAGCGTCAGCATCACGGGACGCCTGTGCCTTTTGCGCGCTCACGGCATTGACGGCGGCGTCGCGCCGCGCGGTTGCTGCCTGCTGGAGCACTTTGGCAGCCGCGGCGGAGCTCGCACCGCCCTCTTCGGCATACTTGGCGGCGGCATCGATCTGGTCGTCGGTTACCGTGTCGGCCGAAGGCACCTTGAGCTTAAAGGTGGCCTGGGCACTTAAATCCTGTCCATCGCTCTTAACGGTGACCTGCGTCTTGGTGGTCGGGACGGTATAGACGGTGCCGTCGGCCGCGATGGGGGAGGCGGCGATGGAGAGCGTGTAATCGCCGGGCAGCAGTTTGATGCCGCGGCCGTGCTCGTCAACATAGAGTGTTTCGCTCACGGAGGAGCCATCAGCGTCCTGACCGCTCACCTGTACGGGAATCTTGGAGCCGGTGGAACAGTCGAGGCCCGCGGCATGCACACCAATCTGCACTGACATCATCGTGTGGGCATTGGCGGCGGCAGCGGCAGCCTGCTCTTGCTGATATCCGTTCCAGGCAGCATAGCCTGCACCGCCGGCGACGAGCGCGACGGCTACGACGCCGGCAACCATCAGATTGCGGCGCTTGGGCGACATTTTGCGATGGCGAACCTCGGCCTCGCGTGCCGAGGGAACGGACGGCAGGGGAATATCGCCCATGGCGATGGTCTCGTCCACGGCTGGTGCGGAACCCAAGCCAGGAAGCTCGCGGGTCAGCGAATCCTCGGCCGGCAAGCTGTTGAGCAAGACGGTTTCCTCGCCCGTGTCGGATTCGGGCTGGTCGTCGGCCTCGCTATCGTCCTCTTCGGCTTCGTCAGGAGCGTCTTTGGCGTCGCTGCCTTCGTCCTCAGTGTCTTCGTGCACCTCGTCCTGCGCGTCGACGGCCGAATCGCTAAACGAGAGCTCGTCTAGCGCGATCCGGTCAAGGCTCTCCAGGGCTTCGGCACATGCTTCCGCATCCTGGGCCGCATCCTCGCGGCCATACGTCTCATCGCTCATATATCCCCCAATGCAATATCGGCTCAACACTGTACCCAAAAATGGAGCCATATAAAGCGCATACGAAATATAAGATCCGATTTAACCTGAGCGCATCGTTCGGCCGCATCCTCGCAACAACAAAAAGCCCCCGGAAAGCGGACAAATCGCTTTCCGGGGGCATGCAATACGTTGCATAGCGCGGAGTCGGCCAGGCGGCTTCACATTCAAGCGGTGCTTGCGTCAGGCGCGTTACTCGGCGTGCGCGTAATCAACCTTGGCGCGGCGAGCAGTAGCCTTCTCCCAATCGCTGGTGCCCTCAAAGACATCCTGCTTGTAGGGATTGCGGCCGAGCTTCTTGGCGCGGTAGGCGATGTAGATGATCGCGGCGACGTTGGCGACCAGTGCGGCGATCGAGACCGCGGTAGCGGCGCCGGGGTCGAGCGTGGAGTGGGTCACAAAGATGGACTCCTCCTGGAAGTACGGGAACACCTGGGCAAACATGCACCAAATAGCCAGCGTAAAGGCGCGGTTCTGAATCCAGCCGCCCTTGTTCCAGATAAAGGCGGCGACGGTGGGCGCCAGCAGCAGCGCAAAGCCGCAGAACCAGGAGTGGGTGGGCAGGCAGTTGTAGGTGTAGCAGAAGTTCCAGATGTCGTAGGCGATGATGTAGACCCAGGTCATGTCGGGCCACAGCATGTCGGTCTTGTCCTCGGAGGCGTAGACGCTCCACCAACCGGTCATGCAGAAGATGTTGATGATTCCGGCGATGCCGTTGAACACGTTATTCCAACCGGCGAGCTGCGTGGCGCCCTCGGAGGTGACCCAAGTGGACTGGCCCAGGACAAAGAAGTGATAGGCGCTCTCGAAGTCGGACACGACGGCGATCATGATGTTGATGGCGACGATCACAAACGGCCATGCGCGGAACCAGTGCGCCTTGCCGATCTTGCCCCACTGATACTTAATGGCGATGAAGCCCCAGCAACCGGCAAGCGCCGCGTATACCTTGGCGTAGTGGAACCAGCTGTTCTGGTACACATGGGTGGGGTTGGTGAGCGCCCACTCGGCGCCCTGCGAAACGCCGACGGCGATGGCGACGCAGTAGATGGTCATGGCCAGCGGAGCCACGCCAAAGATGATGGCCGCGCCCAGCTTGGTGCGGCGGCCGACCTCGTTGAGCACGATCAGGCCAATAAAGACCATGGCCCAGCCGGCCCAGTGGATAAGGGTATCGCTACCCCAAACATCGAACAGCATGCTGCTCTCCTTTCACACGCCCGCGGCCCCTCTTCTGATCGCGGGCAGTTTGGCCAAATGTCGTCAGTTCTGGGGCTTGCGCTCCGGATACTTGGCGGTATAGCCCTCGATGTGGAGCGTCGAGGCGATGATTTCCTTGACCGTCTCGTCGGGCACATCGGGGTGCGTGCGGATATACATCAACAACCCCATGATGAGGGTGTAGAACGTCTCGTAGACATGGTCGATGCGTAGCTCATGATGGGCGACAAAATCCACCACGGTGGTGTCGCAGATATACTGCGCCACGCGCTGGACCACGTTGTGCAAAAAGCCGCCGTAGAGCGCGCCGCTGCTCGAGGTGAGCGTGCTCGGCAGCTCGTGGCCGCTGGCGACCAGGCGCTTAAAGAGCGGGGCGACGGTGTCGAGCGCGCCCTCGATATCGCCGACGGTGCGGTTGGCATTCCACTGCTCGAGCTCGGAGATAAAACCGTCGATTGCCTCGTCCATGACGGCGGTGACGGCGGCGTCCATGTCGGCGAAGTAGTGGTAGAACAATGAACGCGTGCAGCCGGCTCGCTTGGTCACGGCCGATACCGATAGGTGGGACACGCCCAGCTCGGAGCTTACGGTGCGTACGGCATCGAGGATCTCGCGACGGCGTTCGTCGCCCGTCAGGCGCTTTGCCGCGCTATCGGATGCGGGGACGGCATCGACCACAGAGGTATCTGCTGCGTTGTTGCCCATGTTTTGCCGCCTTTCATCCTCTTTTGCCTGACCGTTCGCCTAACAGTCTTGAATATTGTTGACGGTTCGTCAATACTATTTTTGACACAATGTCAACAATGGCGGGTGAACGGCATGGGGGCATGCCCGGCCTGCAAAAAAAAGAGGGGCGCCGCGGTCCCGCCGGGCTGTGGCAAGAGAAGGGACAACCATGATTCTCAACGGACCGGGGATTAGCTACACCGAGCCCGACATCGGTTCGGAGTTCGTGCCGCCGCTGCCGGAGCATCCGCGCGAGGCCATCGTCAAGCTGTGCGAGCACTGCACCAACCGTCTGCTGCATCGCGATGAGCTGCTGGGCTACGAGTACTGGTCGTTTGCCGAAGCTGCAACCGACGAGCAGGCCGAAGTGCTCTGCAAGATGAAGATGCGCCGCCCCTATACGCTGCCCGAGATGGTCAAGCTCACCGGCATGCCTGAGGCCGATATCGAGAAGATGCTCGACGACATGAGCTACACGGGTCTGCTCGAGTACAACTGGGAAAACCCCGAGCGCGCCAAGCAGTGGGTGCTGCCCATGCTGGTGCCGGGTTCCGCCGAGTTCCTCAACATGCGCATGAGCCAGCTCGAGGAGCACCCGGTCTATGCCAAGTTCTTTGAGCAGGCGTCCAAGGGACCGCTGTCCAAGGCCACGCCGATGGTGCCGCCCGGTGGTGCCGGCATCGGCATGCATGTCATTCCGGTCGAGAAGGCTATCGATGCCGCGAGCACGTCGGTGCCGATCGAGCATATCGAGCATTGGCTCGACAAATACGATGGCAAATATGCCGCTAGCACCTGCAGCTGCCGCGCGAGCCGTCGCGTGATGGGTGAGGGCTGCGCCGACGACCCCGCCGACTGGTGCATTGCCGTGGGCGATATGGCCGACTATGTGGTTGAGACCGACCGCGGCCATTATGTAACGCGCGACGAGGTCTACGACATCCTGCGCCAGGCCGAGGACAACGGCTTCGTGCACCAGATTACCAACATTGACGGCGAGAACAAGATCTTCGCCATCTGCAACTGCAACGTCAACGTGTGCTATGCCCTGCGCACCTCGCAGCTGTTCAACACGCCCAACCTGTCGCGCTCGGCCTACGTCGCCAAGGTCGAGAAGGACAAGTGCGTGGCCTGCGGTCGCTGCGTTGAGGTGTGTCCGGCCGGCGCCGCCAAACTGGGCCAGAAGCTCTGTAGCAAAAAGGCCGGCGGACAGGTGCCCGAGTATCCGCGCCAGGAGCTGCCCGATGCCACCAAGTGGGACCACACCAAGTGGTCGCCCAACTACCGCAACGACAACCGCATCGAGACGCACGAGTCCGGCACCGCTCCCTGCAAGACGGCTTGCCCCGCACACGTTGCCGTTCAGGGCTACTTAAAGCTTGCGGCGCAGGGCCGCTATGACGAGGCTCTGGCGCTCATCAAGCGCGAGAACCCGCTGCCCGCTATCTGCGGTCGCGTGTGCAACCGCCGCTGCGAGGATGCCTGCACCCGCGGTCGCGTGGACGAGGCCGTGGCCATCGACGAGGTCAAGAAGTTTATCGCCCAGCGTGATCTGGACGCCGCGACCCGCTACGTCCCGCCTGTGGTGACGCCGACGCGCGCTGGTGGCTTCGACCAGAAGATCGCCATCATCGGCGCCGGTCCGGCCGGTCTGTCCTGCGCTTTTTATCTGGCCGAGAAGGGCTACAAGCCCGTCGTGTTCGAGAAAAACGGGCGCCCGGGCGGCATGCTCACTTATGGCATTCCCAGCTTTAAGCTGCAGAAGGATGTTATCGAGGCCGAGGTCGAGGTTATTCGCCTGATGGGTGCCGAGTTCCGCTATGGCGTGGAAGTCGGTCGCGACGTGACGCTCGATGAGCTGCGCGCACAGGGCTTTAAGGCCTTCTACGTGGCTATTGGCTGCCAGGGTGGCCGCCTTGCCGGCATTCCGGGCGAGGATGCCGAGGATGTGACCGTGGCCGTCGACTTCCTTCGCGAGGTCAACAGCGGCAAGATCGACGCGCTGCCCGGCCGCACCAGTGTGGTGGGCGGCGGCAACGTGGCCATCGACGTGGCTCGCAACGCCTGTCGCCTGGGTTCCGAGCACGTTGAGATGTTCTGCCTGGAGAGCGAGGCCCAGATGCCCGCTAGCGAGGAAGAGCGTCGCGAGGCCGTTGAGGACGGCGCGCACATCAGCTGCAGCTGGGGTCCCAAGGAGGTCCATCTGGACGATGCCGGCCGTGTGTGCGGCATTACCTTCAAGCGCTGCACGCGTGTTTTTGACGACGAGGGCCGTTTTGCGCCCGAGTACGACGAGAACGATCTGCGTCGCGTGGACGCCGACCGCGTGGTCATGTCCATCGGTCAGTCCATCGTGTGGGGCGACCTGTTGGCCGGCTCCAAGGTGGAGCTCGGCCGTGGCCAGGGTGCCCTTGCCGATCCCCAGACCTATCAGACCGCCGAGCCCGACATCTTTGTGGGCGGAGACGTCTACACCGGCCCCAGCTTTGCCATCGATGCCATCGCCGCCGGTCACGAGGCGGCCGTGTCCATACATCGCTTTGTGCAGCCGGGCTCTACGCTCACCATTGGCCGCAACCAGCGTAAGTACAGCGCGCTCGACCGCGATGACGTGGTGATCGAGAGCTATGACAACGCGAGCCGCGAGGTGGCTCACGTCGACCGCGAGCGCGAGAAGGCCGAGCCGTTTAGCGAGTATGTCGAGACCTTTACCGAGGAGCAGGTGCGTGCCGAGACCGCCCGCTGCCTGGGTTGCGGCGCCTCGATCGTCGACCCCAACAAGTGCATCGGCTGCGGTCTGTGCACCACCAAGTGCGCGTTCGATGCCATCCACCTGGATCGCGATCGCCCCGAGTGCTCCACGATGGTCAAATACGAGCAAAAGCTTCCCAGCCTGGGCAAGTACGCACTCAAGCGCGCCATCAAGATCAAATTCGGTCGCAAGTAATGAGGTTCCGCCGTTCTAACGAACGGCGGCACTGCCGACGCTGCGCGGCGCCCAAGCACCCCATCTTGCCCCTCAACTTCGGCGCCGCGGGCAAAAGCCCAGCGGACGCCTTGTTTCGGGGCAACCTGGGGCACCTGGATCGCCGCTCGCTGACGTTTGGCTGACATCGCATCAACCGTTGTTGAAAGGTTTCTACCTTGCATGAATTGGGGATCGTTTACCACATCATTCGCGATGTCGAGAATGTGGCGCGCGCTCATGGCGTGCGTCGCGTTTCGAGCGTGACGTTGCTACTGGGCGAGGTCTCGGGCGTCGTTCCCGACTTGCTGCTCGACGCTTGGCGCTGGGCAGCAGATAAAAAGCCTATCGCGCAGGGCGCGGAGCTTATCGTGGAGCCCGTCGAGGCCGTGACACATTGCGAGGCGTGCGGCTGCGACTACGCGACGGTCGAGCACGGCAAGACCTGTCCCCATTGCGGTAGCGGCGAGACCTATTTGCTGCAGGGCCAAGAGGTAATGATCAAACAGATCGAGACTCCCGACGAGGACCCGGCAGACGCTGCTCCTGACGGCCTCTCCGACGCACCCGATGCCGTCGACGCCGCCAACCCACTCCACATCGCCTAACATCCAATGACTGCATGGGCTAGAGTTCTAAACATATTTGCTTCGGTTAGTCAAGTCATGTCTGTTTAAACAAAATGGCGGCACGCAGGCGCATTGGGATCCACCTAAAAGCGGTTTTAACGAACAGTGCGCCTGTATATGTCTTTGGAAACAATCGGCAAATCACGTTTTATCAGGCAATGAGCTGTAAACCAGCAATGTAATCAATTTGTAACAAACTTAGACGTTTAAACAAATAATCCAACCTTTTGCGAATTTAGCTATAATTCCACAATCCAAACAGGTATACTCCTTTCATGTCGTGTAGGAAATACGTAGACAAAAAGGAGGTTATGTGATGGTAAGTATTGTTCTTGCTAGCCACGGGGACTTGGCAGCTGGAATCAAGCAGACGGGCTCGATGGTCTTTGGCGATCAGCCGTCTGTTGCCGTGGTCTCGCTCGAGCCGAGCATGGGCCCCGACGATTTCCGCGCCAAGGTCGAGGAAGCAGTCGCTTCCTTCGAGGACCAGGAGCAGGTGCTCTTCCTCGTTGATCTGTGGGGCGGCACGCCGTTCAACCAGATCAGCGGGCTCATCGAGGGCCACGATTCCTGGGCTATCGTCACCGGTGTCAACCTGCCTATGCTCATCGAGGCATATTCGCAGCGCTTTGACGCAAAGAACACTGCACATGCGATCGCAAAACATCTCGTGACTGAGGCTAAGGCTGGCGTGCGCGTCAAGCCCGAGTCTCTGGAGCCCGAGGAGAAGAAGCCGGCTGCGGCCGCCGCTGCTCCTGCAGGCGCCATCCCTCCGGGAACGGTCATCGGCGACGGGCACATCAAGATTGCCCACGTCCGTATCGACACCCGTCTGCTTCATGGTCAGGTGGCCACCACGTGGACCAAGCAGATCAACCCCAACCGCATCATCGTGGTTTCCGACGGCGTTGCTCACGACGAGCTCCGCAAGACCATGATCGAGCAGGCTGCCCCTCCGGGAGTCCATGCCAACGTCGTGCCCATCAAGAAGATGGCCGAGGTCGTCAAGGACACGCGCTTTGGTGACACCAAGGCCATGCTGCTCTTTGAGAACCCGCAGGATCTGCTCAAGGCCATCGAGGCCGGCGTCGACATCAAGGAAGTCAACATCGGTTCCATGGCTCACTCCAAGGGCAAGGTCGTCGTCACCAACGCCGTCGCTATGGGCGATGACGACGTCAAGACTCTCGAGGCCCTCAAGGCCAAGGGCGTCAAGTTCGAGGTCCGCAAGGTTCCTTCGGATTCCTCCGAGGATCTCGACGCCATGTTGAAGAAAGCTAAGGCCGAACTGGCCGCTCAAGCATAGTAAAGGAGGGTCCGATACATGTCTGCAATCACTATTCTGCTTGTTGCGATTGTCGCGTTGCTTGCCGGTATGGAAGGCATTCTGGATGAGTTCCAGTTCCATCAGCCGCTCGTGGCATGCACGCTTATCGGTCTCGTAACCGGTCACCTTCAGGAGGGCATCCTCCTGGGCGGTTCGCTCCAGATGATGGCCCTTGGCTGGGCTAACGTTGGCGCCGCTGTCGCGCCTGACGCCGCTCTGGCCTCGGTCGCTTCTTCGATCATCATGGTGCTCGCCCTCAACGGTGGCGCCACCGATTCGGCAAAGGCCGTTACCGCCGCCATCGCCGTCGCCGTCCCGCTGTCGGTCGCTGGTCTGTTCCTGACCATGATCTGCCGTACCCTGGCTACCGCTATCGCTCACGCCATGGACGGTGGCGCCGAGAAGGGCGACTTCTCCGGCATCGAGCGCTGGCAGTACGCTGCTATCCTCATGCAGGGCCTTCGTATCGCCATCCCGGCAGTACTTCTGTGCATCATCCCGGCCGAGGCTGTTACCAACGCGCTTAACGCTATGCCCGACTGGCTGTCCGGCGGTATGGCTGTCGGCGGCGGCATGGTCGCTTCCGTCGGTTACGCCATGGTCATCAACATGATGGCCACCAAGGAGACCTGGCCGTTCTTCATCCTCGGCTTTGTCCTTGCTGCCATCCCTCAGCTCACGCTGATCGCCCTTGGCCTCATCGGCATCTCCCTTGCCCTCATCTACCTTGGCCTTAAGGATCTGGCCAAGCAGGGTGGCGGCATGGGCGGCGGCTCCGGTGACCCGCTCGGCGACATTCTGAACGATTACGAGTAGGAGGGGAGTGATACATATGGCAGAGAACAAGATTCAGCTCACCAAGGCTGACCGCAAGAAGGTTTGCTTCCGTCATCAGTTCCTTCAGGGCTCGTGGAACTACGAGCGTATGCAGAACGGCGGCTGGTGCTTCGCAATGATCCCTGCGATCAAGAAGCTCTACACCAGCAAGGATGACCAGATTGCCGCTCTTAAGCGCCACCTGGAGTTCTATAACACCCACCCCTATGTTTCCGCCCCCGTCATTGGCGTTACCCTCGCTCTCGAGGAGGAGCGCGCCAACGGTGCCCCGATTGACGACGTCGCCATTCAGGGCGTCAAGGTCGGTATGATGGGCCCGCTCGCCGGTGTCGGCGACCCCGCCTTCTGGTTCACCCTTCGCCCGATTCTGGGTGCTCTGGGCGCTTCCCTGGCCCTGTCCGGCAGCATCGCCGGTCCGCTGCTGTTCTTCTTCGCGTGGAACATCATCCGTTACGCCTTCCTGTGGTACACGCAGGAGTTTGGCTACAAGGTCGGCTCCTCCATCGCCAAGGACCTCTCCGGCGGTCTGATGGGCAAGGTCACCGAGGGTGCTTCCATCCTGGGTATGTTCATCATCGGCGCCCTGGTCGAGCGCTGGGTGTCCATCTCCTTCACCCCGGTCGTCTCCAAGGTCACGCAGTCTGCTGGCGCCTTTATCGACTGGGCTAACCTGCCCTCCGGTTCTGAGGGTGTCAAGGAAGCACTGACGATGTATAACTCCATCGGTGCTAACGCCCTTGATCAGGTGAAGGTCACCACGCTTCAGGCCAACCTCGATCAGCTCATCCCTGGCCTTGCCGCCGTGTGCCTGACCCTGCTGGTCTGCAAGCTCCTCAAGAAGAAGGTCAGCCCGATCGTCATCATCCTGGCTCTCTTCGCCATCGGCATCATCGGTCGCGTCTGCGGCTTCATGTAAGCACGTTTCGGCTTAAGACCGAGAATTGCTAGGCAAGGGCTTTTGAGCCATTGAAACGGACCGCACCCGGTGGGTACACTGGATGCGGTCCGATTGTTTTTATTGGAGGGCGAGGCGCGTATGGCGCAATCTCAGAACAGCAAGGTCGATCTGGCAACGCCGGCAACCTGCCTGATGGGGCTTACCAGCCACGGTAACGTGATGGTGGGCAATAAGGCGTTCGAGTACTATAACGAGCGCAATCCCGAGGATTATATTCAAATCCCGTGGGACGAGGTCGACTATATTGCCGCCGAGGTTTTGCGCGGCACCAAGAAGATTACGCGTTTTGCCATCTTCACCAAGGACAACGGTCACTTTACGTTTTCGACGCGCGACGACAAAGAGACGCTTCGTGCGGTCCGCAAGTACGTCGACGAGGATAAGCTCGTGCGTTCGCCCGACTTTATCGACGTGACCGCTAAGGGCGCCAAGAGCATCCCCTCCGTTATCAAAAACCTTTTCCACAGGGGTGACTAGTTGCCTGCGATAGATGGCGGAAAATGCATCCCGGAATTTATTCTCATTCCGGGATGCATTTTCCTTTTGAGCGCCAGTCGGGAAATTTCCTTTTCATGTGGTTAGAGGAAACTCCATCCCATTTTTTCGCTTTATTCTTTCCGATATTGAGGATTATCTACGGCGACAATTCGCTATAAAGCCTTCTTGATGAGTGGACATGCGCTACATGGCAAAGGGGCAAATCTGCTACACTAGTACAACATGCCTCCGTAGCTCAGGGGATAGAGCACCGCTCTCCTAAAGCGGGTGTCGACGGTTCGAATCCGCCCGGGGGCACCAGAAGTAAATGCAGGTCAGACGGTATAAATCCTCTGACCTGCTTTCTTATATAAGGGCATCGTTAACGTCAGTTGGGTAGAATTTGGGTAGAAAGTTTTTTTGTGAA
>JBKWEB010000034.1:0-14798 GCA_046976245.1 Collinsella sp. | reverse complement strand
GCCTGTGCCTGATGGTTCGAACGCACCGGCTGCGGCGGCGCCGATGGTTCTTACCGATCTAGAGCGCAAGTCCTTGGCAGGGGAGCGCGAGCTGTTGACGATGCTTACGAGCTACCCCGACCTGTTCCGCACGTACGCCGACCGCATCTGCTCCATCGAGTGGGTCGACCCACGTCACGAGTCCATCGCATGGGCCGTTCTGGCAACGCCGCCGGGAACCGATCCTGCAGCCTGCATGGATGCGGCACGCTCGGTGTGTCCCGAGGCGGCAACGCTTGTGAGTGCCGGGCGCATCTCGGCGACGAGCAAGCACCCCACCGAGACGAACATCGTGTTTATGCTCGATACGCTCGAGCTCTACACCATCAAGCGCCGCATGCGTGCCGCACAGGCCAAGCTGCGACAGGACCGTTCGCTCGATGATGAGGCCCGTCGCGCGCTGACCGTGCAGGCCGCGCAGGATTCGCAGCGTCAACGCGAGCTGCAAAAGTCGATCGGCGGCGTGGCGGACCCGTTCCGTTTGATTGGTTTGGAGACCGCAGGAACCGAACAGGCCTAGATGTTGTGTTCAACCAGCGTATTCTCGCCTATATCCAGTCCTCTTTTTGGGTATAGACGTCAATGTGTGTGCTAAAGTATTGAGTCCTGTGGACTATGAAGGGAGAATCTGTGCCAAAAAAGACTGAGAGCACGGGTACTGGGCTGGAATCCTACGTTGCAAAGCTCATGGGCAACGGCTCAAACAGGACTTCGGTAACCGAGGACGAGATTCAGGTCGCCCTGAAGGATATCGATGTTTCTGACGAGCAGCTCACCGCGGTGTATTCCGCGCTGCGCAACAGTGGCATCCAGATTATCTCCGCGAGCGGTAACGACGACGCCCCCATGGACGTCGACGATGACGATAACGATACCGATACCGACGATTTTGATGACGACGACGAGCACGATTCCGGCTCGCTTGACGATCATGAGCTCAAGATGGCCCGTCAGGCCGATGCCGAGATGGGTTCTTCCAAGAGCAAGAAGAAGCGCACCGTGCGCACGTCCCGTTCACGCTCCCGCGTGCGTGGCATCGATGCCTCCACGGTGATGCTGACCGGCGATCCGGTCCGTATGTACCTCAAGGAGATCGGCAAGGTCGACCTGTTGACCGCCTCCGAAGAGGTCGATCTGGCTATGAAGATCGAGGCCGGTCTTGAGGCCACCGAGAAGCTCGAGGCTGCCGATGCTGGTGAGCTCGAACTCACGCGTGCCGAGATGCGTCGTCTTACGCGCATTGAGAACGTGGGCCTCGAAGCCAAGCAGGCGCTCATCAGCGCAAACCTGCGTCTGGTCGTCTCCATCGCTAAGCGCTATGTCGGACGCGGCATGCTGTTCCTGGACTTGATCCAGGAGGGCAACCTCGGTCTGATCCGCGCCGTCGAGAAGTTCGACTACCAGAAGGGCTTTAAGTTCTCCACGTACGCCACGTGGTGGATCCGTCAGGCCATCACGCGCGCTATCGCCGACCAGGCCCGTACCATCCGTATTCCCGTGCACATGGTCGAGACCATCAACAAACTCGTCCGCGTGCAGCGCCAGCTTCTTCAGGACCTTGGTCGCGACCCGACCCCCGAGGAGATCGGTGCCGAAATGGACATGAGCGCCGACCGCGTCCGCGAGATCCAGAAGATCTCGCAGGAGCCCGTGTCGCTCGAGACCCCCATCGGCGAGGAAGAGGATTCCCAGCTGGGCGACTTCATCGAGGACTCCCAGGCTATCGTTCCGCCCGATGCCGCCAGCTTCTCCATGCTGCAGGAGCAGCTCACCCAGGTGCTCGATTCGCTTGCCGATCGTGAGCGCAAGGTTATCGAACTGCGCTTTGGCCTTGTCGGACGGACATCCCCGTACGCTCGAGGAAGTCGGTCGTGAGTTCGGCGTCACGCGCGAGCGCATCCGCCAGATCGAGTCCAAGACCCTGGCCAAGCTCCGCCATCCCAGCCGTAGCAGCAAGCTCAAAGACTATATCGAGTCTTAGGAGTTACGGCGTTTTACCAAACGCCGTAACTGGCCGACGCTGCGCGGGCACCAGAGCGACAACTTGTCATTCAAAGAGGACGGCATGACCAGAAGGTCTATGCCGTCCTCTTTTCATGCCAATTTGTTCGCTCTGGTGCCCGCTCGCTGGCATTGTCAAAACATCGGCGTTTCCGTTGCCGGTGCCGGCAATTAGGCCGTCCCCAAGGGATCATGGCAAGAAAATTTCTTAAAAAAGTTCTTGCCCTTCGCCCAATCGTCCGTATAATAAACTTCGTTGCTTGAGAGCACGCACCTATTCCTCGGTAGCTCAATGGTAGAGCACGCGGCTGTTAACCGCGCTGTTGTAGGTTCGAGTCCTACCCGGGGAGCCAGAATTTCTCAGTCCATTTCGCTGGGCTTTTAAATTCCTCGGTAGCTCAATGGTAGAGCACGCGGCTGTTAACCGCGCTGTTGTAGGTTCGAGTCCTACCCGGGGAGCCAGGTTGTAAAACCCGTCGCTTATGCGGCGGGTTTTTTTTGTCGCGATCGCTTGGCGCGAACGTTACCGTATCAACATTTCGTGTCGAGGATGTAATCCCGAGGCCCGCCACCTCAACATGGCGCGGTCGTTGTAGAATATTGCAATGATTGCTCCCACGACATGGTGCCGCGAGCACCAAGAAAAGGAGATTCTTGTGTCTGAGACCATTAACGGCAGCCTGAGCGTCTCGAACGACGTTATTGCCGATATTGCCGGTTATGCCGCGATGACGTGCTATGGCGTCGTCGGTATGGCCGAGCAGCTCCAGGGCGCCGAGAGCGTGCGCCTGCTTGCCGGTCAGCGCCTCCGCAAGGGCGTGCTTGTCTCCGCCGACGAGGACGGCCTTACGGTCGATCTTCACGTCGTGCTCGAGAACGGCGTCAACATGAAGTCCGTCTGCCACAATCTTTCGAGCTCCGTTGCCTTCACTTTGCAGGAGATCGCCCAGATCGATCCCGCCAGCCTTAAGATCGGCATCCATATCGACGCGCTCAAGAGCCGTCTGAACTAGCATCCGAAAACGGAGATTCAAATACCCATGATTGCAAAGACCATTCGCACCTGTTTTCCGATCGCTGCGGCTGCCGTTTCCGACAAGGCCGAGGAGATCAACAAGCTCAACGTCTTCCCCGTACCCGACGGCGATACCGGCACCAACATGTCGCTCACGCTTGCCTCGGTGACCAAGGAGCTCTCCGCCCTTCCTGCCGACGCCGACATGGAAGCCATCGCCGGCGCCATCACCCACGGCTCCCTGATGGGTGCCCGCGGTAACTCTGGCGTTATCACGTCGCAGATTCTGCGCGGCGTGGCCGAGGGCCTTGTCTCTGCCGACGAGCCTATTACGTCCGCCAACATTGCCTTCGCCTTCCGTCGTGCCGTCAAGGTTGCCTTCCAGGCTGTCCGCAAGCCCATCGAGGGCACGATCCTCACGGTCCTGCGCGATGTCTCGACCAAGGCCGATGAGTGCGAGAAGAAGAAGTTCTCGGCCGAGGATGCGCTCGATGCTATCGTCGTCGAGGCGTACCAGTCCGTCGCCCGCACGCCCGACTTGCTGCCCGTCCTCAAAGAGAACGGCGTGGTCGACTCAGGCGCCTTCGGGTTTGCCATCTTCCTGGAGAACTTTGTTGCCGCCGCGCTTGGTCGCAGCACCGTTGTCGAGGATTTCTCCGCTACGTTTGACTCCGCCGGCTCTGCCCGCGATGCCGCTCTTGGCCGTGTTGAGATCGAGGCTAACGACGACTGGGAGGGCTCGGAGTTCCGCTACTGCAACGAGTTCCTCTTTAAGGCTGACGCCCCATTTGACGAGGACGAGTGCCTTAAGTTCCTAGGCTCCATGGGCGACTGTGAGCTGCTCGTGGGCGCCTATCCCGACTACAAGATCCACGTGCACGCCAACAACCCCAACCTGGTGCTCGAGCACATGCTGCAGCTCGGTCAGATCTATGAGGTCTTTATCCACAACATGGAGATGGAGGCCCACGACCGTACCGCCAAGATCCACGAGGATCAGGAAAAGGCCGCCGAG
Source organism: Collinsella sp. (assembly GCA_046976245.1). Lineage (GTDB taxonomy): Bacteria > Actinomycetota > Coriobacteriia > Coriobacteriales > Coriobacteriaceae > Collinsella. Next base: position 10,728 of record JBKWEB010000034.1, on the reverse strand, counting down.
CCCGCCAAGGCGCTGGGCTTTGTCGCCGTTGCCGCCGGTTCCGGCGAGGCCGACATCCTCAAGTCCCTTGGCGTCGACGTGGTCGTCTCCGGTGGCCAGACCATGAACCCCTCGACCGCCGACCTGCTGGGCGCGGTGGACCAGGTCAACGCGACCTCAGTCATCATCCTGCCCAATAACGGTAACATCCGCATGGCTGCCGAGGCCGCAGCTTCTGCCTGCACCGACAAGAAGGTCGCCGTCGTTCCCACCAAGACCGTCCCGCAGGCGTTCTCCGCGCTGTTCGCGGTCCTGCCCGATTCCGAGCTCGAGGAGGCCGTCGCCGCCATGGTCGACGCCATCAGCGAGGTCCGCGATGGCGAGGTCACCCGCGCCGTGCGCGATTCCAGCGCCTCTGACGGCTCTCCGATTCACTCCGGTGACGTCATGGGTATCATTGCCGGCTCCATCGATGTGGTCGGCTCTGACGTGAAGCAGGTCACGCTCGATTGCATCAACCGCATGCAGGAGGAAGAGGAGGGCGATGCGCTGACGATTCTGGCCGGCGAGGAGCTGTCCGACGAGGACTTCCAGGAGATCGTCGACGCTATCGAGGAGGCTCAGCCCGATCTGGAGATTGATGCCCATCGTGGCGAGCAGCCGCTCTATCCCGTGATCTTCTCGATCGAGTAGGCAACTGCCCATGTCCGAGCTGTGCTCCGTGCCGCGCGTCTCGGAGCGCTTTGCCCAGAGCAATGCGCTCGACGAGGATATCGCGCGACTCAAATATGTTTCGGGTAAACGTGAGGAGGCCCTTCGCCGTCTGGGAATTCGGACGGTGAGGGACCTCCTTCTCCATATCCCTCATCGATACCTCGACTTTACCCGTTCGTGGTCCATTGAGATGGCGCCCATCGGTACCGTGTGCACCATCATCGCCACGGTCGACCGTATCGTCCAAAAGCAGCCGCGTCCGCGCATGCAGGTGACTGAGGTCTCACTTGTTGATGAGACGGGCGTGCTGCAGGTCGCCTTTTTCCGCCAGCCCTGGATTGCCCAGCAGCTTAAGCAGGGCGACCGCCTGGCCGTGATGGGCAAGGTCGAGTTTGCCTACGGCTTTAAGCAGATGGCCTCGCCCCACTTTGAAAAGCTCGAGGACGGGCGCGCCGCAGGCACCATTCTGCCGGTCCATTACGTGAGCGATGGCGTGAGCCAGGCGTGGATGCGCCGCATCGTAAGCGGCGCGCTCGAGGTCGTCGGCAATCCGTTCGATCCGATTCCCGCGCCGCTGCGCGCAAAGCGGAAGCTCATGAGCAATGCCCGCGCGTTGCGTTCGATCCACTTTCCCTCGAGCATGGCTGAGCGCGACATCGCACGCCGGCGTCTTGCCTACGAGGAGTGCCTCTACCTGCAGCTGGCGCTGCGTCTGCGCAACGACGGCGGCCTGGTCGATGTGGTGCCCTATGCCCACACTGCGGGCGAGCATCTGGGCGCGCTTAAACAGGCCCTTCCGTTTTCGCTGAGCGACGAGCAGGAGGCCGCACTCCAAGACATCCTGCATGACATGTGCGATGGCGGGCGCGTGATGAACCGTCTGCTGCTGGGCGATGTCGGTACCGGTAAGACCGCCGTTGCCGCCTGCGCGCTGGCTGTGGCTGCCGATAGCGGCACGCAGGCCTGCGTTATGGCGCCCACGGGCGTGCTGGCGCGCCAATATGCCGATAAGACCGGCCCTCTGCTCTCGCAGGCCGGCATGTCCTGGGCGCTTCTGACGGGCGCCACGCCGGCCGCAGAGCGCGAGCGCATCCATGCACAGCTGGAATCGGGCGAGCTTGACGTGCTCTTTGGCACCCACGCGGTTCTTTCGGATAACGTTGCGTTCAAGCATCTGTCGCTCGTGGTCATCGATGAACAGCACCGGTTTGGTGTGGGCCAACGCAACGCCCTGCGCGCGAAGGGGCCGGGTGCCGATCTGCTCGTTATGACGGCGACGCCCATCCCGCGTACGCTGGCGCTTTCGGTCTACGGCGATCTGGACACGAGTATCATCCGCCATCGGCCAGTCCCTGGCGCTGGCGTGACGACGCGTGCTCACCGAGTCGAGCCGTGACCTCGCCTATGGCGCCATCCGCGAGGCGCATGAAAGGGTCAGCAGGCCTACGTGATTTGCCCGCTCGTGGAGCCGAGTGACTCGGCCGATGAGTTGGAGGACGTGCCCGGTATCGCCCGCGACGAGGAGGGCCGCGTGACGGTCCCCGTGCCGCTGCATGATACGGCGACCGAGCTCGACCGCCTGCGTCTGGCGCTGCCGGGTCTCACTATCGAGCGCCTCCACGGCCGCATGCCAGCGGGGGAGAAGGACCAGGTTATCGATGCCTTCAAGCGTGGCGAGATTGACGTGCTCGTCTCGACTACGGTGGTCGAGGTGGGCGTCGACGTGCCTAACGCCACCGTCATGGTCATCGAGAACGGCGAGCGCTTTGGATTGGCTGCCCTGCACCAGCTGCGCGGCCGCGTGGGCCGTGGCAGTGTGTCGGGCACGTGCCTGGTCATGACGCACTCCAAGGGCAACGGCGGCGCATCGGCGGCACAAGACCGTCTCCAGTCGCTCGAAAAGACCTCGGACGGCTTTACGCTCGCCCAGATGGACCTGCGCCTGCGCCATGAAGGCGAGATCCTGGGTTATCGCCAGCATGGTGGTGTGACCCTGCGCTTTGTCGACCTGGACGCCGACGAGGAGCTGATCGAGTGGGCCCATTTGGACGCGGTCGAGCTCTTGCGGTATGCTTGCAACCTTGACTCTGTGGCGACGCGTCCCTTGCGCGACGCGGTCGCCATGCGTTATCGACATATCTTTAAGGAGGTCAGCGGAGGATGAGAATCATCGGCGGCGAATGGCGCGGTCGTAAGATCGAGGAGCCCCGTGGTCGCGATGTCACCCGCCCCACGACTGATCGCGTGCGCGAGGCGTGCGCATCTATGGTCATGTCGGCATTCGATTTCGATTTGGACGAGGTTCGTGTGTTGGACGCCTTTGGCGGCTCCGGTGCCTTAGGGTTAGAGATGCTCTCTCGTGGGGCCCGCTCGCTCACGACGTTTGAGATCGATCGCAACGCCGCGCGGCTCATTACCAAGAATATCGAGTCGCTCTGCCATGACCGTGCGCGTTGGCGCGTGGTCACGGGCGACATGCTGACGAGTGCCTCACGCGGTCGTGTACCGGGCGGCCCCTTTGATCTGGTCCTGCTCGACCCGCCCTATGCTTTTGGTGCCGAGCCGGTCGAGGAACTGCTGCAGAATCTGGCCCAGCAGGGTCTGCTTGCGTCTGGCGCTTACGCCCTGTTTGAGCATGCCGCCGCCGATGCGGGCGCGCATCCGGCAGACTTTGAGACTGTACGTGAGAAGCGCTACGGCATTACCTCGGTCGACCTGCTCCGTTGGGTCGGCGATGACGATGGTGAGGGCGATAGCGCCGGCACCGATGCTGACAACAATGATGCCACGACGTTTCAGGAGGACGCCCATGAATGACACCATCAACCGCGTGATCGTCCCGGGCACCTTCGATCCCATCACGTTTGGCCATATCGATGTGATCCGCCGCGCCCGCCGCATCTTTCCCAGCGTGATCGTCGCTGTTGCCGAGTCGCAGGGTAAAAACGGTGTGGGCACCACGTTTATGCTCGATGAGCGCGTGGCTCTGGCCCGCGAGGCGCTCGGTGATATCGACGGCGTCGAGGTCCTGCCCTTTACCGGCCTCTTGGTCGACTTCGCTCGTGAGCAGGGGGCGGGGGCCGTGGTCAAGGGTCTGCGCGCCATGACCGACTTTGAGTATGAGCTGCAGCAGGCCGACCTTAACTATCGCCTGGATAGCGAGCTGGAGTCCATCTTTGTCATGAGTGCGCCGCAGTACGGCTATATCTCGAGCTCGGTCGTTCGCCAGATCGCCTCGCTCGGCAGTGACGTATCGACGTTTGTCCCGTCCAACGTGGTCGAAGCGCTCAAACATCGCTTTTCGTGACGTTTCTTATTGCCTGGTGGCATGTGGTAAACTAGCACGATGATATGTTACCTATGAAAGGAGACCGGATGCCGGGCGAGAATTTTCCTGGCGATAGGATCGTCAGCTTGGTCGATGAGCTCGAAGGGCTGATCGAGGAAGCCAAGCCGCCTTTCGGCAAGAACGCTCAGTTCAAGGTCATCGACGCCGACGTGTTCTTCAACATCCTCGACGAGATCCGCATGAGCTATCCCGAGGAGTGGCAGAAGTCCCGCCGTATCCTTAAGGAGCGCGAGGAGCTTATGGCTTCCGCCGCCGCTCAGGCCGATTCCATCATCGCCGACGCTCAGCAGCAGGCCCTCACCATTGCCGGTGAGCAGGAGATCGTCCGCCTTGCGCAGCAGCAGGCCGACGACATCCGCGATCGTGCCCAGCAGTACGAGCGCGAGACGCGTTATGCTGCCGAGGACTACGCAGAGCAGGTCTTTACGCACTTGGAGGAGAACCTCAAGAGCCTGACCGGCACCGTTACCCGTTGCCGTCAGCAGCTCAACGAGGGTGCCGCCCAGCAGAATGGTCAGTGGTAATGGCTGAGTTCCCGAGCGTTACCGTCGATCTTTCCGAGCAGCTCGAGTTTCCTGGAGATTCGTATCCGCTGACCGGTAAGGTCGATGTCGCCACCTACACGGTGGGCGAGAAGGAGTACCAGCTACAGGACGGCATCGACTACGACGTTGTCTTTACCAATGCCGGTACCGGTGTCTTGCTCACGGGCATGGTTCGCGCGCACGCCACCGGCGAGTGCGACCGTTGCCTGGAGCCCGCCTCGTTTGATATCGCCGGCGAGATCGAGGAGTTTTATCTCTTTGAGGAGCCCGAGGATCCCGAGGCCTACGAAGACGGCTACGAGCTCCTGGGCGAGGATCGCATCGTCGATCTGGGAGAGCCCATCAACGACGCGGTCGTCATGGACACGCCGTTCGTTGTCCTGTGCAAGCCCGATTGCCGCGGCCTGTGCCCCACTTGCGGTTGCAATCTCAACGTCGAGCAATGCGATTGCGCCGCCCAGGCAGAGGCAGAATGGGCCGCTGCCACGGAAAATCCATTTGCAGCATTGAAGAATCTCAAGCTCGATGAGTAAAACTGTGGTAGTATCGCTACTTGCGCGTAATCGCCACACTGGATAGTTCATAAGGAAGGTCACTATGCCCGTACCTAAACAAAAGCAGGGTCGTATCCGCACTCACACCCGTCGTTCCGCCAACATGAAGATCTCGGCTGCGGCTCAGTCCACGTGCCCCCGTTGCGGCGCTGTCAAGCTCCCGCACCACGTGTGCCCCAGCTGCGGTTTCTACAAGGACCGCGAGGTTATCGTTACCGAGTAACTGTATACTCTGGATGCGATGCCGTTCCAACTGGAACCACAATGGCCGGCTCAATGAGTCGGCCATTTTTGTATAAGGAGTATGTATATGAGTAACGTTCGCGTTTGTGTAGACGTTGTGGGTGGAGACGAGAAGCCTCAGGTTGTCCTCGACGGTATCGAGGCGGCGCTTGCGGCGGATCCCGATATCGAGGTCTTGGCCGTCGGTCCCGCAGAGATCGTGAACCCCTTTGCCGCGGCTCACGCTCGCGTTGAGGCCTTGGAGGCGCCCGATGTCATCGCCATGGATGACGATCCCATTCGAGCCGTGATGACCAAGCGCAAATCCTCGATTGTGCTTGCCTGCCGTGCTATCAAGAAGGGTAACGCGGATGCGTTCTTCTCTGCCGGCTCCACTGGCGCCATGACCGCTGCCGCTACCGCCTACGTGACGCCATTTAGGTATCAGGCCGAAGGCAAGAAGCAGCCGGTGCGCCCCTGTCTGACCAATGCGCTGCCCAATCGCGCCGGCGGTCTGACGGTGCTGTGCGACATGGGTGCCAACCCCGATGTGGAGGTCGATGACATGGTGCGTTTTGCCCAGATGGGTAGCGCCTATGCCCGCGTCGTCCTGGGCATCGAGCATCCTCGCGTGGGCCTGCTTGCCAATGGCACCGAGGATGAGAAGGGCTCCAACTTTACCAAGGCTTGCTTCCCGGCTATGAAAGCCGCCGTTCCCGGCTTTGTTGGTAACTGCGAGGGAACGGACATCACCTCGGGTAACTTCGATGTCGTCGTTGCCGATGGCATGTCGGGCAATATTGCGCTCAAGGCCACTGAGGGCGCTGCCAAGTTTTTGCTGCAGGAGCTCAAGGGCGCCTTTATGGCCTCGCTCGGCACCAAGATCGCCGCGCTGCTCATCAAAAAGCAGATGCGCGAGATTAAGGCCAAGCTCTCTGGCGACGCCAAGGGCGGCGCGATTCTTCTGGGCCTGCGCGGTGTGGTCCTGATCGGCCATGGCGCCACCTCGGTCGAGGCTGTCAAAAACGGTACGCTCGCGGCGGCCGAAGCCGTGCGCGCCGGGCTGGTCGAGAATGTCGCCAACTCTATGGACAGTATCGTTTTGTAAGAGCGAGTTAGAGCGCTGTTATGTGCTTCGCGGCGCACGTCGTGGGGTAGAATCAGAACCGTGTCTTGGTACCGCCCGGGCGGTACCATTCTTTTGGTATTCATGTACTATGAGAGGAAGCGCTATGGACCGCTCCGAAATCTTCGACAAGATCGCCGAGGTCGCTGCTGACGTTCTGGGCGTCGATGTTGCCGAAATTAGCGAGGAGACCACCTTTGACGACCTCGATGCCAACTCGCTCGAGCGCCTGCAGCTGGTTACGGCTATCGAGGACGAGTTCAACCTCGAGATTGATGACGAGACCCTGCTCTCGCTCAACTCTGTCGCCGACGCCGTCGACGCTATCGAAGCTGCCAAGGAGGCCTAAGTCTTGGCTTTATCCGAACGACTTACGCGCGCCCAGGAAATCCTGGGCCACGAGTTCAACAATAAGGTGCTGCTGCGCGCGGCCCTTACGCATCCCTCGGCAGTCGAGGGCCAGCCGGTTTCTGCCAGCTATGAGCGCCTTGAGTTCTTGGGTGATTCCATTTTGGGCGCTGTGGTCGCACGCTCCCTGTTTGAGTCCTATCCCGAGTTTGACGAGGGCAAGCTCACTCGCTTGAAGGTGTCGCTCGTCTCGGGCGCCACGCTATCCGAGGTTTCTCACGAGTTGGGCATCGACGACATCATTATCTTTGGTGCCTCCGAGACCGGTACCGGTGCGCGCGGCCTGCATTCGGCCCTCGAGAACGTCTACGAGTCGCTCGTGGGCGCACTGTACCTGGATGCCGGCTGGGATGCCGCAGCGGAGTTCATTCACCGTACGCTTAAGCCGCATTTGGCTTCCGAGCGTGCCGAGCATCCTGCGAACCCCAAGTCGTTTTTGCAGGAGTGCGTGCAAGCCGACGGTCACGAGCCCCCGGCGTACAAGCTCGTTGGCTCCGAGGGCCCGGCGCATGCGCCCACCTTTACCGCTGTGGTTTTGATCGATGGTATTCGCCAGGGTCGCGGCTCCGGCTCCTCAAAGAAGGAAGCCGAGGGAGCTGCCGCGCTTGAAGCGCTCGACCGCATGGGTTACACCACCAACGGCGTGATTCTGAACAAGAAGCACGTGTAAGCGAGGAACCGTGTATCTCAAGTCCCTCACGCTCAAAGGGTTCAAGTCGTTTGCCGACCGCGCCCATATGACGTTTGAGCCGGGCCTGACCGTCATCGTCGGTCCAAACGGCTCGGGAAAATCGAACATCTCTGACTCGATTCTGTGGGTCCTGGGCGAGCAGAGCGCCAAGCAGCTGCGCGGCCAGGCCATGGAGGATGTCATCTTCTCGGGCTCGTCGGCGCGCAAGCCGGTGGGTGTCGCCGAGGTCACGCTGGTGCTCGATAACTCGGACCATATGTTGCCCGTCGACTTTGACGAGGTCGCCATCACCCGTCGCATGTATCGCTCGGGCGAAAGCGAGTACCTCATCAACTCGAGTCCGTGCCGCCTGATGGACATTCAGGACATCCTGCACGATTCGGGCCTGGGCAAGGATACGCATTCCATCATCAGCCAGGGCAAGCTCGACGCCATTTTGCAGAGCCGCCCCGAGGAGCGTCGCGCCCTCATCGAGGAGGCCGCCGGCATTTCCAAGCACAAGCGCCGCAAGGAGCGAGCGCTCAAAAAGATTAAGTCGATGGACGAGCACCTGATGCGTGCCCGCGACATCAATAAGGAAATCGCCCGTCAGCTGCGACCGCTGGAGCGTCAGGTCGATCGCGCGCGCAAGTACAAAGAGCTGTCCTCGCGCGCGAACGAGCTTACGCAGATGCTGGCTGTCGATGAGCTTCGTTCGCTGCAGTCGCAGTGGAACGACCTGGAGAGCCGCTCCAAGGAAGGTGCTGCCGAGCTGGAGCTTGCGCAGTACCGCATGGGTGAAAAGGAGCGCGAGCTCGAGAAGCTCCAGGTTATGCTTGAGGAAAAGGGCCTGTTTGTGGGCGACTTGGGCGAGCAGCGCCGCCATATGCAAGATGTGGTCGGCCGTATTAACTCCGACATGCGCCTGCTCGAGGAAAAGGGTCACAACATGGTGTCGCGCCTGTCTGACATGCGCGGGCAGATTTCGAGCTCCGAGCATCAGCGTCGTCGCGTGGTCGAGGAGCTCGAGGACGCGCGTGCGCAGCTTGAGGAAGTGACCGGCGCGCACATGCAGGCCCAGGAGGACGTTGACGCCGCTGGTCCTGCCGCCGCAGAGCTCCACGAGCGGCGCGTGGCGCTCGACAATCAGATTTCGCAGCTTACGCGTGAGCAACGCGATGTGCAGCGCGTGGCCGACAACGCCGCGCTCGAGCTCGCCAAGGTGAAGGATTCCTTGAGCAATGCCGAGGTCGAGGACAACATGTATGCCTCGCGCCTGGAGCAGATCGACGAGCAGCTCGAGGAGGTCATGGCTTCGCTCGAGAGCCGTCGCGACCGCGCCGAGGAGCTTGAGGGCGCTCTTGAGGAAGCGCGCCAGGCTCAGGTCGATGCGCGTGAGGCCACCGAGACGGCACGCGCGGCCCTGAAGGACCTGCGTGCCCGTGAGAGCGAGGCACGCAACAAGTTATCCGAGGTGCGCTCGGAGCTTGCCAGCCAAAAGAAACTCGATGCCCGCATGGCCGACAGCTCGCCGCTCGTGAGCCGTCTGGTGGGTGCGCTGGGCGACGATGTCTTGGGTCGTCTGGGCGACGTGCTGGAGGCCCCGCGCGAGCTTGAGGGCCTGGTTGAGCAATTGCTCGCCGGCGATATCGATGCGCTGCTGTTTGATGACGCCGCCACGCTTGAGCGTGCCGGTCGTGCGGCTCTGGACCAAAAGAAGGCCTCGGGCGAGGCACTGCTGGTGGTGCGCGGCGTGAGCAGCTCTACCGCCGCTGAGGGCGCCTCCGGTACCCGTCTGGTTGATCGTCTGTCCGTGCGCGCAGGCTACGGACCCGTCGTCGAGGCGCTGCTCGGCGGCTATTACGTCGTGGACGATCTTTCTGCCGCGCTGTCGGCGCCGGTCGTTGACGGCGTGACTTACGTGACCCCCGATGGCGCCCGCGTCGCCTGCGGCGGCCTGGTGCGCGTGGGGCTTGATGCCGGCGAGGCTTTGGGTGCCTTGGAGCGCAAGCGCCGCATCCGTGAGCTCGAGGGCCTGGAACCCGATCTGGCTGCCATCTTTGAGCATGCTTCGGACCAAGTCGTCGAGGCCAACGTTGCCGTCGAGGAGGCCCGTGCCGCCGAGGGCGATGCCGCCGGTGAGATCGCCCGTCTTGAGGGCGAGCGCCGCTCGCTGCTCTCCGAGATCGGCCGCTTGGAGCAAAGCGCCAACAATGCCGAGGTCGAGCGCGTGCGCATCTCCAAGCGCCGCGAGCAGGCTGCCGAGGCCGTTCGTGCCGCGCGCCCGCGCGTTGACGAGCTCACCCGTTCGCGTGACGAGGCGCGTGCACAGGCAAGCGACCTGGGTCTCCAGATTGCCGAGGCCAACGATGAGCTCGATCGCGTTCGCCGTGACGATTCCGTGGCCGCCGGTAAGCTCGCCGATGCCAAGGTGCGCCTGGCCCAGACGAGCGAGCGCCTGCGTTCGCTGAAGGGCCGCGTGCCCGACCTTGAGCATCGTCTTGAGGGCATCGACCGTCGTATCCGCGGAACACGCCAGGCTTCGCGCTCGCTCGAGCTGCTGCGCCTGCGCGTCGACCCCATGCACGAACGCTATTCTGCCCTGTTGGAACGCGCGTCGGATTGGGCAGCGCGCCTGCGTGACCAGGCCTCTCTGGAGGAGGCGGACTCCGCTTCGCTCAAGAAGACCATCGAGGATGCCAAGGCAGAGGTTACCCGCGCTAAGGAGCGAGTCGATACCGCCTCCGCCGCGCAAAACGAGTTCAAGGTCGCGCGTGGCAAGCTCGAGGTGCAGGTCGAGGCTGCCATCAAGGCCATTACCGCCGATGGCACGACGGTGCTCGAGGAAGCGCTCATGCTTCCGGTGCCCACGGACCGCGATGCCGCCGAGCGCGAACTCAACCAGCTTGTGCGCCAGATCAACAACCTTGGTCCCGTTAACCAAGTTGCCATGGAGGAGTACGAGCAGCTCAAGCGCCGCGCCGACTACATCGAGGAGCAGCTGGCCGATCTGGAGAGCGCGCGCAAGGCGCTCACCAAGATCACGGTGGCCATTGATCGCAAGATGCGGAATGCCTTCCTGGTGACGTTTGAGAAGGTCGATGCGAACTTCCGCGAGATCTTCGCTATGCTCTTCCCGGGCGGCCAGGCTCATCTGGAGA
>JBKWEB010000033.1:0-18993 GCA_046976245.1 Collinsella sp. | reverse complement strand
CACTTAATGTGCTCTCCGTCTTGCGCAGGACTGCCCGAGCAGGCGATGTTGCCCTATACGCCCGCCCAGGTCCGCCAGGATCACGACAGCTTGACGATCGGAGCAAAGCCCTTCATAAGCTTTTTGGTCTGGCCGGTCTTTTCGAATTGAACCTCGATCATGTCTCCGGCGACCGAGATCACGGTACCCGTACCAAAGGTCTTGTGGCTCACGGTATCACCCGCGGCAAAGTCCTGCGATGCGCTGGCACGATCGACCTTGCGCTCCACCGTCGGGGACACCTTGGACGACGGCTTTTTGAAGCGCGGCGCGCCCGAGCCAAAGGTCGAGGCAACACGGCCGGCGTCGGGCGAGACCCCACGATGGCGCTCGGTTCCGTAGCTACTGCCGCCAAAGAAGTCGTCGAAGCTCGATCCGCCGCGCGAACCGGAACCGCCGGTCGAGCGCGTATGCGAGCCAAACACCTTGCCGCCGTACATATCCGAGCCCATGCCCGAGCCAAAGGTACCGTGGCGGTCGCCGCGCTTCTCCCAGCCCGTGCCCTCAAAACCGGCAGAGCCGATACCGCTAAACTCGATATCCTCAAACGGAATCTCGTTGAGGAAGCGCGAGCGCGGGTTGGCAGAAGTCGAGCCGTAGGTGCGACGCGTGGCCGCATAGGTCAAGAACAGGCGCTTACGGGCACGCGTGATGGCGACGTAGGCCAAGCGACGCTCCTCCTCGAGCTTGCCCGGATCGTCACTACCGCCAAAGTCGTGCACGTGCGGGAAGATGCCTTCCTCCATGCCGGCCACGAACACCGCCGGGAACTCCAGGCCCTTGGCGGAGTGGATGGTCATCATAGTGATGGCATGCGTCTCGCCGGCCAGGGAATCCAAGTCGGAGCGCAGAGCCAGCCACTCCATGAGTGCAGGCAGCGCCTTGCAGGTGAGCGGGCCGTAGGTGCGCTCGATCTCGTCGGCATGTACGGCACCCGCCGGCAGCTCTGTCGGCGCGGCATAGGCGTTGCCCGCGATGGCGGCAGCCAGGGCATCCTGCGGCGAGAGCGCCGGGGCCGCCAGGCTGTCGAGCGAATTGGAACCCGCGGCATCACGCGCGCCAACGAGCGCCTCAAACGAAGACACGGGCGCAGACGGGCCGGGCTCGGGCGCAGGCGCGCTCACCACAACGGGCTCGGGTTCAACGTCGGCGGGCACATCGGCAACACCAGCAGCGCGCAGCTCTTCCAAGCTCTCGAGCGTGCCTTCGATATCCTCGTGCGTCTCCTCAAATTCGGCAGCGACACCCAGGAATTCCTGGATGTTCTCGGCGCGGCTCTCGGACTCCATGGTGCCCTCGGCGCGGAAAGCCTGCAGTAGGCCCGTCTTATCGACAATCATCTCGACAACGTCCTTGAGCTCGCCGTCCATGCGGCGACCCTCGCGCACCAGCGACACAAAGCTCGACAGGCCATTGCGCACCTTGGCGCTAAACATGCCGGTTTCGGCGCACGCGATCTCGCAAGCCTGGAAGAACGAGCAACGGTTGTCGCGCGCCAGCTGCTCAATCTTTTGGATCGAGGTGGAGCCGATGCCGCGGCGCGGCGTGTTGATGACGCGCTTGACGCTCATCTCGTCTGCCGGGTTCACGATCATCTTGAGGTAGGCCATGACGTCGCGGATCTCGGCACGGTCGAAGAATCGCGTGCCGCCCACGATCTTGTAGGGTACGCCTGCGCGCAGGAACATATCTTCGAGGATACGAGACTGGGCGTTGGTGCGGTAGAACACAGCGATATCGTCGTAACTCGTGCCCTTGGAGTGCAGCTTTTCGATCTCGCCGGCAATCCAGCGGCCCTCGTCGCGCTCATCGCTTGCCTGGAAGGCCTGGATCTTCTCGCCGTCGCCCTCAGCCGTAAACAGACGCTTGTCCTTGCGTTGCGAGTTGTGGCGCACCACGGCGTTGGCGGCGCTCAGGATATGACCCGTAGAGCGGTAGTTCTGCTCCAGCTTGACGGTCTTGCAGTCTTTAAAGTCCTTCTCAAAGTCCAGGATATTGGTGATGTCGGCGCCACGCCAGCTATAAATGGACTGATCGTCATCGCCCACGACCATGAGGTTTTGGTACTTGGCGGCCAGCAGGTTGGCGATCTCGTACTGGACGTGGTTGGTGTCCTGATACTCGTCGACGCTAATGTAGCGGAAGCGCTCCTGATACTTGTCGAGCACCTCGGGACGGGTGCGCAGCAGCTCGAGCGTGCGCACGAGCAGGTCGTCGAAGTCCATCGCGTTGGCGGCGCGCAGGCGGCGCTCCAGCTCCAGGTAGACCTGCGCGGCCTTTTTGTCATTAGGGCTGTCGGCGGATTTGAGCATGTCCTCGGGCCCGATCATGGCGTTTTTAGCTGAGCTAATCTTGCTGCGGATCATGTTGATGGGGAACTGCTTTTGCTCGATACCGAGCGCCTGCATAATGTCGCGCACCATGCGCTTTGAGTCATCGTCGTCGTAGATGGTGAACTGACCGGTGTAGCCCAGCAGGTCGGCATCCTCGCGCAGCATGCGCACACACATGGCATGGAATGTGCACACCCACATGCCGCGGGTGCCGCTGGGGATGAGCGCTGCCAGACGCTCGCGCATCTCGGCCGCGGCCTTGTTGGTAAACGTGATGGCCAGGACCTGCCAGGGCTTAACGCCCAGGTCGCCGAGCATATGTGCGATGCGGAAGGTCAAGACGCGGGTCTTGCCCGAGCCGGCGCCGGCAAGCACCAGCAACGGGCCCTCGGTGGACAGGACAGCCTCGCGCTGGGCGGGATTAAGGCTGTCAATGTCGACGAGCGGCTTGGCGGGTTTGGGTGCCGGCGCGGGAGCGTCGTAGATGTCGAGCGGGACGAGCTCGGGCTCCGGCGCAGCGGGGGCGGTGTATGCATCGAGCGGCACGGGTTCCGGCGCGGGCGGCACGGGTACCGCGGCATTCTTTTCCCAGGGCAAGGGCTGGGTCATGGGCGACTCCTCATCTGACGGACGGCGCGCCTGCGGGCGGCGCCATAGTTTGAGCCGTACCAGTATACCGAGCCGCGCGGACACCGACGCAAATCACACCACGACTCCGTGCACCGCCACCACCCAAGCGCCCCAAATAAGTTGCGGTGAAATAGTTCCTGAAACCAGCCTTCTGGCCCCCAAACAGGAACTATTCCACCGCAACTTCGATTGGCTTGGAGGGCTAGAATATCTACCACTTCTACCTCATCCCCACATGGCAGGAGGACCTCTGTGAAGCATAAGGTGCTCTATTACATGGTCGACGGTTCGACCGAGGCGGGCCAGGCGGCGCTCGACGCAATCGAAGGCGGCAACCAGATTGAGCTGGTGGGCTGCGCGCATGAGCCCAATGTCTGCCCCACTGCCGAGCAGCTGGCAGGCTGCGAGGGCTTTGTCGGCGAGTTCGGTCCCGTTGACGATGCATGTGCCGACGCTATGGCAGCCGCGGGAATGCGCATTGTCTCGAACATGTCTATCGGCCTGAACCACGTTGCCGTCGACCGGCTGGCCTCACATGGCATCACCGTCACCAACTGTCCCGGATACTGCTCGGACGATGTCGCCCAGCACACCGTTGCCCTGATGCTCGACCTGATGCGACAGGTCACGTTGCTCAACCGCGACGTGCGCGACGGCGCCTGGAATCCGCTGGGCGGGTATACCATGCACCGTACGCAAGGCCGCACGTTGGGATTGGTCTTTTTTGGCAGCATCGCGCGCGCCGTCGCGCCCATCGCGCAGGCGCTCGGCATGAAGGTACTGGTGTGGGCGCCGACCAAGACGGCAGAAGAGCTTGCCGCCGCCGGTTGCGCCAAGGCTCAAACGCTCGATGAACTGCTCGGCGCATCGGATATCGTCAGCCTGCATTGTCCGCTGATTCCCGAGACCGAGAAGCTGATTGGCAAGCGCGAACTTGCGCTTATGAAACCCACGGCATTTTTGATTAACACGGCCCGCGGGCCCATCGTGGATGAGAATGCCCTAGTCGCCGCGTTGGACGAGGGCATCGCCAGCGGTGGCACGCGCGGCATCTGCGGCGCCGCGCTCGACGTGCTCGCCGATGAGACCGCGCCCAACCAGGCTCTGATCGCGCACCCGCGCTGCATTGTCACGCCCCATTGTGCGTACAGCACGCAGGAAGCCTACGACACCGTCCGTCGCATGTCGCTGCAGGCCGTAGTAGACAAGCTCGTCTTTAACCGCAAGCCCGAACACACCGTTACCGAATAATTGGTGCAAAGTAACCTGACCCCAATGCACCAATCACGGAACCGCCGATGCCATGGCAACGGCAGCGAGCGGCGGCCAGAGCGAACAAATTGGCATGAAAAGGGGGCAGCATAGACCTTTTGGTCATGCCGCCCTCTTTGAATGACAAGTTGTCGCTCTGGACGCCGCGCAGCGTCAACCAAGTTACAGGCCGAGCATAGGCTCCAGGACGAAGAAGTATGCGAGCACCACGATGCCCAGGACGATGCGGTAGACGCCGAAGCACTTAAAGTCGTGACGACGGACAAAGCCCATGAGCCACTTGATGGCGATGAGCGAAACCACAAAGGCCACGACGCAGCCCACGCCCAAGATGGCGACCTCGTTGGCGCCAAACGTGCCGCCCTTAATGAAGTACTTGACCAGCTTGAGCGCGCTCGCACCGAACATAACGGGGATGGCCAGGAAGAACGTGAACTTGGATGCCACCGAGCGCGTGCAGCCCAAAAGCAGGCCACCGATGATGGTGGAGCCAGAGCGCGACGTACCCGGCACCAGCGAAAGTACCTGGAAGCAACCGATGCCCAGCGCCGTCTTCCAGCTCAGGTCCTCGAGCGTAGTGATGGAGCCAAAGTCCAGGTCCTCGTCATCGTCCTCATCCTCGGCAACAGCCGCCGCGGGCGCCGCAAAGTGCGCACCGGCGGGACGTCCGCCCGCCACCACGGCGCGCGAGCCAAACGAACCCGCAACGGCCATTTCCTCGCGCTTGCTGGCACGCCAGTTCTCGATCACGATAAACAGCACGCCGTACACGATGAGCGCCAGCGCCACGACGGGAGCGTTATAGAAATGCTCTTCCATCCAGTCGTTGAGCGGCAGACCGATCGCCGCCGCAGGAATGCAGCCGAGCACAATCTTGCCCCACAGCACCCAGGTGTCGCGACGGCCCTCCTTGCCCTTGCTGGGCGAGAACGGGTTGAGCTCGTGGAAGAACAGCACACAGACGGCCAGAATGGCGCCAAGCTGAATCACGACCAGGAACATATTCCAGAACGTCTCGCTCACGTTCATCTTGACGAACTCGTCCACCAAGATCATGTGGCCCGTCGACGAAACCGGCAACCATTCGGTGATGCCCTCGACCAGGCCCATGAAGGCAGATTTTAGAAGCTCGATAATATCCAAAGGGACCCCCTCGTTTGACACCCGCCGGTAGATGTTCTGCGGACGATGCGGGCGATGTCCCATTATCAACCGTAACGGCGTGCCCAAACCGACCCTTACCAAAAAACTCGCCCGTTCACAGAATTGCGAGCGGTCAAACTGGAATCCTTGGGTATAACTGCAACAAGGTAAAGTGTCCGGCGGCCAACGCACCCGCGTCCGCCCGACGCACGAGCCCCGCGCCCGTGCGATAGACCAAGGAGGAAACCATGAACGAGGGCTACACCAAGGTATTTGTTTCACTCGACGGTACTGAGCAGCAGGATTTTGTGCTCGCGCGCGCCATCAAGGTCGCCGCGAACAACGGCGCCAAGCTGATTATCGGGCACGTGATTGATTCGACGGCGCTCGAGAGTGCCGGAGCCTACCCGGTCGACCTAGTTAATGGCTTGGAGGAGGCCTTTAACAACTCGATCACCAAGCAGCTCGAGGAAGCCAAGGCCAATCCCGACATTCCCGAGGTCGAAGTTATGATTCGCGCCGGCCGCATTCGCGAAACCCTCAAGGACGAGATGCTCGACGTGGTCAAGCCCGACCTGGTGCTCTGCGGTGCCCGCGGCCTATCCTCGATTAAGTATGCGCTGCTGGGCTCGATTTCGACGTTCCTGCTGCGTAACACGGACTGCGACATTTTGGTCGTGAAGTAGGTTCCTTCCCGTCGGCGCAAGGCCTGCGGGGTTATCACGCCGACGTCCTCGCCGCTTCGCGGCTGCGGGATGTCGGCTTAGATAGCCCCTCCCGGCCTTGCGCCTTCGTCACCGTACTTCAACGAGTTATCTGATTAAAAGATGGCGTGCCGCCCCGTTTGGGGCGGCACGTTTTTGTTATGGGGCGATTCTGTTTAGGCGGGTTTGTACTTCTGGAATGATCTTATCGAACATTGCTTCTGCCTCAGGGAAACCTTCTTCTTTGAGGCTGCGCGCTGCATCTCTCAGTGCGTCTGGCACCTCACTGCAGGTGTCGTTAATCATTCCGGTGACGATCCCCTGGGGCAAACCCGCCTCGGCCATTTGCCTCAACACCGACTCACGAGTCACATCATCGATTTTTCGGCTTCCGCCAAACGAAACCCCCATCTCGCGAACGAGATTGGGATAGATCGTTGTACACAACACGTCGTAGAGCGGCGCCAACCTCACTTGCTTCCAGTCCTCGTCCCACACGAGTGACCAATTCTTAAGATGGTTGTCGCAGTTTCCTACGGCATAATCGAACAGTTGGTTATAGCCAACAAGAAACCTATCCTCCATCTGATTCGTCGACACCCTTCGTACCGCGTCGACGATAAGCCCCAGGTAATTGACGCCCGTTGGCTCATATTTAAGCTCGCGCGAAATGCCTTTTGCCTGACAAATGTCCTCCTGGTGCAGACGATTTGGAACCAGCAGCCCATCGAGCGAACGACCACCATTAGACATCGCTCGGTCAAACCGCTTCACGGCGATAATCGGTTCGGCATCTTCAACTCGAATTAGAAAGCACTCTTCGGCTGATAGATCCATCAGCGAAGCAGCTCTCACGCACATCGCTTCACAAACCGTCTCGCCCGGAAACGCCTTCGACCCCGCTTTGAGGATATGCGTCGATGGGGCTGCCCCGTGGGGCAGATACCATCCGCCGCATGAGTCATCACCCGCATGGTAGAGGCCGATTTTCGCCTGAGCGCCCGCAAGGGAAATTCGACTCTCGAGCGCAAGACCAAAGGCCACCTCCGCTGGCGCGTACGCCAGCTTGTTCAGCTGCTTCTCCCCTATCTCCTCATAGCCCATTTCGAGACCGTCGGCCGAAGGTTCTCGCGTCAAAATCAAAGCGCCGACGGGTTCGTTGCGAACCAAATCGAGGACCTTAAAGTAATCGCCGCGTTCCGCCCGAGCCTTTTTCTCAAGGTCTCTATTGAGCTGTCCCTCTGGAATAATGCCGGAGAAAAAGGAGCTCGTTACGTCCGGGCTGAATGTCTCGGCCGACAAGGGCAACGAGGACGAAATCGGAACCGCGTCAGCATTCTCGAGGTACTCGGGGACATAGGTGAATAGCGGAAGCCCAGCATTCTCTTCCAATATGCCAAGCAGCTGGTAGGATCCCTTAAACTCACGATGAACGAACAGCGTGCCGCCCATTATTTTCCCCTCACCTTCAGAATAAAATCGATATCCACGATGGAGGCGTAGTCGAAAATGACGCCGATTTCGACCGTTGTCCGCCCCCGCTCGATATCGCCTATCACACGAAGGCTGCGACCCGTCATAGTCGCGACGTCGCGTTGAGTTAGACCAAGTTCACGCCTTCTAAGCCTAAGGGCCTTCCCCATCTCGCCCGGATCGAAAACCATGCGTTCCGAGAAAGCAGTTTCAGACGGCTTAAGTTTGATGCGCCCATCGAGCACTTTAGTCGTTGTCACCGTTCTCATGTCGCTCCTTAGCTATGTTCCCATTCGTGAACATAGTATAGAACTGTAAAGCTATGTTCCCGAACGTGATTATAGCTTTACAAGTAATACCTATATTCACGTTCGTGAACATAGTAGCCAAAGCAATCGTCATCCTCCTAAACGGGAAGATTCCGTCGATTGCGCCACGCGGACCGGCTACTCGAAGTATTGGAACTTGTTCGTTGAGAAGGCGAAGGTTACGGTGAAGCCTTCGCCGGGCTCCGACGCTGCGGTGACGGCGATGCCCATTTTGGAGCATAGGCGTGCCACCAGGTAGAGGCCGATGCCCGTTGCGCGTTTGGTCGTGCGGCCGTTGTCGCCGGTAAAGCCCTTCTCGAACACGCGGGGCAGGTCAGCTGCGCTCACGCCGCAACCGTTGTCGGCAACGGTAAGCTCAATACGCTCGCTCGCCTGGCCTTCGTCCAGTAGCGCGCCCGAAAACGTAATCTTCGCACCGTCCTCGCGCGCGTATTTAATGCTGTTCTGAATAAGTTGGCCCAGGATAAACTCGAGCCACTTCTCGTCGGTAAAGACCTCAAAATCGAGGTCCTCGCACACCGGCGCCACATGCGCCGCGATGAGCTCGCGCGCGCTGGCCTTAATCGCGCCCGTCACCAGGGCCTTGAGGCTCCAGCGGCGAATCAGATAGTCGCGCTCCACGACTTCCGAGCGCGCATAGTAGAGCGCCTGGTCGATGTAGCGCTCCACGCGGGCCAGCTCGCGACCCAGGTCATCCACGCGCGATAGGTCGTCTTCGCTGCCGTCCAGGTTTTCCAAGATCAGATGGGCTGCCGCCAGGGGCAGCTTGGCCTCGTGAACCCAACTCTCGATATAGTCGCGATAGTCGTCGGTTTGACGGCGACCTTCGGCTACCTCATCACAAGCCGCCTTGCCCACGCGGCGCAGGACCTCGTACTCGAGCTCGCCCTCGGCATAGGTCGGACACTGCACCATCTCCTGCACCCAAGCGGGGCTCTCCAGCTCCTCGGCCGCGCGCTCCAGCTGGCGCAGAAAACGACGACGGCGCGCGTACTCGATCACAATGCCGAGCATGCCAAAGATAAGAGACACGCCGACCGCAATGACCACGATAGAGACAGGCGCCCCGGCGACCGTCAGCACAAAGCAGCTCAACAGCACGCCGCACGTCCATACGGCGACGGGGAGCAGCGCGTCTTTAAAGAACTTGGCAAACGACATGGCCGGCCCCTAGACCGAATAGCCCTGGCCGCGGTGCGTGGTCAGATACCCCTTGATGCCGATTTTTTCGAGCGTAGTGCGCAGGCGGTTGATGTTGACGGTGAGCGTATTGTCGTCCACAAAGGCATCGGAGTCCCACAGGTCCTGCATGATGGCCGAGCGCGAGACGATTTTGCCCGCGCGGCTCAGGAGTAGCGACAGAATGCGCAGCTCATTTTTGGTGAGTTCGGTGCTGTCGCCGGTTGCCGTGTTGGTGACCGCGGAGCGGGCAAGGTCGAGCTCCAGCCCCTTGTGGACGAGCGTGCTGCGCTCGCCGGCCGCCGAGGTGCGACGCAGCAGCGCATTGATGCGCGCCACGAGCACACGGGCGCTGTAGGGCTTGGGGACAAAGTCGTCCGCGCCGAGTGTCATGGCCATGACCTCGTCGATCTCGGTTGTACGCGACGTGAGGACGATGATGGGGACCTCGGACTCGCGGCGGACTTCATGGCAGATATGCTGGCCGTCTTTGACGGGAAGCGTGAGGTCGAGCAGCACCAGGTCGGGCGTTGCGGCCAAAATGTCGCGCGAGACATGCTCAAACGATTCGCAGGCCTCGACCGTAAAGCCGGCACGGGCCAGGATGTCGACGAGCTCGCGACGGATAGGTTCGTCGTCCTCAACGATATAGATCAGCGCCATGGATTACGCTCCCCTCTTGGTTGTCTTGCCACCATTATGGCTGCGAAACTGCAGGCGTGCGCCACGCGCGGTGCCAAGGTGACAGAACTGTTCGCGAGCGGAGGGGTGCTGGGCCCATCTCATGCTCGCGACGGATACGGGGAACAAAATGATTTTTTAAGGCTCTGTTAGACCAGGATTGACATGCCGACCTGCCGGCTAACTCGCCGTCTCCCCGTCGGGCGCCGGCGTCTTGACCCTCATCTCGAACGGCATCCCGCCCTCTCGGACGAGCGCCCTGAGGAACGCATTGACGGCGGTGGACATGGACAGGCCGAGCTCGTCCAGGATGGCCGTGGCCTCCCTCTTGACCTCCGGGTCGATGCGGATCGTCGTGGCCGGTATGTTCGACGGCATGGCCTCACCCCTCCTCGTGTATCGCGGTGCGACCATTCTACCGCCTCTATGCGGCGGGCGCGGCCCAGTAGTCCATGTAGGGCGGCTCCACGTTGAACATGTCGCGGACGCGGCTCCTGCAGACGCCGTGCGCGAGCTGCCGCGCGACCGTGCGCCCGGCGGCGCCGGAATCGGTCGCCATGAAGGTCCGGCACCACCTGAACCAGGCGAGGTAGGCATCGAGGTGCTTCGTCGACACGCCCTTGAACGGCTCCATGAAGGCGCCGAGGAGCGAGTGGACGGCGTTGACCCGGTTGATGGTCCCCCCGGAGCGGTCCTTGGGGTCGTAGGCCGCGTGCGCGGCGACCTCGAGCTCGGCGAGGACGCCGACGTAGGCGGCCGCCCTGTCGGTCGCGACGACCGAGCCGGCCGCGATGCGGCCCCTCAGCGCGTCCATGGCGCGCTCCCTCGAAAGGGCGCCCCGCCCCGTGACCTCGAGGAACGTCTCGTTCGAGTCGTTCACTCCGGTCATGACGCAGATCCGCTCGCGCGACAGCCCGCGTCTGTGCACCTGCTTGCCGCGGTGCCGGGAGGGGCGCGGCATCGTGAACGACCCCTTCGCGTGGTTGCCCTTGAACGACTCGGGGAAATAGGTCTCGTCGAGCTCGCAGCCGCAGCCCCGCTCGACCCTGAACGAGGGGGAGTAGGCCGAGAGGCACTCGATCAGCCTGTGGCGCATGGTGTAGGCGGTCTTGAGGCAGACGCGGCAGCGCCTCGCGCATTCGCGCAGGGGCAGCATGAGCACGAAGCACTCGGCGTAGGCCATCCAGGTCTCCTTCGGGAGCTTGCTCGTCCCCAGGATGCGCTCGCTGCCCATGCCGAAGGTCCTGCCGCAGCCCCGGCAGAGGTAGCGCTGCTCGCCGTTCTTCGATTTGCCCTTCTTCACGACCGCGGCGGACCCGCAGCGCGGGCAGCGTTCGATTTCGTAGGCGGAGCCGGCCGCGTCGTCGAACGCCGCCGCGCGGATCACGTCCCTGACGGACTCGATAGCGCGGCGGCGCTCGGTCTTGCTGAGGTTCGCCATGCCCTTCTTGAAGTTGAGGACCAGGTCTTCGGCGTTCATGCTGCCCCCATCATCGCGGTCTATGGGGTCAACGATATGGCACCGTGGGGACACATGTATGTCAATCCTGGTCTAACAGAGCCTTTTTTAATCCCCGTCCCAGAAAAATCATTTAGCGGCGGGCGCGGAGCTTTTCGTAGCCGTCGGCAAAGAAGGCGACCGTGGCGGCGTCGGGCTCGGCGGCATCGGCGTCGGTGGCGGGAACCACGCCGTGCTCGTCGCTCACCAGGAACAGTGCGCCCTTGAGCTGAGCGGGGATATCCACGCGCGTGACCGGCATGTCCTTGGTTTGGGCCAGCTGCTCGATGAGCGTCGCCGTACCGCACAGGCACTCGTCCGCCGGCGCCACGAAGGCAAGCTCCCCGTCGTTGACGGCGGCGAGCAGCTCGGGCGCCACGCCGGTCTCGTCGGCCTCGGAGCGGGCCTCGGCGGAGCGGGCACGCAGCGCCTTGGCCGACGTATCGGCGAGCGGCTCGTACTCCCCCACCGTCATGGCGGCGTTGCCGTTGACGTCGATCACCAGCATGAGCACGCCGTCGCGTGCGGTGTAATCGCCCTCGGCAAGCGACCACTCAACGTGCTGCTTGGCCCAGCTGAGCATGTTATGGGTAAGCGGCTCGCCCTGCACCAGGCGCTCGGACAGCGCGCGAATGTGGCGGTTGAGCATGGGCACCTTTTTGTTGGACATGCGCCAACGGCAGACAAGCGCGGGCTTGTCGAGTGTAAACTTCTCGACCGCCTCCTGATTGGCGCAAAAGTCCTCATACGCACGCTGATCCTCGGCATTGCCAAACAGCTCGGCATCATCAATCTGGGGCATGGTTGTACCTTTCGTGTTAGTCATTCCGTCCTCTTATACCAAAAAGACGGCCCTCCAAACGGAGCGACCGTCTTTTGCAGAGATTATTTTGTCCCAGGGCGGAACTTAGTGGCGGAAGTGGCGGGCGCCGGTGAAGACCATCGCGATGCCATGCTCGTTGCAGGCCTGGATGCTTTCGTCGTCGCGCTTGGAGCCGCCGGGCTGGATGATGCAGGTCACGCCGTGCGCGGCAAGCACGTCGACGTTGTCGCGGAACGGGAAGAACGCGTCGCTTGCACAGGCAAAGCCGCCCTTCTCCACGCCCTCGCGCTCGCAGAAGTCCTCGGCGCGCTCGCAGGCAAGTAGCGCAGAGTCAACGCGGTTAGGCTGACCCGGGCCCATGCCAATGCCGGCCTTACCCTTGGAGACCAGGATGGCGTTGGACTTAACGCCCTTGCAGACCTTCCAGGCAAACTCGAGCTCGGCCATCTCGGCGTCGGTGGGCTTGCGGTCGGTGGGGAACGTAAAGGTCGCGGGATCCTCGGTCACATGGTCGACTTCCTGCACCAGCATGCCGCCGTCGATGGAGCGCAGCTCCACCTGGGCGCCGTGGTCCACGCCGCCGGTGGCCAGCACGCGCAGGTTGGGGCGCTTAGCCATGCGCTCGAGCGCCTCGGCAGTGTAGCTCGGGGCGATGATGACCTCGACGAACTGCTTGTTCTGATCGGCAAAGTGCTCGACCAGCTCATAGGGAACCTCGCGGTTGCAGGCGATGATGCCGCCAAAGGCGCTCTTGGGATCGCAGGCGAAGGCGCGGTCGTAGGCGGCCGTGATGTCCTCGGCAACGGCGGAACCGCAGGGGTTCTGGTGCTTGAGGATCACGCAGGCCGGCTCGTCGAACTCGCGGACCAGGTTCCAAGCGGCATCGGCATCCAGATAGTTGTTGTAGCTGAGCGGCTTGCCCTGAATCTGCTCGGAGCCCACGAGCGGGAACTGCGAGCTCGCGGTGTTCTCGCAGCCCTCGGCAAAGCGGTAGACCGTAGCCTTCTGCTGAGGATTCTCGCCATAGCGCAGGTCGTCGACCTTCTCCAGCGAAATCTCGAGCTTGGCAGAGGTATCCGCCACGTCGCTTGCCTGGGCGGCAAGCCAACGGGAGATAGCCGTGTCGTAGGCGGCGGTGGTCTGGTAGACCTTCACCTGCAGGCGACGACGGGTGGAAAGCGTGGTGCAGCCACCGGTCTCGTGCATCTCGGCCAGGACGGCATCATAGTCGGCAGGGTCGGAAATGACGGTAACGCTCGTGGCGTTCTTGGCGGCAGAGCGCAGCATGGAGGGGCCACCGATGTCGATGTGCTCGATGGCGTCCGCGAAGGTGACCTCGGGGTTGGCGACGGTCTTCTCGAACTCGTACAGGTTGACGACGACCAGGTCGATCAGCTTAATGCCGTGCTGAGCGGCCTCCTGCATGTGCTGCTCGGAATCGCGGCGGGCCAGCAGCGCGCCGTGAACCTTGGGGTGCAGGGTCTTAACGCGGCCGTCCATCATCTCGGGGTAGCCCGTGAACTCCTCGATGGGGGTTACGGGAACGCCCGCGTCCTCGATGGCACGAGCCGTGCCGCCCGTAGAGATGATCTCGACGCCAAAGTCATCGACCAGCGTCCGTGCGAAATCGACGACGCCCGTCTTATCGGTAACCGAGATCAACGCGCGTGCGATCTTCACATCAGATCCCATGCAGTCCTCCTGTCTGGTACGCCGCCGTGCTCTGTGAGTCGGTGATACGTCGATCTGCAGCGCTCGCGCAGCGGCATTGAAAATACTGATTCAATGTAGCGCATCGAGCGCATCGATGCACCCCGCAACGGGCGCATGTGCAGAAAAAGTTTGCGAGCAGAGGGGATGGGCACGGCACCGGGCACGGTGAGTTCATGGAACACAGGGGCACCATAATTAGATGCCAATAGCGTGGTAGAACTGTGCTCGATATGCATCCGCAAAAGAAAGAGGCACCATGGTCTCGCGGGTTCTCTACCGACCGTTTGATACCGAAGACTTCGACGCCATCGCGCTGATTCTGCAGCAGCTTTGGCATAACAATTCGGATAACGATGAGTACAACCGCCTTGAGGCCGCGTGCGACCTCGCCTATTGCCTTTCTTCATCGACGTTTTCGCAGGTTGCCGTAATCGACGGTCAGGCGCGTGGCATTGCGCTCGCGCGCGCGGGACAGAGTTCCGGCGCCACCGTCAAGGAACATTGGATGGACACCGAACGCGCTCTGCTATCGCAGATGCGTGAACTGGAGCCCGATGCCTGCGCCGAGTATCTCTCGTTTGTGCGCGCAACCATCCGAACCAACAACCGCCTGCTCGAAAGCAGCCCGTTGCCCCACGACAACGAGGTCACGCTGCTTGCCGTGGATCGCGACGTCCATGGCCTGGGTGTAGGCTCAGTGTTGCTCGATGCCGCGGTCTCGTACCTGTCCTCGCGCGGGGCGACAAGGGCGCACCTGTACACCGACTCCAACTGCTCGTGGAAGTTCTACGAGTTGCACGGCTTTAAGCGCACGGCCACGCACCGCGCCAACCGCGAAGAGCGCCGTCACGACATGCCGCGCGAAAGCTTCCTCTACGAACTCGACCTAACAGCCTAGCCCGGGCAGCCACACCTAGTCATTTAAGTCTGTCCCCAATGAGTGGCCTAGGGGTTTGTAGATAGCCGTGGTCAAAAAACATCAAATATGAGTACTGCTACCTTTTTAGTAGCAGCAACTTGGGGCATTTTTGATGCTTGTAGGCATGACGACCAGCTGCACGAGCTGACGTAGCTCCTCAAATGTTCAATAAAATGGGCTCCTAACGAGAAGTACTCTCATTAGGAGCCCATTATTATGTGCAAACATATGTGACCAACGCAGCAACAGTACTCATATTTGGCATTTTTTGTCCACTGCCCCTTGCGCGAAGATCCGCAGCGGAAAGTTTGACCCGTTTCGATGCACAAAAATGGGATGAATCTTCCCTGGCAACCGCCCAGAAAGATCCACCCCAAAGCAAGCGCTCGCTAGAACGTTCCGCCGCCGCCTCCGCCGACGCCGCCACCGCCGCCGCCAGAGAAGCCGCCGCCGCTGCCGCCGCTCGAGCTATCGGAACTCGAAGCCAGCTCGCGGATGGTCTCATGATACACATCGTTGAACGAATCGAGCGGAGACTCGTTGCCGTAGTGATGGTAATACCACCAGTAGCAGGGGTAGTTGTCGTAGAAATCGTCGCTGTTGCGCAGGTCCGCAGGCACGGCCTCGGCCAGCTGTCGCAGCACTTCTTTCGAAACGCCCAGGGCAACGCCCATCACCAGCAGTTTGTTCCACAAGATCAGGTCGCTGGGGATAGCCTCCTTCAGGCGCGTAAAGTCCTCGAGCCAATGCTTGAGCGCCTTGCAGCGAGCCGCCACCTCGGCGCCCTCCGGCGTGTAACGGCGGAAGGTGCAGCTCAGGACAAAGCCCACGATCGTGACGGGAATCGAGATCATAGCGGCGCCGACGTTGGCGTCCGCAAAGTCGGTATAGATCAGAGAGCCCAGAATGCCAAAGACAATGATGATGCCGAGAACCAGGCCGGCCACCATCGCGATAGTGCCATCCGATGCGATAAACTCGCGCGCCTCCAGCTTGCCCTTAACCGTGCTCTGATAGTCCTCGAGCTTGTCGCCAACAGATGTGGTGCGCTCGCTGGCATACTCCTCCAGCTCGCTAAACGTGCGCGAACGGACGCCGTCTTTATCGGGCTTAACGCCGGCGAAGAAGACCTTGAGCACATCGCGATCGATGCCGTCCTTCTTGGCAGCCTTCCAGGCCTCGTCGGTCACTGTGATGCGATACGTCTGCTCCTCTTTTTCGCGACGGAGCAGACCCTTCTTCTTGGTCTCGGTCGCTTCTTCCAGCTTGATCACGCGGTCGTCGGTGAGCTTCATAAGCGTGGCGATATATGCCTGATCGGGCACGTCGTTCCAGCTCATGAGAGCTGCAAGCACCGCGGGATGGTCGGCCGAGGGCACATCGCGGAAGTACTCGTCCTGGAAGAGCGGCTTGGGCTTGGGCCTGCGCAGCTTAAGCATCACGATCACACCGGTATAGGCAACCGCCACGACAACACACACCACGGCAATCGCGCCGGCAACCGCACGCGCGTGCTCACGGCGAGCGTTGGCCTCGTCGGCCCATTCCTTCTCTTCGCTCAGAATCGTCGACATGCGCTTTTCGCCCGAGACGGCAAGCTGCGGCACCCAGTCGCTGGGGAAGGCGATGCGTGCCTCGGCGAATTCGCCCTCATGCACGCAGGGAATGGTATAGGTGACCATGGGCTCGTCCGCATCGAGCGACACGTCGCCCGTCAGCGGGCCGTGGCCCCATGCGCGGAAGTTATCGCCCTTGACGGCAGCCGTCCCGGCAGCGGCATTTGCGAAGTACACTTCCATCTCGACGTCATCGGAATCCGCCGACCAGCCGTCGCCGACGAATTTCCAGTAGAGCTCGGCGGTATCGGCCCAGTTCATAACCGCACCGGTCATGGAATAACTCACGTAGTAGATTGCGCTGTCGCCGCTCTCGTGAGGGCTGAACACCTTAATCTTTACGCCGTCGTCGGACTGCTCCACCGTGTAAACGCCGTCGTCGCCTTTGTTTGCGCTGTCGACCTTGTTAAACGCAGTGTCGTCTTCCTCGACGCTCAGCACATTGACGACCACCGAGCCGCCTTGCTGGTTAGAGCCTGTATTGATATCCCAATACACGCCGTTGATGTCGTCGTCGAAATCGAACTGGCGTCCCTCGACAACGGTCAGCGAACCATCGGCCTCAACCGTGGCGCCGATGTAGGTTTGGCTCATGGAGTAGCCGTCGGCGTGCGCGACGGCAGGCAGCAGCAACAACGCAAGCGCGACGAGTGCGCAGACGGAAGCGAACCGCGCAAACAGGCGGCGCTGCCGACAGGGCTGGGCAACGGGGGCGTTCATAGGCACATCCTTTGTCTGTGGTACCAGTAGCGTCATTGTCCCACGTTTGCGGGTTCATGTGACGAACATCTAGGTCAGCGGAGCGTCAAAACGGGACGAAAGTCACACCCGCGGCCGGCACCTGGGGACGTTCCTTATCTGCCGGCAA
Organism: Collinsella sp.; assembly: GCA_046976245.1. Lineage (GTDB taxonomy): Bacteria > Actinomycetota > Coriobacteriia > Coriobacteriales > Coriobacteriaceae > Collinsella. The sequence goes on along the minus strand of JBKWEB010000033.1, from coordinate 1,773 downwards.
TCTGGGACACTCCTTGGCATAGCCCGCTCCGGCAATAGATACCACTTCATAGCTCCATCACAGGTGTAGCGGCTTTGTGTGGGCGCGGCGTGAGCCGATTAAGCCGGCGAGCGAGGGGCATAAAGCAGTTGAGCGAAAACGGTTTGCCCCTTTGCCGTCCGCTCGAGGATCATGTCCCCCTTTTCCGCGGAAACCCCGGCAGTTGCGAAGAGCTGCCGGGGTTTCTGTCGTTTGAGGGCTAGATTGATTGACGACGATTAAGGCGCCGAGCCGGTGGTCCGGCACGCGCAACGCGCGGCCTCAGCAACTTGCAGGCCACGGCAGCGTCTCCCCCACCGCGCCCCGCGCTATACTCGTCCACATGGACATCAACGCACGTAACATAGCAACACCCGCCGCCGACGCGCCAACGACGCCGGCCGCCCCCACCCCCGTCGTGGGGCGCTTTGCCCCGTCGCCCTCGGGCCGCATGCACCTGGGCAACGTGTTCAGCTGCCTATGCGCGTGGCTTTCGGCCCGCGGCCAGGGCGGCAGTATCGTGTTACGCATTGAGGACCTGGACGATCGCTGCAAGCGCCCCGAACTTGCCGCCCAATTGATTGACGACCTGGCCTGGCTGGGGCTGGAGTGGGACGAAGGCCCCTACTACCAGCACGACCGCCTAGACCTGTACGAGAGCGCCTTGCGCCGGCTGAAAGACGCCGGCCTCACCTATCCCTGCTTTTGCACACGCGCCGAGCTCCACGCCGCGAGTGCACCGCACGCGAGCGACGGCACGCCCATCTACCGTGGCGCCTGCCGAAGTCTTTCGGCCGAGGAGGTGGCCCGCCGCAGCGCCCTGCGCGCGCCGGCCACACGTCTGCGCGTGCCCACCGTCGACGACCTCGCAGACGACGTGATCGAATTTGTGGATCGCACGTACGGCGCCCAATGCGAAGCACTCGCCACCGAGTGCGGCGACTTTTTGGTGCGCCGCAGCGACGGCGTGTTTGCCTATCAGCTAGCCGTGGTGGCCGACGACGCTGCCATGGGCGTCACCGAGGTCGTGCGCGGATGCGACCTGCTGGGGTCCACGCCGCGTCAGATCTATCTGCAGCACCTGTTGGGACTGCCCACGCCGCACTACGCACATATTCCGCTGCTCATGGCGCCGGACGGCCGCCGCCTTTCCAAACGAGACCGCGATCTGGACCTGGGCGAACTCCGCGCCCGCTTCGGCACGCCCGAAACGCTGCTGGGCTGGCTCGCCGGGCAAACGGGCATCGCGCCGGACACCACGCCGCGCTCTGCCGAGCGGCTGGTCGAGCACTTTAGCTGGGATGTTATCCGCAAGCACAGGGAGAACATCACCGTAACGGCTGAGTAATCAGGCACCCCACCCCTACGCAACATCCCAGGGCTGGAGTTCGTCGCCCAGGCGAACGACGCAGTCGTAGAGCACGGTATGGCACTCGGCCGGGTTGGCATCTCGATGAAAATGCCCGTAATACCAGCGTTTGTAGTCCAAGCGGTCTTCCAGCTCATCGAAAAACGCCGTAAGCCGATCAACGGCGGGGCAATTCCAGCCGGGCGCCGGATAAAGCGTGGGCGAAAGCATGCGCGTAGAGCAGGTGTGGGTGACCACGTAGTCGACCTTCCAGCCCACGCTGTCGAGCTTTGTCCGTGCCTCCTCAAAGTTGCGCTCGTCCGGCAGCTCCTGCGGCCACCAGCTGGAATAGGGAATGCGGTATTCCTTGTCCACGCTCGTGGCGCCGCCCATGGTAAAGACCGTTG
>JBKWEB010000032.1:0-19096 GCA_046976245.1 Collinsella sp. | reverse complement strand
TCCTGCGCACCAACGTCGAGGGCACCTTCCGACTTCTGGAGGCCGTGAGGAAATACGGCGTCCGCTACCACCACGTCTCCACCGACGAGGTCTACGGCGACCTGGCGCTCGACGACCCGGCCAAGTTCACCGAGGAGACGCCCTACCACCCGTCCTCGCCGTACAGCTCGACCAAGGCCAGCTCCGACATGCTCGTGCGCGCCTGGACCCGCACCTACGGCCTGCGCGCCACGATCTCCAACTGCTCCAACAACTACGGCCCCTACCAGCACGTGGAGAAGTTCATCCCCAGGCAGATCACGAACATCATCGACGGCGTCCGCCCCAAGCTCTACGGTAAGGGCGAGAACGTCCGCGACTGGATCCACACCGAGGACCACTCCTCGGCCGTCTGGGATATCCTCACCAAGGGCCGCACGGGGGAGACCTACCTCATCGGGGCCGACGGCGAGAGGGACAACATCACGGTCCTGCGCATGATCCTCGAGGCCATGGGGCGCGACCCCGAGGACTTCGACTGGGTCGCCGACCGCCCCGGCCACGACCGCCGCTACGCCATCGACAGCACGAAGCTGCAGCGTGAGCTGGGCTGGAGGCCGGCCCACACCGACTTCGCCGAGGGGCTCAAGGCCACCATCGACTGGTACGTCGCCAACGAGTCCTGGTGGCGCCCGGCCAAGGAGGCCACCGAGGCGCGCTACCGCGCACAGGGCCAGTAGGCCGAACCCCGGCATCCTGCACCGCGGGCGCCCCCGGTTACCCAACCTCTTCGATAGGAGCTTTTCCCACATGGCAGACATCGCATTCGAGAAGGACCTCGCCGTCGCCGAGACCGGCATCGGGGGCCTGAAGGTCGTCGACCTGGCCGTCCACGGCGACTCGCGCGGCTGGTTCAAGGAGAACTGGCAGCGCGCCAAGATGACCTCTCTGGGCATCCCCGACCTCCGCGTCGTCCAGAACAACATCTCCTACAACGACAGCCGCGGCGTCACCCGCGGCATCCACGCCGAGCCCTGGGACAAGTTCATCTCCGTGGCCCGCGGCTCGGTCTTCGGCGCCTGGGTCGACCTGCGCGAGGGCAGCGCCACCTACGGCAAGGTCTACACGACCGTGCTGGACCCGAGCAAGGCCATCTACGTCCCGCGCGGCGTGGGCAACTCCTTCCAGGCCCTGGAGGACGGCACCGCCTACACCTACCTGGTGGACGCCCACTGGTCGCTGGAGCTCAAGAGGACCTACACCTTCGTGAACCTCGCCGACCCCGAGCTCGCCATCCAGTGGCCGATCCCGCTGGAGGAGGCCACCGTCTCCGAGGCCGACCTCAACCACCCGATGCTCAGGGACGTCGTCCCCATGGCGCCCAAGAGGACGCTCGTCACCGGCTGCAACGGCCAGCTGGGCCGCGCGGTGCGCGCGCTCGCCGGGGAGCGCGGCGTGGCCAAGGACTTCGACTTCTGCGACATCGACACCTTCGACATGTCAGACCCGGACGCCTACTCCAAGTACGACTGGTCGCTCTACGGCACCGTGATCAACTGCGGCGCCTACACGGCCGTGGATAGGGCGGAGACCCCCGAGGGCCGCGCGACCGCCTGGAAGGCCAACGCCACCGGCCCCGCCCTTCTCGCCCGCACCTGCGCCGGGCACGGCATCACACTCGTCCACGTGTCCAGCGACTACGTCTTCGACGGCACCGCCGAGGTCCACACGGAGGACGAGCCGTTCTCCCCGCTGTCCGTCTACGGCCAGACCAAGGCCGCCGGCGACATCGCCGTGGCCGGGTGCCCGCGCCACTACATCATGCGCTCCAGCTGGGTCATCGGCGAGGGCCACAACTTCGTCAAGACCATGAAGGCGCTGTCCGACCGCGTCGCCGACCCCGACGACAAACTCACGCAGGTCACGGTCGTCGACGACCAGCTGGGCCGCCTGACCTTCACGCGCGACATGGCCGCCGCCATCTTCCACGTGCTGGGGACGCACGCCCCCTACGGCACCTATAACTGCACCGGCTCCGGTGCGGTCAAGTCCTGGGCGGACATCGCCCGCGCCGTCTTCGAGGCAGCCAACGGCAACGGGGAGAAGGTCGTGCCGGTCAGCACTGCCGACTACTACGCCGGCGCCGTCGGCCCCATCGCCCCGCGCCCGGTCCACTCCGCGCTCGACCTTTCCAGGCTCGAGTCGGTCGGGTTCCACATGCCCGACTGGGAGGAAGAGCTAAAACTTCATTTTGATTAGATGCCTTTAGTACATTGTTTGCATTCTTAAAATCAGTGAGAATGCAAACAATGCCATGGGCATTTATGCCATTTTGCCAAGTTGCACCAGGAATTTTTTGGATGGTTTTCAATGCATTTTAAACTTGCAAATTTGATTTTTAACGGATCTGATGCGATGTTGCAGTATCCATTGCTTTGCTATAGGGCAACGGAGGGTCTTGTTATTCCAACTTCGAATGGCGCTATTGAAATCATGAAATCGACCAATGTTGATTTCACAACATATTTTAATGCGCTATCCATTTATAAGTGGCGAAAATACACTACTGCAAAGGCGTTTTATCTTCATATCGAGTATTGCGGCTCCGCCTTAACGCTTCAGCAGACGTATGCAAATAATTATTCTTGGATTCCTTCTACAATTGATGGCTCTGCGGTTAGTTTGCAACGATCCGATGAATGGAGTACGGCTGAAATCGAACTCTCCCTTTGTGAGGGAGAGATTCTGCACGCTTTTAATATCAGTACTGAAGGCCCTGTTAATATTCGAAATGCGTATTATTATTGCGATTGTGAAGAACTGGATATTCATCCAGTTGAGCTAGCGCTTGCAACTACTACGTTTAAAAAAGAAGACTATATTGTCCGTAACGTATCTCTTTTACAAAAGAACATTATTGATTCTGATGAAGAGATTGCTGATCATTTCCACGTACACATTATTGATAATGGCCGTTCGCTGAATAGTGCAAACCTGGATTCATCGCGTGTTACTGTTCATCCAAATCCTAATGTCGGCGGGTCTGGTGGTTTTGCTCGGGGGATGATTGAGTCACTTGAGCAGAATCCTAAAGCGACTCATGTTCTCCTGATGGACGATGATGTCGAGGTTCTTCCCGAGAGTTTCATCCGCACTTTCAACCTGCTCTCTCTTCTCAAAGAAGAATATGCTGAGGCCTTTTTATCGGGTGCCATGATGAGCTTGGAAGAGCCCAATTTGCGTACCGAGGATTTAGGGTTCTTTACTGCTAAGGGAACTTTTTCTCCCCTTAAGCCTGCAGGCTATATGACCTCACTTCATGATGTCGTTGAGACCGAGATATATAAGGCCCCAACTGGCCTTTATGAGGACACTGCCCAACAGTATGCTGGCTGGTGGTATTGCGTTATACCTACCGCAACGATTGAACGTGAGGGGTTGCCCTTGCCCTTATTTGTTCGTTCTGATGATGCTGAGTATGCGCTTCGTTGCAAACCCAAGTTCATGTCCATGAATGGTATTTGCGTTTGGCATAATTCCTTTAAGTTTAAGTATAGTGCTGCCGTGGAGCGTTATCAGGTAAGCCGAAATACGCTAATCAGTCAGGCGACAACTGGCGCTGCGCCTCTCTCTGATTTTCTTTATGAGATTCGTCGTGAAGTTGAGCTCGACTTGAAGAAATTTAATTACGATGAAGCTGCTCTTGCCGTAAAAGGTCTTGAAGATTTTTTGAGAGGTCCGGAGTGGATTTCTCATCCTGTCGCTGAATCCCGTTTTATGGCGGCAAATCGTGAAAGGGAACAATTGATTCCCATCGAGCAGCTCATCCCTCAGGCACAAGAATTGGGTGTCGACTTGACGCAACTGACTTTTGGCAATTTGAGCCTTGGGGGCGACAGGTCTAGGCTGCAGGCATTTAAGGATTATCTGACCATTAATGGCCACCGTTTTGTTAACGACTCCGCTAAGCGCAGAGGCAAAGTTGCTGTCATCGACGCTGCGGGATGGGTTTATCCCGCAGGTAAAATCAGGGATGTTGACACGCTTATTGTGGTAGATATGCCTAATAAAAAGGGTGCCATTAGACATATGGATAAGAAGCGATTCAAAGAGGTTTGGAGTCGTTTTCGTAAAGCCGAGAAGGAATTCAAGCGAAACAAAGATAAGATTTATACCGAATACGCTTCGTATAGAGATGTCTTTACTTCGATCGATTTCTGGAAACAGTATTTGAAAGAGGCGTCGGAGTAGTCTTCATGTGAGTGGGTTTCAAGGTGGGACCCACTCATTCTTTTGTATCATATGAGTAATTGTGCTTCGTTCATTGTTTGTTGTTGCGAAGGTTAAGCCATGTCCTTGCTTTCTACTATTAAAAAGATCCTCCCTGGCTCATCCCGATCGTTGCATGCTATGCATGAGGATATGGACCGTCGTTTTGACGAGGTTTTCGCCCGTATTGAGCAGGCCGATAACGGTATCAATATGAATATCAATTACAAATTCGATACTCGGCTATTTCCAGAAATTGAATTGCTCAAGCAACGCCAACAAAGTCTGTCAGAACAAATGAGGCTTCGCTTTGAATTGTTAGCGCGACGTGCGTACCCCGATCTCACCCCTTTTGAGCTCCGTTGCAAAATCCTTGATGCATTGCCCGACGCCGAGGGTGATATTCGATTGATGCAGCAGGCAAACGCGGCGTTGATGAGTAAGCTAGACGCGATTTGTGCTGCCAATAATATTCAATACTGGCTTTCTTATGGTTCTCTTGTTGGCACCTTGTTTCGATCGGGTTTTATTCCTTGGGACGACGATATTGATATCTGCATGCTTAGGTCCGATGTGGATAAGCTCACTGCCGCTTTAAAAGACGACCCTGAATATCAAATCACTCTTGTATATGACTGGTTTGTAAAGTGCCGTCAAGTTCGCTTTTGTTCAACTAATTCGCTTATACCTTGTTTTGTGGACATTTCGATTTACGACCGTGCGGCCGAGAATTCCAAGCGCGCGAACGATCGACTTAGGCAACTCAGAATTGAGCTTATGGATTTCTTTGACAAAAATGAACATGAGTTTAGTTTTTGGAAAGATAATCCTTGGATGTTTCATCCCGACAGTGGTCTTAGCGTGCAGTGCGGGGATGTTGACTTGGAAGCTCAGAGAACAGTTGTTTCTTCTGCGGAGATTGATCTTGTCCAGAGCGTATTCGATTCGTTTAACGAAAAGGCTCATGCACTTGGTTTGTTGACCGATGAGCCTCATGGCGATTTTGCATACGCGATCGATAACGTTTTTGATGCCCCTAAGCGAAAAATAATTTGGGATCGCAACGATATTCTTCCCGTAAGAAAGCATCCGTTTGGCGGTTTCTCTTTTTCGGTTCCTGCGAAAGCGGAAAAGGTCGCTGACGCCTGTTATCCTGGATGGCCTTACATGCCTATGGACATCTGCGGGCATGATCATTTTGCAAAGGATGTTTTGTCTGATCCTGATGTTCGCTCCGCGATGGCAAAGTTTGTCGTCGAATGTAATTAGTAGTTACAACGGCTTTGATTAAGGTATTTGAAATGCAGTTTAAACTTGCGAATGTTGTACTTAAAGTTGAAAAGCATGCAAAGGATTTTCCCGAACTCTACTATCGCGTGCTCTCTGGTGATGCTTCGTATGATGACGACATTCATTCACTTCATATCAATGGAAACGTTGACTTTTTGACGTATGTGAATGGCTTATCTGCTGGCAAATGGCATCAATATGCGTCTGTTGGCGGCGTCGTCTTGCATATGGCTTTATTTGGCAGGGGCCGGGTTGTCGTTCATGGAGTGAGATCTTGCGAACTGAATCCCGTCGAGCTTAAATCTTATCCTTTTGATGGCGATAAAGTTGATCCTTGCGTTCTCGATATCGATATCGATACAACCGGCTACGACTTGATCGGTTTTAGGATTGAGAGTGATGAGAGCTATTCCGTAGACCTCTTGAACGCCTCTTATCTGACTGATGTTCCTGAGGACTCAATTAACCAGATCAATCTTGCTCTTTCTACTACTACATTTAAGAATGAGCAGTACATTCTTCCGAATATTGAACTCGTTAAAGCAGGCATCTCCAAAGAGGACGGTCCGATTCGCGACCACTTCCACATGTTTGTCGTCGACAATGGGCAGACGCTCGATTCTGCATCACTTTCCGATGGGCTAGTCACCGTGCTCCCGAATCCCAATACGGGCGGTTCGGGGGGATTCGCGCGTGGAATGATGGCGGCTACTGAAACTCCTGATCGGTTCACCCATATCATCTTGATGGATGACGATGTCTCTATCATGCCCGAGAGTTTGATTCGTACGTTCAACCTGCTCTCTCTTGCTAGGGGCAAATATAAGGATGCCTTTATTAACGGCGCCATGCTTTCGATGGAGGATCCCACTCGTCAGTTTGAGGATGTCTCGTATGTGACGACTACTGGTGCCTATCGTCGAGTAAAAGAAGATCTGAATGTTGGCAAGCTGGCTGACATTCTCGAAAACGAGCGTACGAGTGTTGAGGTTGACCAGGCCTATGGAGCTTGGTGGTATAGCTGCATTCCGGTGAAGGCTATCGAAAAGAACGGTCTTCCCATGCCTTTCTTCATCCGCTGTGACGATGTTGAGTTTGGCATGCGCAATAAGCCTGTCTACATGACCATGAATTGCATTTGCGTGTGGCATGCAAGCTTTGAGGGGCGTTTCCGCGCTTCGGTTGACTGCTACCAGTACTTCCGCAACTTCTTTGCCATGATTTCACTCGATGATTGTGCTGATGAGAAAATGTTTGTCCTTCGTATTCAGCGAGGGGTACGTCAGAACTTGCGCGATATGGATTATCAGGCTGCTGAGTTTATCCTTGATGGCTTTGAGGACTATCTGCGCGGCCCTGAGTATCTCCAGAAGCTTGATGGCGCCGCGACGATGATTGGTAAGGGTAAGTTAAACGAAAAGCTGATTCCTGTTTCCGAAATGGATCCAGAGCTTCTTCGCAAGGCTGGGGTTACGGAGCAAGTGCTCGCTAATGTTAATCTGGAATTCCATCCTTCGAAATTTATGAAGTATTGGAGATCTATTCCTTACGACAAACACTATCTTCCCGATGCGCTGTTGCGCGGAAAGCCCGGCTATGTGGTCAAGAACGGCAGCTGTACGCTTGAGGGCAACTCGACACGTTGCAAGACGCTGGTATTTCTTGATCCGACCCGCGAGAAGGGGGCGGTCCGCACGATGGATCGAGCGCGGTTCAAGAGTATTCGCCGCCGAGAGCACGAACTGATGGCGCGATATCGTAAAGAGGGCGAGAGCGTCAGGGGGGCATGGAAAGATGCCATGCCGTACATGACTTCGCGAGAGTTCTGGGAACAGTATTTAGGTCTGAAATAAGAAGAGGTCCGGATTAAGTCCGGACCTCTTCTTATTTTGAATAGGTTTTATAGGCTTGTAGCTCCCATTGTTTTCTTTCGACTTTTGCTACTGAGTCGAGGATTAGTCCCGTTGCTAGGCTCAACCCACACAGGAACATGAATGAGGCCGCAAGTATGGCCGTGGGGAAACGGGGGACTAAGCCGGTTTGGAAGTACTCCCTAACAATTGGAATTCCGAGGGCAAGGCCTATGATGGCGAAGATGAGCGCTATAAGTGTAAAGAACTTGAGCGGACGATAGTCTTTAAAGAGCGTTCCAATCATTGCGATGACCTTGATGCCGTCGCTAACGGTGTTGAGCTTGGACTCGGAGCCTGCGGGCCGATCGCGATACTCCACCGGCACGTCTTTAATTCGCCAGCGGTGATCGACAGCGTGGATGGAGAGCTCGGTTTCGATCTGGAAGCCCTCGCTCAAGACGGGGAAGGTCTTGACGAAAGGCTTGCTCATCGCTCGGTAGCCGGTCATCACGTCGTCAAAGCTGTAGCCGTAAATCCACTTAATCATAGCGCGAACAAGGTTGTTGCCAAACCCGTGAAAGGCTCGTTTATTCTCTTCGGCATAGGTGCCGTTTGACAGGCGATCGCCAACGGTCATATCCGCTTCGCCGTTAAGGATGGGCTCACAGAGTGGCTTGGCGGCCTCAGCAGGGTAGGTATCGTCGCCGTCGACCATCAAGTAGCATTCGGCGTCGATATCGCGGAACATTTGGCGACATACGTTACCTTTGCCCTGCCTGGACTCATGGCGCACCGTAGCCCCGTGCTGTTTGGCGATTTGCGAAGTGTCATCGGACGAGTTGTTGTCGTAAACATAGACAACTGCACCGGGTAGCTCTCGATGAAAATCGTCGACAACTTTGCCAATCGTCAGCGCTTCGTTGTAACAGGGAATTATGACGGCGGTATTCGAATAGTCCATGTAGGACCTCCTTTAATGATTCATCTGGTCGAAAGTATACCTATCGCTTGCCCCTTTGCTTAGATATGGGTTAGTTCTCCAGATTTGTTGCGGTGAGTTATCGTCATCGTGGGAGGGCTATACTTTCCACTGTTATGTTTTACGAGACAAGGAGATGGTCCGTGGCTGACAACGTAGAGAGTCAGAAAGCGGTGGCTAAACCGGCCTCTCACGCTAAAAATGATTTTGAAAAGGACAAGTTCATTCTTAAGCAGCTTGTCACCAAAGATTTTAAAATCAAATATCGTCGCAGTGTTCTGGGTGTGGCATGGTCCGTGCTTAATCCGCTGTTGATGATGGTTGTTATGTCGATCGTGTTCTCGACAATCTTCGCGCAAGGTCGCAATGGTTCTATTACGCCCGAAATGTATCCGCTTTACTTGATCGTCGGTAACGTGACTTTCTCTGTCATGTCCGAGTCGACGAACCAAGCGCTTATGTCCATCATTTGGGCTTCCTCGCTGCTTAAGAAGGTCAAGGTGCACCGTTGGGTCTTTCCGGTGCAGAAGGTGCTGTTCTCGCTCGTTAACTTCGCCTTCTCTTTGGTTGCCGTCGCCTTGGTTATGCTTTGGTTCCACGTGCTTCCCACCTGGCATTTAATTCTTCTGCCGGTTTGCTTGCTCCTGCTTATGTGTTTCTGCATGGGCTTGGGCATGATGCTGTCTGCGCTGGCGGTTTTTTTCCGCGATGTTATGCACCTGTGGACCGTTGTTATCACGGCCTGGATGTATCTGACGCCGATTTTCTGGACGACCGACTTCATTAGCCAGATGGCACATTGGATTCAGGTGCTCGTGGTTGTCAATCCCATGTACAACTACCTTCAGTTTATGCGCGATATTTTCCTGTTTAACACCATGCCCTCTGCGCTTACCTTTGGGCTGTGTGTTGTTTGGGCTGTTATTGCTCTTGCTATTGGCTACACCGTGTTTCATAAGACTGAGCACAAGTTTATTCTCTACATCTAAGGAGCGCTGTTCATGACTGAATCTGCTATTGATTACAGCAAGCAGCCCCTTGCTGTTGAGGTCAAAGACGTCACCATGATCTTTAACATGGCGTCCGAGTCGCTTACGAACCTCAAGGAGTACTTTATTAAGCTCGCCAAGCACGAGCTGTTCTTTGAGGAGTTCCGTGCGCTTAAGCACATTTCGTTTAATGTGCATCGCGGCGAGGTCGTTGGCCTTGTTGGTACTAACGGCTCCGGTAAGTCTACGATGCTCAAGATTATTGCTGGCGTTTTGGAGCCCAGTGAGGGCGAGGTTAAGGTCCATGGCAATATTGCACCTCTGATTGAGCTCGGCGCTGGTTTCGATCCTGAGCTTACCGCGCGTGAGAATATCTATCTGAACGGTGCGCTGCTTGGATACACGAAGGAGTTTATTGACGCTAGCTTTGACGAGATTATTGAGTTCGCCGAGCTTAAAGACTTCGTTGACATGCCACTGAAGAACTTCTCTTCGGGTATGGTTGCACGCATTGCCTTTGCTATCGCTACGATTACCGAGCCCGACATCCTGATCGTCGATGAGACGCTTTCTGTTGGCGATGTCTTTTTCCAGCAGAAGTGCGAGCGCCGCATCCAGCACTTTATCGAGAGTGGCGACGTCACGGTCTTGTTCGTTTCTCACTCCATGGAGCAGGTTGAACGCATTTGCCAGCGTGCTGTTTGGATCGAGAAAGGCAACCTACGCATGGATGGTCCCGTGGATGAGGTCTGCAAGGCGTACCACGACCAGTTCAAGTAGGTTATAATTTATTGGCCGTGTGAACTTGTACCCGCTTGGACGTGCGGCCTTATGCTCCATTAGCTCAGTTGGATAGAGCAGGGGACTTCTAATCCCAAGGTCGACGGTTCGAATCCGCCATGGAGCACCAGAGAGTTTTTGAAGACCCGGTTATTGTGCCGGGTCTTTGCTTTTTGGGACGCGTGCGCGTGCAGTGCTCCCTCAACAATAAGTCCGATGCAGCGATGCTGCACCGGACTTTCTACATCCCAGAATGGCTATCAGCCTTTGGCTGTTGGGCTCTTACGCCTCCGTGGGCTCCACGCCCAGCTCGTTGCGGACGAGCTCGAAGGCGGCGGCGATGGCCTTGTCCATGTCGTAGTACTTGTAGCCGCCCAGGCGACCGGCAAAGATCACGTCGCCCTCCTGTGCCGCGAGCTCCTCGTACTGCCTGTAGAGGGCCTCGTTCTTGGCGTCGTTGATGGGGTAGTAGGGCTCGTCGCCGGGCTTCCAGTCCGCCGGGTACTCGCGCGTGATGACGGTCTTGTCCTGCGTGCCGAACTCGAAGTGCTTGTGCTCGATGATGCGCGTGTAGGGGATCTCGCGCTCGGTGTAGTTGACCACGGCCACGCCCTGGTGGTCCTGCTCGTCGAGCGTCTCGGTCTCAAAGCGCAGGCTGCGGTACTCGAGCGTGCCCAGCTTGAAGTCGTAGAACGCGTCGATGGGGCCGCAGTAGATCGTCTTGGCGGCGATATCGGGCTCGGCGGCGGTCAGCTCCCTATACTCCACGCCGCAGCGTACCTCGACGCCCTCGAGCATGTTGGCGACCATCTTGGTGTAGCCGCCCATGGGGATGCCCTGGTAGCGGTCGTTGAAGTAGTTGTTGTCGTAGGTGAAGCGGCAGGGGAGGCGTTTGATGATGCTTGCGGGCAGGTCCTTGCAATCGCGGCCCCACTGCTTCTCGGTGTAGCCCTTCACGAGCGTCTCGAAGATGTCGCGGCCGACGAGCGACAGCGCCTGCTCCTCGAGGTTTGTTGGCTCGCCGATGTTCTCGGCAGCCACCTGCTCGGCGATCTTTGCCTTGGCGTCCGCCGGCGTGACGACGCCCGGCCACATCTTGGCGAAGGTGTTCATGTTGAAGGGCATGTTGTACATGTTGCCGTGGAAGTTGGCGACCGGCGAGTTGACGTAGTTGTTGAACTCGGCGAAGCGGTTGACGTAGCCCCAGACGTCCTTCATGGAGGTGTGGAAGATGTGCGCGCCGTAGCGGTGGACTTGGATGCCCTCGACGTCCTCGGTGTAGACGTTGCCGGCGATGTGGTCGCGGCGGTCGATGACCAGGACCGACTTGCCGGCGCGCTTGGCGGCATTGGCGAAGACGGCGCCCGAAAGGCCGGCACCGACGACGAGGTAATCGTACTGGGACATGGATATGCTCCTTTGTATGTCAATTGGACAGTTACTTAAGCTTTGGGACAAACAAACCTAATTATTTAGTCCCATGGATTAGTGTAGCAGATGCTCTTTCAACAGCTCTAGCGCATGTGCGTAGCCCTTCAGGCCTTCGCCGGTGATGGTGGCGAAGCAGGCCAGGCGGGCGTAGCTTACCTGGCGGAAGTCCTCGCGCGTCTCGACGGCACTGATGTGGACCTCGACGGCGGGGATGGCTACGGCCTTGAGGGCGTCCAGGATCGCCACGCTCGTGTGCGTGTAGGCCGCGGGGTTGATGACGATGCCGTCGACCTTGCCGTATGCCTCCTGGATCTTGTCGACGATGCTGCCCTCGTGGTTGGACTGGAAGACCTCGATCTCGTCGAAGCCCTGTGCGGCGCCGGCCTCCTTGCAGATCTGGACCAAGCGGTCGTAGTTGTCGCTGCCGTAGATGCCCGGCTCGCGAATGCCGAGCATGTTGAGGTTGGGTCCGTTGATGACGAGAGCTTTCATGGTTGCTTCCTTTGTGGTCTGGTTGGTGGCGGGGCTTGCTGTCTTCGACGTTTGCCCAGATAAAACCTGCCAAAATAAACCCGTCCCTTTTTGGCAGGTTTTAGAGGGTGTCGAGGAGGGCGCGGGCAGTGTTGGCTGCGCAGTCGCGCGAGTCGATGATGTGGTCGGCCCATGCGCGGTAACGCGGCATGCGCTGCTCGGCCAGCTTGTCGATACCGTCGCGGGCAGTGATGGGGCGTCCCTTGTGGGCGAGCTCATCGAGCTTACGGTTGAGCATCACAATCTGACTGTTCTGGTGCAGCAGTGGGTAGTTCTCGTCTCGCGTGACGACGCCGCCGCCGGTGGAAAGCACCAGGCCGCTGCGCTTGGAGATGTCGGTCAGGGCCGCCGTCTCCTGCTCGCGGAAGGCCGGCTCGCCGCGCTCGACGATAAAGTCGGCGCAAGGCATGCCCAGACGCTCCTCGAGGGCGCGGTCAATCGATGTGCTCGCGGCCGGTGAGCAGGGCGATCTGCTCGCCCACGCGGGTTTTGCCCGAGCCCGGCATGCCGATCAGCGCGATGTTCTGCTCGCGGTGAGACAGGCGCTCCGTCACGTCCAGGATGCGCTCGCGCGGGGTAACCTGGCCGGTATAGCGCTCGACGGCTTGCGCCGCCTGGGCCACAAGCATGAGCAGGCCGCCGATGCATGGCATGCCGCGACGCTCGGCCTCGAGCATGAGTCCCGTGCGGGCGGGGTTGTAGACGATATCGATGACACCCTCGAGCGCGTCGAGGCCTTCGAGCGTGCAAGGCGCGTCGGGGCAGTGGGGGAACATACCGGCAGGCGTGCAGTTGACGAGCAGCGCGACGTCGGACTGCTGTGCGATGTTGTCGTAGTTGACCTCGCTCGTGCGTCCCACGGGCACCACGATCGCGCCCAGGTCGTCCAGCACCATACTTGCCGTGGTGCCGGCGCCTCCGGTGGCTCCGAGCACGAGGACCTTCTTGCCGGCAATCTCCACACCCAGCTCCTCGACCAGGCACTGGAAACCGAAATAGTCGGTGTTGTCGCCGCGCAGACGGCCATCGGGCAGACGCGTGATCGTGTTGACGTTGCCCATGCGCTCGGCCAGCGGGCTCAGCTCGTCCAGGTAGTCCATGACGGCGCGCTTGTAGGGGATGGTTACGTTGGTGCCCTCCCACTCGTCGCCCGTCATAAAGGCCGCGAGGTCTTCGGGCTCGCGCTCAAAACGCACGTACTCAAGCCCCGCGAGCTCCTTGTAGATGGTCGGGGTATAGCTGTGGCCCAGCACGCGGCCCAGCACGCCGTAGGGGCGGGTTGTGGCGACATCAGTCATCTAGAGCACCTCCGTGTAGCTGCCAAAGTAGGTGAAGCTCTCGCACACGTCATCGATGGAATCGAGTAGGTCGTCGAGCGCCTTGCTGCCAAAGGGACAGTCCAGATCGAAGTAGAACATAAACTCAAAGTCGCGCCCAGGGATGGGGCGGCTCTCGAGCTTGATAAGGTTGATGTTGAGCGCATAGAAGCGCTCGAGCACGCGATAGAGGGCGCCCGGTTCGTTGGCCGTGGTGATCATGAGCGAGGTGCGGTTGGCGCCTGGGTAGACGCGCGGCTCGCGGCTGATGACGACGAAGCGCGTGTAGTTGTTGCCCGAGTCCTGAATGTTGGACTCCAGCACCTCCAGACCGTAGAGCGCCGCGCAACTGCGCGAGGCGATGGCGGCGACGTCGGCGCGCTCGGAGCTGGCGACCATCTCGGCCGACATGGCCGTGTTGGGATACTTGGTGGCGTGCAGATCGTGCGCCTCGATAAAGCCGGCGCATTGCGCGATGGCCTGACCGTGGCTATAGACTTCACGAACATCCTGCAGCTTGGTGCCGGGCTTGACGAGCAGGTTGTGGTCGATCTTGAGGCGCAGCGAGCGCACAATGTGGAAGTCGAACTGCGCGAGCAGGTCGTAGACCGCGTTGACCGAGCCTGCGGTGGAGTTTTCGATGGGTAGTACGCCAAACTCGCAGAAGCCGTCTCGCACGGCGCGCATGACACCTTCGAAGGTGTCGAAGAACGCGATATCGGGCACGTCGAAGAGCTTGCACGCGGCGATCTGGCTGTAGGCACCCTCAACGCCCTGGCAGGCGACGCTGGCGGTCTGGGGGAAGGGCGTGTCAAGGGGAACTGCCGTGGCGTGGGCCTTTTGCGAGACCGTGAAGCCCTTGAGCTCATTGATGTAGCGCTGCTGCTCGGCCTTGCTCATGCTCATGAGGAGACGGAACAGGGTGATGGTCTGCGCCTCGTAGCGCTCGGGCGCGCGGCTGGCGAGGTTGTTGAGCTTGGAGCGCTCGCGGGCGGGGTCGAAGACGGCCTTGCCCATCTCGATTTTTGACTTGACGACCTCGGTGGCAATATCCATGCGCTCGACAAAGCTATTGAGGAGCGTGGTATCGATGCCGTCGATGGCCTGACGAATATCGGCAAGGTCCATGGAGACCCCTTTCACGAGTCGGGGGATGTTGAGGGGTGGGTAGTTAGCGCTGGCCGGCGTCCTCGAGGAGGGCGTCCCAGATGGCGAGTGCCGCGGCTGCTTCGGCTACGGGGACGGCTCGGGGGACGATGCAGGGATCGTGGCGGCCGTGGACCGAGAGCTCGGCGTTTTCCATGGCGTCCATGTCTACGGTCTGCTGCTCGCGGCCAATTGAGGGCGTCGGCTTTACGGCCATGCGCCACATGACGGGCGCGCCGGTCGAAATACCGCCCAGGATGCCGCCGGCGTTATTGGACTCGACTTCGATCTCGCCGGTCTCGGCATCGATGCGATACGGATCGTTGTTCTCGCTGCCGCGCATGGCGGCCACGGCAAAGCCCATGCCAAACTCCACGCCCTTTACGGCGGGAATGCCAAACGCGATTTGCGCGATGCGGTTCTCGATGCCGTCGAACATGGGGTCACCGATGCCCGCGGGAAGCCCGTAAATGCCGCACTCCACGATGCCGCCGATGCTGTCGAGTTCGTCGCGCGCGGCCAGGATCTCCTCGCGCATGCGGCCGGCTGCGGCGGCGTCAATGCACGGCAGATCGTTCGTAAGGATCGCCTTGCGGTCGGCCTCTCGATAGACCATATCGTCCATCGGCAGGTCGGAGATGCCGCCGATCTGCGCGACGTGCGCCATGACCTGAATGCCGCGGGCCTCGAGTGCCTGTAGCGCAATGCCGCCGGCGATGCATAAGGGTGCCGTTAGGCGGCCGGAAAAATGCCCGCCACCAGCAACATCGTGCATGTTGTGATACTTCACGCGCGCGGGGAAGTCTGCATGTCCGGGACGGGGCTTGCAGCGCAGCTCGGAGTAATCATTGGAGCGCGTGTTGGTGTTCTCGATAATCGCGGCAATGGGCGCGCCGGTGGTATGTCCATCGACAACACCGGCGATGATGTGGGCGGCGTCGGCCTCGCGGCGTTTGGTCGCGGTCTCGTCGCGACCGGGGGCGCGACGGTCGAGGAAGGCCTGCAGCTCCTCCTGGTCCACGGCGATGCCCGCCGGGATGCCATCGAGCGAGCAGCCGATAGCGGGGGAGTGCGATTGGCCGAAGATGCTTAAGTGCAAGACGTTGCCAAAGGTCGAGGACATGCTATTCCTCCTCGAGTGTGACTTTGCCGCCCAGCAGGCGGTAGTGGTCGAAGAAATCGGGATAGGACTTGTTGACGGCCTCGGCGCCGTGGATCACGACCTCGCCGGTGGCGCGGCTCGCGGCGATGGCGGCCATCATGGCGATGCGGTGGTCGTTGTGCGAATCGACCTCGCCGCCGGTAAAGGCATCGACACCCTTGATGATGAGGTCATCGCCGGCAATGCGCACCTGCGCGCCCAGCGCGGTGAGCTCGCGGGTGGTGGTGGCCAGGCGGTCGGATTCCTTGATGCGCAGACGGGCGCAATCGCGGATGAACGTGCGGCCCTGAGCCAGCGAGGCAACGGCCGAGATAACGGGCACCAGGTCGGGGATGTCGTGGGCGCTCATCTCAAAGCCGGCGAGCTTGTCGGACTGCACGGTGGCGGCGTTGGTGGAGCGCACGATGCGGGCGCCAAAGCGCGAAAGCGCGGCAAGCACGTTGCGGTCGCCCTGCGCGGAGCTCAGCGACACGCCCTCCACGGTGATGGGGTCGGTGCCGATGGCGCCAGCGCACAACCAAAAGGCGGCGTTGGACCAGTCGCCCTCGACGGCCACGCTGCCGGGCGTGCGGTACGAGCCACTGCTCACGCGGAAGTTCGTGACCTCGGGCTGACCGTCCTTGGCGGGAATGCGCTCGACGTTGACCTCAACGCCAAAGGCCTTCATGGCCTGGATCGTCAGGTTGATGTAGGGGCGGCTCTCAATGAGGCCGGTCACCTGCACACAGGAGGGCTGGGCGAGCAACGGGGCTGCCAGCAGCAGGCCCGAGATGTACTGCGAGCTCACATTGCCCGGCAGCACAAAGGTGCCCGGGCGCATGCGTCCGCTTGTCTTGAGCGGAAAACCACCCAGACCCTGTAGGTCGCAGCCGGCGGCGATGATCTCGTCCGAGAGCGGGGAGAGCGGGCGTGCGCCCAGACGACCCTGGCCCACAAAGGTGGCCTCTGCGCCCATCGCGCAGGCGACGGGCAACATAAAGCGGAGTGTGGAGCCGCTTTCGCCGCAGTCAAGCGTGCCGCCGGCAAGGGCCTTGAGCAGGCCAAACTCAACACTCTTCATGGTGGGGTGAACCTGGAAGCCGTCCTCGACGGTCTCGATGCGGGCACCCAGAGCCGTAAGGCAACGCACCGTAGCCTCGATGTCGGCGCAGGTGGTGTTGCAGGTGACGTGCGTCTCGCCGTTGGCAAGCGCAGCGCAGATGATCAGGCGATGCGCCATCGACTTGGACGCGATGGCGGGAACGGTGCCCTTAAGCGGGGACGGGGTGATGCGGGCTAGCATGCGGATGCGTCTCCCTTCTGGCCGAGGCCCTCGGCAATGAGTTCGTGGAAAGTGGAAAGCGGCGTGCGGTCGATGCTGCAGCGGCCAATGCCGTGCGGAATCACCAGGTCGATGGTGTCGCCCGCGCGCTTCTTGTCGTGGAGCGCCTCGGCAAAGACGGCATCGGCATCGAGGTCGCAGCGGGTCTTGAGGCCGTGGCGGGCGCAGAGTTCCTCAATACGACCGGGCAGTGCAGCATCGCAAACGCCGTGCAGGGCCGCGGCGCGCGTGATGATGCCCATGCCGATCGACACGCAGTTGCCGTGTCCGAGTTCAAAGTGCTCGCAGGCCTCGACGGCGTGTCCGGCGCTGTGTCCAAAGTTGAGCAGCTTGCGCTGGTTGGTTTCGTGCTCGTCGGCGACGACCACGGCGCGCTTGATGTCGATGTTGCGGGCGATGATGAGTGCTACGCGGGCCACATCGCGGTTGAGCAGCTCCAGCGTGAGCGGGGTCTTCTCCAGCTCGGCGAAAAGCTCCGGGTCGGCGATCACGACGTGCTTGACGACCTCGCCGCAGCCGTCGGCGAACTGCTCGGGCGTGAGGGTGGCCAGGCACCCCACGTCGGCGATAACCACGCTCGGCTGCCAAAAGGCGCCGGCCAAGTTCTTGCCGGCAGCCAGGTCGATGGCGGTCTTGCCGCCCACCGACGAATCCACCATGGCGAGCAGGCTCGTCGGGATCTGCACAAACTTGCAGCCGCGCATGTAGGTCGCGGCCACAAAGCCCGCCACATCGCCCACGACGCCGCCCCCGAGTGCCACGATCACGTCGGAGCGCGAAAGCTCGTGCTCGGCCACAAACTCCAAAATGGCAACATAGGTTTCGGCGCGCTTATGGGCCTCGCCGGCCTCGAAGGTGCAGATGCTCACCTCGTAGCCTGACGCCTCCAGGCTCTGCTTAACGGGCATCTGGTAGAGCGGGCCCACGTTGGTGTCCGTCACGATGACGGCCTTGGTGCCGCCGGCAGTGGCGCGCACGAGCGGTCCCGCCTGCTCCAGCAAAAACGTGCCAACATGCACCTGGTAGGGGCGTGCAGTGTCGATATCGATGGTAATCGCCATAAGCTTCGGTCCTTTCGACCTGGCGTGATAGGTGGTCTAGTGGGAGGCCTCGTCGTCGAGTGCGCGCTTAATGCGGTCGCCCTCGGCAAGGAGATTCTCCAGATAGCGCTGGTCGCGCTCCTTGAGCGCACGGCTGTAGGCGCCAAGCGACTCGATCAGATGGTCGATCTCGAAGGCGAGCGCATCGGCGTCGTCGATCATGAGCTCGGACCACATCTGCGGATTGAGGTGCGCCACGCGGGTGAGGTCGCGGTAGCTGCCGGCCGAAAAGCCGTGGTGGACCTGAGCGGTCGGGCTTTTAACGTAGGCGTTGGAGACGACGTGTGCGAGCTGGCTTGTAAAGGCGATGACGCGGTCGTGCTCGGCGGCGCTCGTTACGCTGAACTTGCCAAAGCCCAGGGGACGCACCATTTCGCGCACCTGGCCCAAAAGCTCCAGCTTAAGTGCGTCGTCCACTGCGGGCGGTACAAGCACGAGCGGTGCGCCCTGGCACAGGTCGGCGCGGGAATGCGCGTAGCCCGAGAACTGCGTGCCCGCCATGGGGTGCGCGCCCACAAAGTAAAAACCGTGCTCGCGGGCAAGCTTAAAGGCGCGCTCGCACACGATACCCTTGACGCCCACGGTGTCGATCACCACGGGGCCCATGATGGCCTCGGTGTCGGTGGCGTCGGCGAGTGCCCGGGCGTGCGTCTCGAGCCACTCGATGCAGGCCTCGGGGTAGCATGCCAGGACGATGATGTCGCATTCGCCGAGCGTCTCGTCGTTGAGCTCGCCGGCAACGGTGCCCATGCTGGCGGCCGTCATGACGTCGTCATCGGGGTCCCAGGCCAGCACGCGGACGCCCGCCTGCGCATAGCCGCGGGCAAAGCTGCCGCCGATGAGGCCCAGGACAACGATGCCGGCGCAGTGGGGGCCACCCTGGATGACGCGTGCGTTTCTCACCGTACCCTGGGGCTACTCCTGAACGGTCTCTTGGCAGACGACCTCGC
>JBKWEB010000031.1:0-21074 GCA_046976245.1 Collinsella sp. | reverse complement strand
TTCATCTCCACAGCCACGTCCACGGCCTGCAGCAGGTGGTCGCCGTCGATGCCCGCCAGAATGAAGCAGGCCTTGTCCAGGGCCTCGGGGCGCTCGGTGGAGGTGCGGATGCACACCGCCGGGAACGGGCGGCCGACGCTCGCGAAGAAGCTGGACTCCTCGGGCAGCGTGCCGGAGTCGGACACCACCGCGAAGGCGTTCATCTGCAGGCAGTTGTAGTCGTGGAAGCCCATGGGCTCGTGCATGCGCACGCGCGGGTCGAGCTTAAAGCCGGTGGCCTCCAGGCGCTTGCGGGAGCGCGGGTGGCAGGAGTACAGGATCGGCATGTCGTACTTCTCCGCGAGCGCGTTGATGGCGGTGAACAGGCTCGTGAAGTTGGCCTCGGTGTCGATGTTCTCCTCGCGGTGGGCGGAGAGCAGCATGTAGCGCTTGGGCTCCAGGCCGAGCTCGGAGAGCACTTTTGAGGCCTCGATCTTCTCGAGGTTGGCGCGCAGGACCTCCGCCATGGGAGAGCCCGTGACGTAGGTGCGCTCCGGGGCGCAGCCGGTGTCCTTGAGGTAGCGGCGGGCGTGCTCGGAGTAGGCCAGGTTGACGTCGGAGATCACGTCGACGATGCGGCGGTTGGTCTCCTCGGGCAGGCACTCGTCCTTGCAGCGGTTGCCGGCCTCCATGTGGAAGATGGGGATGTGCAGGCGCTTGGCCGCGATGGCCGACAGGCAGCTGTTGGTGTCGCCCAGGATCAGGAGGGCGTCAGGCTGCACCTCGACCATCAGCTTGTAGCTCGCGGCGATGATGTTGCCCACCGTCTCGCCAAGGTCGGCGCCCACGGCGTCCAGGTAGACGTCCGGGTCGTCCAGAGACAGGTCGCGGAAGAAGATGCCGTTCAAGGTGTAGTCGTAGTTCTGCCCGGTGTGCGCCAGCAGGCAGTCGAAGTGTCGGCGGCACTTCTTGATGACCTCGGACAGGCGGATGACCTCGGGGCGTGTGCCCACGATGATCAGGAGCTTAAGACGACCGTCATCTTTAAATCGAACCGTTTTATCTTCTACCATATTTGTCATTTTTAACCTTTCTTAATTGTTTGTCTAAGTGAGAGGTCCGGCGGAAAGTTAAGCAGGCGCTTCGCAACCAGCTTCACGAGTACACCGATGTAATCCTTGGCGGGGTACAGCAGCTTACGCTCGATTAGCCGCTCATACGTCATATCGAGTTCAACGGTCTCAGGGTGTCTGAGCGGAAACGGGAGTTCGTAACCATCCATTGAACAGAACCGGTTCGTCATATCTAGCGAGAGATCATTGCCACCGTGCTCCGAACAGTCGTCAACACCAATATTCTCTATAAGGTTCACTGATGGGGCGATGCCAAAAAATCCGCCCGTCCTGAGGGTCCATGCCATATGGTAATCCCAAGAATAGTAACGCCCAGTACGGCCCTTGTGTGCTTTCTCGTACTCCACGTTGAACAGCTGTTGGAGATAGAGCCGCCTCACCGAATACGTGTTACGAGCGCGCCTCATGTCCTCGGGAGTTGTCTTGTTCAGGTCAAAGTCGTAGGAAGATAGAAACTTGTCTCCCCATGATGCCCATCCACATGGCATAAGTTGTCGCGTAAAAATGTATGAAGCATTATGTGGCGCTTCGTATTGCGATAGATAGTTAGTCCCGCAGATCCAGAGAATCTTATCATTGTCACGATAGCGCGCTAGCATTTCTGCACAGAACGGGAAGAATGACAAAGAAGGTAGATTGTCGTCCTCCAAGAAAATGGCAACAGGCTCCCGCTCGAATACTCGCTTCGCGCCAAGTGCGATGTTTCCGTATACCCCCCTATTCTCCTTTGCGTAGTCTCGCACAACCTCACAGTCCCAAGTAATAAGAGAGTCGACGCCACGCCTCACTTTGTCGACAGCGAGGCGTTCTGCCTCATCTCTCCCCTGGTCAGCAATGAGATAGAGCTTACTAGGCCGAACCTCAGCAAGTCTATCGAAAATCCTCTCAAGAGTATCGAGACGTTTGAAAATGAATACTGCGACGGGAATGTCGAACGTCTTGTCATCGCTCAATGTACGTAGACTCCTTTCTGAATAGCTCAAGAGTGCGTGCGCATTGGTCCTTAGAGCCCTTGTGGTCGATGACATAAGTTTTCGCACGCAAGGAAAGTTGGTGCAGCTCTTCAGGATCCATCGCGAGAGCTCGATTTAAAGCCGCCTTAAGGCCTCCATCCGTTGCATCGATGAAAAGACCTTCATAGTCTTCAGGCATTCCATCCAGCCTGTAAGCAACGGTTGGCACACCCGATGCAAGGTACTCCATCATCTTCGAGGGAAAACTAAACTTCGTATAATCCCCTTCGTTCTTGCGCGGGTTAACGAGAATGGTGGCGCCATTGCGCAGGCCTTCAATCTCTTGGGACGGCAGTACGCCCAGGTATCGCACCATAGGATTCTCAGACTGCAGAGCCGTCATCTCATTTGCCGCCTCGCCGTCACCGCAAACAACAAGACCGATTCCTGTATCGTCAAGCCCCTTAAATGCAGAAATTAACTCGCCTAACCCATAGCGGTATTGGAGCGTCCCTGTGTACAAGATATACCGCTCGGGCAGATCCCGTACGATGGCTTCAGGCTCAGAAGCGTCATGTTCGTCAGCAATGCCCTCGACAACGGCACACTTCGTCAAGTCAACTCCAAGGTAAGGAGCCATTGCAGCTGTCAAGGGGACGTAGCAATCCATGCCCTTCATGCCTTTTGAAACAAAATGGTTCTTAAGCCTGTGCAAGAATCCCGTTCCACGGCTACCCAGCTCCATGTATTGAGGTAAATCAGGAACGATAAGGGCGACAATGCTATTGGGATATTTCTTTTTTGCGTGATGCAGCGCAGTCACAATGGGATAAGTGGCGGCATAGCCAACGAAGTAAAGTTGTTCACAGCTTCTGGGGTTAACCTTATCAATCTCAGAGCACAGCCTAGCAGCACGCGAGAACTCTTTTAAGACCGGTAGGTTAACGAAGCCAGGCCCAACATCTTCACCAGAAATTTCGGAATGCCGGAAGCTATATCGTGGAACGAAAATGCCGGAGTACCTCTTAGGGAAGGAACCGACGTATTCCGAGTTTATAAGGTGGACGTTTTCAGTACCAAGGCATGAATCGTAACCTTTAACAAACTTCCACTGAAGATTATTCGCGGCGCTTTGAAGACCGGACTTCGTAAGGCGTCTGATTTCATCTTCACGCTCGCGTGGAAATAATCCGCCGATAAAGTATAACGTTTCTAAATTTTTACTTTTCTTCAACGGGACTCTCCTCACTGCCCGCGGTAAGCCAGCGGTTTGCAATATGTTGAGCAATCAGGACAGGAACGAGAACAAGACCGTTAGCGTATACAACCGAGGCCCAACTGGTCACATACATGGACAGGATCGCTGAAACTGGATATTTTGCGATGGCACCGAGGCAATAGAAAATAACCTGAGGTCTCAAGCGATTCGTGGCGTTACCGAGGCACGTCTCAGAATTGGTTAACACAGTCGCGATGACGAGAAAGATGAGTGAAAAGGACTCGTAAAGCGTGAGGGTCGGCGCCTGTTCTTTTAGCCATATGCTAAGTATGGAATTGATAAGCAGGCCGATAACGACCGTTCCCGCGGATGCGATTGCCGAGAGCCCCAAATACTTTCTATGCACGGAGAGGAGTCTGCGTCTATTCCCCGACGCAAAGGAACTCGCCATGTCGGACCAGATGGGCTGAGCCATGACTCCGAAAAAGACAAGAATAAGATTGAAAACCCTATAAGCCACAGAGTAAGGAACGACGCTATCGGAGCCGCAGAGAGAACCGATGAAGAGCTCGTTGGTCGACGACACGAAGAGCAGAGCAATCTGAATAACGAAGAATTGAATGCCGAGCGAGCCAAGCGAACGGAAGTAATCTGTCCTTACGTCCTTTAATCTCGGTGTATAGCCCTTGAGTTCGGTGGCGAAAATTACAAAACCAGCGGCGACCAGCGGAACCGATAGGGCGATTATCTCGACTACACACATGTACATGAACCGCTCACCAGCCCCCGCCAGGGGAGGTGGGAAAGCTATGGCGACAAGGATTAGACAGTTGGAGATAAGAAGGAGAAGCGCCGGAGCAGCGTTGCGCTGGACAGCGTAAAACAGAGAGTTCACGAGCTTAAGAACGAGCTGAAGCAAAGTACCTGCGATGACGACAATCATACATGCGGTAAGATCACTTCTGCAGATTTCACTATCCCCAACGGAGAAGACAGAGTTCCAGGGAACGAAGGCAGAGACCGCCACGCCAAGGGGAATCAGCGCGATCACGATCGCGCCAAGGAAAATAACCGACGATGAAATTACGACGCGGGCCCTTTCGGAGTCACCTTTATTCAACGCGTAAGTCAAATCGTTACGAAGTCCGTTGCCAATTCCGAAATCAAAAAAGGAAATCCAGTTCAACACAGAGAGAACGGTAAACCAAGCGCCGAGAACTGCATCGTTCGAGAAGAACGACATCATAATGGGCGTCGAAATTAAAGAAACAATTAAGGCAAGAACTTTGATGCACGCGTTTGCCGCAACGCTTAGTTTAAGATTATATTTCATGGGCGCCCCCATAGCATTTAACGGAAGAGTGTTCCGAACTCTCGTTAGAGAGGGAGAGGAAGGAAAATACCAATATATAAGTCATGGCCGAAGCGGTATGCGGTTCTTTGTTGATTACTAAAACGAACAGCAAAGCGAGCATAATGCCTGCGGATAGAGGAAGACGCCGAGTTCCGATAAGGGCGTATGACGTAACCCCCCACATCGCGAAACCAGAGACACCGAACGCGGCAAGTTGAAAGAAGCTCGTTGTCGTCAAAGAATCAATGGTTGGGGAGCCCGCTGCAATGGCAGAATAGGCCTCCAGGGCATCTCCGTAACCTAATCCCAAAACGGGGCTTGAGGAAAATAGGCTCCAGCACACACCAGGAGACTGAAGCCTCGTGAGCTTTGTGACGGCGTCAGCATCCCCCAGCTTCCAAAATAATGAAGGGTCAATCTGCATAAGCAAGTTAAGAATTGTGGAGTAATTCGTAAAAGCCCATAAAACGAGGATGGCAATTCCAATCGCGATTGCCACACGACCTCGACCCCCGTTTTTCAGTAATCCAACGGCAAGGGCAAGTGGAAGAAGAAGATAGCCAGCTGTAGATCCTGTTGTGAACAACGTTACGACCAACAAGGCCAATCTAACTTTTGATGCTTTTTTATTAACAATGAACTCAACGGAAATCGCAAGGAGTAGATAAGAAGCAAAAATACCGCTTTCCCAGAAAAAACCCATACTCTTGCTTGCGTCGATATACGCCTCAGCAAACTGAGAGACAATGAAGATGGTTTTGTAATGAACACCGTTGACGTTTTCAAACACGGGGAACGGTAAGTTTATCCCCAACCAATTTGTTGCAATCCAAACCAATAGAGACACACAAGAGGTGGCGCACATAAGCCAGACAAAAATATGGCAGAGATGAAGAGGCCCTACCTTCCTGACACAAAGGTAGGCTAAAAGGATACAAACCATTAATGTCAAGGAATTCATGACATTTGAACTACTAAAATTGCCGATAGCAGAAAGCAAGACAGGAATCGTAAAGACAAGCGCACCGATCGTTAACGCCGTATTGTTCTTATCCGCATCAGAAAGCGTCAGCAGAAGAAAACACGATATCAGAGCAAACGGTAGGCATAGCGACGAAAAGCCTATCAATGTTGAAACGGCGCTGCAGCTATTGAGGCAAATTGAGAATCCGACGAAAGTCCCAATTAACAGCCAATCCAGCCTAACCGACAAGAACCGCCTAGCAAAGTTCATTTTAAACAACTTCGAAAAATGTATCTGGATTCTCGGGGTCGAAGGGCTCGTTGGCCCACATGACCGTCACGAGGTCCTCGGTGTCGGACAGGTTGGTGATGGAGTGCGTGTAGCCGGGAATCATCTCCACGGCTCGCATGTCGGAACCGGAGACGGTGTACTCGTCGACGGGGAACGGGTTTCCGTCGGAGTCCTCCCCCACTTTCCTTAGCTTGATGCTCGCGGTGCCGGAGACCACCAGGAACTTCTCCCACTTGCTCATATGCCAATGGTTGCCCTTGGTAATGCCGGGCCTCGAGACGTTGATGGAGACCTGGCCGCGCTCGGGCGTGCGCAGGAACTCCGTGAACGAGCCGCGGTCGTCCACGTTGGGCTTGAGGCCGTAGGCGAAGTTGCCCGGCTCGTAGTAGGACAGGAACGTGCTCCAGAGCTTCTTGGAGAAGGAGCCCTCCGAAAGGTCGGGCACCGACAGCGTCTCGCGGCTGTCGCGGAAGCAGTCGAGAAGGTAGACGATCTCGCCTAGCGACTTGACGTCAGTTTCCGGGACGTAGCAGAACTCGTCACCCTCTACCCTCACGAGCCCCTCGTAGCCGCAGCGGTGCTCCCCGCCGAGCAGCGCGCCCAGCATCTCGCCGACCAGGTCGTCGATGTAGAGGAGCTCCAGCTCCACGGAGGGGTCGTTGACGGTGTAGGGGCGGCCGTTGGCGATGGCGTCGCAGAAGGTGGCCACGGCGGAGTTGTATCGGGGGCGGCACCACTTGCCGTAGAGGTTGGGGAAGCGGTAGATGAGCACCGGCGCCCCGGTGCGCTCCGAGTACTCGCGGAACAGGCCCTCCCCCGCCAGCTTCGACTCGCCGTATACGGAGCCCTCGAAGCGGCCCGACAGGCTCGCCTGCGCGGAGCTGGAGAGCATGACGGGGCACTTATTCCCGTGGCGCTCGAGGGTGTCCAACAGCGTGGAGGCGAACCCGAAGTTGCCCTCCATGAACTCGGACTGGTCCTTTGGGCGGTTGACGCCGGCCAGGTTGAAGACGAAGTCGGCGCGGGAGCAGAAGTCCTCCAGCTCGGCGGGCGTCGAGTCGATGTCGTACTCCATGACCTCGAGGGGAAGGAGTGACTGGTATTTCGCACGGCGGTCCCTGCCGTCCCTTATGTTCTTCAGCGCGCAGCAGAGGTTCCTGCCGACGAAGCCCCTGGCGCCGGTGACGAGGACGCGCACCCTACTGCACCGCCTCGTGCTCGCGGCCCTCCAGGGCCAGCTGCACGTACTCGGCGGTCTTGATCTTGGCGATGGTGCCCTCCACGTCGAGCCTCTCGGTGTTGTGGCTCGTGTAGGACTCGTCTGCCTGGGTCTCCACCTCGCCGTCCACGACGAACTTGTCGTAGTTCAGGTCGCGCGAGTCGCAGGACACGCGGTAGTAGCCGCCCATGTCCTCGGCGCGCAGTCGCTCCTCGCGGGTCATGAGGGTCTCGTAGAGCTTCTCGCCGTGGCGGGTGCCGATCACCTGGGTGCCCACGCGGCCGAAGACCTCCTGCACGGCCTCGGCGAGGTCGCCGATGGTGGAGGCAGGGGCCTTCTGGATGAACAGGTCGCCGGGGTTGGCGTGCTCGAACGCGAACTGCACCAGGTCCACGGCCTCGTCCAGGTTCATGAGGAAGCGGGTCATGTTGGGGTCGGTGACCGTGAGCGGCTCCCCTTTTCGGATGCGGTCGATGAACAGCGGGATGACCGAGCCGCGCGAGCACATGACGTTGCCGTAGCGGGTGCAGCAGATGGTGGTGCGGCCGGCGCCGTTGCGGGCGTTGGCGTAGATGATGGACTCCATCATGGCCTTGGACTTGCCCATGGCGTTGATGGGGTAGGCGGCCTTGTCGGTGGACAGGCACACGACGCGGTCGACGCCCTCCTCGATCGCGGCGTGCAGGACGTTGTCCGTGCCGATGACGTTGGTGCGGACGGCCTCCATGGGGAAGAACTCGCAGGAGGGCACCTGCTTGAGGGCGGCGGCGTGGAAGATGTAGTCCACGCCGTGCATGGCGTCGCGCACGCTCTGGGCGTTGCGGACGTCGCCGATGAAGAAGCGCACCTTGGAGGCGAGCTCGGGGGACTTCTCCTGCAGGCGGTGGCGCATGTCGTCCTGCTTCTTCTCGTCGCGCGAGAAGATGCGGATCTCGGCCAGGTCGGTGTTCATGAAGTGCTTGAGCACGGTGTTGCCGAACGAGCCGGTGCCGCCCGTGATCATGAGGGTCTTGTCTTTGAAGCTGCTCATAAGTTACCTTTCTTTTTTAGAAACTCTTAATTGGTTCAAATATGCCATGGGCACGTATGTCCGAATTCAAATTCGAAACGGCGTGGCCCTTCAAGCCCGTTATGCGCACCCTACTGCACCGCCTCGTGCTCGCGGCCCTCCAGGGCCAGCTGCACGTACTCGGCGGTCTTGATCTTGGCGATGGTGCCCTCCACGTCGAGCCTCTCGGTGTTGTGGCTCGTGTAGGACTCGTCTGCCTGGGTCTCCACCTCGCCGTCCACGACGAACTTGTCGTAGTTCAGGTCGCGCGAGTCGCAGGACACGCGGTAGTAGCCGCCCATGTCCTCGGCGCGCAGTCGCTCCTCGCGGGTCATGAGGGTCTCGTAGAGCTTCTCGCCGTGGCGGGTGCCGATCACCTGGGTGCCCACGCGGCCGAAGACCTCCTGCACGGCCTCGGCGAGGTCGCCGATGGTGGAGGCAGGGGCCTTCTGGATGAACAGGTCGCCGGGGTTGGCGTGCTCGAACGCGAACTGCACCAGGTCCACGGCCTCGTCCAGGTTCATGAGGAAGCGGGTCATGTTGGGGTCGGTGACCGTGAGCGGCTCCCCTTTTCGGATGCGGTCGATGAACAGCGGGATGACCGAGCCGCGCGAGCACATGACGTTGCCGTAGCGGGTGCAGCAGATGGTGGTGCGGCCGGCGCCGTTGCGGGCGTTGGCGTAGATGATGGACTCCATCATGGCCTTGGACTTGCCCATGGCGTTGATGGGGTAGGCGGCCTTGTCGGTGGACAGGCACACGACGCGGTCGACGCCCTCCTCGATCGCGGCGTGCAGGACGTTGTCCGTGCCGATGACGTTGGTGCGGACGGCCTCCATGGGGAAGAACTCGCAGGAGGGCACCTGCTTGAGGGCGGCGGCGTGGAAGATGTAGTCCACGCCGTGCATGGCGTCGCGCACGCTCTGGGCGTTGCGGACGTCGCCGATGAAGAAGCGCACCTTGGAGGCGAGCTCGGGGGACTTCTCCTGCAGGCGGTGGCGCATGTCGTCCTGCTTCTTCTCGTCGCGCGAGAAGATGCGGATCTCGGCCAGGTCGGTGTTCATGAAGTGCTTGAGCACGGTGTTGCCGAACGAGCCGGTGCCGCCCGTGATCATGAGGGTCTTGTCTTTGAATGCGGAAGTGCCTGTCATAAATTAATCCTCCACTAGTTGAGTAAGTAATTTTTCGAGCTTGTCGAAGAACAGCTTCTTCGTGAAATAGCGTTCGTAATAAGCTTTTGCGTTATAGCCAAGCTGCCCCGTGTCGGAAAGTCCAGCAAATTGCGAGGCAATTCGTGCAAGGCCTTCGGCATCTTCGATATCGCAGCAGAAACCGCATTTGGCCTCATCAATTACTCGTTTGGTTTCACCAGAAAGCGCTGCCAAAATCGGTTTTCCAGCGGCCATATAAGTTGTTACTTTTCGAGGAAGGGTGTACGTGGCCATGGGGCTGTCTTCAAAAGTGACAACCATTGCATCGGAGGCACCGTAATATTTGGGCATATCCTCAATTGGCTTGCGGCCGTGGAATACAATGTTATCTAGGCCTAGTTCCGAAGCTCTCGATTTACATTGCTCCAAGCGCGACCCAGACCCAACAATATGAAAAACGAGGTTCTGATCTTTCTGAGTAATGCTGGCGGCTTCGACAATGGTTATAACGGACTGTGTTTGTCCCACATTACCGGCAAATGTTAAATTGACTTTCGATGAGTCATAGCCTTCGCAGGAGCACTTGGCGCAGTCAGAAAAAGCATCGTCAGCGTATTGGGGCAAGTATGACGAGGGCTCACGATTAATTCCAAGGCTGTTTGAAAAGTACTCGTCAAACAAAGGCGAGGTAACAGCAATACGATCAGCTTTCCTATAAATCCTTTTTGAGACGGCCGCCATCCATTTGTAGGGCAACGAGTTCTCTGAAAAACCGCCAGCCGTAAGACTCACGGGCCACAAATCAAAGCAATACAACAGCATCTTTTTATGATGCTTGCGAGCGTAGACAAGACCGGGATCTACCTGCATAACGGGTGAAAACTGATATCCTAAGACAACATCGAATTCTTCATTAAGCTTTCGAGCAAGCCGATTTGCGTTATGCCAAAAAGAGATATAGTTCTTTACGCGATTGAGCGCACCGGTTTTTCTAGGTTGCAAGTTGGCGCGATAAATGGTCACGCCATTATGATGCTCAATCTGCTTATGTCCACTTTTATACTCTTCTGGAATGTCAGAGTTGGGCATTCCAGTATTCGGCAGACCGGTGATAACAGAGACGCTATGCCCTCTTTTAACAAGTTCCTCACATACATCAGAAGTGTTAAAGGGCTCCGGCCAATAGTGCTGGCAAACGACAAGTATCTTCATTAGCGCGCGCCGTCGCCAGTGCTCACAACGCCAAGCGTTTTGAGCATAATCACTACGTCCATCTTGATGTTTCTTGTTTTGATGTACTGGAGGTCAAACATGACCTTCTCACTAGGAAGTAGATCGTAGCCACCTGTAACCTGGGCAAGGCCAGAAATGCCCGGACGCACCATGGTGCGGTAATGCCAGCCATGAATACGCTTCTCGAACTCTTCGCAAAACGCGGGACGCTCGGGGCGGGGGCCGATTAGGCTCATATCGCCCTTAAAGACATTCCAGAACTGTGGAATCTCGTCCAGGCGCGTCTTGCGCATAACCTTGCCGAAAGGCGTGACACGCGGATCTTCGTCCTGCGCCCACTGAGCGCCTCGAGACTCCGCATCGGTATACATGCTGCGGAATTTATAGATGCTAAAAACCTTGCCGTCTTTACCAACACGACGCTGGGCGTAAATAACGGGGCCCTCGGATTCAGTTTTAATCTTGACCGCAATGACTGCCATGGGTATGGCGAGAACAATTAAGGCACAACCGCAGGAAACAACGTCAAAGGATCGTTTAATAAAGCGATAGAACAACCCGCCATTAACGACAGGCTTTTCCAATTCAACAATGTCATTACCAGGTAGTAGCTTCTCCAGCACATCCGCCGGAATACCGTTCTCGGTTAACTTCGGTTCGTGTTTTTCCACATTATGGAGCTTGGCAGCCTCGCGCCTGCTCTCACACGTTACAGCAGCAGTTGCTGAATCCCCCATTTGATTATCTTCCACTATTTCCTTCAAAACTACGTCCCCGCCCCCGGGGATCCTCCCTGTCCCGTTAAAGCGTCACCTGTACTTAGGCGATCGCCTTTTTAAGGTTTCGCATTGCGCGCTGCTCGGCTGAAAGCACCGCAAGGCCAACGCGGGTAGCTACGCGTCGACCGCATAAGTCGAGCTCCAAATAAGCAGTGCTCTTACGTCTATTAATGGTTTTGATAAGGCCTTCGTGGCCCAGCAGCGGACCTGCCGTTACTACGACCTGATCGCCGTCCTTTAAGGCCTCGCTCATGGGCACTACGCGGTCTCCCTTATGCGTAAAACTGCCAATGAGCTGGGTCTCTTCTTTTGCCAGCGGCACAAACTGACCGTCCTGGGATAGCACCCGGGCAAAGTCGTCCATGCGCAGCAGATACTGTTGCACGGTGCGGGGATCTGCCGTATCGCAGATAAGATAACCGGGAAAGAGCGGCTTGGTCGTGTTAACCCATTCGCCGTGAACCTTGATCTCGGTTTGAAATTTGGGATAAAAGAGCTCCTGCATGGCGCCAGCCGGTACCATGCGCTCGATGCACTCGCGCATTACGTCTTCGCGACCGTTAATGACCTGAATCACATACCACACGAGCACCACCCCCTTACTGTCTTACGTGTGGCTCACGGGGTTTGGGTATGGCTTCGCCAGGGCGCTTGTGCGCGAAGGCGCTCCATATTCAAACCCTGAGCCCAGTTAGACAAGCACGTGGCTCTGCCCCACCGTGAACGGTATGTGTGAACGCAGCCGCTAGGGACACGGACGTGTATCGCAAAAAGACCGCGTCCCCAGCTAGCTGCGTGCGGCCCAGTCAAGCGGGAACAAAACTGGACCGCACGCAAACAGCTAAGGCATGCATGGTGACCACTATCTCGCTGGTTTAATTCAGCGGAAATAGGCGTCGAACTATATTGGGTTTCTGCTCAAGAGGGGCACCGCCGTTACGGCCGGATGCTCTCTGCGCGCTCGCGTGGTTGCTCATATTGATGCGTAGAACGCATACGCACAAACAGCAACGCGGAGTTGAAACCATGTGATGCAAAATAGTTTAGCACAGTGTTTGGGGACGCCTGTATTAGGTTCTGGTTTGTAGCATATAAGGCGCAAGCTGCATTCGTTAGGCTGTTTTGCACCGATAATACGTTATTGCAGGTTATGGGCAGGGTTGCGTAACGATTGCGAGGCGCAAGGTTGATGCGCTGCGAGAGCGCTCGTCACACAATTGGCACGCCCGACTACAGAGTCAACGCATTTTGAGACGGATTGTTGGACAACTTTTGGGAAGTGGCTGGGTATATGGGCACTAATATCCGCTTGGAAAGCGAGTGATATGATTCGATCTACAAGCTTTCGAATCGAAAAGGCGGAATAAGCATGGGAAATCCCGTGATAACACTCAGGGACTTGATGCCGGTGGCACACCCCGAGAAAACCAAGGTTAAGTTCAACATGAACGCTGGCGACGTGAACCTACGCGCGTACGACCTGCTGCTAAAAGATACCTCGACCACCGAGAGGACCGATAGCGGCTCGCGATGGTACGAGATGAACGCGTGGAGGAGCGCGACAGGGCAGGCGAACAACAACCTCAACCATGCAGAGTACCTGCTCTCGTTCGCCCAGTACTACACCTACGGGCCCGAGTACTTCATCTTCGGCGGCATGCACAAGGTGGAGAAGGCGGTGCCCGAGGTGCTGGGCGGCGTGGGCTACAAGCTGACGCTTCTTCCTGACTACGAGGCCTACATCAAGCGTCTTATCATCAAGCTGAAGAAGCCTATCGGACGCAATATCTACAACAAGTTCTACGAGAAAGCGATGCAAGACTTTGAGCCCGTTGTATACGAATACTCGATGAGCCTGGGCAACGTGAGCCCCTTCCCCGGCTACAAGTACGTTCGCATCGACCACAAGACACTGCAGGCCGTCATCGCTAGCGTGGGCTCCGACTGGTACTGGGCGCTGGACAACGTGAAGGGCGTCTACTGCATCACCGACACCGCCACGGGACGGCTCTACGTGGGCTCGGCCTCGGGCGACAGCAAGAAGGATGCAGGCGCGGACCTGGGTATCTGGCAGCGTTGGCGCGCCTATGCCAACCCCGAGGACCCTACGGGCGGCAACAAGGAATTCAAGGCCATCATGACTAAGCACGGGGCTGGGTACATCATCGAGAACTTTACCTACTCCATCCTTGAGGTATGCGACACAAAGATGACCACTGCCGAGGTGTGCGAGCGCGAGAGTCATTGGAAGGACGTATTGGGTTCGCGCAATTTCGGCATGAACTGGAATTAGGTGTGTACCGTGGGTTTAATGCGGACGGTGAGGGATTGCGTTTACGGCATGGCCGTGGGCAACGCGCTAGGCGTGCCCTACGAGTTTATGCCGCGCGGCAGCTTCACCCGCAATGACATGACGGGCCATTTGCAAAAATGCAGCTCAGGCTACTAAATATCGTATGTAAATAAAAAAGCCACCCGATAGGGTGGCTTTGCATTCACGATGGTGGAGACGAGGGGGATCGAACCCCTGACCTCTTGACTGCCAGTCAAGCGCTCTCCCAGCTGAGCTACGCCCCCGTGACGAGGTAGTACTATAGGGGAAGATCTTCGGTTGTGCAAGAAGTTTTTTTGATCGAATCTCTTACTTACGGGTTTTCCTGGGACGGGGCTGAATTGGCTAATTTTGACTTCGGCAAAATTAGCCAATTAACCCACCGTCCCGATAAAACCCTCACGCGGCGGCACCTTACTTGTAGAGATAGGCGATTGCGATTCCTTGGTGGACTTGGATCTTGGCCGTTTTCCTGACGACATTAGAGATACCTGTGTCGGCTAACAGGTCCAGGGGGCTGTGATCTAGCTCCCATTCTAGGCCGTGTTCGCTTATCTCTGTGTTGGGGGCTATGGCGATGATGGAGAAGGTTTTGCCCTCGGCGCCCTCGATGGTCCAGGTCTCGTCCTCGTGCAGGATTCTGGCCGTCACTTCGTCTTCTTCGATCCAGACGGGGGCGTCCGCATAGCCTGCCAGTAGCCCTAACACAGACAGGGCCATGTCGGGGCGGCCGCCGGTGGCGCAGGTTGCCACCACTTCGGCACCCGGCCAACGACGGCGGATGGTGCCTAGAGCTAGCGCTAGATCAGTGTAGTCCTTGTAGGGGTTGTGGCGTTCCACTTCAAAATCGACAGCGGCATCGACCAGAGCGCGTCCCTCATCGCTAACGGTATCGGCGTCGCCAACGTAGACGTCGCAGCTCAGGCTGGCGCCCAACAGGGCGTCCAGGCCGCGGTCTACGGCTACGATGTGGTCGCACTCCCCTGCCAGCTGCTGAAGCAGATCCACGCTCGCCAGCACCGGCGAGCCGCAAACCACTAATACTTTGCAAGCCACGGCCCTCGCCTAGCCCTCAAACGAAAGCACGCGGGCCAGATCCAGGTCCTCATAGCTATCGATAAAGATATCGCAGTTGTCGCGAACCTTGTCGCGCTCCATGCGACCGTGCGGGTCGTAGATGCCCACTCGCTTAAAGCCGGCGGTGCCAGAGCTCTTTAGGCCAAAGACGGCGTCCTCAAACACCCAGGCGCGCTCAAACTTGCAGCCGTGGCGCTCCTCAAGGCGGCGCAGCGCCAGCTCATACACATCGGGGAACTGCTTGGAGCGGCCCGCCTCGCCCGTCGTGGTAATAAACTCCATATAGCGATCAAGGCCAGCACCCCCAAGCGCAGATTTAACCAGCTCGGCCGGCGTGGACGTGGCAACGCACATGGCAATACCGGCCTCCTGCGCCTGCTTCAAAAATGCAAGCAGGCCCTCGCGCGGCGGCACCTTGGAGTAACCATCGATCAGAATATTGCTCAGCTCGCGATACAGCTCTTCGCCATTCGCGCCAATGCCCCACGTGTCGTGATAGGCCTGGCACTCGTCCTCGAGCGACAAATGCTCAAACTGGGCAAAATCGTCGACCGTCACATCAATGCCATGACGGCGCAATAACTCGGTCTGCGCATGGCCCCAGACGGGGGAGCTATTAACCAGTGTTCCGTCGCAATCGAAAATAAAAGCAACACTTGGAGCAGCGATGTGGTTCATAAACGAGCCTTTCGATGTCAAATGGTAAATAACCTGCTAAAAACGTTTTACCAAACGTCAGCCTAACAGTTTTGAAACCCTAATTGGTAAAACTGTCAAGAGTTTTACCACGGCAATTCTGCCAGTGGTATAAACATGGCGCTTACCGATTAAACGCGTCCGCAAATCCACTTTCGTCCATAAAACTAACGTACAGGTGTTATCGTAGTTTCTGCCGAAAGTTCCACCGAGCACGCGAGGTGGAACGAATCATAGAACTATCGCCGTCCCTTCGATTCGTGCAGCCTTGGACCTTTCGCATCTAGTCACCAAGGCAACACGCTGCCGCGTCATGATGGGATCAAACGTGAGCGATACAAAGCTAAAGCCAGCAACCAAAAAGCCCGCTACCCGTAAAGCCGCCCCGCACGCACCGGAGCTCTCCAAGGACGATGTCTATCTGTTTGGCATTGGAATGTGGGAGCGCAGCTGGGAAAAGATGGGCGCTCACCCCGACACGCAGAACCGTACGCGTGGCTGGCGCTTTTGCGTTTGGGCGCCCGACGTAAAGAGCGTCCACGTCATTGGCGAATTTAACGACTGGGACGAGGAAGCCAACCCGCTGGTGCCCATGCATACGAGCGCTATTTGGGAAGGCTTTATTCCTGGTGCCGAGCAGGGTCAGCTCTATAAGTACCTTATCGAGACCAACGAGGGCGAAAAGCTCTACAAGGCCGATCCGTACGCCTTTAAAGCCGAGTGCCCTCCGGGAACCGCCAGCGTGCTGTGGACCCTCGATGGCTATAAGTGGAACGACGCCGCGTGGCTCAAGCGCCGCGCCAGCCATAACCACATGTCGCAGCCCCTTAACATCTACGAGGTGCATATTGGCTCGTGGAAGCGCCACGGCGACGCGCCGCAAGGCGAGCCGGACGAGTACGGCAACTACCCCGGACCCATGGACCCCTTCCCCGCGCAGCGCGGCGAGTTCTACACCTACGACGACCTGTCGGTGGAGCTCGTGGACTACGTGCGCGACATGGGCTATACGCATATCGAGGTCATGCCGCTCATGGAGCACCCCTTCGACGGCTCCTGGGGCTACCAGACGACCGGCTACTACGCCGCCACGTCGCGCTACGGCAACCCGCAGCAGCTCATGCACTTTATCGATGCGTGCCACGAGGCGGGCATCGGCGTGATCATGGACTGGGTGCCCGGCGGTTTTTGCGCCGACTCCCACGGCCTTGCAACATTTAACGGCCACATGCTGTTTGAGCACGAGATTCACCCCAACTGGGGCACGCACAAGTTCGACTTCGCCCGCGGCGAGGTCCGCTCCTTCCTGGTCTCCAACGTGCTGTACTGGCTCGAGAACTTCCACGTGGACGGCATTCGCATGGACGGCGTGTCCAGCATGCTGTATCTCAACTTTGGCATCGACGATCCCGGCCAAAAGAAGTTCAACAAATACGGCACCGAGGAGGACCTGGACGCCAGCGCGTTTATCCGCCAGGTCAACTGCGCCGTGGAGGCGCACTACCCCGACGTGATGATGATGGCCGAGGAGTCCACCGCGTGGCCGCTCGTGACCTATCCGCCACAGGACGGCGGCCTGGGCTTCCACTACAAGTGGGACATGGGCTGGATGAACGACACCCTGCACTACATGCAGACCGATTTTCCGTGGCGCCCTGGCAACCACGGCCTGCTCACGTTCTCCATCATGTACGCCTTTACCGAGAACTTTATCTGTCCGCTGAGCCACGACGAGGTCGTGCACGGCAAGTGTTCGCTCATCGGCCGCATGCCGGGCGATTGGTGGCGCCAGTTTGCCGGCCTGCGCACGCTCGCCTTCTACCAGATGACGCATCCCGGTGCCAAGCTCAACTTTATGGGCAACGAGATCGGCCAGTTTATTGAATGGCGCTACTACGAGTCCATCCAGTGGTTCCTGACCGAGGAGTACGAGACCCACCGTCATCATCAGGCGTTTATTAAGGCGCTCAACCACCTGTACACCGCCGAGCCCGCCCTGTACGAGCGCGGCTACACCGACGACGGCTTTACCTGGATCGATGCGGACAACTCCAAGCAGTCCATCGTGAGCTTTGTGCGCCAGGGCGAGGACATCGACGACGACCTGGTGATCCTGATCAACTTTGACCCGGCGAGCTACGAGAGCTTCCGCGTGGGCGTGCCGCGCGAGGGTGACTGGGAGGTCATCTTCGATTCCGACCGTCCCGAGTTTGGCGGCAGCGGATATGCCGGCGAGGAGCCCTACACCTGCTCGAGCGAGCCCTATCCCTGGAACGGGCAGATGGACTCCGTTGAGATTAAGGTGCCCGGCCTGGCTGGCGTGGTGCTTAAGCGCCGCGGTCCCAGCAGCTACAAGCCGCCGGTGGTTGAGGCCCCCAAGAAGGCGACGCGCAAGCGCACGTCCTCGGTGAAGCCCAAGGCCGCGGCTGCCAAGAAGGCTCCGGCCAAGGCGAAGGCTACGACCACCAAGGCCAAGCCCAAGACCGCTGCTAAGCCCACTGCCAAGGCTTCCGCGACCAAGAAGTCGTCTGCCAAAAAGGCCGCTACCAAGGCCAAGTCTGGTTCTGTTACGTCGTCTGTCAAGGATGCGTAACAAAGCCGTTACAGCTGTAATTACCCGCCTCACCAAGGCGTAGGATAAAAGACATAACCGTTCCGGGAGAAACATCCCCGGGGGAAAGGAACGTATGAATAAGATCTTCGACAACAAGCAGGAGTTTACCGAGCTCTATCGCGATGCCGTCATGAGCATTAGCGGCAAGAGCGTCGAGGCCGCCAGCGACCTTGACCGCTTTAACGCCCTGGCCAAGCTCGTGGCCGAGAAGGCCCGTACCGTTGCCACCAAGAGCGACGCCCGCGCCACCGCCGAGGGCAAAAAGCGCGTGTACTACTTCTCGATCGAGTTTTTGATCGGCCGCCTGCTCGACAACTACCTGCTCAACTTTGGCGTGCGCGACATGGTCGCCGAGGCGCTCAACGACATGGGCTTCGACCTGTCCGTCATCGAGAACCAGGAGCCCGATCCGGCCCTGGGCAACGGTGGCCTTGGCCGTCTTGCCGCATGCTTCCTGGATTCCATGGCAGCCGAGGGCATTGCCGGCTACGGCAACGGCATGCGCTACCGCTACGGCCTGTTTAAGCAGGAGATCGTTAACGGCAGCCAGGTCGAGGCCACCGACGAGTGGCTCACCCACGGCTATCCCTGGGAGGTTCGCCGTCAGGACAAGGCCGTGACCATCAAGTTTGGTGGCCATGTTGAGGGCTTTGAGGAGAACGGCCGCACGTTCTACCGCACGGTTGACACGCAGGACATCCTGGCCGTCCCCTATGACATCCCCGTCGTGGGCTATGCCGGCGAGACCGTCAACAAGCTGCGCGTCTGGGCTGCCGAGCCGGTCGAGGAGCACTTTGACCTGGAGGCCTTCAATCGCGGCGACTATGCCCTGGCCGACGCCGAGCGCGCCGAGGCCGAGGCCATCAGCGCCATCCTCTACCCCAACGACGCCGGCGAGCACGGCCGTCTGCTGCGCCTGAAGCAGGAGTACCTGTTTGTCTCGGCCGGCATCTACAGCCTGCTCGACACCTTTGAGAAGGAGCACGGCGAGAACTGGGAGCTGCTGCCGCAGTTTGTGGCCATCCACACCAACGACACCCACCCCGCCATGTGCGGCCCCGAGCTCATGCGTATCCTGATCGACGAGAAGAAGCTCGAGTGGGACGACGCTTGGAACATCGTGACGCAGGTCGTGAGTTACACCAACCACACCATCCTGCCCGAGGCTCTGGAGAAGTGGCCCATCGGCACGTTCTCCAAGCTCCTCCCCCGCGTGTACCAGATCATCGACGAGATCAGCCGTCGTTGGCACGAGTCGTTCGACACCACGCAGGAGGGCTGGCAGGAGCGTCTGCGCCAGACCGCCATTCTGTGGGACGGCGAGATTCGCATGGCCAACCTGTCTGTGATTTGCAGCCACAGCGTCAACGGCGTGGCCAAGATCCACTCCGATATCATCAAGAACATCGTGCTCAAGGACTTCTATGCCTTAACGCCCGAGAAGTTCAACAACAAGACCAACGGTATCTCGCACCGTCGCTTCTTTGCCGAGTCCAACCCAACCTACGCCAAGCTCGTGACCGAGGCCATTGGCGATGGCTGGCTCAAGGACGCCTTTGAGCTGGAAAAGCTCAAAGAGTTCCAGAACGACACCGAGTTCCTGAAGGCCGTGGGTGCCTCCAAGCGCGCC
Organism: Collinsella sp.; assembly: GCA_046976245.1. Taxonomy (GTDB): domain Bacteria; phylum Actinomycetota; class Coriobacteriia; order Coriobacteriales; family Coriobacteriaceae; genus Collinsella. The sequence continues at coordinate 1,402 of JBKWEB010000031.1, read as the reverse complement.
AACAAGGAGCGCCTGGCCGCCTACGTTAAGGCCGAGACCGGTCTAGTCATTGACCCCAACACCGTCTTCGATGTTCAGGTTAAGCGCTTCCATGCCTACAAGCGCCAGCTCATGAACATCATGAAGGCGATGGACATCTACAACCGTCGCATCGCCGATCCCAACTTCCACGTGACGCCGACGACCTTCATCTTTAGCGGCAAGGCTGCCTCGAGCTACACCTTTGCCAAGGAGACCATCCGTCTCATTAACTCCGTTGCCGAGGTCATCAATAACGACGCCCGCGTCAACGAGGTCATGAAGGTCTGCTTTATCCCCAACTTCCGCGTGAGCAACGCCCAGCTCATCTACCCCGCCGCCGAGATCTCGGAGCAGATCTCCACGGCCGGTAAGGAGGCCTCGGGCACGTCCAACATGAAGCTCATGATGAACGGCGCCATTACGCTGGGCACCCTCGACGGCGCCAACATCGAGATCGCCGACCTGGCCGGCCGCGAGAACGAAGCCATCTTTGGCCTGACCGCTCCCGAGGTCGAGCAGCTCTGGGCATCCAACAGCTCCTTTGCGTGGGATACGCTCAACAACGATCGCGAGCGTCTGGGCCGCGTGATGGACGAGCTCAAGGACAACACCTTTGCGGGTCTTTCGGGCAACTTCGAGAGCATCTACAACGAGCTCATGAACAACAACGACCCCGATCTGGTCATGGCCGATTTCCGCAGCTACGTGGATGCATGGGAGAAGCTCACGAACAGCTACGGCGACCAGGAGACTTGGAACCGCAAGGCGCTGCTCAACACCGCCTCCTCCGGTTGGTTCTCGAGCGACCGCACCATTCGCGAGTACCGCGACGAGATTTGGCACGCATAAAGGCGCGCAAGCCTCCTTATGCCAGCACGGCATTACTCGACGGGCGCGACCGAGCGCCGCGCCCGTCGCTAATGGGTTTAAGAACATCGATGACAGAAGGAGAAATCGATGAGTAAGAAAGAATGCATCGCGATGCTCCTCGCAGGAGGACAGGGCAGCCGATTGGGGGCACTCACCCAAAAGATCGCTAAGCCGGCGGTTAGCTTTGGTGGCAAGTTCCGCATTATCGACTTTTCGCTCTCCAACTGCTCCAACTCGGGCATCGACACGGTGGGCGTTCTGACGCAGTATCGTCCCTACCTGCTGCATGCCTATGTGGGCTCCGGCGAGGCTTGGGATCTGGACAGCCGCGACGGCGGCGTGTCGATCCTGCCGCCGTACGAGACGCAGACCGGTGGTGCCTGGTATGCGGGCACGGCCGACGCCATTACGCAGAACCTCGACTACATCAAGGCCAACGACCCCAAGTACGTCCTGATCCTTTCGGGCGATCACCTGTATCGCATGGACTACCGCAAGATGCTCAAGACGC
>JBKWEB010000030.1:0-22281 GCA_046976245.1 Collinsella sp. | reverse complement strand
AAGATACCCATGAGGTTCATAGCGGTCTTGAAGGCACCGACGCCACCGGCATAGCCCTGGACGCCCGAGGTGACATCCCAGATGTGCGAAATCTCATTGAGGCGATCCTGCTCGGCCTTGACGGTAGCCCAGTCACCAGCCTGAGCGGCCTTCCACTGACGCACGTAGCCCTCGGGCTCAACGTTGGCGAGACCCGGGACGGAACCGTCGGCGCCACCGAGGTAGGCGCCGTCGACAACAACCTCGTGGCCGGTGAGAATGCTCATCGGATGGCCGTTCTTCTCGTTCTCCTGAACGAGGTAGCGGAACGAGATGTCATCACCCGAGGAATCCTTGACGCCGGCCAGAACGCCCTCGGCGCCGAGCTTGGCAAGGAGCTTCCAGGGGAGCTTGGTGTGAACGCAGACGGGAATGTCATAGGCAAAGATGGGCAGGTCGAGTTCCTCGTGCAGGATGCGGAAGTGCTCCTCGACCTCGGTCATGCCCTGCAGGGCATAGAACGGGCAGGTGGCGACGAGGGCATCGGCGCCCAGCTCCTGGGCGACCTTGCCGTGCTCAATCATGCGCTCGGTCTCGGTATCGATGATGCCGACCAGAACGGGAACGCGATGGTCGACGATACGGACGGCCTCGGCGATAATCTGGCGACGGCGCTCGTCGGTGGAGAAGACGACCTCGCCCGAGGATCCCAAGAAGAACAGGCCATCGACGCCAGCATCGATCATGCGGTTGATGCTGCGCTCAAAGGAGGCAACGTCGAGCTGGTGATCTTCGGTATCGGGAACAACGACGGGAGGGATAACGCCGGTGAATTTCTGAGTTGCCACAAGAATCTCCTTAGCTGTCTGGCGGGCGACCCTATGCCACCCACTCTTGTTGGCAGTGTCCAGGCCGTCTAGGCCAAAGAACACGAGTAGAACGTTTGGTTAAAAAAGTCGACGACTTCGTTTTCGAACGCATTGATGCGCTCGTGAGCGTATTTTGCATAGATGATATGCCTCCGGTCACACTCAAGACCGTTGAATACGGCAAACTGATCCTTGGGATCGCTCACGGTATCCATAAGCGATGTGCCCATGAGCACCGATCCGCGCACCCGAGACGACAGCGCCTCGAGGCCGCCAGGAAGCGGATTGGCAACCGCCGTGCAGGCGAGGCCCCGCTCGTCCAGAGCAGAAACCGCCAGCGCGACTCCGCCGCCAAGACCCTCGCCCCATGCAAAGATGCGGTCGGGGTCCATGCCATCAAGATTGCGCGCCACCTTCGCCAGCGCGCAACCCCAACGGACGCGCTCGACAAAAGCGGGCGAAGAAATCTCCCGCTGCAGGTCGTCCGCACCAGCAACATCGTCATCCAGCGCGAGGACGGCATACCCCATGGCGGCAAATCTCGTCATGTGATGCCAGCCGCGCACAGGCCGATCGATGTCGTGGAACATCAGGCACAACGGCGCGCGCTCAGATACTCGGGCACGACCGACAGGCTCGATCAAACGAGCGTGAATCGCATCGTCACCGAGCTCAAAGGAGACCTCCGAGTAACGGGCGCAGGGGTTAACAAAGTCAATCGCCGTAATGGCCAGGCCTTGAATCTCAAGATTCGAAGCGCATGTCTCTAAATCAGAAACATCTGCTTGGACATCACCGCGCCAGTCCCGATATTCGGCGAGCCTTGACGAAACCGTTCCAGGAATTCCCACAAGCCCGGGGACAATCAGCTCGTCAACATTGCTCTCGCACTTAGACATGAGCCTCCCCTCCCTTGCAGAAAAACGGAATGATCAAATCGTCAAAATCCTGAATCTCCTCGTGGCCAAAGCCTTCAAAGAACTCATGACGCTTTTCACAGGTCAGGTTGTTGTAGACCGCAAACTGCGTCGCTGGCGGACAGACGATATCGGCTGTGCCCGTGCCAAACAGCACGGGGCATATGACCATAGGGGCAAAGTTCTTGGAATCGAAGTACGCCAGCTTGGCATAGGCTTCGTCAATACGAGTCGAGTCCTCGTCAAACCAGCGAGACCAATAGCGCAGGCCCTCGTAGGCGATGTCGTCGGCATCCAAATCCCAGACCAGGCGGAAATCTGACAGGAAGGGATAGAGGATGGCGGCACGATTGATAAGCTCGCTGTTAAGCGCACAGGTCGCAATGCCCAAACCGCCGCCCTGCGACGCGCCGTTCACAAACACACGCGCAAGATCGATGCCCTCGAGCTCGCGAACGATGCGGCACAGGATGCGAATATCTTGGTGCAAGCGGACATAGTAGAGGTTGGCCGGGTCGCCGTCGATACCGGCGACGATATGACCGGCAACCGTTGTGCCCTCAAATCCACCAATGTCCTCGGAGGGACCTCCTTGGCCGGGGCAGTCGAGGGCGATGAGTGCCATGCCCATGCCCGCAAACGACGCCTGCTCAAACCAGCTGCGGCTTGCACCCGGATACCCATGGAACTGAAGTACCAATGGCACGGGCTCGTCCGAGACGGGTTTAAGGTACTTGGCATGCAGGCGCGCGCCACACATGCCGGTATACCAGAGGTCGAAAAGCTGGCAGGTCGCGGCATCGGTGACCGATGCCGTCTCGATCGCATAGTCAAGCCCGACGGCGTCGGCCTCGGCCATGCGATACTTCCAAAAGAGATCGAAATCTGATGGACGGGGCATGGCGCCTCGATATTCACCAAATTGATGTTGTAGCTCCTGAGCACTTGGCATGGCTCGTGAACCCAACCTTTCGAATTCGCAACGGAGGTGCGCCCGGCAAGGGAACCGGGCGCACGGGAGGGAAAGCGAGGCTACTCGCCGAGCTTGGGATGCAGCAGCGACGGCGCAGCGCCGAGCAGCATCTTGGTGTAGGGGTCCTGGGGGTGCTGGAAGACCTGCTTGGCCTCGCCCTGCTCGACGATCTTGCCGCCATTCATAACGATGATGTCGTCAGAGATATAGCGGACCGTCTGGATGTCATGGCTGATGAACACCATGGCCAGGCCGAGCTCCTTCTTAAGGTCGGTCAGCAGGTTCAGAATCTGCGCGCGGACCGAAACGTCCAGAGCCGAGGTGGGCTCGTCGGCGATGATGGCATCGGGGTTCAGCGACAGGGCACGGGCAATTGCGACGCGCTGACGCTGGCCGCCCGAAAGCTGGCCGGGAAGAACCTCGGCAGCGGAGCTGGGCAGACCGGTGAGCTCCAAGAGTTCCTTGACGCGCTTCTCCTGCTCGGCCTCGGTACCCAGGTTGTGGACGCGCATGGGGTCGAGCAGCTGCTCGCGAACGACCATGCGGGGGTTGAGCGCCGTGGCCGGGTTCTGGAACACGACCGAGATGACGCGACCCATGTGGCGACGGTCCTCGGCGGTACGTTTGGTAACGTCCTTGCCCTTAAAGTAGACCTTGCCGCTCGTGGGGGCCTGCAGGCCGCACATGACGTTAGCGGTGGTGGACTTACCGCAACCGGACTCGCCGACGATGCCGATCGTCTGACCGGGCATGAGCTTAATCGTTACACCCTGGACGGCGTGAACCAGGTTGGGGTGCAGAATCGAGCCGGTACGGGTCCTAAAGGTGACGTGGACGTCATCAAGGAAGATGATCGGCTCGACGCCGTTGACTGCGGTATCGCTCATCTACATCACCTCCGCGTGAGGGGTCAAACCATTTGCCTTGAGCACCTCGTCGGGGAGCTCGGAATAGAAGTGCTCGGTGCCGGGCACGCGCTTGAAGACCGGACGGGTATCCAGGCCAATACGCGGATGGCTCGAGCGGGGTGCGAAGCGATCGCCCTTGGGGAAATCGCGCGGGCTGGGAACGGCGCCGGGGACCTGGTGCAGACGGCCCGAGCCGCTCTCGATGGACAGAACGGAGCCCAGAAGACCGCGGGTGTACTCGTGGATCGGGTTGGTGAGCAGCTCCTTGGTGGGTGCCTGCTCGATAACCTGGCCAGCGTACATAACCGTGATGTTATGGGCAACCTCGGCGACCAGAGCCAGGTCATGCGAAACAAAGATCATGGCAAAGCCGAGCTTGGCCTGAAGATCGTTGAGCAGCTTGATGACCTGCTTCTGGACGGTAACGTCCAGAGCGGTCGTGGGCTCGTCGCAGATGACCAGCTTGGGGTCGCGGGTAAGGGCCATAGCGATCAGGACACGCTGACGCTGGCCGCCGGAAAGCTCGTGCGGATAGCTCTCGAGCGTGCGCTTGGGATCGAGGCCGACGAGCTCCAAGAGCTCCTCGGCGCTGCGGGTTCCGCCGCGCTTGGTGAGCTGCTTCATCTGGGCAGAGATGAGCATGGAGGGATTAAGCGAGGACAGGGCGTCCTGATAGACCATAGCGATATCGGTACCGCGCAGGCCGAACCACTCCTTCTTGCTCATCTTGAGCAGGTCGCGACCCTCCCAGAGAACCTCGCCGGAAAGATGCTCGTCATCGTCGGTCAGGCCCATGATGGCCAGCGTGGTGATGGACTTACCGCAACCGGACTCGCCCACCAGGCCCATGGTCTGACCAGGACGAACGTCAAAGTTGACATGGTCGACGACGTTGATATCACCGTGATGCTCAAACTGGATGCAGAAGTCACGGACCGAGAGAATCGGCTCAACGGACTCGTCGGGCACGTGGCGATCGTCACGCTTGAGCTCGACATCGCGCAGGGCGCCAAGGCGAGCGGAGAGGGACTGGGCCTGCTCCTTGTAGGCGCGAACGGGGTCGGAGACCAGCAGGTCGGCCTCGCGACGCTTGGAGGAATCGGTAGGATCCAGGGCAGCGGAGGGAGCAGCGGCCATGGCGTCGGTAATGCCCTCGGAGAGGATGTTGAGCGCCAGGCAGGTGATCATGATGGCTAGGCCCGGGAACAGCGCCTGCCACCAACGGCCGGCGAGCACGCCGCCGCGGGCGTCGGCGAGGATGTTGCCCCAGGTAGCGGTGGGCTCCTGGATACCAGCGCCGATGAAGGTCAGCGAGGCCTCGAAGATGATGGCGTCGGCGACCAGGGTAACGGTGAAGACCATGATCGGGGCGATGCAGTTACGCAGAACATGCTTAATCAAAATCCACGGAGCCTTGGCGCCGGAAACGATGACCGCGCGGACATAGTCCTCGCCGTACTCGGACACGATATTGGCGCGTACGATACGGGCAATCTGCGGAGTGTACATAAAGCCGATGGCGAAGATGATCGACGGCACGGAGTTGCCCAGGATGGAGACGAAGACGGCCGCGAGGGCGATGCCCGGGATGGACATGATGATGTCCAAGATACGCATGATCGTCTCGGAGACGGCCTTGCGCGAAACCGCTGCAAGGGCGCCCACGACCGAGCCGCAGACCAGAGCCATGGCGGTGGCGCCAAAGCCGATAATCAGCGAGTAACGACCACCGTAGAGCATACGCGACAGAATGTCGCGACCCTTATCGTCGGTACCGAAGATAAATCCGTTGCCGGGAGCCTGGCGAGCCGTAAAGATCTCGACCGGGCTATAGGGGGCAAGAAGGGGCGCCAGAATCGCAGTCAGGGCGACCAGCACCAGCACGACGGCGGCAATCTTAGAAGACAGCGTCATCTTCTTCCAGCCACCGAGCTTGAGCCCCTTGGAGGCAGCCTTCTCGAGCTGCTCGGTTTGCTTCTCTCGAATCTTTACCATAATCTACACCGTCCTGATGCGCGGGTTGATGAGCAGGTAGAGCATGTCAACCACGATGTTGATGATGATGAAGGCAAGAGCAACGACGATGACGACGCCCTGAACCAGGTTCGCCTCGTTGCCCTGAACGCCCTGCAGAATCGCGGTGCCCATGCCGGGGAGGTTGAAGATAACCTCGATGACGACGGCGCCGCCCATGAGGTAACCGATCTTAAGACCGAGGGTGGTGACCGGGGTGATCAGCGCATTGCGAAGAACGTTGATGCCGACGACGACCTTCTCGGGAACGCCGGCGCCGCGAGCCATACGGACATAATCCTTGTCGAGCTCCTCGACCATGGCGGTACGCACGATACGAGTCATCTGGCCCGTCAGCGGAAATGCCAAGGCGATAGCGGGCATGATCATACGCCCCAGATAGCCAACCGGATTCGTGGTGAAGTGAGGCAGAGCGCCCGATGCCGGGAGCACCTTAAGGTAGGAAGAGAACAGCAGGATCAACAGAACGGCAAGCCAGAACGACGGGGTTGCCAAGCCGGCGATGGAAAAGACACGGATTACTTGGTCCGGCCATTTGTCGCGATACAGTGCCGCGATGACGCCGAGCAAAAACGAAACGACCGCACCGATGGCAAGACCGATGAAGGTCAGCTGCATCGTGACGGGCAGGGCCGTGGAGATGCGCTTGGCAACGGAGTTGCGAGCAGCACCATAGGTGCCCATGTCGCCATGGATCAAATCGCCCATATAGCGCACGTAGCGCACGGGCCAGGGGTCGTCCAGACCATACTTCTCATGGTACTCGGCGACCGCCTCGGGCGAGGCACCGTCACCCAACGCCGTGTAGGCGGGGTCGGTCTTGGAGAACGACATAAGGAAGAACACCAGGACGGTGACGCCCAATGCCATGATCGGCAGCGCCACAAGACGCCTTCCAATCAAACGTAGCAAGTTGTTCACGTTCTCTCCCCTTTCTTTTGTCGGTAGGACCAACTGGTATATGAGTACGGATACTCATTACAAGACCCGAGCGACATCGTTGCCGCCCGGGTCTTTGTTTCAACTATGAGGATACGGTCCCAACGACCGACATCCTGCATATAGACTCAAGCGAGTCTTACGCCTTGACGGTCGCAACGCCCCTGAAGGACATGCTCGTCGTGCCGATGCCCTTGAAACCATCGAGGGCCTCGCCATTGGGCGCAGTGGACGGATCGTCCCAAGAAGCGGAGACGGTCTTGACGTGGACAACGGGGTACAGAACGGCGTTGTCGGCAATGATGTCGAAACACTCGTTCCACTTCTTCTGCTGCTCGTCGCCCTCGGCGGCAAGAGCCTCGTCCATGAGACCGTGGAGCTTCTGCCACTCAGCGGACTCCTTCCACGGGCAACGGGTCTGCATCCAGACGTTGTCGCCGTACCACCAGTTGAGCAGCAGGTCGGGGTCGGCGCCGAAGCAGGAAGGATCGCCAGGGGCAAGGAGGATATCGTAGGCCTCGCCGCCGTCGATGGCGGCGTAGGTGGCCGGCGAGGTATCGGTCTGGATGGTCACATCGAAGCCGAGAGCGTCGAGGTCGTTCTTGACCTGGGCGGCCATGCCCTTAATCTGCTCGTTGTCGGTGGTGCGCAGGGTGATGGCACCCGGGGTGATGCCAGACTCCTCGATGAGCTTCTTAGCCTTCTTGGTGTCGGTCTTGTACACCGTGGAAGCCTCATGATAGTTGGTGAAGCTCTTGGGCAGGTAGCAGCTGGCAGCGGTGGCAAGGCCGGCGAAGGTGTTGCTGACCATCTTCTCGGTGTCGAGCGCATACATGACAGCCTGACGGACCTTGACGTTGTTCCAAGGCTCCTTGGAGACGTTGAACATGATGAAGCGGGTGCCGAAACCCTGAACGTTGTCAATCTTGCAGCCGGCGCTCTCGAGCTGGTCGACGGCGTCAGCGGTAACGAGCTCCATAACGAGCGTGGAGCCCTCCTGCTGAGCGGTAACGCGAGCAGTGGGGTCGGTCAGGATGCTGTACTGGATCTTCTTATCCTCGGCAGCATACTCACCGTTGTACTCGGGGTTGGGAACCAGGGTGATCTCGGTATCGGAGATAGAGTCGTACATCCAGGGGCCGGAGCCGATCGGCTGCTTGGCGCGATCCTCCTCGGTCTGGGTGGCCGGGGTAACGCGGACGATGGCCAGACGATCCTTGAGCAGGGAGAAGTTGGGGACCTTGGTCTTGACCGTCACGGTGCTGGCGTCCTTGGCCTCGATGGACTCGAAGGGCTGGAAGAACGGAGCATAGGTAGCGGAAGCGGCGCAAGCGGTGTAGGAGGCAACGACATCGTCAGCGGTGACCTCGGTGCCATCGGAGAACTTGGCGCCCTTGCGGATGGTGACCTCGAAAGTGGTGTCGTCCACAGACTTGGGATCGTTGGTGGCGAGCTCGTTGAAGGTGCTGTAGTCGTGGTAATCGATGCCGTAGAGGCCCTCGACGACGTGCCAGTTAGCACCCAGGCCCACAGCGGAGCCGGTGCTGGCGGGATCGAAGCTGGACGGAGCGTAAGCGGAACCAGCGGTGATCACGCCGCCGCCACGGTTGGCGGAATCGGTGGAGCCGGAAGCGGAACCCTCGTCGCTAGAGCTGCCACCGCAGCCAGTGAGACCAAGGCCGGCGACAGCAGCGACGCTGCCGGTGAGGCCGAGGAACGAACGCCTGGACATACCCTTGTTGATGATGGCCATGTCTTCTCCTATCAATAGAGAATCTTACTCGGGAGCACCTAGACTTGCCCCCGCGCAACTTGCGGACGATATATACCTTACCTACCGACGAACCCAACTGAGGTGCCGCGCTCGGCGACCGATACATACATACGCTTGAACGGTATTTACTACCGTTCACCGAATTCATTGACAAATGATTCGCCAGACAGTATGTATCGACGAGGTGAGATATCAGTCTTCGTCAACCCGCAGGATAGCAGGGTTGTTCACCATGACTAGTCAAACGTTTTAGCGTTAATAAAACCCGAAACCAGCAGGCAATCATGGCGAAATAAATGGTTGAAAATCGCGCAATCATGTATATCAGTTGTTTAGAAGCGCATTTAGTTTTCGGAACGGTTGGCCGATGTCTGGGCGCGCTCGGCATTCCATGCAACAAGTGCCTCGTGGACCGCTTTGGCGACATCGGCCGGAACGCCTCGAACTTCTGCAATCTCCTGCTCGCTTGCCGCACGCAAACGCTTCATCGAGCCAAAATGGCGCATAATGGCACGTTTTCTGGTGGGTCCCACGCCTGGAACGTCATCGAGCACCGAAACCGTCATGGCTTTGTCGCGCAATTCGCGATGGAACGTGATGGCAAATCGGTGGGACTCATCGCGTACCTGCTTAATTAGATAGAGCGAAGCAGACCCGGTCGGCAGCACGACAGGAGTCTCGTCCCAAGGCACAAAAACTTCCTCGTCGGCCTTCGCCAAGCCACAAACTGGTATATCGAGCCCAAGAGCCTCAAGTTGCTTGATCGCAGCGGTCAATTGCGGCTTACCGCCATCGACAACGAGCAAATCGGGGCGCGAGCCAAAGCGCTCGTCGGCCATGCGCTCGGGAGCATAGCGTCGTCCCAAAACCTCGGACATCGACACGAAGTCGTTTGCCTCGTCCAATTCGGCCTGAATTTTAAAACGACGGTACTGGCTCTTGTCGGCGCGCCCGTTGGTAAACACCACCATCGAGGCGACCGTAAAGGTGCCATGCAGTGTAGAGATATCGAAGCACTCGATACGCAACGGCGGCGATGGCAGCGCCAACGCACTTTCGAGCTCCAGGAGCGCTTGATTGGTGCGGTCGTCAGCGTACCCCGTTCGCATCATGTAGCGCATGAGGGCATGGCGCGCATTTTTGGATGCCATATCGAGCAGACGGTGCTTTTCGCCACGCTGCGGCCTATGGAGATGGCAGGAACGCTCACGCTTGCCCGCAAGCCACTCCCCCAGCGCCTCCGCATCCTCAAGCTCGACGGAAAGGTTGACCTCAGCTGGAATATCAGCCGTCTCGTCGTAATAGCGCTTAAGAAAGCCCGATTGAAGTTCCTCTTCGTCGACATCCAAACCCTTATCGAGAATAAACTCGCAGGTTCGAACCGTTCGACCCTCACGCACGACAAAGACGCAAGCGGCGGAGATAGTCTCCTCGCGATAGAAACCGATGACATCGATATCGACACTGGAGGGAAAAACGACTTGCTGACGATCGTCCAGACCCCTGATGACCTCCAAACGACGTTTGACGCGTGCCGCGCGCTCAAAGTCGAGCGCCTCGGCGGCATCCGTCATCTCGGAGGTCAGCTCATCGACGACATCCTTGCGATGGCCCGACAAAAAGCGCTCGACACGCTTGACGTTCTTGGCATAGTCTGCCGGGGAAATCGCGCCGACACACGCACCCGGGCCGCGCCCGACATGGTAGTCAAAGCAGGGACGCCCGTTTTGCGCGCAAATCATATTGACGATGTCTTCCTCGCCCTTGTGGGACTCGACGATACGACGACAACGACGCCACTCCGCACAGGATGCGGAGCAGATGGGGATAACCTTGCGCAGCGTATCTATCGTCTCACGTGCCGCACGGCTATCGGTATAGGGTCCAAAATAGCGCGTTCCCGGCTTATGACGCTCACGCGTATATTTGATAGCGGGATACAGGTCGCCCTTTGTAATGGCGATAAAGGGGTAGCTCTTGTCATCCTTGAGGTCGACGTTAAAGTACGGATGGTACTGACCAATCAAATTGCGCTCGAGCACCAACGCCTCATGCTCGGTCTCCACCACGATATAGTCAAAGCTCGCCACCAGCTGCATCATCAGCGGGATCTTTTGACGCTCATCCTGCAGTGTCACGTATTGACGCATGCGGGCGCGTAGGTTTTTCGCCTTGCCCACGTAGATGACATCGCCCTTGGCATCCTTCCAAAGGTAGCAACCGGGTTGTGTAGGAACGCGCGAAACCTGCTCGGCAAGCGTTGGAATGTTGTCGTGACCGGCCACGCGCACCTACTTGCGACGAAGCAACGCCGAGACCTCGGGCATCTTAAGGACGACGGCAAGGCCAAAGGTAACAGCAAGCGAGACGACACCCGCAACGCAAACGTAGCCAAGAGTAATCAGAATCGAGCCGCCAAGTGCCCCGACAAAGTGCTCAAGCGCCCACATGACGCCGGCGCCTGCGGCAGCACCCAGGCCACCGAGCAAAAGGCCAAAGAAACCGCCATGCAGGATAGATTTAACCTGAAGACCACGCAGACGACGACGCAGCCACCACAGCGAGCAACCGACCAAGATCACGTAGTCGACGACATACGAAAGCGCGATTGCCGGCATACCGAAGCCCAGCACAACGCCAAACAGCAGAACCGAGCCGGCCTGGCCGATGGCGGAATACAGACAATAGCGGCTATAGGGCTTCATGTCGAGCAAGGCAGAGAAGCTCTTCTGCATCAGCACGACCACGCCGTAGAGCGGCAGGGAAAGTGCCAGGTAGATAAGGAACTCCGACACCAGCGCCACACCGGACTCATCGAACTTGCCAGCGCAGTAGATCATGTTGAGCGGACGCGCGAAGACAATCAGGTACAGCGCGAATGGAATCAGGAAGAACAGCATCTGGGCGACGCCACGCGAAATGCCCGTGCGGACGCTGTCGTAATCCTTCTCCTGTGCGTCGTGAGAGAGCTCGGTATAGAGCGCCGTCGAAAGCGAGGCGGCAATCAGCGCGTAGGGCAGCGTGTACCACAGGCGCGCATAGGCGATGACGGAAGGACCAGTCTCGGGCTGGACCACCAGCGCAGCAGCGTTGGTGATAGAAGTCGAGACAAACATGCACACCGTGGCGAGCAGCGTCGGGATACCGAGCGCAATCGTCTGGCGCAGTGCGGGGTCCTTAAAGTCGATATGGATATGGGGATGCACGCCGTGCTTGCCAAGCGCGGGGATCTGACATGCCATCTGAACAAAGACACCGAGGGTCGTACCGGCCGCAATCAAGATGATGCCGGCACGTTCGCCAAACTGTGCGGACACGGGCGCAAAGCCCATAAAGCTCGCAATGACGATCACATTGTTGAGGACCGGGGCAAACGTCGACCAGAAGTAGTCGCGGTGTGCGTTGAGGACGCCCGAAAACACCGAGCCCAAACCATAAAACAGAATCTGGATGGCAAAGAAACGGAACATGAACGCAGCGGTATCCATGCTGCCGCCGTCACCCGAAAGGAACGATTGCGTCCAGATAAAGCCCGGGGCGAACACGGTCCCCAGCAACGAAATGCCACCCAGCACCAATAGCAGAATACCGAGCAGGTTGCCCACGTACTCGTTAGAGGCCTCGCGACCCTGCTCACGCCTCACGCCCATGTGCACGGGCAAAAACGCCGTCACGAGCATGCCGCCCATCACGAGTTCGTAGAGCATATTGGGCAGGTTGTTGGCAACCTGATAGGAGGACGAGAGCAGCGACATGCCGATGGCGGCCGCCATGGCCCACGTGCGGATAAAACCGGTGACGCGAGACACGATGGTCAGGATGGTCATAAGCCCGGCGGAACGACCAACCGTGGAGTAGTCCGACGAGCCCATGTCGTCAGTGTCGTCTCGCGACGAAGAAGCTTCGGATGAGGGTGTCTGAGGCGCAGATTCTTTTGCAAAATGAGCTCCGCACTTCAATTCTTCCTGCGGCATCGCTCAGTCCTCTCTCGTAATTGGGGCGACCGTCGCCCCGCAAAATGCAATTAAATCATCAGGTGCAAGCTCAAGCTGATAACCACGCTTGCCTCCCGAAATAAAAATGGTATCCCAAAGGACACATGTCTCATCAATGAGCGTCCGGTAGCGTTTTTTCATACCGACCGGACTGCAGCCGCCGCGAACGTAGCCAGTCGCCGCAAGCAAATCCTTCACATGCATCATGGCCAAGGACTTCTCCCCCGCGGCACGCGCGGCGGACTTTAGATCGAGCTCGTCGGCAACAGGGATGCAGCACACGACGTGGTCGTTGGACGGCGTCACGCAGACCAAGGTCTTAAATCCTTGACCGGGCTCCTCGCCAAGCTGCTCCGAAATCGCGACCCCCAGGCCCACCGACTCATCACCATCGTCTTCGTACGTATGTAGAACATAGGAAATGCCGGCGCTTTCCAGCTCGCGCATCGCATTGGTTTTTGGCGTCTTTACAGCCTTTGCCATGACATATCCTTTCCCTCGCATTCGGACGCAAAGCTTAAGTATATGTCCAATTCGGCTGCATACGTCACTTCGGCACAGCAAGCGCCATCGAATCACAAGGAGTCGATGGCGCCCATAAACTGAATCGCCTATTTATTGAGCATCAAGTTGAGCCTGACGCTCCCGGTCACGCCTGAGCAAAGGCGCCAAAAACTTGCCCGTATAACTCTGCGGACAGTCCGCAACCTGCTCCGGTGTGCCCGAAACCACGACGGTTCCGCCGCCGTTACCGCCCTCGGGACCCATATCGATCAGGCGGTCGGCAACCTTGATGACATCAAGGTTGTGCTCAATCACCAGCACCGTGTTGCCCGCATCGACCAAGCGCTGCAGCACATCGAGCAGCTGGCGGACGTCCTCAAAATGAAGACCGGTCGTCGGCTCGTCCAAAATATAGAACGTCTTGCCCGTCTGGCGTCGATGAAGCTCCTTGGCGAGCTTCACACGCTGCGCCTCGCCGCCCGAGAGCGTCGTGGCGGGCTGGCCCAGGCTCACGTAGCCCAAGCCTACATCGTACAGCGTCTGGAGCTTTCGCTTGATCTGCGGGATATTCCCAAAGAAGGCCAGCGCCTCGGTGACGCTCATGTCGAGCACGTCCGAGATGGTCTTGCCACGGTAGGTGACCTCGAGTGTCTCGCGGTTGTAGCGTTTACCGCCGCAAACTTCGCAGGGAACGTAGATATCGGGAAGGAAGTGCATCTCGATCTTAATCTGCCCATCGCCCTTGCACGCCTCACAGCGCCCGCCACTCACATTAAAGGAGAAACGACCCGGCGAGTAGCCGCGCGCCTTCGACTCCGGCGTACTCGCAAACAGCGCGCGAAGATCATCCCACAGGCCGATATAGGTAGCAGGGTTGGAGCGCGGCGTGCGGCCAATCGGCGACTGGTCGATATCGATAACCTTATCGATGCACTCGATGCCCTCGATTTTTTTATACGGACCCACAGGGCGCGTCGAGCGGTGAATGGCATTCGTAAGGGCAGGCGCAATGGTGTCGGTAACCAGGGAGCTCTTGCCCGATCCCGACACGCCGGTAACAACCGTAAGCGTACCAAACTCGATTTTGGCAGTAACGTTTTTGAGGTTGTTGGCTCGAGCGCCCGTAATTTTAAGGCAGCCGCGACCGGGCTTGCGCCGTTCATCAGGCACCCGGATCATTCGTTTACCGGTCAGATAAGCGCCCGTCATCGACTCGGGACACGCCATGATATCGGCAGGCGTTCCCGCCGCGACTACGTGTCCGCCGTTGACGCCGGCGCCGGGCCCCATGTCGATCACGTAATCGGCGGCACGGATTGTATCCTCGTCGTGTTCGACGACGATAACGGTATTGCCGATATCGCGCAGGCGCTCGAGCGTCTTAATCAGGCGCTCGTTGTCACGCTGATGAAGACCGATCGAGGGCTCGTCCAGAATATAGAGCACGCCCATGAGACCCGCGCCGATCTGCGTTGCCAGTCGAATACGCTGCGCCTCGCCACCGGAAAGCGTCGCCGAGGCACGATCGAGCGTCAGATAGTCGAGTCCAACATCGACCAGAAAACGCAAGCGCTCCAGGATTTCCTTGACGATACGGCCGCCGATAAACTGTTGGCGCTCGGTGAGTTCCAGGCCCTCAAAAAACTCGAGCGATTCACGGCACGACAGGCAACAAACCTCGTAAATGGACTTGCCGCCCACGGTGACGGCGAGCATCTCAGGGCGCAAACGAGCGCCGTGGCAGCTCGAGCACGGCTCCTCGCGAATGTACTTCTCCAGGCGCGCCTTGGTGTTCTCGTTCGTCGTCTCGGTATAGCGTTCGTACAGGATGTTGCGAACGCCCGAAAACTTGGTATCCCACTGGCTGCGACGTCCGTCGAGCTTTTGGTAGTCGACCGAGATCTTCGTATCGCCCAGGCCATCCAAGAATGCACGACGCACGCGAGGAGGCAAGTCCTCCCACGGCGTATCGGCGCTCACCTTAAAGTGTTTGCAGACCGCAGCAAAAATCTGCGGATAGTAGTTCGAATTGCCGAACAGACTACCAAAGACTCCGTCGGCAATGGACTTCGAGGGGTCCTCGATCAGCGCCTCGGCATCAACGGTTTTCTTAAAGCCCAGGCCGTCGCACTCAGGACATGCGCCATAGGGAGCGTTGAACGAAAAATCACGCGGTTGAAGATCGTCAATGGAGTGACCATGCTCCGGGCACGCCAAGGCTAACGAATACTCCAGCAGCTCGCCCTCGGTCCCCTCGGGAGCATCACGATCGGGCAGCATGTACACGTTTACATTGCCGTGAGCCAGCGCGGTCGCCTGCTCAACAGACTCGGCTATACGGCCCAGAGAGTTCTCACGGATCACGATGCGATCGACCACGACCTCGATATCGTGCTTGAACTTCTTGTCCAGATCGATCGGATCGTCGAGCGAGCGCACTTCACCGTCGACACGCACGCGGCTAAAGCCCTCGGCGCGAAGGTCCTCAAACAGTTTGGAGTACTCGCCTTTTCGCCCGCGCACCACCGGTGCCAGCACAAACGCGCGGCGGCCCTCCCCCGCCGCCAAGACCTTGTCGGCAACCTGGTCGGTCGTCTGGCGCTCAATGACGCGGCCGCATTCGGGACAGTGCGGGGTGCCCACACGGGCGAACAGCAGGCGCAGATAGTCATAAATCTCGGTTACGGTGCCAACCGTCGAGCGAGGGTTTTTAGACGTCGTCTTTTGGTCGATCGACACCGCCGGCGAAAGGCCGTCGATTGAATCCAAGTCGGGTTTGTCCATCTGGCCCAAGAACTGGCGCGCATAGCTCGAAAGGCTCTCGACGTATCGACGCTGGCCCTCGGCATAGATAGTGTCAAATGCCAGCGAGCTCTTGCCCGAGCCAGAAAGACCGGTAATGACCACGAGTTGGTCACGCGGAATGGAAACATCGATATCGCGGAGGTTGTGCTCACGAGCGCCGCGAATAACGATAGAAGAATCAGACATGGAAGCTCCTTGCCTCCTATTGCATCGAATCATACTGCCGATGAGTTTAGCGCACTCGACGCGCACAGATGTTCGTAATACAAGATTCGCAAACCTTTAGCTTTGCGTATCGGGTGCTTTGTTTCTCGAAATACCGTGGAGAGGTTACAGTAATCTAATACTGAACTTAGTTTGCTGTAACAGAGGAACGTCCATGACCGAAGATATCCCCCTTGAAATCACTTCGAGCGACATGGCCAATCTGCCCATATTCATCGCCGTCCTTATCGTGGCCACCGTCGTCGTGCGCGTGTATTTTTCAATCAAACACAATGAAAAGCCGCCCATTGCCCGCGTCTTTTGGTGCGCGACGCTCCTCATCCCGCTCGGCGTGGTAGCTGCATGGATTACGAATCAATTGCTCGTAAATGAGGACAGTTCCCTATGGGTCCTTTCTTATTCGGCGCTCGGTGCTGCCGCCGTCATACTTCTTGTCGAACCCTTGGTTTCGGGACTTATCGACCAAACCGATCTTGCGACGGGAACGGTTGCCTGTATTTGCCGTGACATCCTTGTCATCGCCGCTGTTTCAGCGCTCTCGTTCGTTTCACTCGAAATTGCCTGTAACGAAACGTTCTATCGCATTCCCGCCAACTCATTCGGGTTTTCCGTCGGGCTGCTCGCGACGGTTCTGCTCTCCCTTTATTTGCTGGGACAGCGTCATGGAGGCGTCATGGCCCTCGTGCCCGTCGCCTGTTGCATCCTTGGCATTGCCGAGCACTTCGTCATAACGTTTAAAGGCGAAGCCATCCTGCCAAGCGATATCTTGGCCCTTGGCACCGCAATGGAAGTGAGCGAGGGATACGAGTTTACCTTTACCGCCGGAATCGTAACCTCTCTCGCCCTGCTGGAGATTTCCCTGGGGCTTCTTTCGCTTATCCGACCGCGAAAGCTCCGTACGCCCACCCATGTCTTCCCCGCAATCGCCGCTAACCTCTGCGCTTTTCTGCTAGTGACCGTTGTGGGGCTCTCAGGCTTTTCCAGCATCGACTTGGAGCAGGCGCTGGATTTTGGATTTGACCGTTGGCAGCCCATCACCACATATACGTCTCAGGGTTTTATCACTTCGTTCACCGAAATGGTCAACGAGTTGCCCATTGAGAAGCCCGAAGGCTATACGCCCGATGAGGCGCAGAGCATCGAGCAGGAGCTCGCCGCCGCCTACGACAGCACGTATGGCTCGAGCGAGCAGCGCGCGGCTGCCGTTGCCCAGTTCAATGAAATCAAGCCGACGATTGTTGCCGTCATGAACGAGAGTTTTAGCGACCTTTCGTGCTTTGAGCAGCTCCAGGCGGCCGGGTACACCGGCCCCGCTTTCTACAACTCGCTTCCCGACACACTTGTTCGCGGCACCATGCTCGCTTCGGTCACCGGTGGCGGAACGGCAAACTCCGAATTCGAATTTTTGACCGGAGCGACAACGGCCTTTGTCGGATTAGGCAAGATCCCCTATCAGCTGTATCAGATGAATGGCGTCAACAGCCTGGCAAAGGACCTTAAAGAGCTTGGGTATACCGCTACCGCTATGCACCCGCAAAACCCCGTCAACTACCATCGAGATAAGATCTATCAGCAGCTGGGCTTTGGAGACTTTCTTTCAATCGGCGATTTCGAAGGTGCGCCCTGTTACCATGCCGGCGTATGCGACTACGCCACCTACGACAAGATACTCGACCTGCTTAGAACCGACGAAGCGCCGCAGTTCATCTTTGACGTCACGATGCAAAATCACGGCGGCTACGACTATGGCACCGTTCCCGCCGAAGAGCTGACAAACTATTGGGTCGAGGGAGCCAGCGAGGGCGCCAATAGCGCGCTCAACACCTATCTCACCTGCATCAACGCATCCGACCGGGACCTCGAGTACTTTATCAACGAGCTCCGCAATATCGGCAGACCGGTTGTTCTTGTCTTTTTTGGCGACCATCAGCCGAGCGCCGCAACGACTCTCAACGACGAGCTGTACCCTCAGGAAGATACGGCAAGCCACGCTTTCCGTGTCTATCAGTCAACCTATTTCGTCTGGGCTAACTATGAAATCGCCGGCAATACCGAGCTCAACGTCTACGACACCGTCGGGGCAAACGAGATTGCAGCCATTACCCTTAATAAGATCGGCGCCCCGCTCACCGACTATCAAAAGGCCCTGCTTGCAACAAGGTCAGATGTGCCCACCATCAATGTCGCCGGCTATCTCGGTGCCGACGGGCTGCGCTACAACTTGGAATCTGAAGACAGCCCATACACCTCGACGATCGACAAGCTGCAGCGCATGCAATACCTCGAGTTTGCCAGCAAAGTTCAGTAAGCCCGCCCATTCGCTTGGGCCCATCGTATTGCAAGCACGCTCGGCCCAAATGCATCGCAAATGACTCCCGCTCGCAAACGAGGGTACAATGACGCTCGTGTCACATCACGGGGCTCCGGCCCCAACATATACAAAGGAGTCATACATGGGTTGCGAGCACGCACAGGCCGCCGGCGGACAAACGTCGCCGTCGCAATTTGAGGAGAACACGCTGTCCGAGGTCAAACGCGTCATCGCCGTGCTTTCCGGCAAGGGCGGTGTCGGCAAGTCGTTTGTCACCGGTGCCATCGCCACCGAGCTTGCCCGTCACGGCCACAAGGTCGGCGTCCTCGATGCCGACATCACCGGTCCCTCTATCCCCAAGATGTTCGGCATGAGCGGACGCCACGTCCATGCCCTTGGCAACCTCATGCTGCCCGAAATCTCCGAGCACGGCGTCAAGGTCATGAGCTCCAACCTTCTGCTCCAAAACGAGACCGACCCCGTCCTTTGGCGCGGTCCGGTCATCGCAGGCGCCATTAGGCAGTTCTGGAGCGAGACCTCGTGGGGCCCCATCGACTACCTGCTGGTCGACATGCCTCCGGGAACAGGCGACGTCGCGCTCACCGTCTTCCAGTCGCTGCCCGTCGACGGCATCGTCATCGTCACGAGCCCGCAGGACCTGGTCTCGATGATCGTCGCCAAGGCGGTCAACATGGCCGAGAAGATGAACGTCCCCATTCTGGGCATCGTCGAGAACATGAGCTATATCGAGTGCCCCGACTGCGGCAAGAAGATCGAGGTCTTTGGCAAAAGCAAGCTCCCCGAGGTCGCAGAGCGCTATAACCTCGACATCTTGGGCACGCTTCCCATTAATCCGGCACTCGCCGAGGCCTGCGATAAGGGCGAGGTTGAGACCGCGCTGCCCGATGGCATGTTGCCCAAGGCAGTCTCTGCCGTCGAGGCTATTACCCCGCACGAGACCGACGAGGCCTAAGTGAACACGAGCGCCTTCTATGACGTCCTGGTAATCGGCGGCGGGGCTTCAGGCCTCGCCGCCGCCATTACGGCCGCACGTGCTGGCAAAAGCGTCTGCATCGTTGAGCGCGATGTCGCCTGCGGCCTAAAGCTCCTTGCGACCGGTAACGGCCGCTGCAACCTCTCCAACGAATCGATTGATCCTCAGCGGTATAACCACCCCGCATTCGTCGAATCTGTCATGGGCCCCCAACCCGAACAAGAGCTTATGGGTTTCTTCTCCTCGCTGGGCATCATGACAACCTCCGAGGAAGGCCGGCTATACCCGCGCTCCCTTCGCGCAGAATCGGTGCGCGACGCGCTTCTCAACGTTTGCGACCGCCTAGGTATTACCTTAATCTGCGGAGCCAACGTTGCCTCGGCGCACAAAGCTTCCGAAGGCTGGACACTCCAAATAGACCGTCCAGCGCGGGCGCTCAAGGCAAAAAAGCACGACGACCGAAAAACGGAGCTCCGCTCGCTTCGGAAAGCGCTCGCCGATGTCCCTCGCAAGAACGAGGCCCTGGAGGCACATGCCGTAATTATCGCCACGGGTGGCAACCCCACCGGTATCGCCGATACGTTTAGCCTCCCCCTCACTTCGCTGCGCCCCATCCTCTGCCCCGTATCGGCAACGGTCGTCGGCGATCGGGCGGCACTCAAGACGTTGGACGGCCTGCGCGTCCGCGCCCGCTTGACGCTCGCCCGCAATCATAATGAGCTCTGGCACGAAGACGGTGAAGTCCTGTTTCGAGCCTTCGGCATCTCGGGCGTCGCTGTCTTCAACCTCTCCCGTCGTATCCAGCGCGGTGATACGATCCTGCTCGACGTTTTCCCCGACCTCTCCAAAGACGAGCTGCTCGATATGCTCAACCGGCGCGTTGAGCTGCTCGGCGGCTTTTCGCCCCGCGATCCCCGTTGGCTCGACGGCATGCTCGCCCCGCAACTCTCCCGCGTCGTCTGCACGGCGTTCGAGCAGTGCCATCCAGGCTCCAACGATGTCATCCACCTGGTCTCGATCCTCAAGCACTTTAAGTTGCTCGTTGAGGGAACAGCCGAGGAGCGCTCGGCACAGGTCACGCGTGGTGGCGTATCTGTCGAGAGTATCTCAACACCCAGTCTACGCGCGCGCAGCGTTGTCGACGCCCCGCTTTACGTCTGCGGCGAAGCGCTCGACATCGACGCCGATTGCGGAGGCTTTAACCTTGCGTGGGCATGGCTCTCGGGCATTCGCGCTGCAAGCAGCCTGTAGCCGCGCAGTCTATAATCAAAAACGCATTCGGGCCGTCTGGGATACCGGACGGCCTCTTTCTTGCCTCTAAGGAGACCTCGATGATCGAAATCACCCAAGTCAACGCTTCGCTCGATGAAGCCGGCGATGAAAATGCCTGCCTCATTGTTGGCAAGCGAGTCGCCAAGCGCGTCCTACGTTGCAAAGACTCCGAGATCAAGTCCATCGAGCTCCACCGCAAGTCAATCGACGCTCGCAAAAAACGAGACGTCCATTTTATCCTGAGCTTTCGTGTTGAGCTGACCAGTCCCCACCTCGAGCGAGAAGCGGTCGACAGCGTTTCCGAACGTGACCGCTCGCTCGTACGCGCGATAGAAGACGATGAGCCTTCATTCCCCTCCCCCATTTCCGACGCATCCAAAGAGCGCCCCGTCGTTGTCGGCGCCGGATGCGCCGGCCTTTTCGCTGCGCTCACGCTCGCCGAAGCAGGTCTTAAGCCCTTGCTTATCGAGCGCGGCGACCCGGCATTTCGCCGCTCGCAGGCGATCGACCTCTTTCTAAAGGAGCGCATCCTCGACCCCGAGAGCAATATTCAGTTTGGTCTGGGCGGCGCGGGGACCTTCTCGGACGGCAAGCTCAATACGGGAACAAAAAATCCCGCCCATCGCCTTATCCTCGAAACCTTCGTCGAGGCGGGTGCGCCCCGCGATATTCTGTGGGATGCCAAGCCGCACATTGGCTCCGACATCCTTCCCAAGGTTGTCACCGCTATATCCCAGCGCACCGAGCAGCTCGGAGGTGTCGTCCGTTATCGAACGAAGCTCGTCGACATTCGCACCGACGCGTCTGGCGCCATCACCGGTATCGATGTCCAATCGTCCCAAGACGCCGCTTACGAGCCAATCGAAACAAAGCACCTCATCCTCGCCTGTGGGCATTCTGCTCGCGATATTTTTGAGCTCCTTAAGGACCACAACGTGGCCCTCGCACAAAAGACCTTTGCCATGGGCGTTCGCATCGAGCATCCGCAGCGCGACATCGACCGAGCCCAATATGGAGCCTTGGCGGGACATCCTGCCCTCGGAGCAGCCCCCTACAAGCTCGTCGCCCATCTTCCCAACGGCCGCAGCGTGTTCTCGTTTTGCATGTGCCCCGGCGGGCAGGTTGTCGCCGCCTCTTCCGAGCAGGGCCACCTGTGCGTCAACGGCGCCAGCCTCAATGCCCGCGACGGACGCAACGCAAACGCCGCCCTGCTCGTTAACGTCACGCCTGAGGACCTTCCCAACGATGACCCGCTCGCCGGCATCGAGCTCCAGCGCGCCTGCGAGGCGGCCGCCTATCGCCTGGGCGGTTCCAACTGGAACGCACCGGCACAACTCGTCGGAGATTTCCTCGCAGGACGCGCCAGCAAGGCGCCCGGAAAGGTAAAGCCCACCTATCCGCTCGGTGTGACCTGGACGACAATTGACGAAGCCCTGCCGCAGCATATCGTCGAGTCGCTCCGCCTGGGACTTCCCCTACTCGGAAAAAAGCTACGAGGCTACGACCGTCCCGATGCCGTTCTTACCGGCGTGGAGACTCGTTCGAGCTCACCGGTCACTGTCACCCGAGACCGAACGTGCCATGCCGTGTCGACCCCGGGCCTCTACCCTTGTGGTGAGGGAGCTGGATATGCCGGCGGCATCATGAGCGCGGCCACCGACGGCATCCGTTGTGCCGAAGCCCTGATCGCGGACCTCTAACGCACGAATTCCAGCGCGCAAAAGACACAGGCCCCGAGCTCCACAGGGAACTCGGGGCCTGTTCGCGGCTATTTCTTAAACC
>JBKWEB010000029.1:0-23415 GCA_046976245.1 Collinsella sp. | reverse complement strand
AACGATATGGCACCGTGGGGACACATGTATGTCAATCCTGGTCTAACAGAGCCTTAAAAAATCATCGAGAGGATCGCCTGCTCGAAAAGTTGTCAAAATAGCCGCGTCCCAAAAAGACTGGGTATTGGGCGTTGACAGTTGGCGAGCCGTAGGTAAAATATCAACTTGTCCTGGGGACGTAGCTCAGTTGGGAGAGCGCTGCCGTCGCATGGCAGAGGCCGAGGGTTCGACTCCCTTCGTCTCCACCCTTGGATTTGATAAGCCGCTGACATTGTGTCGGCGGCTTTTTTTAAAAGAAAGGGCTGTACCATGGCCGAGCTTGAGTCCCAACCACTGTCTGCCGAGGAACGCGCCGAGTTGGAAGAGCTCCGCGCCGAGAAAGCTCGTCGCGAGGCCCAGGAAGAGGCACGCCGCGAGCGTGAGGAGTTGGCCGCCCTGCGTGCCGAGCGCGAGAAGGCCGAGGAGGCCGCTGCGAAGGTTGCATCCGAGCCCAAGCCCGCGCCCGCACCCAAGCCCGCTGCTGCGAAGCCTGCACCTGCCGCGCCCAAACCTCAGCCTAAAAAGGCCGCTCGTCCCAAGTCCGTCGATCCCAAGCCGAGCCGTGACGAGATGAGCTTTGCCCAGCGCATGGTTACCTCCAAGGAGCCTGCGGGTGAGAACGAGATCCCCGGTATGGCGCCGGCTCAAAAAATCATCATTGTCCTTGCCCTCATCGCGTTTGTCATCTTTATGGGCTACACGATCCTGACCAGCATGGGCCTGCTTTAGCCTGTTCGCGCTGGGCTCCATGCCCGCACGCCCGCCTCGCCAACCCTCAACCTCTGCACAACGCATCCGAAAGGTCGCCCCATGGCTTTGACCGACATCTCGCATCCCACCGACATTGCAATGCTCACTGATCTGTACGAACTCACTATGGCCCAGGGCCTGTGGGAGAGCGGCAAGGCCAATGAGCAGGGTTGCTTTACGGCGTTTTACCGCGACCATCCCTTCGGCAGCGCGTATGCCGTCATGTGCGGCACCGCCGAGCTGCCCGAGCTTGTCGAGAACCTGCGCTTTACGCCCGAGGACATCGACTATCTAGCTTCGCTCCAGGCTCCGGCCGGCGGCTCGATGTTTAAGCCCGCATTCCTCGACTACCTGCGCAACTTCCGCGCGCATGTGAACATTGACGCCGTGCCCGAGGGCGAGCTCGTCTTTCCGCGCGAGCCCATGGTGCGCGTCACCGGCCCCGCGCTGGAGTGCCAGCTGCTCGAAACGGCGTTGCTCAACATTGTCGGCTTCCAGACGCTTGTCGCCACCAAGACGGCGCGCGTGGTGCTGGCGGCGGACGGCCGTCCCGTTGCCGAGTTTGGCCTGCGCCGCGCCCAGGGTCCCGATGGCGGGCTGGCCGTCGCGCGCGCGAGCTACGTTGCCGGCTGCTCCTCTACATCCAATGTGCTCGCCGGCCGCCGCTACGGTATTCCCGTCTTTGGCACGCATGCGCACAGCTGGGTGATGAGCTTCGATTCCGAGCTCGAGGCATTCCGGGCTTTTGCCAAGTCGAGTCCCAAGAACTGCACGCTGCTCATCGACACCTACGACGTACGTGAGGGCTGCGAGCATGCCATTACGGTTGCCAAGGAGATGGAGGCGGCAGGCGAGCGTCTGTCGGCTATTCGCATCGACTCCGGCGACCTCGCCAAGCTCTCCAAGTATGTGCGCGGCCGTTTTGATGCCGAGGGCCTGCCCTATGTGGGGATCTCGGTTTCTAACGATCTGGATGAGTACACGATTCAGTCGCTGCTCGACCAGGGCGCGCCCATCGATAGCTTTGGCGTGGGTACCAAGCTTGCGACCTGCTATGACCAGCCGGCGCTGGGTGGCGTGTACAAGCTTTCCGCCCGCCGTGCGAGCGAGGTAGATCCATGGACGCCGGTGGTCAAGCTCTCCGAGCAGCCCTACAAGCGCACGATCCCGGGTGTGCAACGCGTGCGCCGTTATTACGACGGCTTTGGCGGCCCGGTCTGCGACATGATCTACGACGAGGACCGTCTGGCGGGGGAGGGCGCCGCGCGCGGCAATACCCTCGTGGCCGTGAATGATGCCGCCCTGGTGACCGACGTGTCCGAACTTGAGTATCGCGAGCTGCTGGTGCCGATCGTGCGCGATGGCAGTGCGGTGGCTCCGCGTGAGAGCATCCAGGACGCGCGCGAGCGCTGTGCTTGGGCGCTCGATCATCTGGACGCAGCTTTCAAGCGCTTCCTGTACCCGCAGACCTATGTGGTGGGCATGGAGCAGGGCCTGGCTCAGGTGCGCGACGAGCTCGTGCGCAAGAACATGGCCGCGGCCTCTGCCTTTCCCTGGGCTCACTAATTCCTTGGGCGGTAGGGGCGAGTCACGCTCCCTTGGCCGCCAGCTCGGCCGTTCGCTGAACAGTTGATTGGTTTGACGTATGACGACTTCTTATAAAACGATGGTGGTAAAGATCGGTTCGTCCACGGTGGTGGGTGCCGATGGCAAGGTCAACCGCGCCTTTATCGGCGGGCTTGCCGACCAGGCCGCAGCGCTGCGCGAGCTTGGCTGGCGCCTGGTCGTGGTGAGCTCGGGTGCCATTGCCTGCGGCTATCCCGTGCTGGGCTTCGACCGCAAGCCGGTCGGCGACCTGCCGAGCCTGCAGGCCTGCGCCTCGGCCGGTCAGTGCATCATCTCGTCGGCCTACGACGAGGAGTTCCATGCGCGCGACCTGCTCACCTCGCTCGTGCTGCTCACGCGTCACGACACGGCGCGCCGCACGTCCTACCTGCACGCGCGCGACGCCCTGCTGCGCCTGGTGGAGCTGGGCGTGGTGCCGGTCGTCAACGAGAACGATACCGTTACCGTCGATGAGATCAAGTTCGGCGACAACGACACCTGGCGGCGCTTGTGAGCTGCCTGGTTTCTGCCGATCTGTGCGTGACGCTCTCGGACATCGATGGCCTCTATACCGCCAATCCGCATGAGGACCCCACGGCCGAGTTGTCCCGGTCGTGCATAAGATCGATGCCAAGATTATTGCCTCGGCGGGCGATTCTTCCACTCGGTGGGCACCGGCGGCATGATCACCAAGATTCGCGCGAGCCGCGTTTTGATGACGGCCGGCAGTCCGCGCGTGTTCTGCTCGGGCGAGGAGCCCGATGCGCTCGTGCGTCTGGCCCGTGGCGAGAGCGTGGGCACGCTGTTCGACCCGCCGGCGGAGCGCCTGGATATTGCGCCCCGCAAGCTGTGGATCGCGCTGGGTGACAAGGCACATGGCTCGGTAACGGTTGACGACGGCGCTGCGAAGGCGCTGGTCAGCCGTGGCTCATCGCTGCTCGCGGTGGGCATTCGCCAGGTCGATGGAGATTTTGCCGAGGGCGATGTGCTCGACGTGTGCGACCCGAGCGGCATGGTCGTTGCTCGCGGTATCGCCGAGGCTGATTCGGACGTGCTGGAGCTTGCGGCAGGACGCCGCCAGGACCAGATTGCCAGCAACCGCCTGCTCGCAGATCTGGCCGAGAAGCCGGCGATACACAGGGATAATCTGATCGTCTTCGCCTAACGGGTCGACGCTGCAAACGCCCCTAAGCGGCAATCTGACGTTCAATCGTCGGGCATGACCAAAAGGTCAATGCCCTCCTCTTTCACGTCACCTTGCTCGCTTAGGGGCGTTTTCGCTTTCCGTTCTCTACCTGCGGCATTGTCGTTGCCGGCACTTGTTCGGCACTTGGGGACGTTCTTTTTGTGCCGGCAGGTGGGGACACTCCTTTGCTAGAAGATCTGGCGCAGGTCTCCTCGGTTGAGGGCTTCGTTGAAGAGGTGCTTGAACACCACGCTGCCGTGCAGGCCATCGTGCTCGAACTCGTTGGTCACCCAGGCATGCGAGTTGCCCACGCGGCTGAGCGTATCAAGCTGCAGGCCCGAATCCACGTACATGTCGTCGAAATACACCGCGGCCTGCAGGGGCACCTCGTTGCACGCCAGTCGCTGCGGGTCGTAGATCTTGTCCCAGCTGGTGTCTTCCATCAGCAGGTCCATGGCGGGCTTGAAGGGCTTGAGCTCGGGCATCTGCTCGAACATCCACGGGAACATGGCCTCGCCGGTAAACATGAGCGGGCGCGCGAGTGTGTCGAACTCGGCACGATGGGCCTTCTCCTCTGCTGCGGCCCAGCGAATGGGCATGGTGTCGCCGTCGGCGTAGATAAACTCCTGCAGTGTCCAGTACAGCGGGTTCGTGCGTGTGTTGGTGCGCTCGAAGGCGCGCATCAAAAAGCTGTCGGATACCGAGGAGCCGCAGCTCAGCGTACCGTCGCCAGTAACAAAAGCGTGATCGATAGTCCAATGCATGCGCTCAAAGCTTGGCTTCATGCCAAAGTCGCTGCCCATGAGCTGTAGGCGCTCGACCGTCATCGGCGAGCCGTCGGGCAGCACGGGCTTCTGAGCCTCGAGCGCATCGGCCAGGGCTGCCACGCGCTCGACGTCAGCGGGATAGCGGTCATAATACTGCTGCGTCTTGGCGGCCATGCGCGGGAAGGTGTGCGCGTAGACCTCGCTTGCGCTCGCCGGCACGTGGGGGATTCCGCCGCAGGTAAAGCTCGCCGCCACGCCCTCGGGGAAGAGCGACAGGTAGCTCAGCGTCAAAAAACCGCCGTAGCTTTGGCCGAGCGTGACCCACGGCTTGCCGCCAAAGCCCACTAGGCGCAGGTACTCAAAATCGCGCACGATGGAGCTGGCGAGGTGGCGCTTGAGGAAGTCCGCCTGCGAGCGGGCCGCATTGGCGCCTGCTGCCTCGGCGCGATCGCCCAAGGCGGCAATCGTGCGCCCGTCCACGCAGCTGCTGCGTCCGGTGCCGCGCTGGTCGGGAAGGACCACGCGGAAGTGCTTGACGGCCTCCTCGATCCAGCCGTCGCTTGTGGGCGTCAGCGGACGCGGGCTCTCGCCGCCGGGGCCGCCCTGCAAAAACAGGAGCAGTGGCAGATCGTCGTTGATGCGGTCGGGCGCGCAAACCACGCGGTAGAAGAGCTTGATGCTCTCGGGCGCGCCGGCGATGGGTGCCGGCATAGCGCCGCGGCGCATGGTGCTGCCGACGGCCAGGAGCATCGGCTCCAGGCCGCGCCAGTCAAGGGGGACGTCGATGCTGTGGTCCTCGACGTAAAGGCCGGGGACGTGGTACGAAGTGATGAGGGCCATGTGAGACTTCCGTTCGTTGCGGTGTTTCGGGTTGACCAATTCTACCGCCGCGGGCGAGGCCATGCGCAAATCGGCTACCATGGTTGCAAACTTCTAGGAGAAAGGGCCGCCCATGTCGGTCGATATAGCCACGTATGTCTACGATCTTGCCGTTGCCGCCAAGGCAGCGTCGGCCTCGCTTGCCACGGCGAGCGATGAGCAGCGCCAGGAGGCCGTGCGCGCCATGGCCGCAGCACTGCGCAACGGTGTCGACTCCATCGTCGCCGCCAACGAGCTCGATATGTCCGCTGCGCGCGATGCGGGTACCTCGGCCGGACTGCTCGATCGCCTGCTGCTGACGCCCGAGCGCGTCGAGGGCATGGCCGCCGGCCTGGAAAAGCTCGCCGAGCTGCCCGATCCCGTGGGCCGCGTGCTCGACCACCGTATACTCGCAAGCGGCGTGGACCTGACCCGCGTGAGTGTGCCACTGGGTCTGGTCGCCATAGTGTATGAGGCGCGCCCCAACGTGACGGCCGATGCCGCGGGCATCTGCATCCGCACCGGCAACGCCTGCATTCTGCGCGGCGGCTCGCTGGCCTATCACTCGTGTGCCATGATTGCCGAGCTGCTGGCCGATGCGCTCGAGGCCAAGGGCTTCCCGCGCGAGGCCGTGTCGATGATCGAGTCCACCGACCGCGAGGCCACTGGCGAGCTCATGAAGCTCCGCGGTGTCGTCGACGTGCTCATTCCGCGCGGCGGTGCAGGCCTGATCCAGCGCTGCGTGCGCGAGTCGCTTGTGCCGGTGATCGAGACGGGCACTGGCAACTGCCACATCTACGTGCATGAATCCGCCGACTTTGATAAGGCGCTCAACATTATCGTTAATGCCAAGACCCAGCGCGTAGGCGTGTGCAATGCCGCCGAGTCGCTGCTGGTCGACCGTGCCGTGGCAGATTCGTTTTTGCCGGCGGTCGTTGCCGTGCTGCACGACCACGGCGTGCTCATTCACGGCGACGAGGCCACGTGCGCCGCATGCGCCGACGCTGGGCTTGCCGAGGGCGACAACTACGTCGCCGCGACTGAGGAGGACTGGGGTCGCGAGTACCTGGCGCTCGAGATGAGCGTGAAGGTCGTGGCAAACGAGGACGAGGCCATCGCACACATCAACCGCTACGGCACGATGCACTCCGAGGCCATCGTTGCCGAGGACACGGATGCTTGCGAGTGCTTCCTGGATGCGGTCGATGCCTCGGCCGTGTACGCCAACGCCAGCACGCGCTTCACCGACGGCGGCGAGTTTGGCCTGGGCGCCGAGATCGGCATCTCGACCCAAAAACTCCACGCCCGTGGCCCCTTTGCCGCCGAGGCCCTCACCACCTACAAATACAAGCTCCGCGGCACCGGCCAGGTCCGCCCCTAACGCCCGCGCAAACAAAAACCACCACAAAGGTGCCTGTCCCCTTTGTGGTGGATTTAGGTGGCGTTGACGGTTAGGCCTGGAAGGTATCTCGGTCGGGGGCGAAGGACTGCATGGCCGCGATCGTGCGGTCAAAGAGCTCGGGGAGCTCCCAGCCCAACATCTCGGCGCCCTGCGAAATCACGTCGCGCGAGCAGCCGGCGGCAAAGCGTTTGTCCTTGAACTTCTTCTTGAGCGACTTGGTCGTAAAGTCCATAACGCTCTTGCTCGGGCGCATGATGACTGCAGCGCCGATCAGACCGGTGAGCTCATCGCAGGCAAACAAGATCTTTTCCATCTGCAGCTCGGGCTTGGGCAGCGAGGTGTTGAAGTCGGACGTGTGCGTCTGGATGGCGCGAATGAGCTCGGGAGACGCACCTTCGCCCTCAAGAATCTCGGCAGCATAGATGGTGTGGTTCATGGGGTCGTCCTCATGCTCCTCCCAATCCAGGTCGTGCAGCAGACCGACGATGCCCCAAAACTCCTCGTTCTCGGGGTCGAACTCGCGCGCAAAGTAGCGCATAGTGCCCTCGACCGTCTCGCCATGGGTGATGTGGAACGGGTCCTTGTTGTGCTCGTTGAGCAGTTCGAACGCGCGGTCGCGGGTGATTCCGGCGGTAAGCGGCTCTGCCATAAGAGACTCCTTGTGCTCGTGGGTATCGATAAGAATGAATACTACTAGAACAAGAAAACCACCACAAAGGTGCCTGTCCCCTTTGTGGTGGTTTTTGGCGCGGATGGGTTAGTTGAGGGCGGCTTGGGCTAGGCGGGCTTCGGCGGCCTCCTCGGTGACGCCCAAGGCCACGGCGAACTCCTCGATGGAGCGGCGTTTGGCCTCCTTGAGTACGCGCATGTAGTAGGAGCTGGGTTTTTTATCAGCTTCCTCGGCCTGGCGAATGCGGTGCATCATGGTCTTTGCCACGCGGACCGTCTCGGGCGCGCCCAGCTTGAGCTGCTGCTTAAAGTGCGTCTCCTCAAGTGAACTGTTGCGCTCGGTAAAAGTGTCGCACTCCAGCTCGTCATAGTGGCTCAGCAGGTGCTCGGCATCTTGCTGCGAGATGGCGGCGTGCAAACGGTCGGCCTGCGCCACGGGGTACATGAGGATCGTCTGCGCATGTCCCTGCTTGGTCTCGAGCAGTAGCATGGGCTGCGGTGTGTCGTCCCTAAAACCGACGACGGTGCAGACTCCCTGACCCGGATGAATGACGTGTTGACCGATTGAGAACATGCTACCTCCAACTTATACGAATTTACGTATGTCTAGAATAACACGCTGACGTGCGCAAACCCTTACTTTATGCAGGAAAAGCACACAACTCCGATAGGTAAGAGTATTCGATAACAGGCGCAGCTCATTCACACCTTTATGCATTTTCAACGCCTGCATAATCTGCAGGCAGACTGGCATCTTTGAGTGACTCCATACAAGCTGTAGTCAATTTTGTGCATATGCAATATCGATTGGCTTTACCCTGCGACAGTGCCCGTCGCTTGTGATAGAGTGCTACAAACTCTGGCTTTTGCCCTACGAGTGACCAAGAGCTCGGGGGCTTTAACACAAGGAGGATCTATGCCCGAGAAGATTGAAGAGCTGGTACGCGCTGCGCTTGCTGCGGCCCAGGAGGCCGGCGACCTTTCCGCATTTGAACTTGACGATTGCGCTATCGAGCGACCGGCTGACACTTCTCATGGCGAGTGGACCTCTACCATGGCCCTGAAGTCCGCCAAGCTGGCCCATTGCGCCCCGCGCAAGATCGCCGAGGCCATCGTTGCCCATATGCCCGAGGACCCCGCGATCGAGAAGGTCGAGATCGCAGGCCCCGGCTTCATCAACTTCTACCTCTCCGTTGCCGTCAAGAATGCCATCTTTGGCGAGGCTCGCGAGAAGGGTATGGACTTCGCTAAGTCCAACGTCGGTGGCGGCCTGAAGACCCAGGTCGAGTTCGTCTCCGCCAACCCCGTCGGCCCCATGCACATCGGCCATGGCCGCTGGGCCGCTCTGGGCGACTCCCTTTGCCGTGTGATGGACCACGCCGGTTACGATATCCAGCGTGAGTTCTACATTAACGACCACGGCTCTCAGATGAACACCTTCGGCAACTCCATCAGCACGCGCTATATGCAGCTTGCCGACATCATCGCCAAGCAGGGCGTGGATATCGACGAGGCTCACAAGCTGCTGATCGCCGACCGCGACGCCTTTGTTGCCGATGAGAACGACGAGCATCCCGAGGCCCATCCGTATCAGGACAACTTTGCCGAGACTCTGGGCAAGGACTCCTACGGCGGCGACTACATCATCGACGAGGCCGCCGAGTTCTGGCGCACCGACGGCGATAAGTGGGTCAACGCCGATCCGCAGGAGCGCATGGAGAGCTTCCGCGAGCGCGGCTATGTAAAGATGGTCGACAACATGCGCGACCTTTGCCATGCCGTTAACTGCGACTTCGATCGTTGGTTCTCCGAGCGCTCGCTGTATGTGAAGGACACCGAGGGTGAGACCGCCGGCACCTCCGCCGTCGACCGCGCCTTTGAGAAGCTCGACAAGATGGGCTACCTCTACACCAAGGACGGCGCCCTGTGGTTCCGCTCCACCGACCTGGGCGACGACAAGGACCGCGTGCTGATCAAGTCCGACGGCGAGTACACCTACTTTGCCTCCGACGTCGCCTATCACTGGGATAAGTTCCAGCGCGTCGACCACGTCATCGACATCTGGGGCGCCGACCACCACGGCTACATCGAGCGCGTCCGCTGCGTCTGCGATGCCTTGGGTTACCCCGGCAAGTTCGAGGTTCTGCTGGGCCAGCTCGTCAACCTGCTGCGTAACGGCAAGCCCGTCCGTATGTCCAAGCGCAAGGGCACCATGGTGACCCTGCAGGAGCTCGTCGACGAGGTTGGCTCCGACGCCGCTCGTTACACGCTCATCTCCAAGAGCTCCAACCAGATGGTCGACTTCGATATCGAGGCCGTCAAGAAGCGCGACAACTCCAACCCGGTCTATTACGTGCAGTACGCTCACGCCCGCGTGTGCTCCATCCTGCGTCGTGCCGCTGACGTTACGCCCGAGCAGGCTGACGAGATGGGCATGAAGGCCGTCGCCGCCAAGGCCATCGGTGAGAACGTCGATTACTCGCTGCTGACCGACCCGACCGAGCTCGCCCTTTCGCGTAAGCTCAACGAGCTCACCGACCTCATCGCCAGCTGCGCTCGCGACCGCGCCCCGTTCCGTCTGACGCACTTTGCCGAGGAACTCGCCGGCGACTTCCACAGCTTCTACGCTGCCTGCCAGGTTCTGCCGAGCGAGGGCCGTCCCGTCGACCCCGAGCTTTCGCGCGCCCGTCTGGCCGCTTGCGACGCCGTCCGCGTGACGCTCGCCCTGGTGCTCACCCTTGTTGGTGTCTCCGCTCCCGAGCAGATGTAAGCTACGGGTCATTTGACCGCGCAGGTTTGGTTTAACTGAGCCTTGAAAGCCCGATCTCCCACGGAGGTCGGGCTTTTTGCGTTTGGTGAGACTATTTGGTTTGCCGGGAAATGCTACCAAATCGCAACTATACCGGTTTACGGGGCTGAATCGCCAACTGGCGACCATGGTGCCAATAGCAAAATTAAACCCGCAGGTAGATGGCTTATTGTTTCTTGAAAATGCAGGGTATGGTTGGCTTGCAGCATTCTGGCCCCGTAATCCGGCATAGTTTTGAAAACCGTCCCTTGGGGACGGGGGAAACGGATCATTTTTGTCTCGTGGAGGGGTGGTGGGATACCGTCCGCCACGAATTGGGCTCATCTCCTACGTTTGGACGCATATCCCGAACCATGCCGAAATGTACGATATTAAAAGCGCAGGTAGCAGACTCGTTGTTTTTGAAAAAACAAGGGTATGGTCAGGGGCCCGTGGGTAAACGTAGTAGATGGGCGCGATTCGTGGCTCGGCCATTCCGGATGTCACGGTTTCACTCCTCTGACGTGACATTTCAGGCGCTTTTGAGGAGGAGTGCCCCTTTTGACTAGTCGTTTAAGAACGTCCCCAATGACTAAGTTGCAGGTGGCGGCGGTTGTGTTACACTAACGCTGCGTATATGACGCAAATATCTCGATACAGATCAATGATGTCCGTCGGTATTTGACGGAGCTAGACTGTTTAGCCGCCCTGAAGGTTTATGCAGGGAGCATGTGATCACAGGGCTTGAAAAGAAAGTTGAGCAAACACTGTGTCTGATCAACAGCAAGAAAACGAAATAACGACGACGCAAGCCGCTCCCGCTGCACCGGTTGTGTCGGACCAGGTCGCGGCGCCCGCGCAAGCCTCGGCTCCTGAGACGCCTACGCCTGCAACGGCTGAGAAGGCCGTTCCTGCAACTGGTGAGGAGGCTGTTCCGGCAAAGCCCAAGCGCACGCGCCGCGCGGCCAAGCCTGCCGCTGACGGCGAGGAGGTCACCAAGCCCAAGCGCCGTACTACGCGCACGACACGCGCCAAGCGCACCGTTGTAGCTGACTCCTCGGCGCCGATTTCCGATGAGGTCGCGCAGGCACGTGCGTTGGCGCAGATTAGCGAGGCTCAGGTGGTGCGCGCCCGCCGTCGTGCTGCCGAGCGTGAGGCCGCGGCTCTGACCGAGCTTGCAGCTCCGTCTGTGCCTGAGACGCCTGCCGCCGACCAGCCGACCGAGAAGCCGGTACCGCGCACACGCCGACGCACGGCTGCTAAGGCCGAGCAGGTTGCCGATCAGGTAACCCCTGAGCTCACCGAGGCTTCGGTCCGTTCCGCGGCAGGGAGGGCGCATCGCCTGCTGAGTCCGCTGCGCCTGTCGAGGCCAGCGAAGTTCCCGTTGTCGATCCGGCTTTGCGCCCGCAC
Source organism: Collinsella sp. (assembly GCA_046976245.1). GTDB lineage: Bacteria > Actinomycetota > Coriobacteriia > Coriobacteriales > Coriobacteriaceae > Collinsella. Next base: position 11,941 of record JBKWEB010000029.1, on the reverse strand, counting down.
CGTCGCGGTCGCAAGCCCAAGGCCTTCGTCGAGGCAGAGAAGGCCGCAGCCGCAGCTGCAGCCGCTCGGGATGCTGCGGCGACCGCCGAGTCTGCAACCGCCGCCGACGCGCCCGTCCAGGATGCTACGACTTCCGAGGCTGCTCCCGCCGATGTCGAGCCCGCCGACGTCCGTCCCGGTCGCAGCCGTCGCACTGCTGCTAAGCGCACGTCCAAGGCCAAGGCTGCCAAGAAGGGTGCGTCCGAGGATTCCGCCGAGACGACCGCCGATGCATCGACTGATGCCGCCGAGCCCCAGGACGTCGAACAGCCTGCGTCCGAGAAGCCCAAGCGCGGTCGTAAGAAGTCCGCTAAGGCCAAGGCGTCCGAGCAGCAGGCGATGCCGAGCGCAGGTCGATTCCGGGCCGAGGCCATGATGACGCTGCGGCCAATGCCGACGCCGCCGCAACCAGTGCGCCGCGCCCGCCGAGGCCGAAGACGGCGCTCGCCCCAACCGTCGCCAGCACAAGCGCAACGAGGAGCGCAACGAGCGCAAGGACGACCGCAACAACGACCGTCGCAACCGCCAGCGCGATCGCAAACAGCGCAACAAGGAGCGCAACGCCGCCCCCACCGAGCCCACGCTTTCGCGTGAGGAGCTCGCTGCCATGAAGGTCGCCGAACTGCGCGAGAAGGCCAAGGAGTTCGAGATCGAGACGACCGGCAAGAAGAAAGCCGAGCTCGTCGAGGAGATCTACACCACCGCCGCGAAGGCAGAGGGCTTCCGCGACATCAAGGGCATTCTGCAGATTCGCCCGGACAGCTCCGGCATCATCCACGCCCATGGCTACATGAAGTCCAACGACGACGCCTTCGTGCCCGCCTACCTCATCCGCTCCGCGCGCCTGCGCACGGGCGACGTCATCGAGGGCTCGCTGCGTCCTTCGCGCGGCGGCGACAAGCGCGCCGGCCTCGCCAAAATCACGACCGTCAACGGTCTAGACCCCGAGCAGATTCGCAACCGCCCCAAGTTTGGTGACCTCACTCCGGTCTATCCCAACGAGCCGCTGCGCATGGAGCACGGCAAGGACTCCATTACCGGTCGCGCCATCGACATCGTGTCGCCGATCGGCAAGGGTCAGCGTGGCCTGATCGTGTCCCCGCCCAAGGCCGGCAAGACCACGATCCTCAAGAAGATCTGCCAGTCTATCTCGATTAACAACCCCGAGGTGCACCTCATCTGCCGGCTCGTCGACGAGCGCCCCGAAGAGGTCACCGATATGCAGCGCTCCATTAAGGGCGAGGTCGTGGCCTCGACCTTCGATATGCCCGCCGACAACCACACCCGCGTGGCCGAGCTCGTCATCGAGCGCGCCAAGCGCATCGTGGAGCTGGGCGGCGATGTCGTGGTGGTGCTCGACTCCATCACGCGTCTTGCCCGCGCCTACAACTTGGCGGCGCCCGCCTCGGGCCGCATCCTTTCGGGCGGCGTCGATTCGGCGGCCCTGTATCCGCCCAAGCGCTTCCTGGGCGCAGCCCGTAATATCGAGAACGGTGGCTCGCTCACCATCCTGGCCTCTGCCCTCATCGACACCGGTTCCAAGATGGACGAAGTCATCTTTGAGGAGTTCAAGGGCACCGGCAACATGGAGCTTAAGCTCGACCGCGATCTTGCCGACCGTCGTATCTTCCCGGCCATTGACCCCGTTGCCTCCGGTACGCGCAACGAGGATCTGCTGGTCGACGAGCAGATGCGCCCGTTTGTCTTTGGCCTGCGTCGCATTCTTGCCGGCATGAACAACACCGAGCGCGCAGCCGCATCGTTTATCAAGGGTCTTAAGGGCACCAACACCAACCAGGAGTTCCTGGTGCGTTCGGCCAAAAAGCACAGCGACTACGAGCAGACGTTCTAGGTTGTCATCCACACGCAGCGATAGCCATCAATGCGATAAAGGGTCGGGGCTTTGAGCCTCGGCCCTTTTCCATATCGCCGCTCCGCGCTTATTTTTAACCATAAGACCGACGAGCAGCAGGTTTCCCGTTTCAATCCGACATCGTCGCTTGCAATCGACGGGGCGGTTTCGCATAATAGCTTTTAAGCTTCGCGACGGAAAACGCAGATGAAACGAACCATATACCGTTGCTTTGGGGCATAGCCCCGCTTCATCTTCTCTCGCGCAGCCAACTGAATGATGCGATTTGGGTGCTGGAAGATGGGGAGAGCTCATGGCTTCTTCTGATGCAACACAACGAGCAGTCCTTGCCGGACTTTCGTGCGGGATCGGCCTTGCCGCTCCCGTGGTTATGTATGCCGCGACGCTGCCGTTTTCGTCGGTGAACGAGACGGTCGTGGCGGGTGCGGTTCCCTTCGCCGTGGGCGCGGTGGCGGGCGTGGGTATCTATGCCGCCTCGCTGGGTATCTCCGAGTATCGTGCGCAGCGTGAAGAGCGTCTGTTCCAGCCCGATGCCATGGGCGGTGCCGCCAATCTCAATCAGCATCAAAGCGAGTTCAAGACCGCCTCGATTCCAGCTCAGCAGCAGGATGCGACTCCTTACGCTGCGGCTTCTGCTTCTCAGGCTCAGGCGGAGCAGTCTACCTCGGCATTCCTTTCCGGCCTGACCGGTGCGTTCCAGCGCCGTCATGCCGATGATGGTGTCCCTACCATCGCTCGAGCCGCAGATGCTATGGACGAGGACGAGGCTTGGTCCATGATCGACAGTATGCTCGACGACGATTCGCCGGTGAGCTGCGACCCTGCACACTCGCGCGACGTCTATCAAGTCGCCATCGACGAGCTCACCAACGGCGGGCAGACCGGCTCCTTCAATCGCGACGACATCGCCGCCGCGGCACGCGCCGTGTCGGGCTCCCAGGCCGCCCCTGCGGGCAGCACGGCGGCTTTCGTGGCACTCGTTGCCAACGCGGCAGCCAATAACGCTTACAGTGCTACCTCGGCGGATGCGAACGCTTCTGCCGACAATTCGTACGTTGATGAAGCCATGACTGCGGACGAGGAGGCCGTTGCCGCCCGCCGTGCCGCCGAAAGCTCGCTGTGGGGCGCTCCTGCCCAGCAGCAGGCGGCCGAGGCTGCGCCGTACAACGCAAACCTCGCCAGCATGCCTATCATCTCCGGTGCCGTGGACATCGATCTCGATGACCTCGATGAGCCTGCAGCCATCACCGCATCGATTGATGCCCAAGATCGCATCGACACCGGCGACCTTCCGGACGCCTCGCTCGAGGTTGATGTCCCCATGGCCGATTACTCGGGCCACGAGGACATGTGGGCCGCCGCCACCGCGATCCTGGATGAGATTGACGAGCCTGCTACTGTTGCAGCCCCCACTCCCGTCGCTGCCCCTCAGCCTGCTGCCCCCGCCTATGTCGGCCGTCACAGCGCTGTGTTCCCCGAGGATACTGCCCGTATCTCGCGCGAGAGCATCGAGCGGGCCGAGGCTATTGCCGCCGGCATTATGGAAAATCGTCGTCACGAGCGCGTCAATCAGATCCTCGAGGAAGAGATCGAGCGCCTGCAGTCCTCTACCGCCAAGCGTACGGGCCGTGCTTATCTGAGCGTTATCGAGGGCGGTACCGCCAGCTTCGCGCCGCTCCGCGCGGAGGCATAACTTCTGCATGGTTAAGATCAATCGAAAATGGGCGGTTGTTACCTGCCTGATGGCGCTTTTGATTTGGGGCAATTCGCTGGTTCCCGGCTCGGGGTCGGGTTCGCTGAGCCTAACGGTCATGGAAGCTATCCGCGGTTTCCTGCACGGCGTGGGACTTCCATATGAATGGGTGACCAACTTTGTTGTTCGCAAGTGCGCGCATTTTACCGAGTATATGGTGCTCGGCATCCTGGCAACGCACGCCTTTGATTTTGAGGGCCGGCACACCTTTGACGTGCTACTGCCCACGGCGGTGTTCCTGCTGCTGATTCCCTCGATCGACGAGACGATTCAGCTCTTTGTGCCGGGACGCGCCGGCATGATCACTGATGTGATGATCGACTGCTGTGGAGCGGCAACGGGCGTTGTGCTCCGATATCTCTTACGGTGGCTGATGTGCGCCAAAAAAGCCGCCTAGGACGTATTGTTTGGTCCTAGGCGGCCTTTTTTATTTGAGGGGTTATATGAGGCGTGGTGGCGTCGTTCCGTAGGTTGGATTTGCCGAGCGCGCCACGCCCTGTGGGTGCGTCTGCTACTGAAGCGCCTGTGCGCCCAGGGCCAGGCAGCCCATGATGCCCTGCTTGCCCTCGAGGCTGTTGTTGACAATATAGGAATCGATGTCGTTGACCTCGGGCGTGACGATATAGCCGTTGAGCATCTCGGCGCACTTTTTGCGTGCGAGCGGCACGATGGGGGTGTGGTCGGCCACGCCGCCGCCGATGATGATCTTTTGCGGTGCGTAGCACAGCGTGTAGGTCATGAGCGCCTGTGCCAGATAGCCTGCGAGCAGGTCCATGGCCTCCGGGTCATCGGCCATGTCTCCGGCGCTCTTGCCATCCCAGCGCTTTTTAACGCCAGGGCCGGCGATGAGGCCCTCGAGGCAGTTGTCATGGAAGGGGCAGGCGCTATGCTCGCCGATGGTGTCGCGCGGGTCGCGCGTGACCAGGATGTGGCCGGCCTCGGGATGCATCATGCCGTGCACGAGCTTGCCGCCCGAGAGCACGCCGGCGCCCACGCCGGTGCCGATGGTCAGGTAGACCACGTCGGTGAGGCCCTGGGCGCAACCAAAGGTGACCTCGCCCAAGCAGGCAACGTTGACGTCGGTGTCGTAGCCACAGGGAATATTGAGCTCGTTTTGGATGGTGCCCAGCAGATCAAAGTAGCGCCATGCCGTTTTGGGCGTCTCCAGGATCTTGCCGTATTGGGGCGACGCGGGGTTGACTGCGGTGGGGCCAAAGGCGCCGATGCCCAGCGCGGTGATGCCCTTGTCGGCAAACCATGCATTGACGGCCTCAACGGTCTCCTGCGGGGTCGTGGTCGCGATCTGCTCACGCTCCAGGACCGTACCGTCTGCATAGCCCGTGGCGCAGACCATCTTGGTGCCGCCGGCCTCGAGCGCTCCGATAAGCTGCTGTTCTGCCATAGTATTCCTCTCTCTGGGACGAGTTGCTCCGTGACTAAAGTATAGGGCTCTAAACTATTTAAGAATGCGTTATAAAAAGAAGCCTCGCAACGCGGCGGGCGGTGCGAGGCTTCTTTGGCTACTTTAGCTGCCGGGCCGTCCTTACCCGCGCGGCTTGATTTTATCACGTAGAGACTTGAGGTTCTCCAGTGCCGCATTAAGCGTCTCGTTCCGCTTGGCAAAGTGGAAACGAATCAGATGGTTGACGGGCTCGCGGAAGAAGCTCGAGCCGGGCACTGCGCCCACGCCCACCTTAGACGCGAGATCCTCGCAGAATTCGAGGTCGCTGTCATAGCCAAACTCAGAGATGTCCATCATGACGTAGTAAGCGCCCTGCGGCACGTTGTGCTCAAGACCGATGCTATCGAGCCCCTGGCAGAACAGGTCGCGCTTGGCGGTGTAGAGGTCGAGGACCTCCTGGTAATAGCTGTCGTCGAAGTTGAGAGCGGTGACGACAGCTTCCTGCAGGGGAGCGGCGGCACCCACGGTGAGGAAGTCGTGGACCTTCTTGATGCGCTCGGTGATCTGGGCCGGGGCAATGGTGTAGCCAAGACGCCAGCCGGTGATGGAGTACGTCTTAGACAGCGAACTACAGCTGATGGTTCGCTCGAACATGCCGGGCAGCGTGGCCATATAGACGTGCTCGTGGGGCGCGTAGACGATGTGCTCGTATACCTCGTCGGTAATGCAGTAGGCGTCGTACTTTTTGCAGAGGTCGGCGATAAAGGTGAGCTCCTCGCGCGTAAAGACCTTGCCGCAGGGGTTGGAAGGGTTGCACAGGACGATGGCCTTGGGGTCGTTGTCGCGGAAGGCCGCCTCGAGTGTCTCGCGGTCAAAGTCGAATGTGGGCGGGTTGAGCGGCACGTAGATGGGCTCGGCACCCGAAAGGATCGTGTCGGCGCCGTAGTTCTCGTAGAACGGCGAGAAGATGACGACCTTATCGCCGGGGTTCGTGACCGTCATCATGGCGGCCATCATGGCCTCGGTGGAGCCGCAGGTGACTACGATATTCTCGTTGGGGTTCACCGGCATGCCCATAAAGTGCTCCTGTTTGGCGGCAAGCGCCTCGCGCATGGCCTGGGAGCCCCAGGTGATGGAGTACTGGTGATAGAGCGGCTTGGGATCGGCGGCGATGGTGCTGAGGCTATCGAGCAGCTGCGCCGGGGGATTGAAGTCAGGGAAGCCCTGCGAGAGATTGACAGCGCCGTACTTATTGGAGATGCGTGTCATGCGGCGGATGACCGAATCGGTAAATCTTGCCGTGCGGTTGGAGAGTTCTTTCATGACGGTCCTTTCGAGGATTTGCAGTGGGGCAAGTTTACTCCTATGAAACCGGTGGGATTTGCTCGAAATGGTCTCGAAAAACTCTTTTCAAAATTCTTGAAAATTGGGGCTTGCATCGCGTGGCGTTCCTTGCAATAATAGTCGAGCGCGAAGCGCACAGGACACGGTGGGTGTAGCTCAGTTGGCTAGAGCGACGGGTTGTGGTCCCGTAGGTCGAGGGTTCGAGTCCCTTTACCCACCCCAGTTCTTGCTTCGTGTTGATATCGGGTCGTTAGCTCAGTTGGTAGAGCAGGGGACTCTTAATCCCAAGGTCCAGGGTTCGACCCCCTGACGGCCCACCACACGATATCTCCTCTAAAGTCCTCCACAACGGACTTTAGCTTTGGGTCGTTAGCTCAGTTGGTAGAGCAGGGGACTCTTAATCCCAAGGTCCAGGGTTCGACCCCCTGACGGCCCACCAAAGTATGTTAAAGCGACTGGCTTCGGCCGGTCGCTTTTTTGTTGACCTTTCATGGGGTCGAACCCGAAAGGGCGCGTAGCTGGGAAAACGCGTAAGCATTTGCCAGCGCAGCGCGCAAGGCGCCTTGGCGCCGCAGCGGTCGCCTGCGCAGCAGGCTGACCCCCTGACGGCCCACCAAAGCAAGTTTAGACGGTCAACGAGAGTTGGCCGTCTTTTTTTGTTGACCTCGCATGGGGTCGAACCCGAAAAGGCGCGGCCGCTTTCACAGATCGAGCCTACCCTGGGGATCGGTAAAACCGTCAGTACCCTCCTTGAGTTTCTTCTCGTCTGCCTTCACGCGACGCTCGAGCTTTTTTGTATCCTCGGCAGGCGGTAGGTTCTCGGGGACAATTCCGCGGTCGATGAGGCTGCCACGCACGCTTGTGTTGTTCTCGACGTGCTCTTGCTTGATCTGGTCCAGACCGTACAGGTCGTGTTCCTCGGCGTTGAAGGCCGTCATCGAGTTCGTAAGGTCCTTTGCTTTGATGAGGACATCGGCTAACCTGTCCGCCAATGCCGCGCTCTTGGGTACGCCGAGCTGCTGCTTCATTTCCGCCGTGCTTCTGCCGCCGAATAACGCTTCATCGCCCTTCGACTTGATGATCGCGAATCCTTTGGAGTCAACGCCGCGTTTGAACGCAATACCCGAGAGCTGTTTCTCTGAATCGGATAGCGAGTGGCGCGCCTGCAAGCGCAGAATCTCTGCGAAGCGCTGCTCTATGAGCTCTTGGCGGCGCGTCTGCACGGCAAAGTATGCCTGCGCGAGCGCGATCTCCGGCTTGTTTGGATCTCCGTTTTGGGCGATTAAATAGCATGCGTAGCGCGTAAGTTTGTAGTCTTTAACCGCGCGAGCGGCGACACCGGCAGTTACCATTTTCGTGGTGTCACGAAAATGGGAATCAACTGGAGTTTTGTTTGTTTCGCACGAGACTTTTGCCCTCTTAACAACTTCGGCGAAGTTCTCCCATCGAGTGTACCCCATGGGTTCCATTAAATCGCGTGCGAGCCAATATTCAACGCCGTCTTCCACATTGGCGTAGCTATCAAGTTCGACACGCCACTTCTCGATATCTCTACTGTCCATATCTCCTCCTCGCTGGTCTATTGTCTATGCGGGCTTTGCCCACTCTGTATTCAGAATAAGGATACGCTGCCGTGCGGACACGAATGGGCCCCGTGCCACCTCGAGCTCACGGGGCCCATGGATATCGATTGGTTGTGTTCTGCTTTAGATAGGTGTCCGGTTTAATCCGCTCGATAGTGCGACCCGAGACTTTCAGTTCGCTTGCGCATGGCTTTGACCATTTCCTGTGCTAGTCGAATCTGCGACTGTAGGCGGGCGAGGGCTGCGATCTCGCTGTCCTGGGCTTTCTGTGTGCTCAAGGTCGTTGCCTCTGTCTTCAAGCCCTCAAGCTCGTGTAGTGCCTCGGATAGGCCCGTCTCGGTGCGGTTGATCATGCAATGGGTACTCATCGTGTGCTTAAGGCTGCGTGTCAAGCGTTCGGCGACTGTTGTGGCAATGCCGTACTGGGGGAGGGCGATATCCGCCTTTGGGGCCACCTCAGGTTCATTCTGTGCTGTCTGGGCTGCCGATGTGCCCGCGATGCGCCCAAACACGATGCCGTTGGCGCTTGACAAGCCACCAATGCGTCGGCCCGTGCATGCCGCCTGTCGCCTCGCCACAGGCGTAGAGGCCCTCGACGCCCGTGTACGCGGTCTTGTCGATTCTGATGCCGCCGTTGGCGGCGTGGGCATACATCGCAACGCGCATCTCGTCAGCCGGGGCGATGCCGTGCTCGTCTTGTAGCCAGGCGGCAAAGGTTTGCACAAACTCGGGAACGTCCTCGCGGGGGAAGTTGTAGTGGAGTGCCAGGCCTTCGGCACCCGCTTGATCGATGGCAAGATCGATGGCGCGGGACGCCAAGCGCGAGGTGAAAGGACCATATCCGGAGCGCTGCTCAAGCAGGTCGTCCAGTTTTTCGTCGGCAATATCGACTGGTTGGTCAAACATGACGTAGCGCCAGGTCTTCTCGTTAAAGACAAGGTTGCGCTTGGGCTCAATGAAGCCGGGCATCATTTGCATGAACTCTATATTAGTGAGCGTTGCGCCGTGTGCCAGCGCGATGGCCTGCGAGGAGCTGAGCACGTCGGCGGAAGTGAGGCTTCGCTCGAACAGGCCACCCGTGCCGCCCGCAGCGATGATGGTGGCCTTGGCTGCCATAGGTACGAGATGCTTGTTTGTGCGGTCGTAGAGCGTGGCGCCGACAATCTTTCCGGGCGTGTCCTCAATAAGGTCGATAAGCTCGTGGCGGGGAAGCAGGCGAATGCCGAGAGACTCGATCTGGGCCGCACACGCGTCCTCAAGGGGCTTGCGAGTGAGGCCGCGCCATTTGCGTGTCTTATGGTCAAAGCAGGGGATAAATTGCTTTTGCTGGGCGCTCTCGGCACTTTGCGGACGTTGGAGTTCAACACCCAGCTCCCGTTCGAGCCATGTAATTGCCCGGGGAATGCCGTGGACGAACGTCTGGACGAGCTCGGGGTCGGCAACGCCGCCGCCCACGGCCGCGATAGTATCGATGAGGTCCTGTTCGTCGTCTTCGTCGACGGGGCAAATAAGGCCGAGGCCCCAGGTTCCGGGGAAGAAGCTCGATCCACTCATAGTCTTGCCGGCGCTTGCCACAGTGACGGTTGCACCCGTGCGTGCCGCTTCGATGGCGGCGCAAAGGCCCGCAATGCCAGATCCAATTACCAGTACATCAGTCGATTCCATCGGATTCCTTTCTCGTCCGGCGCATTGTCGCACGGGTGATCGGCAATGGGGCCGCAAAGACTCGGCAAATCGGTAAAGGGCAAATATGGCAGGTGGGCGTCATGGACGCTCTGACGTTCCATCTCGTCACATCTCGTATTTTGCCCCTGCTGATATATCGGCATTAGCTACCCTGCGACAGGGCAAACAAAAAGAGCCGCTACCCGGGTGGGTAGCGGCTCCAAGCTCAACTATACGAGCATCGCGCGGGCGCGATTAGGCCTTGAGGGCCTCCTCGACGGCGACAGCGCAGGCGACGGTGGCACCGACCATGGGGTTGTTACCCATGCCGATGAGACCCATCATGTCAACGTGCGCAGGCACGGAGGAAGAACCGGCGAACTGGGCGTCGGAGTGCATGCGGCCCATGGTGTCGGTCATGCCGTAAGAGGCAGGGCCGGCGCCCATGTTGTCCGGGTGCAGGGTACGGCCAGTGCCGCCACCAGAAGCGACGGAGAAGTACTTCTTGCCAGCCTCGATGCGCTCCTTCTTGTAGGTGCCAGCGACGGGGTGCTGGAAGCGCGTGGGGTTGGTGGAGTTACCGGTGATCGAGATGTCGACGTTCTCGTGCCACATGATGGCAACGCCCTCGCGGACGTCGTCGGAGCCGTAGCAGTTAACGGCAGCGCGGGGACCATCGGAGTAGGGGATGGTCTCGACGACCTTGAGCTCGCCCGTGTAGTAGTCGAACTGGGTCTTCACATAGGTGAAGCCGTTGATGCGGGCGATGATCTGGGCGGCGTCCTTGCCCAGACCGTTGAGGATAACGCGCAGCGGCTTCTTGCGAGCCTTGTTGGCGTTCAGAGCAAGACCGATAGCGCCCTCGGCGGCAGCGAAGGACTCGTGGCCGGCCAGGAAGGCGAAGCACTCGGTGTCGTCGGAGAGCAGCATAGCGCCCAGGTTGCCGTGGCCCAGACCGACCTTACGGTCCTCGGCGACGGAGCCGGGAACGGTGAAGGCCTGGATGCCCTCGCCGATGATGGCGGCAGCCTCAGAAGCGGACTTGGCGCCACGCTTGACAGCGAGAGCGCAACCGAGGGTGTAGGCCCACTCGGCGTTCTGGAAGGCGATGGACTGGGTGTTGTTGACGATCTCACGCGGGTTGAAGCCCTTGTCGGTGCAGATCTGCAGAGCTTCCTCGAGGGAGGCGATGCCGTTGTCGGCGAGGCACTTGTTGATCTTGTCAGCGCGGCGCTCGTAACCTTCGAACGTAACAGTCATAGTTATTTCCCTCCCTTTCTACTCGTGAACCGGGAACACGCTGGCGACGGAGTGAGTCTCCTCGTCGGTGCGCGGGTCGATGTACTTGGCAGCGTTCTCCCACTGACCATAGTGGCCCATAGCGCCAGCGATGGCCTCCTCGGGGGTCTTGCCGGCCTTGACGGCGTCGGTAAACTTGCCGAGGTTCAGGAACTCGAATGCGATGATCTCGTTCTTGTCGTTGAGAGCCATGCGGGTGACGTAGCCCTGAGCGAGCTCGAGGTAACGAGCGCCCTTGGCCTTGGTGCCGAACATGGTGCCGACCTGAGAGCGAAGGCCCTTGCCGAGGTCGTCGAGGGAGGCGCCCACGGGCAGACCGCCCTCGGAGAACGCGGTCTGGCTGCGGCCGTAAACGATCTGCAGGAAGATCTCGCGCATAGCAACGTTGATGGCGTCGCAGACGAGGTCGGTGTTGAGGGCCTCGAGGATGGTCTTACCGGGAAGGATCTCGGAAGCCATGGCGGCAGAGTGGGTCATGCCCGAGCAGCCGATGGTCTCAACGAGGGCCTCCTCGATGATGCCGTCCTTGACGTTCAGCGTGAGCTTGCAGGCGCCCTGCTGAGGTGCGCACCAACCCACACCGTGCGTAAGACCGGAGATGTCGGAAATCTCCTTAGCCTGGACCCACTTGCCCTCCTCGGGGATGGGTGCGGGGCCGTGGTATGCACCCTTGGCAACGGGGCACATGTTCTCCACTTCCTGTGAGTACTGCATGCCTCTCCTCTCTATCGTGTTGGCGTCCCGTCTGGGGGTCGTGGCTGGCGATTGCCGGGCGACCCTTCGAAAGGGACATGACATGCAGCCCCTATAATACCGCGAAATGCACGGAATATTCGGCGAACGGCTCAGTTTTCGTAGCGAGAAGTCCGGAAGTTTTAATTGAAACGGTTTAACGCTATGTTCTGTGGTCGCGAACTTCCGTAGAGGGGGTCCGTCTTTGGCAAGCTTTTGGTCAGCTCTTGTAAGCGTTGCAGGGGTTGACC
>JBKWEB010000028.1:0-24920 GCA_046976245.1 Collinsella sp. | reverse complement strand
GATGATCAAGGACCTGCAGAAGGCCGCGGTCATGCGCGATCCCACGATGGCGGCCGCCAATATCGCCAGCGCCCAGAGCGACGCGATGCGTGCGGCAGCAGCCAACCCCAACGGCGCGATGGCCGGCTTTATGGGCATGGGCATGGCAGGCGGCATGGGCGGCATGAACGCCAGCCAGCTGTTCGCTGCCGGCCAGGCGCAGCAGCAGGCCGCCCCGCAACCGGCTCCGGCCCCCGCCCCCGCACCGGCTCCCGCCGCCGCGCCTGCGGCCGGCACGTGGACCTGCAGCTGCGGCGCCACCAACACCGGCAAGTTCTGCCCCGAGTGCGGCAGCCCCGCGCCTGCCCCGGCACCGGCCAAGTGGTTCTGCCCCAACTGCGGTAGCGAAAACGGCGGCAAGTTCTGCAGCAACTGCGGAACGCCCAGGCCCTAGCCCCTCTATCTGGTAATTGGCGGGGGATCCGCCGCCCCCGCTCCTGCTTCTATGGGTTTCGTTCGATTAAGGAGGACACCATGAAGACAACGTTCAAAAAGTCCGTGCTCGCATTCCTGACATGCGTCCTGGCGCTCGCCTTTGCCCTGACGGGCTGCAGCGGCGGCGCCAAAGACCCCAAGGCCGACTTCGTCGGCAGCTGGGAGCTCTCGGGTGGAACCGTGGATGGCGAAGAGCTGACCGATGAGTACATGAAGATGCTCGAGGATTGGGGTGTCCACTGCGTCCTGATTCTCGATGAGGACGGTACAGGCGCCCTCGACCTGTTCCTTGAGGTTGTCGACCTTAAATGGGAGGCAAAGGACGCCACCACCGTGACGATCACCGCCGAAGATGAGTCGCACGACATGAAGCTCAAGGACGGCAAACTCATCCTCGAAGAGGATGACGGCAACCTCGTCTTTACCAAGTCCGACAAGGATCTGTCCGGCACGGTGAAGAAGGATCGCGAGGCTGCCGAAAAGGAAGAGGAGATCGATGAGGCCGTCGAAGACGACGACGTCCAGCGCGCCGAAATCTCCCCCGCCGTCACCGTCGCCGATGACGATCTGTGCACCATCACCGTCACCGAGAAGTTCAAGGACGACTGGGGCGACATCGGCTTTGTCGTCAACATCACCAACAAGAGCGACAAGGACCTGACCTTCTACGCTCCCAGCGGTAAGACCAACGTCAACGGCACCATGAAGGAACCCTGGTTCTCGGCTCACCTGATGCCCGGCACCAACGCCACCGAGGAATTCACGTTCTCGAGCGGCGAGCTCGATAGCCTCGACGACCTGGTCAACACGACCATTGGCATCGACGCCTACCTGACCGATTCCTACGAGGACGTCGCCTCCTACAGCGCAACCATCGCGTAACGGCATGTAACATCAGCCGCGGATTGGCGGACACATCCGCGCACACCAGACGGGGCCGCAGGAGTTAATCCTGCGGCCCCGTCGCTTTTATGCCGATGCGTACCGAGCGTTAGCGCTCCATGTTGGGAACAATGCTGCCCTCCGTTACCGCGTGCACGGCCAGGCGCATGATGTTGTCGTAGCCGGTCTTGTTGAGAATCTCCGAGATGCGGCGCTTGATGGTGCCCTCGCTCATAAACAACTCGGCCGCAATCTCGCGACGGCTCTTGCCTTCGCAGGCAAGGCGCAAAATCGACAACTCAACGTCGTCGAGCGCCGCCGTGCCCGAAAAGATGCTTTCGGGCGGCTTGGGAAACGTGCAATAGCCCGCCAGCGTGGAGCGCATCACGGCAAAGAGCTCATCGATGCCGACGTTCTTGTACACAAAGCTGTCGACGCCTGCCTCGCGCGCCTGATCCACAAACGTAATCTCGGGCATGCCCGTCATGATAATGACGCGGCACTCGGGCAGCTGCTCTTTGATGCGCGCCGCCGCCACGATGCCGTTGGAATCGTGCTCGGTGCACACGTCCATCAAAATCATGTCCGGATGCTCCTTGAGCGCGACGTCCAAGGCATCTGAGGCATCGGCGATGGCGGCAACAACGGTCATGTCGGGCTGGTCCCCAACGGAGCGCGCGAGGCTCTCGCGCAGGATGGCCTGGTCTTCGACGATAAGGATACGAATCATGAGCTTCTCCTTTGGACCGTTGCGTTGGAGTTCAGCGGAATGGACACCGCAAGCGTAAAGGGCGGGGCGGTATGGACCTCCAGGCTGCCGCCCAGATTTTGCGCGACATGCCTCATACCAGGAATACCCGTTCCCTCGCGATACGATACGGGAGCAGGCGCGCCGTCGTTTGATACCGTCATGTGGGCAATGGCACCGCCATCCGACCCCTCCTGCCACAGGCGCACTTGGACTTGGTGAGCCTGCGCATGCTTGGTGGCATTGGTCGACGCCTCGCGGATAATCTGCAAAAAGGCGGCAGCGACGTGTGCATCGTCCGGAAGCGATCCATCCACATCGATCTGCACGCTCACCAGGCCAAAGGCATGAACGATATCGCCGAGCTGCTCCGCCGGCTCGCTGTCGCCACCGCTACGCAGGTCGGCGGCAATCGAGCGCAGCAGCGGGTCAATCTGCTCGAGCGACTCGTCATCCAGACGCCCCTCCTCCAAGTATCGATGGAGAATGGACAGGCGCTGCCCGATCACGTCGTGTACGCGGGCGCGCATACGCAGGTAGGCCGCATTGTCGGCAACCTTTTTGACTTCTTCGATCTGGGCCTGGAGCTCTTGGCCCGCAAGCTCGAGCAGGTGGTTGGCCTGCGCCAGACGGTCGTGGGCATGTGCGTACTCCGTCACGTCCAAGCCGATAATGCGCTCAAAGGGGCGGCCCGAAACCATAACCTCATCGCACGCGAACAGACGAATCTCGGAGGGGGAAACCTCGACCACCGCACGTGCCTCCCCAAAGCGGTCCAGGTCGATTCGAACGCGGTTTTTGCTGCTCTCGGGCATCTGCGCACTGAGTTTTCGAAGACCGCCCCACGTATCGCTCATGTCGTGCAGGTCGGTGGGCATGTGAAGCTCCACAAGGTTCCTGCGCATGCAGCGGTTCATGAGCAGCGGGCGGCCCTTCGAATCCAGATACAGAATGCCGACGGGGATCACGTTAATAGTCTCGATCGTCGAAAACGCCGTGATGTCCTCCTGGCGGTTGCGCACGTCCATCAAAAGCGCCGCGACGGAGCGGAACAGGAAGAACGCGCCCTCCGCGATAAGGACTGCGGGCCACGCCGAACCCATGACGTAAACAACCGGCGGCGTCGCGTCGGCAACAAGCAGCAGCTCAACCATCATGACGGGACGACGATAATGCACCATAAGGACTACGCCATAGGCGGCAATCGCGGCGTTGAGCCATAGCAGCGCGCCCGCCGCCTCGGCGACGACATAGAGCGGCGCCACCAGATACGACCCGCTCGACGCGAACAAGATGACGGCCGAGATAATCAAGTGCAGCACAAGGCTCGACTCATAGACGCAAATCACTTTGCGGTTGTAAGACGAACGACGCGATGCGATGAGCGGAACATGGATGGTCTGCAGGCATGCCACCAAGGCAAAGAGCACATCGAGCGCAACGATCTGGGGAAGGATAAGCGGCATCTGCATCATCACTCACCCGCCCGCGGCATCAGCACGATCATACGCAGCTGACCGGCCTCGCCCTCAAGACGATACGCCACGTTACGCCCCTGCAGTGCAACCTCGAGCTCGTGCGCGGCGGGCGTCTGCGACAAGTCTTCCTCGTCGTTGGAAAAGAGTGTGGCACGCAGCTCCACGCTGCACGAATCGTGTTCGCTCAGATGGTACATGAGTGCCGGATGATCGGTGGTGTAGGCGAAAAACGCAAAGTCATACACGCAGTCGTACAGCGCGCTTACCGTACTGGCATGCATCGGACGCTGTATGGCGATGATCGAAGCGCAGTCGACATCGATGGTGCGCAAGTCACTTGCCAGCTCGTTGGCAATGAGTTGGATGCGATCGCGGTCAAATCCGCTTTCCCCATGCCGCGCCAACGTGAGCGAGCCCTTGCGTTTGCAATAGGCGACGAGCATCTTGGCACATTGCAGCATGCGATAGCGCTCATGCGAGGATGCCTCATCGGTTAACGGCGGCAGCGAGCCCAGCAGCCCATACATCTCATCGAGCGCGCGGGCAAGCGCCTGGTCGACATCTTTGACCAGCAAGGCCTCGGCCTCCTGGTCGGCAAGATGCGTCTTAAGATCGTAGTCGGCCGTAAGTAGCTCGTTTTGGCGCTGCAATTCCATGCGCCGGTACGCCAGCTCGCGATTGAGCTCGTTGAGCTCCGATACGTCTTGGGCGAGCAATGCCGATCCGCCTAGCAGTGGGAAGGCGCGGTACATCACATCGGGATCGGACGCCACGGTAAAGGCGTGGGCATGCCCGTGCTCCTGAGCGCGCAGCTCTTCGCGCACACCCGCCGGAATCGGCTTTGATACCGGCGTGGCATAGACTTCCTGCAGGTCGCGCGTTATAACTTTAAGATCGAGCGGCAGGGTGTCGAAAATGTTGGCAATGCCGTGGTACGACGGAATGACGCCGCAATCGAGGCAAATCTCGAGCGTCACCACGCACAGCACGCAATAGACGAGCGAAAAGTTGAGCTTCCATGCCCAAGGCGCGCGCAGGGCGTACGAAATGGCAAAGAACGCGCCGCCCAGCAGCACGAGTGCCGCCATGCCCGAAAAACGTTGGATACGGAAGGACGATGACCGACCCACCAAAATGAAAAAGGCGACAAAGTTAAAGGCCGTCCATATCAGAACGGCAAAATAGCCCCAGCCGTACGTGTAATCGTTACTCCAGGTTTCACTCGAGCGATCGAAATGAAAGACCTGTTGGTGAAAATCGTTGGTAAGCACAAACCCAATGAGCAGGATGGCCGCGATCCACAGGGCTGTGCGGTAGCGGCGACCCGCACGATGTTGCTCCAACCCTGCAAGGCGCAGGCCGCACAGCTGGTAGAGGAGCGGAATGAGCGTCATGGGCACGTAGTACAGGTACCACAGCACGGTGGCATAGAACGGCGTGAACGACTTGTACTTGAGGATGACCTCGATCATCCACGAGGCGCTGATGGTGGCAACGGCAACGAGGCGCCGGCGCAAGACGTAATCCAGACAGCGCAGATAGACCAGCACACCCCAGATTGAGAACGCGACGGCAGCGAGGAGCAGCGGAATCGAGCTCGAATGGATAAGCCCGTCCACGACTTCTTTGGACACCTCGTTATAGATGGGCACGGTGTTGGAGAGCTTGGGATCGGAAGCGAATGACGCCGGCAAGACCGCCAAAAGCAGAAGAAACAGTGCGGTTATGACGCCGGCAATGACGAAGGCGCGGCGACGGTACACCAGGTGCGTTATGCCAACGAGGAATCGCGGCATGGCGAAGAGCCTGCCGCCCCTGGGATCCGCCACCGGCGCGGATCGGGCGGCCGCATGGCCGATATGTCGCTCGCGGGTACCCATAGTGCTTTTAGTGTACCGACAGGCAGGCTCAAAAAACGGGCCGCATGTCCCAAAATCCGTAGACGGCAATGCGCCCGACGAGCACAAACTGCTCGCCGGGCGCTTTGGTTAGGAGGCTATGCGGTTGGACTTGCGAAGAGCCGCGGTCGAGACTGCCTCCTAAGGGCCTGAGGTGCTCAAGATTGGGAGCGACAAGCCCGACGAAGCGTACTTAAGTACGCGAGGAGGGTTGGAGCCCCAAGGTTGAGTGCCTCAGTGTCCTTAGGCCAAATCTTCGCCGTTGGAAGCGATTACCTTCTTGTACCAGTCGAAGCTCTTCTTCTTGGAGCGCTTGAGGGTACCGTTGCCGGCGTCGTCGCGGTCCACGTAGATGAAGCCGTAGCGCTTGGACATCTCGCCCGTGCCGGCCGAGACCAGGTCGATCGGACCCCAGGTGGTGTAACCCAGCAGGTCGACGCCGTCCTCGGTCACCGCGTCGCGCATCGCGGCGATGTGCTGGCGCAGGTAATCGATACGGTAGTCGTCGTTGATGGAGCCGTCCTCCTCGACAACATCCTTGGCGCCCAGTCCGTTCTCGACCACAAACAGAGGCTTCTGATAGCGGTCGTACAGGTCGTTGAGGGTAATGCGGAAGCCTAGCGGATCGATGGCCCAGCCCCACTGGCTCTGCTGCAGGTAGGGGTTCTTGGCACCGGCGAAGGCGTTGCCCTGGGTCTTCTCGACGTCGGGATTGTCAGCGCCCGCGGAGCAGCGGGTGCTGTAGTAGCTAAAGCTGATGAAGTCGACGGTGTTGTCGGCCAGGATCTCGCGGTCCTCGTCGGTCATGCCCACATCGATGCCCAAGCGCTCGAGCTTCTTGACGGCATAGGCCGGGTAATAGCCACGGCTCTGGACGTCGACGAAGAAGTAGTTGTCCTGGTTGTCGAGCTGGGCCTGGCGCACATCGCCCGGGCGACAGCTGTAGGGGTAGTAGGTGCCGGCAGCGAGCATGCAGCCGATCTTGACCTCGGGGTCGATCTCGTGGGCGATCTTGGTGGCCCAAGCGCTGGCGACGAGCTCGTTGTGGGCGGCCAGATACTCGACGGCCTCCCTGTTCTCGCCCTCCTCAAAAACCAGGCCGGCACCCATAAACGGCAGGTGCAGGATCATGTTGATCTCGTTAAAGGTGAGCCAATACTTCACCAGGCCCTTGTAGCGGGTGAAGATCGTAGTCGCAAGGTTCTTGTAGAAGTCGATGAGCTTGCGGTTGCGCCAGCCGCCGTATTCCTTGATGAGGTGAATCGGGCAGTCGAAGTGCGTGATGGTCACGAGCGGCTCGATGCCGTACTTTTGGCACTCGCGGAACACATCTTCATAGAAAGCCAGGCCGGCCTCGTTGGGCTCAGCCTCGTCACCGTTGGGGAAGATGCGGGTCCATGCCAGGCTCATGCGGAAGGTCTTAAAGCCCATCTCGGCGAAGAGGGCGATGTCCTCCTTGTAGTGATGGTAGAAATCGATGCCGGTCTGCGCGGGATAGTAGTAGCCATCCTCGAAGTCGAGCATCTTACGCTGGCCGGAGACCACCGCGTAGCGCTCAGCGCCGTGCGGCGCCACGTCCACGTTAGCCAAGCCGCGACCGTCCACGTCGTAGGCACCCTCGCACTGGTTGGCAGCCGTCGCGCCGCCCCACAGGAAGTCTTTACGGAAAGCCATACATCGATCCTTTCACACGCTGTTTGTCATAGGCTCAGTATCTCTATAAACGGCACGTCGCTCAACGGCAACGGCGCAGGTCGACACTTCTTTTCGCTCCCGCATATCGGCAGACGGTGCGCTCCTGACACTTTTTGATACCTCGCGTGCACGAAAAAGCACCCGCCCACACGCCGCGAACGTCAAGTGAGTAGACTTTTTGGCGAAACTCAACCAGACCCGCCTTTGACGCCATCAAAACCGCAGGTAGCTTACCTGGCATGTTCCGGCGTGGTCAGACTAAGCCAAAAAGTCTACTCACTTGCAAAAAAGGGCGCCTCCACAACAGCGAAGGCGCCCTCGGGTGGCAGACCATTTGACTGAATAGGAAAGAAAGGAAAAAATAGGAAAGAAAGGAAAGGAGACTTATGACTGAAACCATCTTCTCCCCCTCATTTGGAAATCGCCCGTCCTATCTGGTTGGGCGAGGAAGTGTAATTTCGACATTCATCTCCGGCCTTGAGCAGGAGCCGGGCAATCGAGACCGCGCCATGCTCATGCTTGGCCAGCGAGGCAGCGGCAAAACGGTTCTCCTGTGGGAACTTGCCGATCGCGCTCGTAAGCTCGGCTTCGTTGTTGCCACACCCACCGTAGCCTCCGAGGACATGCTCGAGCGTATTGTTGAGAAGATCCAGGAAGCAGGCGAGCCTTATGTCAGCAAACATCATCTTCCCAAGCTTACGGGCGGCAGCTTGAGCGTCTTCGGTTTCTCAGCCGGCCTCGAGTTCACGCGCGACGTGCAGGAAACCAAGAGCTTCCAGTTCAAACTCACGCAGCTGGCGCGCAAACTGAGCGAGCAAGGACATGGCATCCTCATCCTTATCGATGAGCTCCAGGCAAACTCGCCCGAGATCAGACAACTCGTCACCGCTTATCAAGAACTCGTCGGCGAGGGACTCAACGTCGCGCTCGTTATGGCGGGCCTTCCGGGAGCGGTCTCGGCGACGCTCAATGACCGCGTACTGACGTTTCTTAACCGCGCGCGCAAAGTCACACTCGAACCGCTTTCAATCGGAGATGTGGATGCCTACTATCAGCGAGCTTTCGAAGAGCTCGGCCTTGATATCCCAGGCGATCTTCGGCTGGATGCCGCTCGCGCAACCCAAGGCTCTCCCTATATGCTGCAGCTCATCGGCTATAACATCGCCAATCGTTGCAAAGCTGGAGAGCGCGTAACGTCAGAGCAAGTCGACGGAGCCATCGAAGCGTCAAAGGCCGATTTCGAAAACGATGTGTGCGAAACGACGCTCGCCGCGCTCTCGGACCAAGACGTCGCGTTTCTCGCCGCGATGACCAATGACGAAGACGGTGCGTCGCGCATTTCCGATGTGGCCGAGCGAATGTCGGTCACACCCGACTATGCGCAAAAGTATCGCCGACGCCTTATTGACGCCGGCGTAATCGAACAGGCGCGCCGCGGTTACGTGCGCTTCGCCGTTCCCTATATGGCTGACTACCTGCGAAGTCAGCTGTAGCTGCAGACAAACCACCACAAAGGGGACAGACACCTTTGTGGTGGTTTGGGGCGGTTTGTCTCGATCTGTAACGGGAAAACCGTCAAAACCGGGCCAGATGTTACAGATTGAGATTATTCGGGAGGCTCCGCTCGTTTGTCTCGATCTGTAACAGGTAGAGACGATTTAGCCCGCTAGATGTTACAGATCGAGACAATACCCTAGTCGCAGGTGATGTCGAGGTTCTTGCCAATGAGACCCACGTAGCCGCCTTCGGCTGCCTTGGGGCTGTCGGCGTGGCAGAGGACCCACTTGTCGGCCTTCCAGTAGCAGTAGCTGTCACCGGCGGCAGGCATGTCGGCTGCAGCCTCGGGGCGCGGGCCATTGGTGCCCGCCGGCAGCGCCACCATCACCTGGAAGCCGCCGTCGTCGACCATGCACGGCGTGTAGTGCAACGTGGTGGCGTAGACCTCGACGAGCGTGCCGGCGGGCGCGCGGAACGCCTTGACCTGCGCGGTGTCGAGCTTGCCGTCGACAATCTGCTCACGCTTAGCGAGCAACAGAATAAAGTCGCGAGCACCCAGGTTGAACTCGCTCGCGCGGTGATACTCCAAGCAGTTGAGCTTCGTGTTGTGGCCGTTGCACCAGCCCAGCTGGAACGGACGGCCGCCATACATGAGCAGGCCGAGCGCATCGGCGCCCTCGACCTGCTCCAGCTCAGGCGCGGAGGCCACGTACTTGCTGCCCTCGGGGATGGGCGTTGCGGAGAGCGCCTCGACGAGCGGGGCGGTCAGGCTGGACGGGACGTCATCCCACACGCGGCCATAGGGTTTGAATTCGGGGTCGGTAACAGAGTAGATATGCATGTTCGCTCCTGTTCGTTTGTGTGATATTACGAACATTCTAGAACAATCACGCGCGGTTTTAAACGTCCGCCATGTCCGCTCAACAAAAAGGCACCCCCGCATAAGCGAAGGCGCCCAGTGAACTCATTTTGAGCGACGAAACCTTTACGCCTGCTGATAGTGCAGGTGTGCCTCATCGATATCGATCAGATCGCGGTCGAGATAGCGACGCGCGAGCCAATTTGCCATAGGGAGATTCTGGTCCAGGTAGTTACCGCACTCTTCGGGAGCGGCACCGGGGACATCGCCCTCGAAGCCAGCAACGAACTCGAACAACTCGCGCACGAGCGGCAAGATCTCCTCACTCGTCACCTCGCCAAACACAACCAGGTAAAAGCCCGTGCGGCAGCCCATAGGGCCAAAGTAGACAATACGGCTCGACCACTCGGCATGGTTGCGAAGGAACGTCGCGCCCAGATGCTCGATGGTGTGGCACTCGGCCGTGTTCATAACCGGTTCTTTGTTGGGCGTGGTCAAGCGCAGGTCAAAGGTGGTGACGGCGGCACCGGTCGCCGGATCGCGGTCGACGCGGCTCACATACACGCCGGGCTCAAGCAGCAGATGGTCAACGGAAAAACTCGCGATGCGCTCCATGGCAGATCCTCTCGGTAGTCAATTTGGGACAGGGCTCTTTTAGCTGGTCGCAACAATCCCACCCATAATAGCAGTCAAAAAAGCCCCGTCCCAAATGACTACTTTGGGACGGGGCGCCGCGCAGCCGATAATATCGACCGTTCAGCATCTAGTTTTCTGACCCCTCACCTATTGATGCTGCGTCGTCCGCAATGCAGAGCGTGCGAGCAGCTCAACAGCCAAAAACCCGGCAGCGACTGTAATCGCCACCAGACCAATAGATGGCCTGCACTTACAGCACCTGCAAACAAGTTGCGACGGCACCGTAGATATTGGCGTCGTTACCCAGCTGCGCCGGGACCACGTGCGGACGAGGCATATCTTTCAGAAAACCAGTGTAGTGCGCCATGACGTCATCCATCTTACGGTCGAGCGCCTCGAACAGCGCGGGATGGCAGCTGATGCCACCACCAATCGCGAAGACTGCCGGGTCGATGACGCACTGCAGATTCACAAGCACACGATCAAACAGCTCAGCATAGGCATCCAATCCGCGCTGCACGGCGGCGACTTCGGACGCGCTCCCGTGCTCCAGTAGCTCGAAGATCCGTCGGCCATCGAGGGCCTCCAGTTCAGCTTCATCCGAAATGCCAAGTTCGACTGCCACGAGATTCTGCAGGCCGTGCCATCCGTTCGAAGTCGCGAACGTATCACGATGATCAAGCGGTTCGCTTACGTTGTTGGACAGGAAGCTGAACTCGCCCGCGAAGCCGCCCGCACCTGTCAGCACCCGGCCGTCAACCACGATGCCTCCGCCGATGCCCGTACCGATTACCGCCACGCAACCCACGTCCACGCCGCGCAACGCGCCGGCAGCGTACTCGCCAAGCGCACAGCTTTTGCCGTCGTTGACAACGGTCACGGGCAGCCCCAGCCGTTCGCGCAGCGCTCGGCCAAGCGGAAACCCGTCCATGTACGGCAGCGCACCACCGCGATGGATCGTCCCGTCTGGATCGACCTCGTAACCGAAGATGCCACCTGGGGCCGAGATGCCCACGCCTACAACCTGTCCGCGATACGGCCCTACGAGTGCCGCGAGCGCGTCGACCAGCTGATCGGCCGAGACGAACGCCGTCGGAATCGAACCACGGTCACCAAACTCGTAGTTCTCATTCACAATCGCCCATTTGACGCTCGTTCCGCCGATATCAATTCCAAACAGCTGCCTCATGGCCGCTCCCCTCTCGCTCAATGCGTCTACATGCTCGCAGGCTCTTCCATAAAGGCCATGAGCCTGCGGTTGAGCAGACGACCCCAAAACGTGCAGATACCGCCCGCCAGGAGCGCGGCGGCTACGGTGCCGATACCGATGCCCACCGCAGCACCCGTACGCACAAGCCCGTAGACCAGTGAGATGCCCACACAGCTCCCGTCAAAGAAATACTTCGCCTTACCAAATTCACAGTGAAACACCTGGGAGAGCGTCTGCACCATGCCGTCGGGCGCAACGGGAACGAGCCGCGCGGAGACGATCGGCGTCACGCCGAGCGCTGTGAACGATACGGCGATGACCAGCATGACCAGGCCATCGATGAGTCCCGTTGCGGTAAATGGAAACAGCCAGATATCCAGCACGTCGATGAAAACGCTAAACAGCAGACTGACGGGTATCTGCAAGAGAATCTTGACATCCGGGTAGCGCACCAGGAGAAGCTGGGCAACCACGAATACGCAATACACGATAAACGATGCCGTACCGAGGCTCAAACCCTCAATGATATACATCAGGTACGGCACCGTACTCATGGGCGCTACACCAAGCCCCGTGCGTGCATTCATTACAACGCCGCAGCTCAGGAATAGAATCCCACATACGTAGACCATCATTCGATGCGTTGGACTCTACCGCATCACATCACTCTCTCGTTCGCATCTTCACCTATCGGCACGAATAGCGCTCCGTAACATCGCCCCAAGGCGTCACTCGTACGCAATCGTCGCCTCGACGGCATGGCGCCAGCCGGCGATCTTTTTGGCTCGCTCGTCAGCGGGCATCGACGGCTCCACGATGCCACGGGCGCCGTAGACGTCGACGACATCGCGCGTATACATGCCCAGCGCGATACCGCAGGCCCAAGCCGCGCCCAGACCGCTCATCTCGTCGTTGCTCGCAATGCGGATGGGCGAGCCGACCAAATCGCTCTCAAACTGCATCAGGTACGCGTCGCGCGTGGGGCCGCCGTCAACACGAAGCTCGGCAAGCGCCGCGCCCGAATCCTCGACCATCGCATCAATGACGTCAAAAATCTGATAGGCGATCGACTCGTCGGCAGCCTTTACGAACTCCGCGCGGCCCGTGGTGCGTGTCATACCAAAAACGCATCCCTCGGCATCACTTGCCCAGTGCGGCGCACCCAGGCCGGTAAACGCCGGCACAAAGTAAACATGGCTCGCCGGGTTGGCGGCGTAGCACAGGTCGGTGACCTCCTCGGGGTTGTTGATGAGCTCCAGGTCGTCGCGCAGCCACGTCTTGACGGCGCCGGCGTAGCTCACGTTGCCCTCGAGCACGTACTCGGTCACGCCGTCCATGCGCCACGCAAGTGAGCTCGAAAGCCCGTGCGAGCTGGCGACGAACTCGTCGCCGACGTTCATCATGACCGAACTGCCGGTGCCATACGTCGCCTTGGCCATGCCACGGCTGTGGCAGCCCTGTGCAAACAGGGCGGCGTGGCTATCGCCCAACACGCCGTGTACCGGCACGGGTGCGGGCAAAAAGCCATCCAGGTCCGTTGTGCCAAACAGACCGTCGGAATCGGTCACCTGCGGCAGGCAGGCCGGATCGATGCCAAAGGCCTCGCACACCGGCTCGCTCCAGCAGCCACGGCGCAGGTCGAAGAGCTGCGTGCGGCTGGCATTGGACCAGTCACAGCGAAACTCCGCGCCGCCCGTGAGCGTCCAGACCACCCAGGCATCGATGGTGCCCAGACACAGCTCACCCAACGCCGCGGCCTCGGCAGCCGCCGGAACGTTCGCAAGGATCCAAGCCATCTTGCCCGCCGGATAGTAGGGCGAAAGCACCAGGCCCGTTGTGTCACGTACCAGCTCTGCCACGCCTTCGCGCGCCGCAAGCTCGTCACACAGCTCGCGGGCGCGGGCACACTGCCACACCACGGCGTCGCACAGCGGCTCGCCCGTCGTGCGGTTCCAGGCAACGGTGGTCTCGCGCTGGTTGGAGATGCCAATACCGGCAATGTCGGCCGGATTGACCCCGGTCTCCTCCACCACGGCACGCGCCACGGCCAACACGTTGGCGGCGATCTCGACCGGATCATGGCTCACCCAGCCGGCATCATTGACAATCTGGCGATGCGAGCGGTCGGCACGATGAATCAGATGGCCGCCCTCGTCCACCAGCAGCGCCTTGGTGCCCTGCGTGGACTGATCGATTCCGATGATGTATTTGCTCATGTACTCTCCCATTCCTTCCGCCAAATCAAAGACAGCCTGGCGGACAAGGAGCGAGCGACCGCCAAGTGCCGCAGATTGCCGTGAAAGAGAAGCGCCACGTACTTTGTGTACGCAAGCGACGGTTTGAACGGCAAGGTGCGGTGCTTGGCGGCCGCGCAGCGTCTGTGTCTACTAGTTGCCGAGGAACTCGGCAACGGTCTTGGCGATTCCTTCGCCGGTGAGGCCGTAGTGTGCGAAGACCTCGGGCGAGGTGCCGGTGATGACCGGCGCGTCGGGCAGGCTCAGGCACTTGACCGAACGCGGGCAATGCTCGCCCACGACCTGCGCGACCATGGAACCCAGACCGCCGAAGGGGCTGTGCTCCTCGACGGTCACGACGGCGCGCGTGGCACTGGCGGCCTCGATCACGGCCTCGGCGTCGAGCGGCTTGACGCAGTACATGTCGAGCACCGTTGCCGAAATACCCCGCTCGGCCAGCAGGTCGGCGGCGTCCACGGCGTGGCGGACCATCTCACCGGTGGCGACAATCGTCACATCGGCGCCGCGACGCACCCAGGTGGCACGATCCATCTGGAACGGGCACTCGTCCTGGGTATACACGTCCTCGACCGGGTTGCGGCCCACGCGGATATAGGCCGGCTTGTTGTCGGCAACCAGGGCGCGCACAAGCTCGGCAGTCTGAAAACGATCGCTCGGCAGATACACGCGCATGTTGGGAATCGCGCTCATGGCGGCGATATCCTGCGCGGAGTGATGGCTCATGCCCAGAGCGCCGTAGGACACGCCGCCCGAGATGCCGATGAGCTTGACGTTGGTGTTGGAGTACGAGACGTCGACCTTGCACTGCTCATACGAGCGCGTGGTCACAAAGGACGCCGGCGAGGCGGCCCAGGCCTTCTTGCCGCACGAAGCCATGCCGGCGGCGATGCTCACCAGGTCCTGCTCGGCGATGCCGACCTCGACGGACTGCTGGGGATACTGATCGAAGAACGGCGTGAGCGATGCGGAGCCGCGGGAGTCGGAGCACAGGACGACGATGTCCTTATCGGTCTCGGCGGCCTCGAGCAGCGTGTCGCAGATAACCTTGCGGTTGGCGATCTTGTTAGCCATTGATGGCCTCCTTATGGGCAGCGAAATCGGCGATGATCTGGGCATATTCCTCATCGTTGGGCAGGTGGTGATGCCAGGCGGCTTTGTCCTCCATGACGGGCGAGCCATAGCCCTTCACCGTGTTGAGGATGATGACCGTGGGCTTACCCTTGGTCTCGGCGGCCAGCGTCAGCGCGGCGTCGATGGCCTGGACGTCGTTGCCCGGAATGGACAGCACGTTCCAGCCGAAGGCAGCCCAGCGCTCCTCCTGCGAATCCTGCTTCATGACGTCCTCGGTGCTGCCGCTGATCTGCAGGCGGTTGCGGTCCACGAGCGCGCACAGGTTATCGAGCTGGTAGTTGCCACCGCTCATGGCGCCTTCCCAGACCGAGCCCTCGGCAAGCTCGCCGTCGCCCATGATGGTGTAGACGCGGTAGTCGCGGCCGTCCATCTTGCCTGCAAGCGCCATGCCGACGGCCACGGGCAGGCCATGGCCCAGCGAACCGGAGTTCATCTCGATGCCCTTGAGCTTGTTGTTGGGGTGGCCGATGTAGGGGCTGCCGAACTTGGAGAAGCGGGCCTTGACGTCGTCGAGGTCCAGATAGCCCTCGTGGCACAGCACCGCGTAGTAGGCCTCCATGGCGTGGCCCTTGGAGAGCACAAAGCGGTCGCGGTTGGGATCGTCGACGGTCTCGGGCGAAATGTTAAGGTGGTTGGCGTAGAGGGTCATGAGGGCGTCGATCACCGACATGTCGCCGCCGATGTGGCCGCCGGCGCCGGCCATGATGATGTCGACGCAATCGCGGCGGAGGTCCCAGCGCAGGGACTCAAGCTCTTCGATAGTTGCCATTTCTACTCTCCTCGCAGGTAGGCTTTGACGTCTTCTTCGATGGGGTCGTACAGGTCGGGGGCGATGCCGATGTACTTGCATGCCTCGTAGAGCACCGGCACCACGTTGGCGTGGATGGCCACGCAGTGGTGGATGTAGGGCCCCTCGACGATCTTGGCCTCGAGGCGCTTGAGGTTCTCGACCTCGACCCACAGATAGGTGCCCATGCCGGCCGGGCCGTCTATGCCGCGGGCGTTGCCCAGCAGCAGCGAGTACTCGCCGTTGTCGCCGTCAAAGCGGGCAAGGGTGAGGTCACCGTGCTTGGCCTCGGCCGTCAGCGCGCCGGGGTGATCGAAGGCCAGCGGGTAGGTGAGCTTGGGCTTGACGGCCGCGCAGCTGCAGGGCCAGGGGCCGCAGTGCTGCAGCAGCTCGCCGTTCTCGTTGTCGGGATGGCGGACGGTCCAGTCGGCGAACATGCCGCGGTGACGGCCAAGATCGGCCGCCTCGACCATGAGCGCGGTGATGGCGCCGTGGATGTCGGTCTCGCAGACGACGGGGATACCCATCTCGTTGAGGATGGCGTTGGCGGCGCAGGGCATAATGCCCAGCTCGTCCTGCAGGGCGTTCCAGCACTGGATGGCGCCGGCGTTGCAGCCATACTTCTCGACCAGACGCTTCATGGCGATGGCGAGTCCTGCGACCGCGGGAACCTTGTCCTCGGGGATGCAGATCTCAAAGCTGCGGCGAATGTGGTCGAGCATGGCGGCCATGGCCTGCTCGTCGGCCTGGGCGTCGCGCACGGCCTGGACCAGCTCGGTCATGGGGATGGGCGAAAGCTGGATGTTGAACTTCTCGAGCAGCTCGCCCTCGTTGCACATGGTCGACCAGAAGTCGAACGGGCGGGTGGCCATCTGCAGGATGCGGGTGTGCTTGAAGGTCTTAACGACGTTGCACACGGCCAGGAAGTCCCAGACGCCGCGCTCGAACTCGGGGTCGGTCAGGCGGCAGTTGGTCATGTAGGTGAAGGGGACCTGGAAGCGGCGCAGGACCTTGCCGGTGGCGAACAGGCCGCACTGGCTGTCGCGCAGGCGGGTGCCGTCGGGCTCGGGGCGCTCGTCGCGCGGACCCCACAGCAGCACGGGCAGACCGAGCTCGCGGGCAAGGCGGGCGCAGACGTACTCGGTACCAAAGTTGGCGTGGCACAGCATGATGCCGTCAACGCCCTCGGCGCGGAACTTCTTGACGATAGGCTCGATATGGCTGTCGTCGAACAGCAGGCCCTCGTCGTTGATGTCGTCGATATCAACGATGTCGACGCCGATCTCGCGCAGGCGGTCAGCCGTCAGACCGCGGTACTTGATCGCGTCCGGCGCGCTAAAGATACTGCGGCGCGTGGGCACAAAACCGAGCTTGATCTTATCCATGTACGTCCTCCCCTAGTCACATGTTCAGTAAACAGACGCATGTTTCGTTTTGTTCTGTTTACTAAATGTTTTACTCTTTTGTTTAAAAGTTTAGCGCGAAAGTCTCGTAAACGGTAGAGAAATCAGCCTAAACGGTATGTAAACGTTCTGAACATACAGGGGGAACAAAAAAGAGGGCCCCAAAGGACCCTCTCTGTCCACACAAGTATGTAAACGGAACCAATGCCGTCCATCGTCGCGAGAGCACCGCCCGCGGCGACAGCCCGGCAACAGGGCCAGCGGCTACGCGCCCATCTTGCGATAGACGTCCACGAACTCCTTGGCAAGGATGCCAAAGCCCTCGGCGCTCATCAGCTGATCCTCGGCATGGACGACCAAAAGATCGATGCTCAGGTTCTCGCCGGCGGCAGTCTGCTGGACAAGGCCACCATGGGCAGCGTGGCCCTCGGCATAGTGCTGCTGGCCTTCCGTGATCTTTGCCTCGGCCTCTTCGAACTTGCCGTCACGAGCTAGATGAATCGCATCGATATAGCAGCTGCGCGCGCAACCGACGCCTGCAATGATCTGAAAACTCTGAAGCTGAATCTCTTCTGCCGTCATACTTACAGCCCCATCAGTTCCTTGGCCTGAGCCAGAGCCTTGACGCCGTCCATCATGCCGTAGGTGGTCATGGGAATTACGCCGACCGGAACCCCGGGGCATGCGGCGCAAACTTCATCCTTGGCATAGCCAACCTGCGGCCCAAGCAGAATGCAGTCGGCATTGCGGCCAATGGTGGCAGCCTCGTTGACGGCGTGAGCGGACACCTCGCACTCCAGGCCCTCGGCGTCGGCGGCCTTCTTGATGTTCTTCATGATGATGCTCGTGGACATGCCGCCAGCGCACATAAGAACGATGTTTTTCATTGCAGTTCCTTTCCTGTAACCCCTCACAGGGACTTATATGTTTCGGCGATCAACGCGATCGGCCGAACCTTCGAACTTGTGGACAATGACCTACTCGGCAGAAGCCTTTGCAGCAGCTTCCTCGGCCAGTGCCTCCTTATCGGCCATCTTGACGAACGGGATAAACAGCAGTCCGACCAGCAGGATTGCGGCGAGGACGATTGCGACCAGGCCAATGCCGCCCGTAAAGAAGTTGCTGATGGGCAGCGGCACGACAAACGGCATGGAAATGGTCGGGTTAAATGCATTGCCCAGACCGAGCATCAGGCCGACGGCGGCAGCAATGCAGGCCACGGGCTTGAGCAGGATGTAGGGGATGAACATATAAGGGTTCATGGCAATGGGCGTACCGAAGATGATGGGCTCGGAGATGTTGAAGAGTGCGGGCACCAGGGCAATCTTGGAGAGGGCCTTGTAGCGCTCGGACTTGGCCGTGAGCAGCGCAAGCTCCATGCCAAGGGCGTCAACAGAACCGACAGAGAACATGATGATGAACGACAGGTACGGCAGTGGCTGGCCGGCAACGAATGCCTCGGTGTTGGCAAGAGCGCAGGCCTGGATAACCGGCATGTACACGCCCATCAGGACGCTGGGGTGGATACCAAAGAAGAACAGCAGGTTGCACAGCGTAAAGTAAATGACAACGGCCCAGGGGCTGGAGCCCAGGAACATAACGGGAGTGGCAATGGTGCTGTTGATGAGGTTAAAGACATCGCCATAGCTCGTCAGGCCCATACCCCACTTAAGCAGCGCGGCCGTGGTGAAGATAACGATGGCGCAGAACATCGGAGATAGCGAATCGTTAACGAACTGAGGGACGGAATCGGGCATGGGGATGGCGATATGCTTCATAAGGAAGTTAAGCGCCTTCGGCACGATCAACGCCACGAGCAGCGCAACGAACAGACCCGAGCTGCCCAGATAACGGGTCACGATAAACGTCGAGCCGTCCTCGGCATGGCCAAGAGGAATCAGCAGGAGCAAAACGCCAATAGCCGCAACCGTCGACGTAAGGCCTTTGTTCCCGAGCACCTTGCCGTAGGAGTACGAGACCGAGGCGCACATGTAGATGGCGCCGAGGTTCATGGTAACGACCAGTACGTCGGTAATCGTCGTCGACATGCCGGTGCTGGCAAGGAACGCCTGCAGCGGCGGGATCGGCAGCCCGTTGATAATGGAGAGCAGCGCCACGCCCAGCGTAACGGGCATGGTCGCCATCATGCCGGACATAAGGCCCTTTACGACGTTAAAGCTACTCACTTTGTGGGCAATGGGGCCCACGTGCTTCTCGAGGAAGCCCTGCATCGAATCGAGAACGCTCATTTTTGTGTTCACTGATCCTCTCTAAACGATTCATCTAGCTGTCAAACGGGAAATTGCGGCCGACTCTTTCCCGCCTATGACCAATGGAAATATGGTTACGCCTTGAGCTCGAGGACGAGGAGCCAATCCCCAACCCCGGGTTTGTCAGGCAGGATGATGCTGCCCGTGGCGGCAAGGGCGTCCTCGCCGTCACGGTATGCGCCCGTGCGAGGGTTAAACCATCGGCTTGCATAGGCAGCGCCCGTCGGCACGCCCTCGATAGCAAGCTTTTGGCGCACGGTATCGCCAAAGTACGCGACGATGCGCGAAAGGTCCTGGTTGGCGGTTGCCAGCGGAGCCTTGTTGGCAAACAGGTTGCCCGCATCGGTCGTTTCGTAGGGAGCGAGCTCCCAGAAGTGATTGTCTTCGTAGAAGAAGCGCATGTAGCCCATCTGGACCGCACCTTCTCCGTCTACCGCCTGGGCCCAAGTAATGCCAAAGCGGTTGAAGATCGCCATAAAGGGGTCGAGCTCCTCAGGGCTTTCCCATACGTTGTCCCAGATTCCCTGGGCTCCGTAGGTATAGCCGGCGCCGCCGGCCTGCATGCAGATATACGCCACACGGCGCAGCATGTCTGCGGTGCACAGGCGCGTACCCATCTCCTCGAGCGTCGAGCAAAACTCGTAGAGCGCCTCGCCCTCAACGAAGGGCTTGTCGTCATGAGCTGACAGATAGTCAAAGTAGTCGCTTGCCTTGATTATGTAATCGCCGTGACCGGCTTGGTTGAGCGTAAAGTCCATCCAGGGCTCATCCTGGTAGTAATCGGCAAAGGGGCGCTCGTTGGTATAGTGCGCTGTCGCCAGATGGCCATAGCCGTCGCGAGCCTCGATCTCCAAGGCGACCTCACGCCAGCCGTCAAGCATGGCGGCTCGACCTTCTTTGCGGTATCCGGCAACCTCGCCGGCAAGCGTCCACACCATCGGATATGCACCGTAGCGCGCCACCAGGTAGCGGGCGAGGTGCTTTTGGTGTTCCACGGCATGCTCGCCGAGAATGGCAAACGCCCACGCTTGCCCAAGTGCGTTCACTAAGCCCGCATCGGCAATATAGGCCATGCGGCGGTCGAGCTCCCGCTGGTAGAAGGCCACATTAGGCACATCTTCCACGCCCTTGGCCATGCCACCGTCAATCCAATAGCGATCTCCTGCGCCCATGTCAGAGCGCAGGTTGGTCTGATAGACGGTAAAGCCCTGCTCGGCACGTAGGTCGACCATACCGCGAAATTGGCTCGTCATGCCGGGGTGGTTCGACGCATCCCAGCTCTCACGGTAGGCAAACTCCCAATGGGTATCGCCCAGCCAAAAGAACGGCGTACCATCTGAATAGGCAAACATGCGCGAATCGTCTGCAACGCGGATAAAACCGTGGCGATACAGATCGAGGTCGCCCGCGTACGGCACGGCCTCGACGCGGCCCGTGCAGCCATTAAGACCGGTCTGCTCGGGAGCCTCGATAACATAGTTCCAGGCACCCAGCTCGGTCGGGGCAAACGACACGCAGTAGGTACGCCCACCATCCCAGTAGGCCTCGCGGCGAATTACCCTGCCACTCGAGCCGGTGAACTCCGCCCAAATCTCAACATCCAAAAACGGGTTATCGAACGAACAGGCGCTCTCAAACGTCAGAACAACCGGTCGCCAAATCTCGGCAACGGCATCTTGATTCAACGTCATATCCATTGCAGACCCCTCTCTGGTCTTAGTCTTGCTAGTTCAGTCCTCGCTCACGGGCGGATGCCATGGCAAAGTCAACGATCGCCTGGGCATCTTCGGCACAAATAAAGCCTTGTGACACCTCGATCGCCGTATCGCGCTCACATAGAGCGCGATAGTTTTCGAGCGACCCGTACAGCTCTTTGAGCATCGATGCCGAGAACGACTCCATGTGGCCAAACAGCCCGTCCTTATCGCTCGTCTTATCGACCGTGCCCTGCCCCGGCTCCACCAAGCTCGTGTTGGAGTAGCGGGCAAACGGATGCTCGAGCAGGCAGGTGCGAAGTCCGCCCTTGGTATTTCCCAGGGCATCCTTTACGTTCTCGCCGCTCGCGTCCAGCTCAATGCGTGGACAGGTTGCCGGAGCCGCACCCGTACGGACCCAGCGGAACAGGTTACGGAATGCAGCATGGAACAGATACTGCGACGGATAGGCGTTTGCCTCGGCATGCTTACCGACATACACCGGCAGATGGTCGATACGCTTAAGATCCTCGTCGTCTTGGTAATAGTCGACGTAACTCCACTGCGTATCGTGGGAAGCACCCGTCACCTCGTACAGCCGGTACTTAAAATCGGGATCGTCGCTATCGGGCATAAGCGTGCGCCAACTCTCAAAGCGACCGTTCTCGCTTTCGGTCTGAAGGGCGATAAACGGCTCCTCGACGTGCTCCACACGCAGTAGATGGTGTGCGTATTCCCGGCAGCATTCATACTGGTTGACAGGAATGCACATCGAATGGATGCCGCCGCCAGACAGGTATCCGTCAAACACGCGGCCGTCACGGCGCACCTCCTCGCGATAGGCAAAACTGTTAAGGTAGCGGAACAGATAGGCGCCGGACTGAGACCATCCTGTAAGGCAAATTGCCTGGCGAGGATAGTCGCGGATCGGGTTAAGGTCGGAGTCTCCGCGCAAGAGCCACGCAAGATCGGTCAGCATATCCCAAAACAGGCCAGTCTCGTAGGAGATGTCCATGTCGGGAAGCGCGCCGCCGCGTACGAGCTGTTCCGGATCAAGGTCAAAGGGCCGCTCGGGAGTTGGGTTTGCCCAGCTCATGAAGGCATAGCGATCGGGATTGAATTCCTTGAGCTTAGCGATGGTGTTGGGCTTGCTGGTAATGCCCACATAGATATCCCCAGAGCGCACAAACTCGCCGTGACCCAGAATCCACATGCGCTCGATTTCCATAAACGATGTGGGATTGATGATCTCCACGACCACATTGCCACTCGCTTGCGCCGGATCTTTCGGAGCACGAACAACGATCCGATTGGAATAAGGGGCGTCGGCAGTCATGACCTCCACGCCGCCGTCTTCGTCGGCGGTGCGATACACGTTGGCGGTACCGTCAACGCGATACTCGCGCTCGACGTAATCCTTTACGCTCAGATGACAGTAGCGCTCGGCGCTCGAAAACGGATAACTCTCATCCGTAATGGGCATTTCGAAAATACCGCTGATCATCTCGTCCCCCTTGTTGTTGCGTTTGCTGAGACAAACTCTACTGGGGGCGCTACTTAACTTCTATTGATTCTTAAGTTGAATTACTAATTATTTAGCTTAATAAACAGCCTGGTGTTAAGCTCATGGTAAGTTCACAAACGTTAGGAACAATCATGGCCGTTACTGCAAAACAAATCGCTGACCAGCTGGGAATTTCGGCAGCGGCCGTTTCCCTTGCACTTAACAATCGACGCGGCGTGAGCGAAAAAACACGGCAGCTGGTACTTAGCACCGCCGAAGCTCTAGGTTACGACTTTAGTAAGATTAAGTTCGAGCGCCAAAAGAGCGGAACCGTTGCCTTGGTTGCCTTTAACCGGCGCCGCATCTTTACGACCCCCTTCTTCGCCGATATGCTCGCCGGAGTCGAGGGCACCCTTAGACACGCGGGATTCTCGTTTTCGCTGGTGAACTACTCGCCGTTCGAAAACACTCAGCAACAGATCGCCGACATCGCCGAAGCGCAATACGATGGTGTCATCATCCTTGCAACTGAGATGTTCGAGTCGGATTTTATGCCGTTTGCATCGCTGGACTGTCCCCTGCTGCTGTTGGACTCATGCATGAGCGCTGGGGTCGATACGGTCAAGATCGACAATGCCGCCAGCATGATGCTAGCCGTGCAGTACCTGCATTCGAAGTATGGATCTGTCCCCGGGCTGTTAACGACGCCCGTTACCGTGGGCAACTTCACCGAACGGCGCTTCGCCTACGAGCACGCCATCGGTCAGCTATCGGGCTCGGAAAAGTGCGGCACCGTCCACGAGCTCGCCGTCGCTCCAGACGAGGCATACGCCGGCATGCTCGACATTATTGATTCGGGCGAACCCCTCGCCCAAAACTACGTCGCTGTCTTTGACGATATAGCTATTGGGGCCATGAAGGCCTTTATCGAGCGTGGTTATCGCGTGCCCGATGACGTACGCATCGTCGGCTTCGACAACAACGTGGGCGGAACCTACGTGCAGCCACAACTGACCACGCTCAATGTTCCTTCGGAGTATATGGGCGCCATCGCCGCACGGCGCCTCGTCGAGATTATCGACGAGGCCGAACACCACCCGCTCAAGATCGAGCTGGGGGCATCGCTCATCAAGCGTCGTTCTGCCTAGAGCTCGCGCACGCTCTGGCGCTCGACAAAATAGGTCGAGACGGCCGTTTTGCAGGTATAGCTCTTGGGATTGCGGATGTTGCCCACCAGACGGCGCACCGCGATCTCGCCCACCTCGTGCTTGGGAACATGCACCGTGGTGAGTGGCGGGTTGGAGAAGGCGCCCACGGAAAGATCGTCGAAGCCAATCATCGAGACATCTTCGGGCACGCGAATGCCATGCTCGCTCAACGCACGCATAGCACCCACGGCGAGGACGTCGTTCTCGGCAAAGAAAGCCGTCGGCAGTTCATCATGCGAAACGGTATCGAGCCATGCGCCCATGTCGCGATAGGCGCCCTCGAGCGTGGTGCCCAGCGTGACGCGCCATGTCGGATTGGCCTCAAGGCCTGCATCTTCAAGCGCTTGGCGATAGCCGCGCTCGCGATCCTTGAAATTGCGGATGCGCAGGTCGCCTGCCAGGTAGCCGATTTGCTTGTGGCCCTTCTCGATAAGGTAATCCACGGCACGCAGCACCGAATCGGTATTGGCAATGACTACAGCATCAAAGTACTGGCGATCGCTCCAGCCGTCGAGCACGATCAGGTGGGCGGCGGCGTTGGCGAACAAAGCGTAGTCTTCCTCACCCAGCTCGGTGCCCATCAGCACGATGGCGGCAGCCGGGTCGGCGATAAGGCTCTCGACCTGCGGGCGCACGGCGTTCAAGTCGCTAAAATCGAGCGAGACAAAGCTCGTGCTCATGCCGTGACGACGCGCCTGGCGCTCCACGCCCTCAATCACCGCAGGATGGAAGGTGCTCTCATCAAGGATGGCGCCCGTCTTGCGCGCGAGAACAAACTGGATGCTCTCGAGTTGCGTCGACTGCTGGTAGCCGAGCGATTGCGCGCACTCAAGGATGACCTTGGCGGTCTCCTCGCTCACGCTGCGCTTGCGGTTGAGTGCGTTGGACACGGTTGCGGGCGAGAAGCCGGTAATGCGGCTGATCTCGCGGACGCTTGCTTTAGCCATCGTTCCCCCTAGCAACGGTCGCGGCCGAGCATCGTGGCTTGACCGCCCGTGGCTCGGCAACTAAACGACCGCAAATTCAATCTAAACAGAATAGTAAATGTTTATTAGCTAGTTTAGCCTGTTGTCAAGCGAAGCGGCACAACTATTCCCCCAACGGGCGCATTTACTCGGTAGCTAATCTGGGACAGGGCTCTTTTGAGTGCTTTTGCCACCGGATGATTTTTCTGGGACGGGGATAAAAAATCATTTTGGTGACGCGCGGCGGAAGACCAGTCTTTTTTGGGACGAGAAAATGATTTTTTAAGGCTCTGTTAGACCAGGATTGACATGCCGACCTGCCGGCT
>JBKWEB010000027.1:0-26731 GCA_046976245.1 Collinsella sp. | reverse complement strand
GAGGCCACTTAATGTGGCCTCCGTCGTGAGCAGGACTGTAGAGCAGGAAACTTAACCCCCACACCCCTCACGCGGCGGGCAAACTCGCCTTGTGCTCTATCACGCTAAAGTGTATGATTCTGAACGTTACACGACTCACTTTATTTAACTAAAGTGCCACCAAGGGGGAATACCATGAATACCGATATGTCTCGTCGTCAGTTTGTTGGTCTAGCCGGTTCGCTCGCTACGGTTCTAGGTCTTGGCCTGGTAGGCTGCGGTGGTGGTGCCGGTAAGGGTTCCGCTGCCGGTTCTGCTGCAGCCAAGGATGTGAAGGGCGCTGCGGAGTCCAAGAAGCTCGTGGTGGGCTTTGATAAGTCCTATCCTCCGTACGGCTTTGTGGGCGACGATGGCGAGTACACCGGCTTTGATCTCGATCTGGCCAAGGCTGTTGCCGATAAGCAGGGCTGGGAGGTCAAATACGAGGCCATCGACTGGGATGCCAAGGATACGCTGCTTAACTCGGGCGCCATCAACTGCATCTGGAATGGCTTTACCATGGAGGGCCGTGAGGACGACTACACGTTCTCCGAGCCGTACATGCTCAACGAGCAGGTGCTGGTGGTAAAGAAGGATGCAGGCATCAAGAGCTGGGACGATCTTGCCGGCAAGACCGTGATTACCCAGACCGATTCCGCTGCGCAGGATGTGCTTGAGGGTGACCAGAAGGATCTGGCGGCGACGTTTGCCACGCTCGACACCATCGGTGAGTACAACACGGCGTTTATGCAGCTCGAGAGCGGCGCGGTCGATGCCGTGGCTTGCGACCTTTCGATTGCCCAGTATCAGCTTGCCGCCAAGCCCGATGCTTATACGCAGCTTGATGAGCCGCTGTCCAGCGAGCACTACGCCGTCGGCTTTAAGAAGGGCGACACCAAGTCGGCCGACGCCGTGACCGAGTCGCTCAAGGCACTCTACGATTACGGTACGGTTAAGGATCTCTGCGACAAGTATTCAAGCTATGGTCTATCTTTCGATAATTGGGTGCTCAAGTAATGTCTATTCAGGTCATGATGCAGATGCTTGGCCAGGGATTCTTGGTCAGTTTGCAGTTGTTTGTGCTGACACTGCTGGGGTCGATTCCGCTGGGAATCCCCGTGGCGTTTATGCGCATGAGCAAAATCGCGCCGCTTCGCTGGATTGCGCGCATCTACATTTCGGTCATGCGCGGTACGCCGCTCATGCTGCAGATGTTTGCCATCTACTTTGCCCCGTACTACGTGTTTGGCATTTCGCTCACGCCCGATTCCAAGTGGACGGCGTGCGTCGTGGCGTTCATCATCAACTACGCCGGTTACTTTGCCGAGATCTATCGCTCGGGCTTGCAGTCCATTCCGCGCGGTCAATACGAGGCTGCCGAGGTGCTGGGCTATTCGCGCGTGCAGACGTTTCTGTATATCGTGATGCCGCAGGTCGCCAAGCGTATTCTGCCGGCGATGGGCAACGAGATCATCACGCTGGTCAAGGACACGTCGCTGGCGTTTGCCATTGGCGTGGGTGAGATGTTCTCGACGGCCAAGGCGCTGGTCGCCTCGCAGGTGAGCATGGTGCCGTTTGCGATCGCGGCGCTGATTTACTGGGTCTTTAATTTCGTCGTCGAGATGCTGCTGGGCGCCGCCGAGAAAAAATTGGATTACTACCATGATTAATTCGGTAATGAATATATCGAACGCGCGTAAGGCGTTTGGCGGCAATGAGGTGCTCAAGGATATCTCGCTTGAGGTGAAGCGTGGCGAAGTCGTGGCGATTATCGGGCCTTCGGGTGGCGGCAAGTCCACGCTGCTGCGGTGTGCCACGCTGCTCGAGACACTCGACGGAGGCTCGCTCTCGTTTGGCGACCTTGCCGTTGCGACGGATGCGGGTTCGGGCGCGGTCTATGCGAAGGGCGATGTGCCCAAGCAGGCGCGCTCGCGATTCGGCCTGGTGTTCCAAAATTACAACCTGTTCCCGCACTATACGGTGATGAAAAACATCACCGATGCGCCGATTCGCGTGCTTAAGCGTCCGCGCGAGCAGGCGGAAGCCCGCGCTCACGAGCTGATTGCACAAATGGGGCTGACGGGCAACGAGAACAAGGTGCCGTGTGAGCTTTCGGGCGGTCAGCAACAGCGTGTGAGTATCGCCCGCGCCCTGGCGCTCGATCCGGAAATCTTATTCTTTGACGAGCCGACCTCGGCGCTCGATCCCGAGCTAACGGCCGAGGTGCTGCGTGTCATTAAAGACCTGGCGGCGCAGAATATGACGATGGTGATCGTGACCCATGCGATGCAGTTTGCGCGCGATGTTGCCGATCGCGTGGTCTTTATGGACGGAGGCCGCATTGTCGAGGAGGGCCCGGCCGAGCAGGTTATCGATCATCCGCGTGAGCAACGTACCCGTGAGTTCTTGAGCCGTATCGAGGGATAGGCTCAGGTATTTGCTCAACTATTAATTGAGGCGAAGCCGCCGCAGGTCTTACGGTCTGTGGCGGCTTTTTGTTTGCATCGGCGGGGTTCAATAATCGCCTCACAAGCTTGTCTCTTCCTCTCGCCGCCTGTATTCATACGTGTGCCGAAAGGTGTGCATGGACGGTCGCCCGTGAGGGTAGGGTGGTGGCATAGGACATTTGGAGGGTGAGTCGGCTCGGCTGCCGACCATGCTGCTCCCGGGATGGCACCGACCGCGAACTCTCCCCGTTGGCGTCGCGCATTGCGCGCGGCCCTGCAAGGAGGTCATCATGGGTGCTCCCAAGACCGGTAACGTAAGGAACGTGGTGCTCGTAGGCCAAGGCGGGGTGGGCAAGACTTCACTCGCCGAGGCCATGCTCCACCTTTCCGGCAAGACCGCCCGCCTGGGCGGCCACGACGGCACCAAGCCCACGCTCGACTATGACCCCGAAGAGGTCAAGCGTGCATTTTCCATCTCGACGACCATCGCGCCGATCGACTGGAAGGGCGCGCGCATCAATGTGCTCGATGCCCCGTGCTACCCCGATTTTATCGGCGACGCCTTTGCCGCGATGAGCGTCTGCGAGACGGCTCTGTTTGTGGTCGACGCCGAGGCCGGCCCGCAGCCTACGACGGTTAAGCTCTGGTATGCCGCCGAGGACCTGCGACTGGCGCGTGCGGTGTTCGTAAACCGCCTGTCGCGCTCCGAGGCCAGCTTTGCGACCACGATGGACCTGCTGCAAGAGCGCTTTGGCACGCGCCTGGGCGCCGTGACCCTTCCCTGGGGCGAGGGCGAGGACTTTGACGGCATCATCGACCTGGTGCGCATGAAGGCGCGCCATTGCAACGGCACCGAAGCCGTTGAGTCGGAGATTCCCGAGGAGTATCGTGCCCAGGCCGAGGAAGCCCATGACCATCTGTGCGAGCTGGTGGCCGAGGCTGACGATGAACTGATGATGAAGTACTTGGAAGGCGAGGAGACGCTGACGCAGGAGGAGCTTGAAGGCCTGCTGTCGAAGGCGATCGCCGAGCGCATCTTTGTGCCGGTCTTTGCGGGCGATTGCATTAAGGAGCAGGGCGTCAACTCGCTGATGGACGACATCGCCACATACTTCCCGGCGCCGACCGACTACGGCGAGATGCCGCTTATCGACGGCGATTCGCTCAAGATTTCAAGCGACGATGATCGTCCGGTGGCGTTTGTGTTTAAGACCCTGGCCGATCCGCAGCAGGGTCGCATCAGCTTTATTAAGGTGCTGACGGGTACGCTTGAGCCGGGCCTTGAGCTGGTCAACGCGCGCACGCGCAAGGGCGACCGTCTGGCTCACCTGTATGTGATGTGCGGCCGCGACATGACCGAGGTCGGTCACGCCTATGCCGGCGACATTATCGTGGCACCCAAGCTGGCGGCCGAGACGGGCGATACGCTCTCGATTACCGGCAAGGTCGAGGCTGCGGCGTTTAAGTTCCCCAACTCGCAGTACCGCATCGCCATCGAGGCCGAGAATCGCGGCGACGAAGAGAAGCTCTACACGTTTATCGAGAAGGCCTGCAAGGCCGATCCGACCATGAGCATCGATCGTGACGAGGAGACGGGCCAGACCATTATCTCCGCCGTTGGTGAGGCGCAGGTTTCGGTGCTGCTCAACCGTTTGGAGGATCGCACCAAGGTCGTGGCCAAGAGCGTGCCGATCCGCATTCCGTATCGCGAGACCATTCGCCGTACGGCAAGCGCGCAGGGCCGCCACAAGAAACAGACTGGCGGTGCCGGTCAGTATGGCGACTGCTGGCTGCGCGTTGAGCCGCTCATTGGGCCCGACGGCACGAGCGATGGCTATGAGTTTGTAGACGAGGTCGTGGGTGGCCGCATCCCGCGCTCGCTCATCCCCGCCGTGGACAAGGGTGTCCAGGAGACCATGAAGGACGGCATCATTGCCGGCTACCCGCTCACGGGCATTCGCGTGGCTGTGTACGACGGCTCGTATCACAGCGTCGACTCCAACGAGATGGCGTTCCGCGCGGCGGCTCGCATCGGCCTGCGCAAGGCGTGCGCCGATGCCGACCCGGTGGTGCTGGAGCCCATCGAGGAAATCACGGTGACTATTCCCGAAAGCTACGCCGGCGCTGTGATGGGCGACATCTCGGCATCGCGCGGTCGCGTGACGGGTATGGAGACCGATGAGCGCGGCGACACCGTGGTCATTGCCCAGGCGCCGCTGGCAGAGCTGACGGATTATTCGACGCGCCTGCGCTCTATCACGCGCGGCACGGGTGACTTTACCATGAAGCCCGCTGGCTACGAGCAGGTCCCCTACGATGTTCAGGCCAAGCTGGTCGAGCGCTATGAGGAGGGCCGCGCCAAGTAGCGTGTGGTTTTGCCTGCAATGTGGACGCTGACGAAAAGGCCGCCCTGGGTAATCCAGGGCGGCCTTTTTTGATCCCATGGGGACGGAGGAAAACGAATCATTTTTGGGTTACGGGCGGTGCGGTCGGCACTAGTCTCCGGATGCCTGGTTGCGGCCGGTGGCGTAGTCGATCTGCACGTGCGGCTGCAGGTTGTAGCAGTACACGTGGAAGCAGAGGGTCTTGCCGTGGTCCTCGACCGATTGCGCCTCAAGGCGCACGCCGCGGCAGACAAGTTCCTCTTCGTTATACATGGGTGTGACGCGATAGAGCACGTGGTTGCCCGTCTCGCGGATGTAGCCGAGAATCTGCTCCTCAAACGGCAGCATGCCTGTCTCGTTGAGATAACGCGTGCCGGTGAGGAGATTCTTGCGGTTGGCGTTTTCGCCGCAGAGCGACCAGGCGATGAGATGGCAGCGGTTGTAGAGGCTCTGGCCCGGAATAAAGTCGTAGCGCTGCTGGCGCCATCCAGCGGGATGGATACGCGAGATATCGCCGCGCTCGCCTTGACCGAGTGATTCGGGGCCCACGCAGGCGAGCGCTTTGCGGGTGCGGCCCAGGCTGTCAAGCTTGGAGAACTTCTTAAAGCAACCCTCTTCTGTAGCGCGCTCGTATTCATCGAGCGTGAATGATGGTGTGCCGAGCGGGTGCGTGCTGTCGGCGCGCAGGGCAACGTAGGGGTTGCCGGCGTAGTCGGGAATGCTGCTGAGATAAACACCGCGGGCGCGGTTGAGGTCGGGGTTTTCGACCTCGTCGATGGGGGTGGCGGCGCTGTCCGCGGAAGCGCCGTCGCCGGTGTCGGTTGTGGCGGAATCGGAGCCATCGCCAGAGTCCTGGCTGTTTTGAGGGTCCGGGGAGCTCGCCGTTCCTGATTCGAGCCGATCGACCAGGTCCGCCTCGTCGTCGGTGCGGCTGGGACTTTCGTTTTGTTTTTCGGCCAGAGCTGCCGCCTGTTCATCACTTTGCGGCGACAACAACTTGGGCGCTCCGTCGAGCGACCCTGTGAACAGCGCAAACCCCAGCACCACGGCGGCGCCGATGGAAAGTACTTGCTTGTAGGCGGACTTGCGCGACATTGCGGCTCCTGGATGGACGGTTGGGAATCTACCAGTCTAGCAGGAGCCGGCAGGGGCCGTTCTGTCGAACAAATACTCAAGATTTGGGATAGACGCTACTGATTCATTTGCCTCATATGGAGCTGCGGTGGTTGTGTATGTGGGGCTATTTTTCGTTTCCCCAGATAAAACCCGCCAAAATAAACCTGTCCCTTTTTGGCAGGTTAATCGGGGGACTATTTCACCGCAACTTAGGGCACGGTTAGGGAGTGTGCACCTTAAAGAGCGGTGCCCTTGATTAGAGAGGTCGCGCTCGTCTCTCTAATTGTCTCTCTAAAGAGAAAGCCAGTTAAAGAGATAACATTGGGCTATCTAACAGTGAATTCGATACATCTCTCTAAATGTCTCTCTAAAATAAGGTGCTTATCTCTCTAAAGTTAGAGAGATATACTATACTTTAGAGAGATAAATCTATCGTTTTAGAGAGACGGAATGCCAATGCTGCTGGATGAACCTCTTGGCCTTATCGTTGAGCGCCTTCGCAGGCGGGGGACTGATGACGCATCGGTAGAAGTTAAAGCCTGCACGAATAAATTGAGCGCAGACGTATGGGAGACAGTGAGCGCTTTTGCGAACACTGCGGGTGGGCTCATTATTTTGGGCCTAAACGAAGCCGAAGGATTTGTTCCTTCGGCTAACTTTGCTATCGATAGGGTGCGCGATCAGTTTGTTTCGGGTATCGGAGACGGAGGCTC
Organism: Collinsella sp.; assembly: GCA_046976245.1. GTDB lineage: Bacteria > Actinomycetota > Coriobacteriia > Coriobacteriales > Coriobacteriaceae > Collinsella. Next base: position 20,053 of record JBKWEB010000027.1, on the reverse strand, counting down.
AGCGGCAGTGGTGACCCATGCGCCACGGTACGAGCTTGATCGAGGCGAGGTCGACGGGCTCCAGGTGCTTCTGGTGCGCATCTTTGAACTTGAGCTTAAAGCGAAGCCTTGCTATATCGGCGCGCGCGGCGTGCAGAACGGTAGCTACAAGCGCGTGGATGATAAAGATATCAAGATGTCACCCGCTGAGCTATATGAGCTGCAGAGTGCGTTGCTTCCGAGCGATGCAGACGGCACGGTGGTTTCGGAGGCAACAGTCGAGGATTTGGATCCAGATGTCGTGCGGTCTATTATCGCAAATCGCCGGCTGCAGACCCCCCGCGTTTTGCGCGGGGCCGATACGCTGGAAAAGCAGCTGGTCAGACTCAATATCACTACAAAGGATGGTGCGGTGAAGCTCGCAGGGCTTCTGTCGGCGGGAATTTACCCCCAGCAGTTCTATCCCAAACTCATGATTGATGTCGCCGTTCATTCCGATGTGGAAAAATCTGCACCCGGGCAACCCCGGTTTATTGACCGCCAGTTGTGCGATGGCCCGATTCCGGCTTGCATCGAAGATGCCCTTGTCGCGATTGGACGGAACTTGCGCAAAGCGGCGATAGTGCAAGGCGCTGGCAGAAGGGAGGATTGGGAAGTTCCCCAGGAGGTTTTGCGCGAGGCCTTGGCAAACGCCTGCATCCATCGAGAATATTCGCCCATGTTTGTGGGGCAGGCCGTGAGTGTCGATATCTATCCAGACAGAATAGAGATCAAAAACCCCGGTGGGCTTTGGGGCGGAAAGACGGTGGACAATCTTGCAGACGGGGAATCGCGCTGCCGAAACCCAAAGCTCATGAGCCTAATGGGGGCGACGCCGTTAGAGCATGCCGAGGGGCCCGTTGCAGAAAGCCAGGGATCTGGTATCCCGGCTATGATTCGCGAGATGGAGTCTCGTTCGCTTGGAAGGCCGAAATTTATCGTTAAGGCCGATTCGTTTACGGTGCTGCTTTCCCGGCACGGGGCGGAGCTTGCTGAAAACCGCACGTGGATTCAGAGCCATGTGGGCACCGAGCTGACGGATCGCGAGGAAACATTGCTCATGTTTATGCGGGAGCATGGGTGCGTATGCGATGTTCAAAAAATACGAGAGGCCCTGAAGTGGGATTCGGATGACATTCGCCTGATCTGCGGGGACCTTGTAGATAAACATGCCCTGTCAAAATGCGGCAAAGACACGTTCGAAATTATCGATAGGAACAGAGAACCGTCAGCTTCGACGGCGGATAGGATCCTGGAGGCTCTCAGCGCCGAAGTGGATATGACGGCGCGAGAAATAGCGGTTGCATCGGGGGTCAGAATTTCGTCTGTCCGTTACCATCTGCCAAAAATGGCGGATAAAGGGCTCATCGAAGTAATGGGTTCATCGACGAGTCGTAACCGCCGATATCGGAAGAAGTAGATGCAGCCGGGTCGCCTCTCTAGTGTCTCTCGAGGCCAGATGGGTGCTGGAGGGGCGATTGTCTCGCGATATTTCCCCAGATAAAACCTGCCAAAATAAACCTGTCCCTTTTGGTAGGTCAGTTAACGCAGTCCAGGTTGAGCATATGCGAGCGAGCAGGCTCCGGGTGCGGTAAGGTGACGTGAAACAAGCGGGCGCTGACCTTTTGGCCGCGCCCGTGAAGTTGAACGTCAGATTGCCGCGCCCGGGGCCTGCGCAGCGCCGAGCAGTTACGCCGTTTGTAAAACGGCGTAACCTAAAGGTTCATGTTGCCGTGGATGTAGGGGGTGACCTCAGGGGAGATATGGTCGCAGCCCAGTTCGCGCAGCGCGGACTCGATAACGGCGGGCAGCGGGGTTTTGCCCTCGGCATCGACGGCGTTGCCACCGAGGGCAGCAATCTTGGCGACATCTGCGGGTGCGGCCTCGATATGCATGCAGCCGCCGATCAAGCGCGCGCGTACCTGTGCCAGATCAAGATCGTGCAGGTAATCCTCGCAGGCGCGGATTAAATCGACCTTCTCGCGCGTAAGCTCCTCGCCCGTGGGAACGCGCGTGGCAAGACATGCTCCCGCCGGCAGGTTCCAAACGGGATAGCCCCATGCGCGCAGCAGCTCGCGCTCTTCGTCCTTGGTAAAGCCGACCTCCATAAGGGGTGAGCGTACGCCGAGCTCTTCTGCCGCACGCATGCCGGGGCGGTAGTCACCGCGATCGCTTGCATTGCTGCCATCGATGACGGTGGGAAAGCCGAGCGACTTGGCGTGGTTGACGATGGCGGTAAAGCCAGCGTGCTTGCAGTGGTAGCAGCGATTGGCATCGTTGCAGGCTACTTGGGGGAGCTGCAGCTGATCGACCGAAAGATTGAGCACGGGGAGCTTAAAATGCGCCCCTTCATTGGCTTGTCCATCAACGGACCGCTCAAACGAGGCCTGTTCGGGCGTGCCGATGAGCGGCGTGGTGAGATGGACGAGGAGGGTATTGGTAGGCATGATGCGGGCGCATACGGCGGCCAAAAAGCTGCTGTCGACGCCACCGGAAAACCCGATAGCCACGCGCCCGTATGCCAAAAGCAGCTGTTCGAGCGCCGATAGCTTGTCTTGAAGCTCCTCTGCGGGTGCCGTGGTGTCTAAAATCATGAAACGGTCCTTATCGTTGAGTACTCGATCGAAAACTATAATCCTAATGCGTTACTTGCCATAAGACTTCTATCTGTGTAACGAAAGTGCAATATGGCATATACGTTATATACAAGTTGCCAAATGCGGTAGAGTTGCAGCAACGCGACAGCGAGAGTCGATGGGGGACCGATATGATCAAGGCTGTTATTTTTGACATGGATGGAACGCTGGTCGATACCGAGCGTTTGGGGATTAAGGCCTGGAAGGCAGGCGCCGCTGAGCTGGGGCTCGCGATTGATGAAGCGCTGATTCATCAGTTTATCGGCCGCACGCTGCCCGATGTTATGGACATCCTCGATAAGCATTATGGCAGCCACGAAACCACCGAGGCGATCTATCGTCGCCACAAGGAGATTCGTGACGAGATGGTCAAGACCGAGCTGGAGCTTAAGGCCGGCGCCGCCGAGTGCATAGACGAGCTGTTGGCTGCGGGCTATCACGTGGGTCTAGCGACGTCGTCGCGCCTCGTTACGGCCGAGCGCAACCTTAAGATGGTCGGTCTTTTTGACAAGTTTGAAACGGTAACGTGTGGCGAGGACGTCGTGCACGGCAAGCCCGACCCCGAGATGTATCTGCTCGCCTGCGAGCGCGCGGGCTTTGCTCCCGAGGAATGTGCCGTGGTCGAGGATTCGCGCAACGGTTGCGTCTCGGGCATTACGGCCGGTTGCCATGTCTTTGCCGTCCCCGATATCGTGCCGCTGCCGCAGGACGTGGTGGATGGCTGCGAGGCCGTGCTCGATACGTTGTTCGACCTGGCGGCGGCAGTCAAGGCCGTGCGCTAGACAATTGCGGTGTTGAAACGAGCGATTGCTCACGTTTGCGCTCAAGCAAAAGGGGCCCGGCAATGGTCGGGCCCCTTTTGCTTGAGCGGCGACTTAGCATACTTGCGTGCGTGCTATAGATACGCACCGAGGTTGATGGCCGTGGCGTCGGTCTGGCTGCTTGCCTGGGTGCTGGCGCGTTCCAGCAGGAACGGCCGCACGAGTTCTTGGCGGTTGATGTCCTCGATGGCCGTGACCGCGGTGACGGTGCGCGCGGCAGAGCCGATGTGGACGTGCTTGGTCTTTGCCGGGGCCTTGTTCTCGATTTGCTCCATGAGCAATTGAACGCCCTTGCGGCCAATCTCGTAGCCCGGGGGCGCTACCGTAGTGAGCGGGACCGATCCACTCCAAGCGAGCGGGTTGCCATCGCAGCCTGCTACGCGTACTTGCCCGGGGACAGAGATGCCCTTGTCGACCAGCGCCGAGATAACGCCCGAGGCCAACACGTCGGTCAGGCCGACGACAAAATCGGGGCGTTCGTTCGCGGGGCGCTCGGCGATTTGGGCACCGATGCCGTAGCCGTCGGCAGCGGTGTTCCACTCGCCGGCGTCGATGACTTCGATCTTGATATCGGGGTGCAGGGCAAGGGCCTTGTGGATGCCAAGTACGCGCAGGGTGAACTGCATAAATGCCGCTCTGCCCACAACGGTGATATGGCGTGCGCCACGGGCAACGGCGAGCTCGGCGATAATGCGCCCCTGCGCCTCGTTGTCGGCGGCCACGTAGTAGCCGGGCTCGGAGCAATGGATGTCCAGATGGACGATCGGCACGGGCATCTTGGTCATGGCGGGGTGCCAGTCGGGGGATGCCATGGGCTGAACCATGACGCCGGACATCTGGGTGCCCATAAAGTAGCGCAGGTAATGGTCCTCGAGAATATCGTCGTTATCGGCGTTGGCGATGAGCAAGTCGTAGCCGTGCTTGCGGGCCTCGTTGTGGGCGCCGCTGGCGATTTGGAGCGAAAAGCCGTGATCGAGACGGGGGAGCACCAGGCCAAAGGACTTGGTGGCGCCGCCCGCGAGCTGACGGGCGCTTTGGTTGGGCAGGTAGCCAAGGCGATTGATGGTCTCGTTGATGAGCTTAAGGGTCTCGGGGCGCAGCTTTTCGGGGTGGTTGAGCGCGTTGGAAACCGTGCCCAACGAAACCCCGGCCTCGCGTGCGACGTCGCTGATTTTTACCTTTGCCATAGCGGCCCCTTTGATGCGTTTCAAGTACAAGTCAGATTGTAGCATCGCCCGTCCCGAGGGCGTCAAAACCTGCTAATTAGGGACAGGTTTATTTTGGCAGGTTTTATCTGGGCAAACATCGTTGCAAGCGCGACCACCACAATGGGGACAGGTACCTTTGTGGCGGTTTGAGCTGCCCGGGCCTTCAATTGTCTCGATCTGTAACATCTGGACGGCAAAACCGGCTCTACCTGTTACAGATCGAGACATAGTGCAGGGGCTGAATCGTAATGTCTTGATCTGTAACACTAAGCCGGCTTTCGGAGGCCCAGATGTTACAGATCGAGATCTTTCACCGGGGCAGGCCGCCGCCCCGGTCCAAGCAACCATAAAGGCGCCTGTCCCAATCGCGGTGGTTTGGGCATGTGTGCATCGAGTGGTATCCAGTTTAAGATACCACTTCTGGTATATCAGCTTGTGCTTGCGTGAGTACAATACTCGAACGTTATACGTCTCAGCGCCCATGTGCGTGGACGTTTTGCAGTCACGCGGACGAAGGGATTTATCCTATGTGCGGAATTGTCGGCTACACCGGCTCTGATATTGCAAAGAACATCCTGGTCACGGGCCTTAAGCGCATGGAATATCGCGGCTATGACTCCTCGGGTGTCGCGCTCGAGGTGGGCGAGGGTGCCGCGGCACATCTCGATGTCATCCGCCGTGTGGGCAAGGTCGCGGGCCTGGAGAGCGAGCTTTCCAACATCGACAGCGACGCTACCTGCGGTATCGGCCACACCCGTTGGGCTACCCACGGCAAGCCCTCCGTCGTTAACGCTCATCCCCACACCAGCTGCGACGGTCGTATCGCCATCGTCCACAACGGCATCATCGAGAACTTCGCCGAGCTGCGCGAAGAGCTGGAGGGTCGCGGCCACCACTTTAAGAGCGAGACCGATACCGAGGTCTTCGCGCATCTGATCGAAGAGGCTTATGCCGAGACGCACGACCTGATGGCCTCCGTGCGCGAGGCTTGCACCCACGTGGTCGGTGCCTATGGTCTGGCCGCCGTGTGCGCTGACGAGCCCGGCGTGATCGCCGTGGCCCGCAAGGATTCCCCGATCGTAGTCGGCGTGGGCGAAACCGGCTCCTATGTTGCTTCCGATGTCATCGCGCTCATCGACGCCACCCGCGATGTCGTGGTGCTCGAGGACGGTCAGTTTGCCAAGCTCACGCCCGCAGGCGTCGAGTACACCGACGAGGCCGGCAACGTTATCGAGCCCAAGGTCACCCACATCGACTGGGACCTGGACATGGCCGAAAAGGGTGGCTACCCCGACTTTATGCTCAAGGAGATCCATGAGCAGCCGCGCGTCGTGCGCGACACGCTGGTGGGCCGTATGACCCCCGCCGGCGAGCTCGATATCGACGAGCTGGGCCTGTCCCTCGAGGAACTCAACGACATCGACCGCGTCTACGTGATCGCTTGCGGCACTAGCTATCACGCTGGCCTCATCGCCAAGAACCTTATTGAGGGCTGGGCTCGCATCCCCACCGAGGTCGAGGCGGCCAGCGAGTTCCGCTATCGCAATCCCATCATCACGCCGACGACGCTTGTCGTGGCTGTGTCCCAGTCGGGCGAGACGGCCGACACCCTTGCCGCCATTCGCGACGCGCGCATCAAGGGTGCCAAGGTCTTCGGCATCACCAACGTGGTGGGCAGCCCGGTGGCGCGTGAGAGTGACGGCGTCATCTACACCAAGGCCAACAAGGAGATCGCGGTCGCCTCGACCAAGAGCTTTATCGGTCAGGTCGTGAGCCTTACGCTGCTGGCTCTGCTGCTGGCGCAGGTTAAGTACCGTCTGACCACCAAGCAGGCGCGCATGCTGTTCCGCGAGCTTTCCGATACGGCCGAGCAGATCCAGTGGATTTTGGATACCCAGACCGAGGCCGTTCATGAGGCCGCCCTGCTGTGCAAGGACGCGCAGTCGGCGCTGTTCGTGGGCCGCGGCATGGGTGCCGCTATTTCCTACGAGGGCGCGCTCAAGCTCAAGGAGGTCAGCTACCTGCACGCCGAGGCCTACGCCGCCGGCGAGATGAAGCACGGCCCCATTGCCCTGATCGACCCGGGCTTCCCTGTCATCGCTGTGGCCACCAAGAGTGCCACCTACGACAAGACCGTGTCGAACCTTATGGAGTGCAAGGCACGCGGTGCCAAGGTCATCGTCGTTGCCACCGAGGGCGACGAGGAGATCAACAAGATCGCCGACTGCATCATCCGCGTGCCGGCAGTCCGCGACGTGTTCAGCCCCATCACGGCGAGCGTCCCGCTGCAGCTGCTCGCCCGCGAGGTCGCCATCCTGCGCGGCTGCGACGTCGACCAACCTCGTAACCTGGCGAAAAGCGTTACTGTCGAGTAGTTGGTTCCGCCGTTCTAACGACCAAGGCCCGGCTCCGCGTCATCAGACGGAGCCGGGCCTTTTTGTACGGAGAAACCACCACAAAGGTGACTGTCCCCTTTGTGGTGGTTTTGGCAGGTTAGCGGAGCTTGCTGGTCTCGAAGTACTCGGGGAACTGATCCAGAACCTCGGTTTGGTTGCGGAACATCATATGCAGGTGCTTGCTGACTAAAAAGCTCGCTTCGATGGGGTCGCGACCGGCGATGGCGCGGCGAATCTGCTTGTGCTCGTTCACGATGTCCTGATTGTCGAGAACCTGCGTGGCGGCGCGCAGCCAGCGGAAGCGCTCCAGGTCGGCATTGGTCTCCTCGAGCCACGACCACACGGTGCTGCGGCATGCGATGCTAAAAATCATGTGATGCATGAGGTTGTCGCTCAAAAAGAAGCCGATGCGATCCTCTTCGGCCATGGCCTTTTCCTGCAGCGCGATGGCGCGGTCGAGCTGCTCGATGCCTGCCGAGGTGGCACGGGCGCAGCACTCGACAATTACCTGCTTTTCCAGGTGCTCGCGAATGTAGCAGGCACTTTCGGCAAGGGTGAGGTTGATGGGCGAGACATAGGTGCCACTTTGGGGCACGGTACGCACCAGGCCTTCCTGCGCCAAACGAACCAAAGCCTCGCGCACGGGGGTGCGCCCCATATCTAGGTCGTCGCAAAGCTGTTTGACGCCTAGCTTTTCGCCCGGCTTGTAGTCAAGGTAGACGATTTTGCGTCGAATGGTGTGGTAGGACTGGTCTTGTAGGCTTGTTTCTTGCTCGCCGACGTGCATCGATTCTTCCATAGTGCCTCGCAACCGTTCTATCAAACTCATATGTCAGTTGTTTATTATGCCGCGAATCAGCTCTCCGCGGTGAGTAATTCGACTGTCGCCCGAGAACTATTGCGGCATCTTAGTCTGTGTTTGCGCAAGGCTGCGCTCGATGTTGCCGTATCATAAGCCGTCGCAAACGTGAAATAGAAAGAAGGAATCCCATATGCAACTGGCGAATATCGTACGCGAGCGCTGGAAGGGTGTCTTGTTCTGCCTGATCATCGCTATCCCCGCGACGTTGCTCGGCAAACAGATTGAGGTGGTCGGCGGGCCGGTATTTGCCATCCTCTTTGGCATGGTCCTGGCGCTCGTCTTTCCCAAGAATCATCGCGAACAGCTCGCCGCCGGTGTCACCTATACGTCTAAAAAAGTCTTGCAGTACGCGGTTATCCTGCTTGGCTTTGGCATGAACCTCTCCCAGATTCTGTCCAAGGGCGCCCAGTCGCTGCCGATTATCGTGGCGACGATCTCAACCTCGCTTGTCATCGCCTTTGTGCTCTGCCGCGTTATGAACGTGCCGAGCAAGATCGCGACGCTTGTGGGTGTGGGTTCGTCGATTTGCGGCGGTTCTGCCATCGCCGCGACCGCGCCCGTCATCGATGCCGACGATCGCGAGATTGCCCAGGCTATTTCGGTCATCTTCCTGTTTAACGTTATCGCGGCGCTCGTGTTTCCAACGCTCGGCGGCATGCTCGGGCTGACCAACGAGGGCTTTGGCCTGTTTGCCGGTACCGCCATCAACGACACCTCGTCCGTAACGGCTGCGGCGAGCGCTTGGGACAGCATGCATCCCGGCGCCAATGTGCTCGAGAGCGCCACAGTGGTCAAGCTCACCAGGACGCTGGCCATTATTCCCATCACGTTGGTCCTCGCATGCTGGCAGATGCATCTGGCACGCAAGGCCGGTGGCGACGCTAAGAGCACGTTCTCGCTTAAACGCGCGTTTCCCATGTTTGTGCTGTTCTTTGTGCTGGCGAGCGTGATCACCACGGTGTTTCAGCTTCCTGTGTCCATCACGGCGCCCATCAAGGAGCTGTCGAAGTTCTTTATTGTGATGGCCATGGCGGCTATTGGTTTTAATACCGATATCGTCGAGCTGGTCAAAAAGGGCGGCAAGCCCATCGCGCTGGGCTTTTGCTGCTGGATTGGCATTGCGTGCATGAGTTTGGGAATGCAGCACGTGCTGGGAATCTGGTAGAGAAGTAGCTTGTTTGCGTGCTGCGTGTTGGTTGCTGGTGAGCGCAAGCCTGCAGTGGAGCGATAGGAGCTCTTGCGGGTATGGCTTGTCCGCAGGTTTATAAGTCCCGAAGAGCTCTTATCGCCCCGCCAGGATGGCGATGCGGGGCAACACCTATACTCGCAGGATGACGCTTTCTGCCCTATAGTGTTTGGTGAGCAATATCGTTCAATTTTGAAACACTCGGTCGTATGACCGTCGGCGGTTGCACGTCGCCGCGGACAGGGGCAAATCATGGATAGCGATGCCAAGCTGAATATCTTGACTGGGGCCCTGGCTGCTGCCGGGGCCTCGGCATTGGCAATCGATGCGCGTGGGGACGTCGCGATCTCGACCGTGAATGACGCGGCGCTTGAGCGGGATGTGGCGGCTTTTGTCGCCGAGCGCCTCGACCGTATAGGAGACGGCGCGCGTCTGGTTATGGGGCGTGCGGGTACGCGCCTGAGCCTGACCGTTCGCCCCACCGACAAAGAGGGCGGGGGACTTTGGGTCGTCGTGGTCCGCGAGGTGCGCGGTGCCGCGGCGCATGCGGGCATCGAGTGGCTCAACGCCGACGAAGTTGAGGCCCGCTACGAATCGAGCGCGTACGGCATCGTTGAGGGGGCGGCCTCGGTGGCTGCGCCGGTTGCAGAGAGTTACGCGCGCGGTGTGCCTCTTATGCTCGAGGGCGAGCTGGGAGCGGGTCAGGTCGAGATCGCCAAGCGCCTCTATCTGGACGGTCCTTTTGCCGATCAGCCCTTTGTTTCCGTTGCGCTCGATGAGCTCACCGAGCGCGGTTGGCGCCATGTACTCAAAAGCGTCGAATCGCCGTTGTTCCAAATGGGGCTGACCCTTTGCATTGAGGGCTGGAACGCGGTTGGCCCCCAGCGCCTCCGCGAGCTGGTCTCCACGATGACCGACACCGCGTTGGCGACGCGCTGCCATGTGGTGCTGACGGCGAATGACATGCCGGGCGGCGGCGAAAGTGATCAAGCCGCCTTTGTGACCGAGCGCTTCGCCTGTGCGGTGAGCGTCGCGCCGGCAATCGCCGAGCAGGGAGCCGCGTCGACGAAGGTCGCGCGCTATTTGGAATATCTCGCTGATGCATTTGGGACGGCAGCGCCCACGCTGTCTGCCGCGGCGACGAAGACGCTCGATGCTTACCGCTGGCCGCGCAACTATCTGCAGCTCCGCGAGGTCTCGGAACGACTGTATATATTGGTGGGGACGGGCACGGTGGACCGCGCTGTGGCGGAGGAAGTGCTCGCCCAAGAGGACGTGATTAAGACCGCAACCTTTGGCGCCCCGACGCTTGAAAGTGACCTGTATATCCTGCGACCGCTGGCCGATACCGAGCGAGATATCGCGCATCTGGTTGTAGACCATCTCCACGGCAACCGAACCCGTGCGGCGGAGGTGCTGGGCATAAGCCGTACAACGCTGTGGCGCTTGCTGAAGGACGATGACCGTTGAGCGAGGCGCCCGTGACCGCACGCGACGCGTGTGCTACAGTCCAAAGCGTTATTGTTTCGATTTGGTTACGGCGTGCGGGGGCGTATGGCTGAGACTACAAAACCGAGCCGCAGAAGGCGGAGTGCCGCGCCGGTCAACCGACGCACAACATCGGTGACGTGGGGCAAACACGCCTCGGGGTTTGATGGCTCGTTCAAGCGCACTAAATACGGCTATCCTTCGGCAAGCGCCCGCTTGGCAATGCAGGCAGAGTCCTCGCTGTGGGGCCGCAAACGCGTGGTGGGCTCAAAGCTCAAGCACGACGGAACGCTCGGCTACATCAGCCGCGGGGCGGCTCGCCGCAGCGGGCTCAATCCCGCCGGCTGGCATCGCTACGTGCCGATCGTGGCCGCCGTTGCAGTGATCGTCATCGCGCTCGCTGCGCTCGGATATGCCGGCGGTGGCGCCAACTTGGACGCAATGTTTAAATCGCCCGAGCTCGCGCATGCAGGTACAGAAGTTGTCGAGGGCGCTCAGACCCAGACGGGCGTCGCGCCCCAGCGCGGTATCGTTGCGGCGGCCTCCACCATCGCCGATGCGCAAAAGGACGAGGACGAACAGAGCGATGGCGCCGAAACGGCCCAGACGAACGAAACGACGACAACGGCGACGTCAATATAAGTTGCGAGTGGGGCAGCAAATTTGGGACGGGGCTTTTTTAGCTGCCCAAGACAGTGGCTCATTCGATGTCAGTCGCCAAAAGCGAGCGAGCCGCATTTGCGCCAAGGTGACGTGAAATGAGAGGGCGCTGACCTTCTGGTCGTGCCCTCGAAATTGAACGTCAGATTGGCGTGAATGCGGCCCGCGCAGCGTCAACGAGCCCGCCGTTCGGTAGAACGGCGGAACTAATTACCTTACGTAGATGATGTTGTCGCGGCGCGGCTTGGCCTCGGGAAGCGTGCCCTCGGCATAGCCCAGGATGCAGTTGCCGACGCCGCGCAGGCTTCCGTCGGCGGGCAGACCCCAGCTGGCCAGCAGCTCCAGGCCTTCGGGCGAATCGAAAACCTCGTGGGCGCGATGAATCCAGCACGAATCAACGCCCAGCGCATAGGCAGCATTGAGCAGGTTGCCCATGGCAAGCGAACCGTCTTCCAGATGCGTGGGCACGCTGCGGTCGACCAGCACCACCACAACCGTTTTGGCGCCGTAGAAGGGGTCGTCGTTGCTTCCCATGACTTGCGCATTGAGCTGTGAGAGACGCTTGACGGTCGCGGGGTCGGTAACGGCGACAAACGTCACTGGCTGGCGCCCCATGCCGCTGGGCGCGTACTGGCCGGCCTCGATAATGCGTGCGAGCTTTTCGGCTTCGACGGGGCGATCGCTGTAGTTGCGGCAGCTACGGCGATGGATGAGCGCTTCGATGGTCTCCATGGGTTCTCCTAGCGATGACGTTGCAGATGCTCCGTTCTTACCCGTCGTGCCGTAGCCGTAATCGCGCGAAGGGCTCCAAACAGCAATGGCCGCCAATCGGAAAAGTCGGCTTGCATAAAACTGCGGCAAGAATGTGAGAAGCTGATGAGATGGTTAAACGTTTTATCCCGTCTACCCTGCGGTTTTTTACCACTTGCCTAAATGATGCGCGCATAAGCTCTGATAAAGGTTTTACTAAAGGAGTACCAACGTTTATCAACGCGCCATGGTGGCGCCGGGCCAGGAGGTAACATCATGTTCCAGGCTGGAGATGTCGTCGAGACCGACTTCGAAGGATTTCTGAAGCTGCTGCGTTCCAAGACGCGCGCTTTCGTGTCGATCAATGATCACGAGTACTACATCACGCACACCGATGGCTATTGGCGTGTTCAGGATTGCGAGGCCCTCAACGATAAGGGCCACTTTACTGACTGCTCCGAGCTGGTTAACACGGTCTGTGAGGTCGTTGAGCTGCCCTGGATCTGCGGCAAGAGCCTGCACGACAGCTTTGCGGGCGCCACGGTCTATGAGGCCGTCGCCGCTTAACAGGCAATAAAACCCGATTTTCACGTGACCGCTGGCGCCGCCCCCGCGCCGGCGGTCTTTTTCTGCCGATAGGCCATAAAAATGCACGCATTTGCGGAGAGCCTGTTGACGATAGTCAAAACTCGGACTAATCTAGAGACACATAATTGGTCAAAAATCGGACAATTGAATGGTGGGATAGATGAATAGTGCGGTTACGCTGGTCGACTTCGATCGGTTGCTCAATGGACTCGACCATATCTATTCGGAGTTCTCGCGCGCCTGCGGCCTTTCGGACTGCGCCTATTGGATGCTCGTCGACACCAGCACGGCGGGCGGCAGCATTGCTGTAAGTCGTCTGACAAGCGAATGGTTCTATAGCAAACAGACTATAAACTCGGCCATTAAAACCTTGACGGCGCGGGGTTTCGCCACGCTTGAGTTTGCCGAAGGCAGTCGCAAGAACAAGGTTGTGAGCCTGACCGAAGAGGGTAGACGATTTGCAAAACGGTATGCGATGCCGGCGCAAGAGGCCGAGCAGAGAGCCTTCGATGCCCTCGAGCCATGTGAGCAGCGCGAGATTATGCGCTTGATCGGTAAATTTTCTCAGGTGCTCGGTGAGGAGTGCGAGGCATTTAAGCGGCAGGTGGCAGCCGAAGATCAGTCGGAGAATCAACGTGAGGGGGAGTCGTGCGACTGTTAATGAGGTTTTTGAAGCCCTACCGAGGGCTTGTCGCAGTGACGCTACTGGTGCTGCTGGTGGATAACGTCGGTACGCTGTTGGTTCCCACGATGCTGGCGAACATGGTCAACACCGGAATTACCACGGGCGATGTCGACTACATTTTACGTAACGGCCTATACATGTTTATCGCGACCAGCATGGCTAGCGGCGGCACGGTGCTGGGCTGCTATCTTTCGGCGCGCCTGGCCGCCAGCGTGGCCTGCGATATCCGCAATGCCGTGTACGACAAATCGCTCGAGCTCGCGGCCAGCGACTTTGAGCGCTTTGGTACCGGATCGATGATCACACGCTCACTCAACGACATCAACGTGATTCAGCAGGCAATCCTTCAGACGATTCAGTTGGTGCTGCCGGTGCCATTCCTGGCCGTTGCGGGCATCATATTTGCTTGGTTCATCGATCCCGCCATGGGAACGCTGCTGGGCGTGGTGGTTGCGATCGTGCTGGTGGCGGCGGTCTTTACGGTGGCTAACGCCGCGCCGATTTTTATGCGCCTTCAGAGCTTTATCGACCGTATGAACGTGGTGCTGCGTGAGAACATCGTGGGTGTTCGCGTCATCCGCGCTTTCAATAAGGAGCGCCACGAGGAGCAACGCCTGGACGAGGTATTTAGCGATTACGCGGACAACGCCATTAAGGTCAACCACCTGTTTGTGGGGCTCGACAGTTCCAGCTTCTTTTTGATGAACATCGCCGAGGTGGCGGTGCTGTGGGTGGGCGGCAACCGCGTGGGCGCCCATGCCATGCAAATCGGCAGCATCTCGGCCGTACTGGAATACGCGATCCTGATCCTGTTCTTTGTGATGATGGCGCAGATGGTGATTCTGACGCTTCCGCGCGCTGCGGCGTGCCTCAACCGCGCGCAACAGGTGTTGGAGATTGAGCCGAGCATTGTGGACGGCAAGCGCACGCTGGATACGTGCGCGGCGGAGCCTGTTGACAGTGCCGACGCGGTCGCCGTGTTCGACCATATGTCGTTTCGTTTTGACGACGCCGACGAGGACACGCTGTGCGATCTGAACTTTACCTGTCGCCGCGGTCAGACGACCGCGATCGTCGGCTCGACGGGCTCGGGCAAGTCGACGGTGGCCAAGCTCCTGCTGCGTTTCCACGATGCCACCAAGGGCGCCATTCGCCTGGAAGGCGTTGATCTGCGCGACCTTTCGCAAGACGAGATTCGCGGGCATATCGCTTACGTGCCGCAGAAGGCGTGGCTGTTCTCGGGCACCGTGGCAAGCAACCTGCGCTTTGGCAACGAAGACGCGACTGAGGCCGACATGCTTCACGCGCTCCAGGTTGCTCAGAGCACCTTTGTGCTCGATCAGCCGCAGGGGCTCGATACCCCGGTGGCGCAGGGCGGCACGAACTTTTCGGGCGGCCAGCGCCAGCGTCTGGCCATCGCCCGTGCGCTCATGAAGCATGCCGATCTATATATCTTCGATGACAGTTTTTCGGCCCTGGACTTTAAGACCGATGCCGCCCTGCGCCATGCGTTGCAAGACGAGACGCGTGACGCTGCGGTGCTCATCATCGCGCAGCGCATCTCGACGATCTTGCACGCCGACCAGATTGTGGTACTCAAAGACGGCGAGGTCGTGGGCCTAGGCACGCATGGCGAGCTCATGGAAACCTGCGAGGTGTACCGCGCTATCGCGGAATCGCAGATGAAGGGAGGTGAGTAGCATGACCAAGGAGCTCAGGAAGCAGGCCAGCGTTGATGACGCCGTTGCCACGGGGCTTGTTGAGGAAACAGCTGCCGTAGCACCCGAGCTGGACGAGGCCGCCAAGGCTGCAGCCGAGCGCGAGGCTCGCCGCCAAGCGCTCTACGAGGAAAACGAACGCGCCGAGGACGAGCGCGCCCGCGCTGAGGCAGAGCGCATGCGCGATGTGGACGACGAGGACGAGGACGAGAAACCCCGCGACACCTGGGCGACGGTGTGCCGCCTGTGGAGCGAGGATGCCGGTGACCATTGGCGCTTCTATATCGTGTTCGCGAGCATCGTGTTCTATGCCATCTTTAACACCGCTGCGCCGGCATATAGCGCCCGCGTGATCGATGAGCTGTGGGGCCACATTCAGGTGGCGTTTGCCAACGACACCACCTTCAACATCACCTGGGAGAACTGCGGCAGGACCATCTTCATCTACTTTATGATCTGGACGGCCGCTGCCTCGTTCTACGCGCTCCAGAGCTTTTTGATGTCGAGCGTGGCCGAACGCCTCAACCTGCGTCTGCGCAACCGCATCGCTCAAAAGCTCAATCGTCTGCCGCTCGCCTATTTTGACGCGCATCGTCCCGGCGAGGTCGTCAGCCGCGCGACCAATGACTTGGACAAGATGTCCGAGAGCATGCAGCGCGGCTTGCTGCAGCTGCTGGTGTCGATTGGTACGGTAGTGGGCGCTGTGGGCGTGATGTTTGTGTTCAGTGTGCCACTTACGCTGGTCTTTTTGTTCTTTACGGCGTCGTCGCTGCTGGTGACCAAGGTGGTCTCGCGCCGCACGCATGACGTAACCGGCGAGCGCCAGGAGTGGGTGTCCAAGATTACGAGTGCAGTCGAGGAAGGCTACTCGGGCCGTCTGGTGATTCGCGCGTTTAACCGCGAGCGTCAGAGTTCTGCCGAGGTGCACCAGGCCTCGGGCGAGCTGGCACGTGTGAGTGCCAAGGCCGACTTTATGATTAACGCCGTCGGCCCCGCTGTGCGCTTTATCGGCCGCCTGGCACAGATCGTGATTGCGATTGTGGGCTGCAGCATGCTGGTTGCCGGCCACATGACCGTCGGCGTGTTCCAAGCGTTCTTTCAGTTTATCTACGAGGCATCCGAGCCCATGACGCAGCTGTCGTTTACCTTCAACTCGCTGCAGAGTGCGCTGGCGAGTGCGGAGCGCGTGTTCGACCTGCTCGATGAGCCCGAGATGGAGGCCGATCCGCAGCCGGGCGAGGCCGCCAAGCTACCGGGTCGCGTGGAGGGCCGCGTCGCCTTTGAGCATGTGCGCTTTGGCTACACGCCCGAAAAGCCGCTTATGCGCGACGTGTCGTTCACCGCCGAGCCGGGCCAGAAGATCGCCGTGGTGGGAACCACGGGCGCGGGCAAGACCACGCTCATCAACCTGCTCATGCGCTTCTACGAGATTGACGGCGGGCGTATTACGCTCGACGGCGTGGATACGAGCCGCATGGATCGCGGCGAGCTGCGGCAGCAGTTTGGCATGGTGCTGCAGGACGCCTGGCTGTTCGATGGCACGATTGCCGAAAACATCGCATATGGCTGCCCTGAGGCAACGCGCGAGGAGGTCGTGGCCGCCGCCCGTGCCGCGCAGGTTGATTTCTTTGTGCGTACCATGCCACAGGGCTACGACACGCACGTGGCCAACGATGCCGAAAGCATCAGCCAAGGTCAACGCCAGCTGCTGACCATCGCGCGCGTACTGCTCAACAACCCGGCGATTCTCATCTTGGACGAGGCGACGTCGAGCGTGGACACGCGTACCGAGCTTGCCATCGGCCGTGCCATGGATGCTCTTATGCGCGGGCGCACGAGCTTTGTGATCGCGCATCGCCTGTCGACAATTGTGGATGCCGACCTGATCTTGGTCATGGATCATGGCAACATTATCGAGCAGGGTACGCATAAGGAGCTGCTGGCTGCCGAGGGTGCCTACGCCGACCTCTATCTGAGCCAGTTCGCATAATTTGACAAAGGGGCAGCCCCTTTGTCATATCACAAATAAGGCGCGCCGGGGATGAATTCCCTGGCGCGCCTTTGCGTTGATGCCGATGTCGTTTTGTGCCGCTTGCGTTCCTAGCGTTCGTCCACGAGCTTGGCGACGAGGGCCTTGAGCTCGGCCACCTCTCGCTCGAGTTCCTTGACGCGGCGGGCATTCTCGGTGATGCCCTGGCGGTTGAGGGCGGACTGCTCGGCGGCGTCATCGGGCATGTACTCGCGATGCTGCTTGGCGTCGAAACTCTCCTCGAACACACGGCAGCCGTTGCGCTTGATGATGCGTCCCGGCACGCCCACGACGGTGCAGTTGTCGGGGACGTCCTTAACGACGACCGAGTTGCCGCCGATTTTGACGTTGTTGCCGATGCGGATGTTGCCGAGCACCTTGGCGCCTGTGCCCACGGTGACGTTGTTGCCCAGGGTGGGGTGGCGCTTGCCGGTCTCGTTGCCGGTGCCGCCGAGCGTGACGCCCTGGTAGAGCACGCAGTTGTCGCCCACGATGGTGGTTTCGCCGATGACGACGCCCATGGCGTGGTCGATAAAGAAGTGCTTGCCGATCTGCGCAGCGGGGTGAATCTCGACGCCGGTGATATGGCGGGTGATCTGCGAGAGCACGCGGGCGAGTGAGCGGTGACCGTGCTCCCAAAGCCAGTGCTCGGGCACATGGTTCCACTTGGCGTGCAGGCCGGGGTAAGACAAGAAGATGACCAGGCCGTTTTGTGCGGCGGGGTCCTGTGCCTGGACGGTCTTGATGTCCTCGCGAATGGTATTGATAAAGCTCACCGGCCGCCCTCCCTTAGCGCCATGGCAATGCGATTCAATAAAGTATAGCGATTCGCTAGGGATTAAAAAGGACAATCTTGGCGGCTTTGCGCTACAAGTGTCAGTTATGCAAACTTGCTGGTAATGGAGTCATGCTTTTGTGGGGTTGCGCACGAGGGGGCACCGCAACCGTATACTGGTCAACTTGGACGTATCCGCGCCCACAACTGAGAGGTTTTACTTCATGGGTTTCATCAATTTTATTGCCGAGCTGCTTAAGGACCCGCGCACCGCGATCGCCAGCTGGATCGCCGCCGGCCCGCTTATGGCCTACGGCTGCGTGTTCCTGATCATCTTTATCGAGACGGGCGTGGTGTTCTTCCCGTTCCTTCCCGGTGATTCGCTGCTGTTCGCCTCGGGTTTCTTTGCCCACAACGGCGGCTTTAACATCGTGGCGCTTCTGGCCACCGCATGGGCTGCTGCCATCCTGGGTGACCAGTGCAACTTTATGATCGGTCACTTCTTTGGCAAAAAGATCATCGCTTCGGGCAAGGTCAAGGCCATGACGCCCGAGCGCATCAAAAAGTCCGAGGATTTCTTGGACAAGTGGGGTCACCTGGCTATTTTCCTGGGCCGCTTCTTCCCGTTTATTCGCACCTTTGTGCCCTTTATCGCGGGCATGGGCGGCATGCACTGGCGCAACTTTGTCATCTACAACGTACTGGGTGGTATTACCTGGTCAACGCTCTTTACACTGCTGGGCTACTTCTTTGGTGGCATTCCCTTTGTGCAGGAGCACTTTGAGTTGCTGATTGTTGGCATCGTTGCTGTGTCGATCATTCCGACTGTGGTCGGTCTGGTTAAGGCTAAGCTGGGCAAAAAGAGCGCGTAACTCGAGCCAGCGCGCAAACCGTGCAGTCAAGGCCCGTCACCGCTTGCGGTGGCGGGCCTCTTTGCTTCGGTCAAATGAAAATACTTTAGTTAGTTAAAGAAAAACGTTTTATCCGACGCGCGTGCGGAGTACAATCTCGTGCATGCGAATCGACGTGCCATCGGCTTTGATGCTGTTTGCGTGTCCCGTCCGGCTTTACGCTCCGGGCGTGCGACGTTGCGACGCGGCCGGCCTCGGTCCTTGCGTGCGGGTTCGCGAGTTTGCAACTGTGTATGTAAGGAGCGACATATGACTGTCGAGAAGAAGGATATCGATTGGGGTAGCCTCGGCTTTGGCTACATGAAGACCGATTACAGCTACGAGGCTCATTGGAAGGATGGCGAGTGGGACGAGGGTGGCCTGACCACCGACCACACCCTGCATGTCTCCGAGTGCGGCGGCATCTTCCATTACTGCCAGGAGGTCTTTGAGGGCCTGAAGGCCTACACCGCCGAGGACGGCAGCATCGTCTGCTTCCGTCCCGACATGAACGCCGAGCGCATGTATAACTCTGCCCAGCGCCTCGAGATGCCCCCGTTCCCCAAGGACAAGTTCGTTGAGGCCGTCAAGCAGGTCGTTTCTGCCAACGCCGCCTGGGTTCCGCCCTTCGGCTCCGGCGCGACCCTGTACGTGCGTCCGTTTATGATCGGTTCCGGTGACGTGATCGGCGTGGCTCCCGCTCCTGAGTACACGTTCCGCATCCTCGTGACCCCGGTCGGTCCGTACTTTAAGGGTGGCCTCAAGCCTGTCAAGCTGCGTGTTTCCGAGTACGACCGCGCCGCACCGCACGGCACCGGCAACATCAAGGCCGGCCTGAACTACGCCATGTCCCTTAAGCCCACGATGGAGGCCCATCGCGAGGGCTATGCCGAGAACCTGTATCTCGACTCCGAGTCCCGCACCTATGTCGAGGAGACCGGTGGCGCCAACGTCCTGTTCGTGAAAGAGGATGGCACGCTCGTCGTTCCGCAGTCGCACACCGACTCCATCCTGCCCTCTATCACCCGTCGTTCGCTCGTTCAGGTTGCTCAGGACCTGGGCATGACCGTTGACCAGCGCCCCGTCGAGTGGGCCGAGGTCAAGGCCGGCACCTTTGTGGAGTGCGGCCTGTGCGGCACCGCTGCCGTCATCTCTCCGGTTGGCGAGATTGACAACAAGGTTTACGGCGCCGACGAGACCGTGACCTTCCCGGCTGGCTACACCGAGATCGGCCCTGTGATGAAGAAGCTTCGCGAGACCCTGACGGGCATCCAGTCCGGTGCTGTCGAGGACAAGCACGACTGGGTTTACACCGTCGCGTAAGCTGTCTTACCTATCCGGGC
>JBKWEB010000026.1:0-28052 GCA_046976245.1 Collinsella sp. | reverse complement strand
TTGTTGAGGTAGACGGGCACGGGCTTGGTGAAGGCGAACACCGGGCCTCCGGCGGCGAGCATGAGCAGCGGCAGGAGAATGGTGCCAAACGGGTCGATATGGTTGAGCGGGTTGAGCGAGACACGACCGCGCGAACGGGCCGTCTTATCGCCGAGTGCCCAGGCCGCGGCGGCGTGCGCACTCTCGTGGATCACGATGCCGACGATGACGGCGACCGCGCTGGCGAGCAGGTTCATGAAGTAGCTGCTGGACATAACAATCCCCTAGCGGACGCGGCGCGAGGCGCGCGTGAGCAGGTAGTCGGCCACAAACAGGATGACGGCCACGATGGCGTAATCTAAGCGGAACACGCCGCCAAAGGGCGAGGTGATGACGCCGTAGCCGGCGATGGCACTCGGCAGTGCGCGCGAAAGCTCAACGACAAAGCCGACGATCTGCAGCTTGGCGGTCAGGCCGCTAAAGCACAGCAGCACGGTCATCGCGCTCATAAAAATGCCGCAGATGCGACAGGCGATGGCGATGATGCTCATCGCCACGGCAGCGGCCTTACGAGAGTTCACGCGCGGTCTCCTCTTCGATCTGGGTGGAAAGCTCCAGCCATTCGTCCTCGAGCTTGGGCAGCTCTTGCTTAAGGCCGTTATATTCCCCCAGCGCGGCGTTGAACTTGTCCTGATCGGCATAAAGCTCTTCGCTGGCCATCAATTCCATAAGCTCGTCATAGCGGGCGCGTTTTTTGTCGAGCTCAGCCTCGATCTTCTTGAGCTGGTTGCGCACGCCCTTGAGCTTTTTGTTGAGCGCAGCGCGGGCCTGGGCCTCGGCGCGCTTTTGTTCCTTGGTCTTTTTGCCCTCGGCAGGCTTAGAAGCAGCGGCGGGCGTATCGGGCTGGGCTGCGGTGACCTTAGCGGACTTGGTCGCGGCCGGCGTACTCTCCCCTGCTGCTTCGGCGGCGGCGCGGGCTGCGAGGTCCTCGCGCTTGTAGAGGTAGTAGTCGTAGTCGCCGTCGTAGACCGTGACCTTACCATCGCGGATGTCGATCACTCGGTTGGCAACGGCGCGCACCAGGTGCTCGTCGTGGCTGATCAGCACGATGGTGCCGGGGAAGTTTTGCAGGGCGTTTTCGAGCATGTCCACCGAGTCGATGTCCAGGTGGTTGGTGGGCTCGTCCAGGCACAGGAGCGCCTCGGGGGCCACGAGCATCTTGGCCAGTGCCAGACGCGCTTTTTCGCCGCCAGAGAGGACGCGGACCTGCTTTTCGATGGAATCGTTGTCGCTAAATAGGAAGGCGCCCAGCAGGCTGCGCTGCTGCGGCACGGTCCACTTGGGCGTGACGGTGTCGATCTCTTGCAGGACGGTGTTGGACTCGGTCATGCCTTCGAGCGCGTGCTGGGCGTAGTAGGCCACGCCCACGTTGGTGCCCAGGTCGCGCGTGCCGGTAGTGGGCGGCTCCAGGCCGGCGAGAATCTTCATGAGCGTGGACTTGCCGGCGCCGTTGGGGCCGACGAGTGCCACGTGCTCGCCGCGGTAGAGCTTGAGGTCGATGTCGCTGTAGATGTGCTTTTTGCCGTAGGACTTGGAGACGCCCTCCAGGCCCACGACCATGTCGCCGGAGCGCGGCGGATCGGGGAACTTAAAGTCGATGTGCTTGTGGCCCTCGGGGAGGATGACGAGCTCCTTTTTGATCTGCTCGATCTTGCGGATGCGTTCCTGCGCCTGGGCGGCCTTGGTGGGCTTGTAGCGGAACTTGTCGACGAAGACCTGCATGTGGGCGATGTCGCGCTTCTGCGCGGCACGCTTGGCGCGCATCTGCTCCAGGTTGTCCTCGCGCTGCTTGAGGTAGCTGCTGTAGTTGCCGGTGTAGGTGGTCACGCGACGGTTTTCGAGAGCGGCGACGTGGTCGACGCAGGCGTCCATAAAGGCGCGGTCGTGGCTGACGATGAGGACGGCGCCGTCGTAGTTGGCGATAAAGCCGCGCAGCCACTGGACGCTCTCGAGGTCCAGATGGTTAGTGGGCTCGTCCAGAAGCAGCAGGTCGGGGTGGCGCAGGAAAAGCTTGGCGAGCGCGATGCGCATCTGCCAGCCGCCGGAAAACTCGGAGCAGGGACGCTCAAAGTCGGTGACCTTAAAGCCCAGACCGGACAGGATTTTGCGGGCGTTGCTTTCGAGCTCGTAGCCGCCTAGGTGCTCAAAGCGGTCCTGGACCTGGCCGTATTCGTTCAGGAGTGCGTCGACGTCCTTGCCCTGCTCGGAGAGCTCGGTGATTTGTGCCTGAAGCTCGTTGGCGCGCTCGCCCATGCGGCGGATTTCCTTAGCGGCCGCCATGACCTCGGCGAGGATGGTGGTGTCCTTGTGCTCCAGGTTGGTTTCCTGCTCTAGGTAGCCCACCTGGCAGTCCTTGGCGTACTGGACCTGGCCGGCGTCGGGGCTGTCGATGCCCATGATGATCTTGAGCATGGTGGTTTTACCGGCGCCGTTGGGACCCACGAGGGCGAAACGCTCGCCGGGGTTGATCTGGAAGGACGCGCCGCTAAAGAGGACGCGTGCGCCGAAGCTTTTTTCGATCTTGTCGACCAGAAGGATCATGGTGCCGCCTTTGACCTTGTGTGCCTATATGAAAAAAGGCCCCAACTTGCGTTGGAGCCTCATTCAATGCTCGGGTGGAGACGAGGGGGATCGAACCCCTGACCTCTTGACTGCCAGTCAAGCGCTCTCCCAGCTGAGCTACGCCCCCGTGCGAAGAAGTACTATACGGGAACTCCCCCGCCGATGCAAGGACAATTTTGGAAAATTTCGCAGTCGCGGCGCGGGCCGCCATCCGCCCAACGGCCGTCCTGCCGGCGCCAGGCCCGTTACCGGGGCCGATCGCGCTCCCGCCGACCCGGCGATTTCAAAACCATGCCGGTTTACGGGGCCGGGCCGGGAACCCCCCGAGCATGCCGTCATCGGTAAAATCAAAACCGCAGTTAGACGGCTTGCGCATTCCGTGAAATGCAGGGCATGGACGGCCGGTCCGGGTCCAGCCCCGTAATCCGACATAGTTTTGAAATGGTTCTTGTCAACCAGCATTAACAATTACGTGGATTTGAACCGCAAACGTTTATCAAAGCAATTTGGCAGGCATATGGAGTGGGAACTATGGCAAAAAGAAGCCGGGCTATTTGCCCGGCTTCTCGATTCTTTGGTGGGCCCTCCGGGATTCGAACCCAGAACCCAGGGATTATGAGTCCCCTGCGCTAACCGTTGCGCCAAGAGCCCTTATAAAATGGCGTGTGCGATAGAGGCCAGCAAAACAGGTCCCTATCTTGAACCACGTCGTGAAATAGTACCATGCACGTGGCGCCCGTTCAACGCACGATCTTGTCGACCAGGAGGATCATGGTGCCGCCTTTGACCTTGTGTGCCTATATGAAAAAAGGCCCCAACTTGCGTTGGAGCCTCATTCAATGCTCGGGTGGAGACGAGGGGGATCGAACCCCTGACCTCTTGACTGCCAGTCAAGCGCTCTCCCAGCTGAGCTACGCCCCCGTGCGAAGAAGTACTATACGGGAACTCCCCCGCCGATGCAAGGACAATTTTGGAAAATTTCGCAGTCGCGGCGCGGGCCGCCATCCGCCCAACGGCCGTCCTGCCGGCGCCAGGCCCGTTACCGGGGCCGATCGCGCTCCCGCCGACCCGGCGATTTCAAAACCATGCCGGTTTACGGGGCCGGGCCGGGAACCCCCCGAGCATGCCGTCATCGGTAAAATCAAAACCGCAGTTAGACGGCTTGCGCATTCCGTGAAATGCAGGGCATGGACGGCCGGTCCGGGTCCAGCCCCGTAATCCGACATAGTTTTGAAATGACATTAATTCACTAACAGGCAAACTAGGTAGTTCTAGCGCCTTGTCGCCGGCTAATTCCGATTTCCAGCCAGTTGCACAAAACATTTGCTCGCAGTCGCGTCTCGGCGGATTTCATTGCTTCAGTTTTGGCTTTATAGCGAATCCCTAAACGGTCGCAGACACTTCTGACTATGGTGTCTAGCTGCTTTGAATCGTTGAGCATATCGTGAGTCACCAGGAATACATCGAAACCCATGCTCTGGAGCGCAGTCATGCGCTCCGCATCGTGATCAAGTACCGCGCCTGAGCCATGGATGACTTCACCTTGGATCTCGATAATTACTGCCTTCATTAGGATTGGGTTTACGATCACGATGTCGCCGTAGCAGACCTTTTGGCCTGCGATGCTTTGGGCCGCCATGGATAGAGGGGTTAAATCGTTGAGGTACACGTATCTGAATCCTGCACCACCTAGACGTCGAGAACGACTTAGAAGCAGGACCCCAGCGACCTCGAGCGGAGACGCAGCAATGCCGATAACCTGCTGAGCGGCATCATAAAACTGCTTTCCCCACATTTGACTTTTGACCTTGTCGGCGAAACGATGCAGGTCGCTCAGTTCGATGAGCGGCTTTCTCATCCAAAGAGAAGTACCTTTGAGTTTCGTAACCTCTCTTCCATCTTCACGCTTGCTCGTTTGGCTATCATTTTCTGGGTCCTTAACGGTTGCGCGGGCATAAACTCGTTTCCAAGGAACCTCGTCTTCGCCCTCTCCAAGTTCGAACAAATTTTGCGTGCTGGAATTGCGATTCTCCTCTACCGCCATTTTTAGCTGCATTTCGGCAGCGGGAGCCGGCTCGAAAACAGAAAACCAGCCGCAAAGTTCGTACATAGCCAGTACGAGATCTATTTGGGACACAAAGCGTGTCATAGTAAATAACGTGTTAAGCGGATTGGTGACACTAAAGCCTAAATTAGTGTCGATTGTTGTGCCGGCATCCGATGCTCCTTCCCAGCGAATAGTAGAGCGCAATCCCGAGTGGTGATTACAACCTGGCGAAGCAACAGCGATAATCGGGGTCTTGAGGACGTCGGTTACGAAAGGGGCTTGGGATAGAGCTCGCCAGCCGTCTTCGGAGTTGGGCAGGCGCGGGTAGAGGTCGCGCACCTGCGGTGGGCAGCGCCAGTAGCGAAATGCGGTGTTTGCGCAGACGATTTCGTCCATTTGCGCCTCCCCTGGTATCGGCCGTAGACCGTGCGGTTGTGGTCGTGGACGATTATCTACCGGGGCATCATGCGGGTAAGTACCGGAAGCTGACCAAACGCTGACCAAAAGCTTGACGAGTTCTGCCGAAAAACCGTCGTGTGATAGAAATCCGCTGGAAGACACTCTGGGCATGCGGTCCCTGTCTCCACATTTGCGCTCGAATCACATGGGGAGTTCAATGAAAATACGTATGTGTTTTATACAAAACATGCAATGGCGTCAAAAAAGGGCGCGATAAAAAAGACGCCTTATACGACTTCGAGTCGATTTTGGTGTCGGCCTTGGTGTCAAAAAGAAAAAGACCAGAGGCTTAACACCTCTGGCCTCTGCTTTTGATGGTGGGCGATACAAGATTCGAACTTGTGACCCCATCCGTGTGAAGGATATGCTCTACCCCTGAGCCAATCGCCCGTCGCCTTTCGGCAAAAGAGATACTAACATAGCCGTGCGTGGTTTACCAAGAACTTTTTGCTCCCGATTTTAAATTCGTGGGAGCAAACCGCACTGTTTCAACCCAGTCAGCCAACAAAACCGCAGCTTAACCACTCTTTATCGTTTAATCCACGAGGTCTCAGGACGGCAGATAAGTCGCGCGTTGTTGTAGGCCATGTCGAGCGTGAGGCAGGTGCGTGCGGCGTAGAAGCCGTCCTCGCGCTGGATGGTCAGTGCCAGTTCGGGCTTGTCGCCGGTTAGGCACAGAGGCAGCAGCAGCTGGATCCGGCCGCCGTAGAACTGCGGCACGGCGAGCGTGTAGTTGGCGGCGGCGCGGCGGGCGGCCTCGACGACGGCTCCCTCAAAGGCGCGGCGCAGCAGTAGCGAGTTGCCCTCCCCCATCAGGCTGGCGGGAATACGCGTGAGGTTCTCCTCATCGCCCAGAATGTGGTCGATGTTGGAGCGGATGGGCAAGCGGTAGTCAAAGACCAGCTCGGAGGGGTCCTCGGCAAAGCGCACGCGGCACGGCAGGTACTCAAACGAGACCAGCATGGGGTCGCTCTCCTTAAAGAAGCCCTTCAAAAACCAGCGCTGGCGCGCGTCGGTGTTAGCGTCGGAATAATTTAGCCAAATATAGTCGGCCGAGATTGACCAATCCCGGCCGACCCATTTTAGCCAACACGCCCGCATCTATGACTTTCCTATCGCTTCCCTACATCCCCTCGGGCTGGATCCCCCTCACCTTCACCGCCTGGGGGACGGCCTCCACCGAGTAGGTGTCAAGCTCCCTGCCGCGGTAGCTCGGGCCCCGCATCACGAACACCGACGCCTTGTCGAACAGCCTGTCGAGGGCGCAGAGGAGCGTGTCGTCGCCCGTGAAGAACTCATCCCACCCGCTCGGGGCGATGTTGCTCGTGAGGACCATCGCGTTCGGCCCCTCCTTCTCGTAGCGCCTGTCGACGACATCGAAGAACAGGTCGGTGCACGGCCTGTCGTAGACGCATCTCCCCACCTCGTCAACGATGAGGCACGACGGCTTGACGAGCGAGGAGACGACCCGCGAGGTGTTTCCCCGCTGGACGGCCTTCTGGAACCTGTCCCTGAGCTCGGTCGCCTTTATGTAGTAGGTCTTGAGCCCCCGCATGCAGCACTCGCGCCCGTAGGCCTGCGCGAGGTGCGTCTTCCCTATGCCGCCGGGCCCGACGAAGGCGACGTTGCGGTGCGCGTAGAGGTCGGCCAGCGACGGGAGCTTGCCCAGCGCGGCCGCGTCCCGGCCCTGGATCCTGGAGAAGTCGAAGCCCTCGAAGGTCTTGGGCTCGCGCCTGGGCAGCCTGCTCAGCCTCAGCAGCGTCTCGATGGAGGCGAGCCTCCTCTTCTCCGCAAGGTAGGAGAAGGTGGCTGCCACGGCGGCCATCTCCCCGTCGCCGAGGTCGAGGTCCGAGGCGAGGGTCGCGAGCTCCTCCGCCCCGACGGCGATCCCGAGCCTCGACGCGGCGTCGCTCGCGAGCTCGTAGGGGCTCGCCCCCGCGCCCGCCATCATTCGGCCCTCCCGAAGTCGAACCTCTCGAAACCGGGTTTCGTCCTGGGCGGGGCGATCTGCTCGACCACGGTCCCCACCGGCTGGGTCGGCAGCTCCTCGGGCTGCGCCGGCGATGTCTCCCACTGCCCCTCGCACCAGCTGTCGGCGCCGGCGCCGACGGCGTGGGCGACGAGCTCGCGGGAGAGGTCGTCGCTGTATATGTGCACCACGCGCCCCTCCCGGCTCACCCTGCACTCGCGGCGGACGTACCAGTAGGGCACGCCGTAGCGGTGCCCCTCGAAGCTCACGAAGCCGTCGAAGGAGATCTTCCGGCGCGGGCACAGGTACCGCTCGACCTCGGCCGTGACCTCGAGCGGCCTGGTGTTCGCCGAGCACGCCGCCTCGTGCTCGCGCATCGGGACGCATGCCGCCGCGCGCCGCCAGCGGCCTCCCTGCTCGGCGCACCAGAGGGCGGCCTCCCGGTTGAGGGCGTCAAGGTCGGTAAAGGACCTTCCCGCGAGGAAGTTCCCCTTCACGAAGCGGACGAGCCTCTCCACCTTGCCCTTCGTATAGGGGTGGCGCGGCCTGCACAACCTGGTGCGGAAGCCGACGACGCCCATGAACTCGGCGTAGTCGGCCTGCCAGACGGGCCGGCCGTCGGCATCGCGGCGGACGACCACGCTCTTCATGTTGTCGGTGAGCACGGTCGCGGGCACGCCCAGCGCCGAGAACGCGTGCAGCATCCCGATGAGGAGGTTCTCCTGGCGCGCGTTCGGGAAGAACTCGACGTGGGCGCCCCCGCAATGGTGGCAGACCATGGCGAAGCAGGCGATCCGCGCCCGCTCCCCGCCGGGGCGCTCGACCGCGACGAAGCCCCAGTCCATCTGGTAGGCCTCTCCGGGCGCCGTCCTGAAGCGCTGGCCGCGGCAGCCCTGCGGGGCCGCCTGCCGCCTCTTCGCGGGCACGAGGTCCCGGTGCGCGGCGATATAGGTCTTCACCGTGGTGAGGCCGCCGGCGTAGCCCTGGCCGAGCAGCCGCTCGAATATCACCTGCGAGTTGGTGACGCCCTTCCGCAGGAGGTCGTCCACCAGGCCGGTGTGGCCGGCGAGCACGCCCGGCGCGGCCCTCCTCCCGCTGTTCCCGTGGGGCAGGGCCCTGAACCCGTGTGCCCTGACCGTCCTCGCGCGGGAGCGGGTGAGCCCCGTCCTCCTGCAGAACTCCGCGAGGTTGCATGCCTGCGGGTCGAACCCGTCGCCCTCCTCCGCGGCCATCTCCCGGAGCGCCGCGTCTATAATCTCCTGTAGGTCATCGTGTCTCTCGTTCACCTCAATGGTCCTCCTAACGCCGGCGTGTTGGCACCACCAGCGTAGTGGCGGCGGGGAGGCACGGTGGCCATTATTCGGTGACCGGGATTGGTCAAAATAGTTTGACTATTAGCGGCTAAAATCGCCCGGCGCTAACATCGGGCTTGGTGTTGGGCTCAAACAGGCCATAGATGGTCTCGTAACGGCGCGTGTACAGGCCGGTGTTGAACAGGCAGCGGTCGTCATCGAACACCAACGGCAGGTTGGACGGCGCGGTCTGGTCCACGTCGCGCTCGGTCAGGAACACCGCGCGGCTAAACGAGAACGACAGATAGTTTTTGAGGATGCGGTTACTGGGACCCCAGTCCTCGGGGTCGGCTAGATCGACCAGGCGGTCGTAGCAGGGCTCGGGGCAAAACGCGAAGTCGTACACATTGCTGCACAGGGTGCTAGGGAGTTCCATGTGGCGTCCATTCCATTCAATAACCGGCATGCGGATGCTTAGATTCTATACGTGCGACGCACCGTCGAGACGCACAACGCAATTGCGCCTTAGTTCTTTGACGAGCTCGTCGCGGGAGCGGCTTTCGGATACGAGGTCCTGGATCCAGGCGTAGTGCGGGAAAAACCGAGATCTGTCGACCAGACCCCGATTTTACGCTTTCGAGACATGCTTTTTTAAATAGCAGATGTCTTGGGGCTGCTATGGCGGCCATGTAATTTGAAAAATGGAAGTCCGATCAACAAATAGGGGTGCCACGGCAAACGCCGGGACACCCCGTCTCAGAACCTATATTGCTTTCCCCTAATCCTCTAAGTACTTAGAGGAATGCAAGGACAACAGCAAAGACAATGCACGTGACACCTATCCCGAGCGGAAGTCGTGCCTTCTTCTTTTTGTCCTTAATAAGAAAAGCCTCGATTGCAGACGCAAGGACCAGAAATCCGCCGATAATTAGCAGGTCAAGCGCAACGAAACGGACGGTCGAAATATCGGAAGAGATCCCTCCGGCATTAACGTTCACGAGCGTAAAGATCGCGGCGAAGACGGCAAAGAGTGCCAGCACATTACCGTAAATACGAGATTCGATATTGGCAACTTCTTCCTTTTTGTCTTCAACCTTTTTGAGCTCTCCGGCATAGACGTCGGAATAGTCGGCGAGCCCATTAAAGTTAAGCTCATCAGAAAAGGCTCCATGGTAAGGATGGGCAACCGTGCCTTCGACGTGCTGGAATGCGACCTGCGCGATGCCCTTAGACTTATCGAGGGTAATGGTGCTGCCGCTTACGTTTGTAACACGATAGAACAGCCTAGTTCCATGGCCAGGGAAATAGAGCGGTGCATCCAAAGAAAGCCCTTGGCGAATGCGCGAATTGCGCAGAAGTACGCTAGCGGTCAGATTGTTGGGTAGCGCGACACATTCAACGCAAGAGACAAAAGTCGAGTCTCCGGGGCCAAGCTCGACCTCGAACTGCTTGCTTTCATTAATGTAGAATCCGTCGGTGCGCAAGTCATACGTAACCTGGCCGATGTTCGAAGCATCGGCATTGAGCAGCACCTTGTTGTCGATAAGCTCTTGAATCTTAGTATCGCTCAAGTACATATGAACCACTTCCTTAGGACAACGAGTATAGCACTGAGGTATTGCACTGGCGGCTGTCCCCAAAGGGGACACAGGTGAAGTAAGTTCAACTTCTCTACTCGGCACGCACCCTTAAATAAACTCTCCCGTCTCCGGGTCTACGAAGTCCGCGAGCTTTATCTTTCCGTAGAAGCCGCTTCCCTTGTACTTTCCTGCATAGGTCTCAGAGTCGAACTTGAACGAAATGTTATAAAGCTTTCCTGTCTTTGTCTTCCTGATCAGCCCGTTTTCCAGCATGTAGCTCAGTGCCCTCTTATGGCTTTCTCTATCGTTACCGTTTAGGTAAAAGCAGCAGACACCTTGTTTCGAGCCCGCCGCGATGAGCGTTTCGGGATTCGAGTATTTGGCCTCTACGACGACGCCGTCAAGAACTGCGGTTCCGACAATGTCGTCCATGAGGGCGGTTTTGAAAGGAGAGAAGAAGAACATCCATTTGCCGCATTGGACGGGATCTATGTTGTGGATTCGTTCCTTATTGATAAACCAAATCCATGAGAACGATTTGACCCTGGCAATCGAGCGAGATTCGTTAAGAAGCGTTTCTTCGACGGACGGCGTTAATTCCTCGTTGTTGCCTGTGTTATTTGAGCTTGTCATTGCATTTATCCTAACATTCGCCCTTAATAAAGCTCCTCGCCAGCAGCCTCAAGCGCTTGTATCGCTGCACGTTTGAGCTCATTGAGACTTTCGTAGCCGCTTTCTGACAGCGGGACTATGCGCACGCTGAATGAGTCGCCGTACTTGTAGTCGGCATACACATCGCAATTGCCCCTACCGAGAAACTGTATAGCCGCCCGGTCAATCGCTTTTGCGCTTTGGCCTACGTAGTACAGATCTTTGGTTGCATTATGGACAATGAAGATGCCAGTAATTTCGCCTTGCTGTGTCAGGGCCTTTCGCTGAGACATAAACTCATCGGCGCTCGCAGCGATTTGAGGATCATCTTCTAGGAGCGATTGGCGTAGTTTAAGAAGCGCTTCTTGCTGCTTCGAGGCGATCAAGATAATTAGGAGGCCATCCAAAAACAAGAACAAGCCGAAAATACTAAGTGGAAAGACGGCACGCGATTTACTCCAACGCTGAGTAGCCAAGCTATAAATGGGCTGCCAAGAGTAAATATAAGCCCGCTAACGCAAATGACCTTCCCTGCCTGAATTTGCCTTCTTGGAGGGGCCGAAGCGACGGTTTTAATTTGATAGTAGTTTCTCATGGTTGGTCTCCAACGATGTAGGCAATTGGGTCCAAATGGAGCTATATAAACGGCAGCATTTGGATTGCAATTATCTTATCGCTCGATCAGATGAAGAGTAAGGTTCAACATCGGCAACGGGTTGTGAAGCTATCAAGCATAGCTAAAAAGTGCCGTCGCAGCTATAGCCGATACACCCCAATCTCTAAGAAATTGATTCAGTAGTAGGCTAAAGACTTCTGCAGTAGCTGCATTCACCCCTCCCCTGGTCTCGCTTTAACGGGCCTTAGCAGCGATATGCGGCAGCCAGGAGTGCTGTTCCAAGAAGGAAAAGCATTAAGGAAGCGGCTATCCAGTTGTTGTCGGCGGTCTTGGGGAGCGTCTCTGCGGTCGCAGTGGTGGCTCTTGGCTTGGAGGACGCGGGCAGCGTAGTCTTGGTCATCGTGGTCTTGGTCGTTATGTTTGTCTTGGGCGACGTTGCCGTTAAGCTCCAGGTGGTCAGCATCGGTCCAGGCCCAGCTGGTGTCCGACACACTGAGAGCCTGGCCCCGGCTGTCAATCAGGGAAAGAAGGGACGCTTTGTGGCCTCCACATAGCGTCCCTTCCTTAAATTATCGTGTGAATATGATTTGAGCATACGGCGGAGCCTGAATCCACTATGCTCCAACTTGGCTACAAATCATAATTCTGCAACGTCGAATACTTGATAAGCGACTGATAACGCGGATGTCCCGATTGAACAGCCCGCTTGTAAAGCTTGATATATTTTTCAAATCCCTTTTGAACTGCAAATTCATTTCCGCGAAGAGCCTGATATTCGTTCTGGCGCAAGTGTGGACGCACCTGTTGATCTATATATTTTGGTTTGTCTACAACAACGGCTTTCGAATAATCAATTCCGCATTTGTTTTTGGGATCGGTAAAGAATGCGTGCCCATGGCGAATGTGCGAGCGAAAAGGTATGGCCCACGTATGTCCCTCGATTTCGACCAAAAAGACGATGTAAGGACGATTTTGCTTTTGTTCCATCTCTTTGAACGGCGGGTTTGGATGATCTTTGTAAAACGAGTTTGTCAAAAAGACGATTTTAGAATTCATGCAGACCCTCCGAAAAAGAAAATGCCTCCAACCCAAAGAGATTGAAGGCATCTTCTCAGTGGGCTTTCTTTTGATTCCGTTGGTCGCGCCCTACGACCAAAATCTTCTCAGTGGGCTTTCTTTTGATTCCGTTGGTCGCGCCCTACGACCAATTTCTGATTTAAGTATACCCAAGCAACGGAGGAAATGATTGGGATTTCGAAATATGAAGGATTAAATCAGGCCTGAATTAGGCCGCTCAATCTTGACCGTACATATCTAGAAATCCAGATTCACCTAGACAATTAACTTGTATTCACGCCCAATCGCACTTATCGCAAACAAAAGTATCCATACAATCCCCCCATTGCCCTTGGCTTTCGCGAACAAGCAGTAGGGCGTCAGCTCCGCTTTGCCACGTCGTCGGCGTCGAGCCCTTCAGCCTTCTTGGCGATATCAGCCAGACCCGGATTCATCTTTTCGCAAGCGCCGTCCACGATTTTCTTCAAGCTTTCAAAGAAAGAGAAGGCTTTGCGATCCTGTTTAAGTTCAGTCGTGGGCTCGAGGGAAATCGTCGTAGGTTCGTCGATTCCAGCGAAAAGCGCCGAGTACAGCTTCCCTACGTTCAGCTTCGGGTCTTCGACATCAATGGAAAAGTCGTCAACACCCTCGATCGCGATCTTCCCATCCTTCAGCCAGACCTTATATGCCTTCTGAGCTATAGCGTTTGAGTCGTTTCCTGACAACATCTGCGCCTCCTTCAACGGTTTTGGCTACAAGGTCGAGCACCTTGTAGTCGTCGCATTCGTATTCCAAAGCCCCACTCTTCACGTCAATTTTCCCATCTTGGCCGCGCGCGAGCACAATGACGTTATCGACGTCGAGGTTTACGACGAAGAGCGGGTTGTGCGTGATCATGAGCACCTGCCGGTTGGCGCTCATCCTCTTAAAGGCGCCGAGGACGTGCTCCTTAATCGCTACTTGCGATATCTGATCTTCCGGCTGATCGATAATGTAGACTCCCATCTTAGCGTCTTCTTCCGCCAGAAGGTCGAAGTACAGAGTCCCGTACAGTCCGGGCGATGGTTCAGCATCGATGCCTATGGACTTGTTGGTGATTTTCCTTCTCTCGGTTATGCGGTCAACTACTGCATGAAGTTTGCCGCGAATCTGTTCGTAGCACGTCACCATGGAAGGTTTATCACCTGTTACTGCCGCAGCTATCTCATCCGTAGTCAGCTCAGTTTCGGACTGAATGCCATCCAGAAGGATCGGAAGCTTAGGCTTGTTGAATGCCTCTCCGAAGACTGCTCTGCAATACGCCGTCCCCGTCTTACCCGAAGAGAGCTCCGAAACAAAGATGAACTCGCCCATGTGGTTAGGAACGCTCACCTCAACGGGTGCGGTGTAATCAAGCTTCTTGTCGCGACGCTTTCTGGCGAGTAAAACAAGCTCGGCAAGCTCATCAGAGACGTTATCAAGCTTGGCCGAGTACGCATCGATAGCATTCTGCTCGTCGGTCTTCGCCAACAAGAGCGACTTTCTTTCCTTGTTCGAGGCTGCCTTAACAGCCTTAACCTTCGTATCGTCTCGTTCGTAGTTCAACCGATGCTTTTCAGCAAGTTTCATAAGCCTGTGAACCGACTCAATGGCCTCTTCATGCGTCCTGTAGGCAGCGGGACCCATTTCGACGAAAAGATCGGCGTAGTCATTTTTTATGTTGTCAAGGCCGCTCTCGCTAACACGAAGTGCAGATTTGAGCCCGTCGATGGCAATGAAAGAAACCGGATTAGAAAAGGAAGAAATCGTCAGTCTATCGGATTTCGGCAAGATGAGCAGCTCAATCTCATCGTTGTCGATTCTCGCACGGGCGTCATTGAAACGGGCCTTGGATTCCAAGGCATCAATGCACTCGCTGAAATAACGCTTGAGTGACTCTTGCACAGAAGCTAAATCCACATGGGATTGAAAATATTGACCGAAATAATCGTCTTGCCCCTGCCCCGAATGCAGCTCTTCAAGGGTCTTGCGGACGCTGTCCTGGTCGTCGAACTTGAACTCGGCAGCACTAGGGAGAAGAGTGTCGACGCTTATACCCTCCTTCGTGCAATAGGCATCGTACCCGTCGGCCAGCTTGTGATCATCCACATGCCGGCAATCGGTCAAACGGTGAATCATCATCGACTTGCCTATGGAGTTGTCGCCGATAATCGCATTGATTCCGGGCGAAAGCGGTATGTCAAAGCACTTGCCGTCAATTGAGAGTTCAAGCGAGTCGAGCTTCGAGGAGCTGGCGCTGAAGAACGAGCAGTCGCCGACCTTGATTCTCGAGGGGTCGGTGATTGCCATGAGCAGGCCTTCGAAAGTTGGCAGGCATTTCAGGCTGGAGAATGAAATCTCACCGCCTTCTTTCCCTGGATATGTCGCCCAATCATGGCAATCGCTCCCGACAACAAACGGAACGGCATCTTTGGGATAGGTCTCGATGAGCCTCTTGATGTCGAGTTCTCGCCGCTTGTTGCGAATTTCGACCGCGTCGACAAACTCGGTCAAAATTACTTCGCTGGCGCAATTCGCGCCGAGACTGCTCATGTCCCGCTTCGCTTCCTGGCCGGCCGATTTTTCGTGTCCGATGAGGACGGCGTTGAGGCCGATGTCCCTCAGGACCTTGGCGAAACCGTCTTCGGTGAAAGCGCCATTATTGAGATCGTCGTAGCGCGGTTTCCCGTTC
The DNA here is from genome assembly GCA_046976245.1 of Collinsella sp. Classification (GTDB taxonomy): domain Bacteria; phylum Actinomycetota; class Coriobacteriia; order Coriobacteriales; family Coriobacteriaceae; genus Collinsella. Next base: position 13,071 of record JBKWEB010000026.1, on the reverse strand, counting down.
TCATCACAGACGACCTCGGCGATGCCGTCAATCAGATCGGGGTGCCGGTCATCGAAGATGGCAACGATATGGACGACGGTCGGCTTCTTGCCATCGGCGCGAATCGATACGCTGAACTCAATACCAGGAAGCACTTTGTTTAGGCAGCCATCCCCCTCCCTCTCCTTCAAAGCGAAGTAAAGGTCTTTGTCAAAGCAATCGTGGTCAGTGATTGCGCACATGTTGATGCCATGAGCCTCCAAACCGCGAAGCAGCACGTTAACATGGTCTTTGTCGCAATCGGAAAGTTCCTTCTTGCCTTTGTCCTTTGTGACGACACTTGCAGCAGAATGGATATGCAGATCGATTCTAGTTGGCTTAGTTACTATGCGTTCCAATTGCACCTCCTATACTGTCAAGGCGAATTGCATATCGCCCAACGTTGATATCAGATGGCCCATTGCCCGTCTTGTGCGATGGGCCGGTTATATGAACCTCTCAAGCAAAACTCCTTCGTCCCTATGTTAATCCCATCCCTCGATGCGGGTTAGATACTTATCGGCCTCTAGCGTCATTGCTGATAGGCTCGATGACAGCGGCTTCCGTCCTTGATGTCAACTTCATCCGACGGCTCCCCCAATGGTCCCCAAGCAAGTGCGAATGCCGCCCATTAGTCTCAGAATCTCACAGCACCAAAAAGTGCAAGTTAGCGCCGGTCCGGGGGAAAGGTATTGGGGTGATCATATTTTAAAGAAAGGCACTCGGCTCCATTCCCAGCGCGAAAACGCATATGGCTAGCACGTTAGATGTTGCATGCACGAAAATAGCAACGCTCCCTATCCGGAAGCGTTGCCCTCATAACTTCAACGGTGTTTTTGTATTGCAGCCAGGTGCGTCGTGCCGCCTCAGCAGCGATATGCGGCAGCTAGAAGTACTGTTCCTAGCAGGAAGAGCGCTACGGATGCTGCAATCCAGCAGTTGTCGCCGGTCTTGGGGAGTGTCGCTGCGGTCACGCTGCTGGCTTTAGGCTTGGAGGACGTAGACACCGTGGTCTTGGTTACTGTCGTTGTTGTCTTGGTTGTCGCGGCCGCGGGTTTCAGCGCGGGATTTGCCGTGGGCACTGTGGTGGGCTCTCCGGCGGCAGGGCTAGCATCGGTGGGAGACTTGTCCGCGCCATCGTCAGACACCTCGCCCCTGTCGGTCTCCCCCGCCGGATGCGTGGCTACATCGGGCTCAACCACCACATGCGGTGCCACCGCACCGCCGGCATCCATTACGCCACAAGCATCAAAAGCCCCGCCAGCAGGCGTCACAAACCGTGCGGACACAAGCGACCCGCCCAAGCACGCAACGCCGCCGTCGGCACCGGCCGCATCAAGCCACGAGGCCTCGACGGAAAGCCGACAGCCGGCCGGACCATCGCCAAGGCCCGCATCTTGCAGATACACGCCGTAGGCGTGCATGCCCGCCCCGGACCCGGCGCCCGCGGCAACGACGCGTCCGCCGCCGCCCACGGCCATGTCGCCGGCGATCACGCCGGCGACCGCCTCGTCCGTAATATCGGCCCCGTCCGCCCGGGCATCGACGGCGCAGCCGTCCACCAAGAGCGCCCGCGAGACGTGGACCGCGCACTGCGAGCCCGATGCCGCCAGGGACCCGGTGCCGCGAAGAGTAAGACTGCCCCACACCTCCATGCCGCACTGCGCGATGTCCGCGTCGGGCGCCTGCGACTCCGTTACCGAGTTTTGCCCGGCGAGCGTCACGACCAGGTCGCCGTCGGCGCCGATGGCGTCGCCCGCGTAGCCGTTAAGCTCCAGGTGGTCGGCATCGGCCCAGGCCCAGCCGGGGCCCGACACGCCCGGCTCGCAGTACGTCGCGCCCGCGATGATGAGGCTCTCCGCGCCCGCGGCATAAGAAGGCCCGCCCAGCAAAACGCATAGGCAGGCCATGGCGGTAAACATCTTGCAGTCCCTTTTAATGAGAAGGCAAATCGCTATAACCGAGTTTGTCCGAACATCGCGTAAGGCATGAGTCAGGTCGAAGGTGTTCATCGAGACGACAGGGACAGAGATGCCTTAATACGTCGTCTCGATCTGGGCGAACCCCTCGTACCTAGGATCGACGCACCTCGATAGAGAACGCGGGGGCGCAGTTTGCCGCATTCCGCTCATCGACAGTGTTGGGCCATCGCTTTAAGGAACCTGTCGATGAAAAGGAAGAGTCTGGTAGCGTATGGCCACGCGCAGGATCTACCGGCGAGCACATTGCGCAACCTTTTGCAGAGCAAACCGCTGCCAGGGCCTGGTTTGGAGACGATATTCCAGCCTAGGATGGGAGGCAATCATCATTGCGCAGCTAAATCTCCAACAATGTTGAACAAATAGGATGTCATTTGCTTGAAATCCGGATAGCTTTGGCGGTGTCGATATTAAGGGAGCTATCGGAACAGCTCATCATGGCTGCCGGTGCGTTCAAAGAAAGCTACCTCTTCGTTTGATGACCATATGACAAGCCAGTCGCCAGAGTTTGCTACGTGACATTCGTTTCGCCCTGCCCAGTTGCCGCATAGCCGGTGCATATTATGACGTCGTTTTAATATGTCCATTGACTCGGGTGTATTCTGTAGCACCAGGTCAATTAGCTTTTGAAGCTCGGATAGATCCCATTTACGGCGCTTTGCTTTTTTCTTTAAATCGCGGGAGAAGGCTGCAGAGAACTCTGCGGTTAACGTGCTCATTGTGCCATCGCCGCAGCGATAAGATCGGCGCCATTGTCAAAACGTCCTTTTTTGCCAGATGCAAGAAACGCGTCCCCCTCGCGAATGGCCTCAAGGCTTTCGGCATTGGGCTCCTCAGGGGCAAAAGTCAACGGGATGCGATGGGTGTTGACCATTTGCTTGAAGAATGCGCGCGTCACGGACGACAAATCAAGTCCATAGTAATCAGCCACTTCTGCTGCCTCGCGTTTGAGGTCATCGTCAACCCTAATGGTTAATGTTGAGCTTGCCATTTTTGGACCCTCCAATCATGTGAGTGCAACCTTAGTATAACGCACATACAATAGTAGATTATGTAATTACAATCAATTAACTAAGCCTTTTAGTGGTACGGCACCTCATACATTGCATGCAGTAAAAAGGCAACGCTCCCTTTCGGAAAGCGTTGCCTTTAAAGCTTCTACAGGGCCTTTGTATTGCAGCTAGGCATGCCGCACGCCCCAACAGCGATATGCGGCACCTAGATGCCCCAGTCCCAACAGGAGTAGCGTAAAGGACGCGGCAATCCAGTTGCTGTCGCCGGTCTTGGGGAGTGCCGCTGTTGTCGCGGTGGCAGCCTTGGGCTTGGGGACTTTGGCGACCGTGGTCTTGGTTACTGCCGTTGTTGTCTTGGTTGTCACGGTCGCGGGTTTCAGCGCGGGATTTGCCGTGGGTCCAGTGGTGGGCTCTCCGGCAGCGGGGTTAGCATCGATGGGAGACTTATCCACGCTATCGCCAGGCACAACGACCCCGTCGGTCTCCCCCACCGGAGGCGTGGCTACATCGGGCTCAATCACCACATGCACAGCCGTGACCCCGCCGGCATCCACCACGCCACAAGCATCAAAAGCCCCGTCAGCAGGCGTCACAAACCGTGCGGACACAAGCGACCCGCCCAAGCACGCAACACCGCCATCGGCACCGGCCGCATCGAGCCACGAGGCGTCAACGGAAAGCCGACAGCCGGCCGGACCATCGCCAAGGCCCGCATCTTGCAGATACACGCCGTAGGCGTGCATGCCCGCCCCGGACCCGGCGCCCGCGGCAACGACGCGTCCGCCGCCGCCCACGGCCATGTCGCCGGCGATCACGCCGGCGACCGCCTCGTCCGTAATATCGGCCCCGTCCGCCCGGGCATCGACGGCGCAGCCGTCCACCAAGAGCGCCCGCGAGACGTGGACCGCGCACTGCGAGCCCGATGCCGCCAGGGACCCGGTGCCGCGAAGAGTAAGACTGCCCCACACCTCCATGCCGCACTGCGCGATGTCCGCGTCGGGCGCCTGCGACTCCGTTACCGAGTTTTGCCCGGCGAGCGTCACGACCAGGTCGCCGTCGGCGCCGATGGCGTCGCCCGCGTAGCCGTTAAGCTCCAGGTGGTCGGCATCGGCCCAGGCCCAGCCGGGGCCCGACACGCCCGGCTCGCAGTACGTCGCGCCCGCGATGATGAGGCTCTCCGCGCCCGCGGCGTAAGTTGGCCCGCCCAGCAAGACGCATAGGCATGCCATGGCAACGATCGCGATGTGATGACGGCTGGTGTAGGACTCGGCGACAAACATACCCGCTCCGATCTTTGAGGGAGCCAATGGAAACTGCACCAATAAATTTCCTGGTAGCAGTAGCTATTAGTGTAGCGAGATCGGACTATGGGCAAGGAAAGAAGCCTGAGAGCAATCTCCAAAATTAGGTGTAAATCGTTTTGCCAGTCGGTGAAAGGAGGAATCAGCCTACGAATGCTCGACCGTTGGTATAACTCTAAGTAAATATTAAAAGGCTTTTCAGGGCTCCAAAAACCCTGCAACATCAGCTTATTTTAGGTCGCTCTTTTTGAATGAGGTAGATAGCATCATGAGCAGGACGTCGTTCACTAACCTGCCTCGGAAATTGCAAAGCGCGGTAAATGCGGTTTTGCTAAGGAGCCCCATCTCCTCATCGTCGATTCGGCCCTTTTCCGGCGGACAGTGGACGATGAGGCCGCATCGGGAACTCTTCCCGTTGATAATCTCCCTAAAGCCATCTTTGTCTAAATATCCGTAGACCACTATCAGCAGGAGCGCATCCTTTACCTTAGATATATGTTTGTCCGAAACGCGCTGTATGTTCTTCCTCTTGATCAGTCCAGAGTCGGAAAGGTCCTCTTCAAGGTCGCAGTAGTCCTCGGCACTCGCAACAATCATTATCTTCTTGCCGCACAGCGCAAGGCCGAAGCGCCACGCCGCTTTACCGAGACGCGAGAAGGCTCCGATAGCGAATGCGGCGAGCGACAGGAATCCGAAGAATTCGAGGAAGATAGATATGGTTTCTTTGACAGAAAGAATGCCAGAGATTACGTTGCTGATATTCATCGATGACCAACTACTCAACGTTGATGAAGAATGGGTTGCTCCAACGGACGCAATAGCCCCTTCGAATTACAAAACATTGAACATAGTGTTTTCCCGTATACGCCGTCTCCTCGCGACGGGAAGTCTTTTCTATGTTTGGGATCTCGAAACCACCCCTACGGCAAACTCTCATAGCTTCATCGCCGGTATTCGTGACCTGCCACTTTACCTTGCCATCTTTTACCGGCCCACAGTTCACTCTGTACACGATAGTGGAGCCCTTCGGTATGGGTGCGCCGTCATTTTCGAGTGTCCGTATTTCTCCTGAAGGCAATTTGGCCGTTGCCGTAATTGTTGCATTTGGCTTACGAGCCTGCATGGGGAAGCCTAACGGCTGCCTGTGCTGAACAGACAATACGTACTGTTGTTGACTTATTGACTTAGCTGATGTCGTGACTCCGCTCGAAGAGCCTCCAGAAGGGAAGTTGCTTCCAAGTATTTGCTTCCAGACGCTGTTGCCGGTTCCCTCATCCGCAAGTAGGGTTGATTTCCGATCTCAGCCGAACACATTGAGCAAATAGGCCATTCCCGCAGTTAGCCGAACGCCCCCGCGGCCCCTCCTGGGGTCCGGGGGCGCCGTTTTCCCAGTTGAAGGAACGGTGGAGATGTGTTTCGATGGGTCCGGTGGCCATGCTCCGCCCGCCGCCCGGCACCTCTTCCCAGACTCAGCCGGACGGTCGGCCCGTCTATTCCGTTTTCGCCCTTAGGCTAGGCCAGCGGGGCATCGCCCCTCTCGGTGCGCGCCCTCTCGATGAGCCCCGGCGTCAGGTCGAGCTCGCCGATGGGCACGTCCTCCACGCCGTAGGCGTCCAGTAGCGCCGCCGCGTCCTCCCCGAGCATCGCCCTGAAGGCGCGCGCGGGCGTCGCGAAGCCGAGCGCGCCGCGGGGCTCGGAGTTCACGTGCGACATGGCCAGCGCCAGGTCGGCCGGGGCGAGCCGGTCGAACCTGATTCCGGCGCCCTTGGGCAGCAGCTTCCTGATCTCGACGTGGTTGCGCTCGCAGGCGCCCTTCTGGTCGCTGCGGCGCGGGTCGCAGTAGAACAGCCTCGTCTCGCCGGGCCCCTCGCCGAGGAGCGCCGCGATCGCGCCCTCGTCGGAGAACTCGGCGCCGTTGTCGGTGAGCACGGCGCGGAACACGCGGCGGGTCCCGTCGGCGCCGAGGACCGCCCGGACGCCCTCAAGGGCGTCCGCGACGCGCCCGGCGGTCTTCTCCGCCAGCGGCAGCGCGAGCTGGAGCCTGCTGGGGCGGTGCAGCAGCGTGAGCAGGCAGGCGGAGTCCTCCCGGGCCCCCTCGACGGTGTCCATCTCCCAGGCCGCGGCGCACGCGTCCTCCCCGAGGGCGAGGAACGCGGCGTACGACCTGCGGGCGGAGTGGCGCGTGGCCGCCCGGCCGGCGGCGCTCTTCCTCGGCCTGTAGCCGACCTTGCGCCTGAGCTCCATGTTGGTCATGCCGTCGTAGCCCGCCGAGACCCAGCGGTAGATGGTCGACGGCGACAGGTCCACCGGGCCGCCGTTGCGCGCCGCCATCTGCTCGGGCGAGAGCCCCCGGCGCAGGCAGTCCCTTATCGCCTCCAGCCTGGCCGCCGCGGCGGGCTCGTCGGCGTCTATCCCGCGCCTGGACGAGACGAGGACCGAGTCGGCGCACAGCTGCGCGGCCCGGGCCTCGTAGAAGACGTGCGGGCGGCGCTTGCAGCCCATCGCGCGGTAGCGGCCGCAGCCGTTGCAGCATCGCGGCCACGCGGCCAGGCGCGGGCAGGCCGCCGACAGGTCGGCGGAGGCGTCCACGCGCTCGCCGCGCCTGGGCTTCGGCGCCGTCACGAACCTGTGCGACGCCACCTCGGCGCTCACCGTCGAGGGCGACCTGCCCAGCTCCCTCGCGATCTCCCTGCACGACGCCCCGCGCTCCAGCATCCTCTGGACCGTGTCCCGCTCGTGCCTCGTGAGCCTTCCGTAGGCCCTCGGGACCGCCCTCGCGGAGCCCCTATTCTTCTTTCCGGACATGCCGTCCTCCGATCTCCCGGGGCCGGCCGGTCCGGCCCTCAGGGTATCGGGTTCCCACATTCATCCGCACATGTGCGGATGAATGTGGGAAGTGTTCGGATGAAGTTGATAATCAAGGCATCCGCAAGTAGCGAGAGGTGCTCGTTGAGTTTGTCCATGAACTGGGTAAAATCGTTATGGCAGTACTTTCCGGCAAGGTTGTTTCCCTCTATGGCTGGGTCCTCAATGAAGGGTACCTTGTACGAGTCGAGTTCATCGGCGTATGCAACTGCAAGGTTTGCCATTACCTGCATGACGCGATCCTCGATTGACAACCCTGCTACAGGGAGGTTGTCGGCGATCATCTTCTCAAGAGTGATGCCCTTTGGGAATTTCACACAACTTGGGCAATTCTCCCTTCTCCACCACTTCATTATCTTCACTAGAGGTTTGTAATCCCCGTTGAACCCTTTGTTAACCTCAGTCGTCCAAGCGAGATGCTCTTTGGGATTCGTCTGCCTCCATTCACCATCGTCTTTCGAACCGATGTAGAGAAGACCGTCTTCATCTTTGGCCAAGGGGACAACATCGAGATGGAAGTTCGCCATATCAATGCCGATGGAATGCGTTTGCATTCTGACGCTCTTGTAGCACTCGCGCTCACGTATTGCATCCTCGAGCTCGAGCAAAACACATTGAGGGGAGTCGTTGATGGAGCGGTTTGTCTCAACGATAATGTCAATATCGCAGCTGTCAGTATCTTTCTTCGGTCGTATGAAGGTCTGCTTGGCGTATGAACCCGAGAGGTATGTGTCCTTGCATACAGTCCCATAGGTCTCACTTGCCTTGAGATGGTCCCTGAGATTTCGGTGAAGTCGACTCGCTTCATCAATGGTGCTCTCGCTGGGATTGATGTCTTTCAAGAATGATTCAAAGTCTGCGCTATTGGCCATATAACCGCCCTTCCAAACAGATGTTCTATTATTTGACATTATAGCAACCGTGTCACTAAAAAAGTGGGAGTTGGAGGCATTGCTAGGCACTATCTGCGAGCGGAATATAAAAGAAGCGGCGCTGCTAATAGCAGCGCCGCTTACATCATCAAAGAAGAATCGTTATCGATCGTCTCTGGGCTTTTTCGTTCAAAACCAGAGTATGTCGATTACGGCTCATCGAAGTCCATCCACTCTACAGGCTGCATCAGTCCGTAATAATCGACGGGCGTTTTGGATCGAATCATGCCCAAATGACCGTCGCTCTTCCGCACCCAACTGCGTCCGTGGCGATCGGTGAAAGCCACCTCGCAGCCGAGCGTCTTATGCATCGAGCAATCGAGATGCCCGATGCACCTCACGGTTTTGCCCGGAGCAACGGACGAGAGCAGAACCCTGCCGTCGCTCCCCTCGACGGCCCTCCCGTCTTCAGGCCCGGCGCCTTGGACGAGCACGGCAGTGAGGATAACTTGGTAAACGAGGTCGTTGCTATTGTTCATCACCTCTAGGCCGAACTGCGGCGCGATATCAGCCCTGCACCCTCCAACCGTGGCCGTCTCCCTCTCGGACATCCTGACCACACGGGCACAGATGGCCGATGCCTGGCTCCGCGCGGCCGCCCGGCGGCCCCGTACCAGCGAGACAATCCACTGGAGGAGAGTGAGCGCCAAAGATAGGAAAGCAACAGCCGTGCCGAAATCGATTTGGCCGTTGAAACTAATTACAACGCCATCCGTGATCATTTGGCCAACCCATCCGCCAGTGTCGCCGCCTCAAGGAGAGGCTTCCGGTCGTCGGGCCCCACTTGGCGAACGGCTCGCTGCCCCCGTCGCACATCCCGCATTCTGGCCGTAGGCCTCTCGTGAAGCCCGGGGTAAAAGAGTACGCGGTAGAGCTCGTAAAACCCTTCGCAAGGCATATCATCGTCGAAACGCACGATACCACAGCCTCCCTCCTCTACAGATTCCGCCTTATAGAGGCCTTACAAAACCTCGCGTCTGGATTCAGCGGGGCTGTAGCAGGATTTGACCGGAAAGGTGTTAGCTTGGATTATGTGAATGCCAGACGAGCCCGCCCTCAGCAAGCACACCCTCCTGCTCGGCGAGGCAGACAGCGTATGCGCCCTCCTCGCCAACGTCGGAGTAGCAGTTGCGTTAGGGCTAATCTAAATACAACCAATTGGCCGATTTCCCATTGACGGTAACATTCCAGACATTGGGCGGCAGCAACCGGTGCGTGGCGATGCGCTCGCCGGCGTGGTAGATTGACAGCGTCGGCTCGCCGACCCAGAGTCCCTGCAGAAGGGCCGCTCGGCCTCAGCCGCCTCCCCCATTACAGTCTGAAATAGGCCATCGATAAATTTCGATGGCGAGCATTCGGCGCATTGCCTACGATACGGGCAAGCCCCGAGGGGCCGCCGATCGGGCACCTCCGGATGGCCGTCTGCCCCTGCCCCGTAGAGGGCCCGGGGGGTGTTGCCACCGGGGGCGCTCGCCGCTCCGGACGACTGATAGGAAACTGCCGGGCGCAAGCGCCACGGCCAGGTAATGTGGGTGTCGCGGGGAGGGGTTCCGATCGGCCTACCGATTGGAGGATACCACCGTGGCACCAATTAGAATGCCGGAAGCCGTCATCGGGCTCGATGTCGGGAAATCGTCCCACTGGGCATGCGTCGCGACTCGAGATGGCGAGGTGCTGTTGAGCACCCCCGTCGCGAACAGGGAGGACGACCTGGACTCGCTGTTCGGCCGCTTCCCCGATGCGCTCGTGGTCGTCGACCAGTCGCGCAACATAGGCGCCCTCGCGCTCGCCCGCGCCAGGGCGGCCGGGATGTCGGCGGCGTACCTGCCGGGACTCGCGGCGCACGGGGCCGCCAGGCTCTTCGCCGGCGACGCCAAGACCGACGAGCGAGACGCGATGGTCATCGCGAAGACGGCGCTTGGCATCCCCGACGCGCTCCTGCCGGTCGGAGACCCAGGTCCGACGATTGCGGCGGCGAGGGCGCTGGCCGCCCAGAGGAACTTCCTGACCTGCGAGAACACTAGGAATAAGAACCGGCTGCGCAGCATCCTGCTGGAATCGTGCCCCGCCTTCGAGGCGCTGGTCGACCTGTCCGACGGGCCCCAGCTGAGGCTCATGGCATCCCTCGGCGGGGCCTGGTCGGTAGCCGACGCCGGGCCCCGCAGGGCGGCGGCGCTCACGCGTGGGGCGGCGCGCGGTAAGATCGAGGCCCTCGTCCGCTCGACAACCTCCTCGACAAGGCCGGATGCGTCGGTCGTCGCCGCCGAGGACCGGGCGGTGAAACTGCTCGCGCGCAGGATATCCGAGAACTCGGCGGAGATCGAGGCGATCACGGCGGAGATCTCCGCCCTGCTCGAGGGCGACGATACCTACCGATGCCTCCTGACGGTGCCGGGCATCGGGCCCAAAACCGCTTCCGAGCTCGCGATCTCCATCGACATCGAAGACTTCCCCAGTCACGACAGGCTCGCGTCGTACTGCGGCTTGGCGCCGCGCAACCGCCAGTCGGGAACCTCGATCTCCTCGGTGACGGCATCGCGCCAAGGCAACAAGAGGCTGAAGAACCTGCTCATATTCTCATGTAACTGCCTTACCCGGACAGAGGGGAGATGGGGCGACTACTACACCAGGTGCCGGGAGCGGGGCATGTCGCACGGCAAGGCGCTCAAGGCGCTGGCGCGAAAGAGACTGAAGGTCATCTACGCGGTAATGCGAGACAGGGTGCCTTACGCAGCCTAGCCGAAACGCACCGAGCAGACTGAAGCCCACCGGCCTAATGGCTTGGCGTCAGCATGCCGCGATTCGGTCGCACGGAGAGCATTTCCCAGTTGACAAAACTATAGGAACACCCCCCTCTTTGGGCAGCGCATCGAGCAGAGTCTTGCCCAGCTGCGTGACGGCGTTGACCGAGGTGTAGTCCAGCTGCCTGCCGTCCCCGGCGCCGCGCACGCGTGCTATGCCCGCCTGGAAGGTATAGCTTATGCCCGCGAGCACCTCGGCGCGCGTCGTGGTGGCCTTCTCCGCCGCGAGCCTCTTGAGGCGGGCAATCCTAGCCTTGACCTCATGCTCGGCCTCGAGCTTGCAGGCCTTGTTGTCCACCGTCTCGGGCTTCCAGCGCGAGCGGTCGGGCTATGCGGCGAGCATCGCCTGCCTCTGCGTCTTGCCGGCCACGCGCTCGCGGCAATATGTCTCGTGGCGCGGGTTCGCCATCGGCTCGTCGGCGTCCAAGCACCGCCCCCAATCAATCGCGCCCGCCGCGAAAAGCGGGAAGCCGCCCCGAAGGACGGCTTCCCAACGCCCCATGCGGCGGAGGATTACCGCACGGCTATGCTCCTAGACGTGTCGCCATGAGAAGGGCCGCCCCGGAGGGCGGCCCTTGGCGTCGCGTTCGGGCTACAGCCCGATGAACTCCCTGAGTCCAGGGTGAGAGAGCGCCATCATCGCAGCCATAATGAACACGAGGGCGACGTCTGCGGCGATCAGGCAGTTCCTCGGCCAGTTGCCCAGTTCCACCTTCCTGTGGTTGAAGGACATCTTCCAGATGAAGACCAGCAGGATGCAGACCGTGTTGATGAGCACGAAGCCCACGAGCGCGGCGAGGAGCACGATGGCACGTATGCCGCCGTCGATGCCGAGCGCGCCCATCGCGGAGGTCGAGAACCCGACGCCGCCGTTGAAGGCGAGCACGACCGCCGCGAACACGCCGAGGATCGCGATGTACTCCATCCTCGTCTTGTCGAGGCGCTCGTCGAACTCCCTTTCCAGCTCTGCGCGTTTCTGGTCCGCCTCGTCCCTTTCCGCTTCTACTTCGGCGATTGCCGTTTTGAATGCGCGCATGGCCTGCTGCTGTTCGATGTCGTGGCTCAGCCTCGTCTTTTCCAGGTCGATGTGGTCGGCGAGTTTGAGGACACTTTTCGCCTGGTCACAAAGTCCATGCTTCGTCAGGTACTCATGGATGATGCGAATGTTCTCAGCGAGGCAATTGACCGAATAGGGGACCCCTTCGTCTAAGTCCCCAGAGGACTGCCCGAGTGCATTGAATACCAGGTCGCAGATGTCGGCATATCTATGGCGATAGGGCTCGCTCCCCCCATATAGCTTTGCGAAGAAGCTCGAGGCTCGGCGTATGTCCTCTTGGGAGAGCACCGCAGCATCATCCGTGCTGGCGAGGGATTCGAGCATGTCGCGGAGAGCCTTGCGTTTCTCTGCGTCGTCACTGCCTGCGTTTATTGGAGGAACTTTCAGGGGCGGTTTCGAAAGAGTCCCAATTTTGCTGGTGAGCAGAGAGAGGGCTCTTCCGATGTTTTCGGCTGCCTTTGCGTATTCTTGTTCGGTCACTCAGAGACCTCGCTAGCGCACTGCATGATCAGCTCATTTGGGATGATTCCCTTGTGTAGGCGCTTCTGGTTGTAGATGACGTCCCACGGGGACCCCTCGGCGTGTGAGATCCTGACGAGTTCCCATGGGGATTTCTCGGCGAGCATGTCCACCCCCGCATCCAGGAACGGGCGGATGGAGTCATTTATCTCGGTGTCGAACTCGCGTTTTATCGGGAAGCCGCCGCAGTCAGAGAACTCAACGTAGACATCCCTGATGACCGGGCCGTAGGGCCATGCCTCAAACTGGTCGGCGAATAGCAGCTCGCCGGTCTCGCTCGCGTGTATAACTTGCAGGAAGTAAAGAATCTTCTGGAGCTGAAGATTGCTGATGGGCGTGTCGTGGCGATATCGCCTGCTGACGGCGTACTCGGCGATTTCCATCGCGCTGTACTCTGTCCCGATTTGGACTTTCATCTGTTTCCTCCTTTTGCCCATCATACCAGTGATGTGCTTCCCATCTGCGCGTATCGCGATAAAAGCATCTCAGCTCGCCCGGACAAAAAACGGACGGCCCGGACGGCCCCTCCAACGGGGGGTGTTCCTATAGTTTTGTCAACTGGGAAATGCTCTCCGTGCGACCGAAT
>JBKWEB010000025.1:0-29417 GCA_046976245.1 Collinsella sp. | reverse complement strand
CGGGATTGGTCAATCTCGGCCGACTATATTTGGCTAAATTATTCCGACGCTAACAGCGCCTCCCCGTCGCCCTCCAGCGCCGGGGCTCCCCTCCATCACGAAGAGGTAATCCCCGTCCGACCTCGCCGTCTCTGCAACGCCGAGCCACCCGAGCGACTCGAGGAGGGCGGGCTCGTCCCAGGAGATTTGACAATACTATAGAGACACGTCCCAAATTAGCTACTCAGTAGTTACTGCTGCTGGGCGCGGCGGGCGGCTCGGCGGGCCCTTGCTTCCTGGATCTCATCGAGGTGAGCGATGATCTCGGAGGCGCTCTCCTCGATCGCCTTGCCGTCGGTACGCACTACAAAGCAACCCAGGCGCTTCATGAGAGCACGAGCCTCCTCGAGCTCGCTTCGCACGCTCTCGGGCTCGGCATAGGAGCCGGCGACGGCACGGGCATAGTCGTCGCCCAAGCGGCTATCGCGAATCTCAGAAATAACGTCGACGGTCGAAATCAGGCCAAACAACCGCATCGGGTCTACCTCGTAAATCGACTTGGGCGGCTCCATACCGTGCGCCAACGGAACGTTGGCGACCTTGTAGCCCTGATAGGCCAAATACATCGACAGCGGCGTCTTGGATGTGCGCGACACGCCCAGCAGCACGATATCGGCACCCGACAGATCGTCGCAACCACGTCCGTCATCGTGCTCGACAAAGTACTCCATGGCCTCGATGCGGTGGAAATACCGGTCATCGGTCTTATGGATCACACCCGCCACTCCTTTTGGCGGCACGCCGATAAGCGACGACAGCACGGCAAGCGTCGGGCCGATCAGGTCGACCGAGCGAATGTGCAGCATGCCCAAGTAGTCGAGCACGCGAGCACGAAGCGCCGGATCGACAATTGTGTGGAATACGGCGATATCGCGATGGTCCGCATCGACATGCGGACCCACAAACGACTTAACCTGCTCCACCGAGGTCACCTTAGGCAGACGTAAAACACGAAAAGCCCCTTCATCAAATTGCCCGGACGCCGCAAGCACCACCTCACAAGCGGTATCACCGAGCGAGTCGGAGATAACGATAACGGTGGGACGAGCGGTGACCGGGCAATCCATGCGGGGCTCCTTTTGCGCTTATGCGCAGGATAGCTTACTTTTTGCGGGCAAGCTCACCGATGTTGGCGATGCCGGAGAAAACGGCCTCGAAGCGGTTGAGCAGCTTAAGGCGATTATCGCGGAGCTGCTCGTCCTTGTCCATGACCATAACCTCGTCGAAGAAACGGTCGATGGGGGCACGCAGGGCGGCGAGGGCAGCGAATGCGGCAGGATAATCCTCGGTAGCAAGCGCGGCATCGACGGCGGTCTGAGCGGCCTCGGAGGCGTCGGCAAGCGCAAGCTCGACCTCGCCCATCAGAGCGCGATCGTACTCCGCGCCCAGTTCGGACTTGGAGATATGCGCCGCGCGGGCGTAAGCGGTCGCCAGGTTGTCGAAGGTCTCGGCGTCGTTCTTGCGGGCCTCATCGAGGGCGGCGCAGCGGGCGAAGAAGACCGACGGGGCAATAATGTGCACCGCGGAAACGGCGGCAACGGTGTCGGCCGGGATCTTCTCGTCGCGGGCCATGCTCACCAAACGGCCGTGGAAGAAGTCGCGAACCTGCTGGGCGACATCGGCGGCGTCGAACTCAATGCCCTGCTCGCTATAGAGCTCGAGCGCAAAGTCGATGAGCGACGTGGGGTCGATCGGCAGACGGTCGCGAAGGATGTTGATGATGCCGATGGCGGCACGACGCAGCGCGTACGGGTCGGAAGAGCCGGTCGGGGGCTCGCCGATGGCAAAGATGCCGGCAATGGTATCGAGCTTGTCGGCGCAGGCCACGATGCAGCCAGCGGTGCCCTCGGGGAGCTCGTCACCGGCAAAGCGGGGACGATAGTGATCGCGAATAGCGTGAGCAACCTCGTCGTTCTCCCCCATCGCGCTGGCGTAGTAACCGCCCATCACGCCCTGCTGGCTCGTGAACTCGACGACGGCGTTGGACACCAAGTCGGCCTTGCACAGGTGAGCGGCGCGAGCGGCGTCGGCGGCCAGGTGGGCACCCAGGTGAGCCTCGCGGGCAATAGCGAGCGCGAGCTGCTCAATACGCTCGGACTTGGCGAGCACGCTGCCGAGCTTCTCCTGGAAGGCGACCTTGGCCAGACGCTCACGGAATTCGTCGAGGGAGATCTTCAGATCCTCCTCGTAGAAGAACTTGGCGTCGTCCAGGCGGGCGCGCACGACGCGCTCATTGCCGTCGATCACGCGCTCGGCATTCTCGGGCTTGCTGTTGGAGACGACCACAAACTCACGCGTCAGCTTGCCCTCGCCGTCATAGATCGGAAAGTAGCGCTGATTGGTGAGCATAGACTCGCAGATGATCTCATGCGGGACCTTGAGGAACTCCTCATCGAAGGTACCGACGAGCACCGTCGGCCACTCGCAGAGGTTGATGACCTCCTCGAAAACCTTCTTGGGCGTATCGACGTGGCAACCGGGGCGCGCAGCCTCGACCTCGGCGATACCGGCAAGGATAGCCTCGCGACGACGCTCGGCAGAGAGCACGCCGGCGTCCTCTAGCACCTGCTCGTAGACGGCGGGGCTGGCGACCGTATGGTCACCGGGGCCCAGAACGCGATGTCCGCGCGTGGTGTTGCCACTCGTCACGTCGGCAAACGACACGGGCACGACGTCCTCGCCCAAAAGGCAGCAGATCCAACGGACCGGACGCACGAACGTGGCGTGCTCGTGACCCCAGCGCTGAGAGCGGTAGTTGGGCCACTGCAGGCCGGCGATGGTCTTCTCGCACAGGGCCGTCAGAATCGGGGTGGCCGGGGCGGAAGGGATGTTCTTCTCGGCAAAGACGTACTCACGGCCGTCGGTGTCCTCGCGACGGACCAGATCCTCGGCAGCCACACCGCACTTGCGGGCGAAGCCCTGGGCGGCCTTGGTGGCGTTACCGTCGGCATCGAAGGCGATGTTGGCCGCGGGGCCGCGCTTGACCTCGTGAACCTCGTCGGTCGCGGTGGCGACGTCGGCAACGAGCGCAGCCAGGCGACGCGGGCTCGAGATCACGCGGACCTCGCCATGGGCCAGACCGGCCTCGTCGAGGCCCTTGGCGATCATGGTGCCAAGCTGCTTGACGGCATTGTTCAGCGGTGCGGAGGGCATTTCCTCCGTACCGATCTCAAACAGGAAATCCTTAGCGTCTGCCATGGCTTACGCCACCTCGCCTTCCTGGTCGGCATTCTCGTTGACTCCGGCGACCTCGGCCATATAGGCCTCGCAGCACGCCTTGGCGACGGCGCGGACGCGCAGGATGTAATTGGCACGCTCGACCGCGGACAGCGCGCCGCGGGCATCGAGCAGATTGAAAGCGTGGCTGCACTTCATGACGCAGTCGTATGCGGGCAGCGGCAGCTTGCGCTCCAGGCAGGAATGGCACTCGGCCTCGTAGTCGTCAAACTTCTGACGCATCATCTCGACGTTGGCAACCTCAAAGTTATAGGCACTGAACTCGCGCTCGTTCTCCAGGAACACGTCGCCGTAGGTCATGGGCGTGCCATCGGGCAGGTAGCTCCACACCAGATCGTAGACCGAGTTGACGCCCTGGGCGTACATGGCGATACGCTCCAGGCCATAGGTGATCTCGACGGGCACGGGGTCGACCTCGATACCGCCCACCTGCTGGAAGTACGTAAACTGCGTGACCTCCATACCGTTGAGCCAGACCTCCCAGCCAAGGCCCCAGGCGCCCAGGGTCGGGCTCTCCCAGTCGTCCTCGACAAAGCGGACGTCATGGTCATTGGGGTCCAGGCCAATGGCGGCCAGCGAACCCAGGTAGAGCTCCTGGGCGTTGACCGGCGAGGGCTTGATAAGCACCTGGAACTGATAGTAGTGCTGCATGCGGTTGGGGTTCTCGCCGTAGCGGCCGTCGGCGGGACGGCGGCAGGGCTGCGCATAGCAGGTGCGCCACTCGGCAGGACCGAGCGAGCGCAGCGTGGTCGCGGTATGGAAGGTACCGGCACCGACCTCGGAGTCATAGGGCTGCATAATGACGCAGCCCTGCTCGCCCCAGTACTGCTGGAGGCGCAGGATGATGTCTTGGAAGGAAAGCGATGAAGCGTTCATGCCTCTAATATCCCCTCGTCGAAACGATTACACGGTTAGGTACTGTACTATAGCGGTTTTTAGTCGATAGCGCCGATGCGGTTGAGCGGCCAGTAACGCACAAGCGCCACAGCGATCAAATCAGAGCGATCGACGGGACCAAAGTAGCGTGAGTCGGCAGAGTTTTCGCGGTTGTCGCCCATCACCCACACGCACCCGTCGGGAACGGTGTAGGGATAGCTTACCTGAGCGCCGGGCGCTTGGACCGAAAGTGGCCAGCTCATGCCCATCGTATAGTCCTCGTCGAGCGCTTGGCCGTCAACGACCACCTTGCCATCCTGCAGGTCGACCGTCTGGCCGGCCGTGGCAATAACACGCTTGACAAGAACATCATGCTCGGAGGTGCCATCGGGGTTGTGAAACACCACGATATCGCCCTGCTTGACGGGCTGACCGAGCTCGAGGCTCACCTTTTGTGCCAGGATCTGGTCGCCAATCTCGATCGTGTCCTCCATAGAGCCGGTGGGCACCACAAAGGGCTCGACCACAAAGGTGCGGATCAGGAAGGTGGCCACGAGCGCGATCGCGATGACCGCGATCCACTCAAAAGCGCCCCTCAACGCGGAATGTTGCGTAGGAACCATACTCACTCCTCGCTCTGCGAATACGAAGCGTCAAGGATCTCCTGCGCGTAAGCGCGCTCCTCGGGCGTGAGCCGCGCCGTCTCGATCAGATCGGGACGCCAGCGGCAGGTGCGCTCGATGGCGTTCTTGCGACGCCAGGCATCGACCTTGGCGTGATCGCCGCTCACAAGCACCGGAGGCACGCCCTCGCCGTTGAACTCGGCAGGACGGGTGTACTGCGCGTACTCGAGCAGGCCTCCATCCTCGGCGGTCGAGAACGACTCGTCGACGCTGCTCATCTCGTCACCAAGGGCGCCGGGGATGAGGCGTACGACAGCATCGGCAACGACCATAGCGGGAAGCTCGCCGCCCGTGAGCACGTAGTCGCCGATCGACAGACGCTCATCGGCATACGCATACGCGCGCTCGTCGACGCCCTCGTAGCGACTGCACACAAACAGCAGGCGCTCACTTTTGAGCAGGCGCTCGGCCACATGCTGCGTAAAAGGCTCGCCACAGGGGGTAAAGAACACCACAGTGGGCTTGGGACCCTCTGCGCTAATGGCCTCGATGGCCTCTGCGATAGGCTCGACCTTCATGAGCATGCCCTGCCCGCCGCCGTACGGCTCGTCATCAACGGTACGATGACGGTCGTGCGTCCAGTCACGCAGGTTATAGGCCTTAAAATCAAAAAGGCCGGCCTTGCGGGCGCGGCCCAAAATCGATGTGGACATGACGGGCTCAAACATCTCGGGAAAGACCGAAAGGGTCTCAATCAGCATGTTGTCCTCCCTACTTGTCCATATCGATCAGGCCGTCCATAACATGGACGGAAATTGTTCCTGTGTCGGGAAGATCGAGCACAACCTGCTCGATCACGGGAATCAGTACCTCGCCGTACCGATCGCCCTCGACAACCCAAACATCGTTAGCGGGCGTCGACATGATCTCGACGATCGTGCCGAGCGAACCGAAGCGCTCGTCGACCACCTCGCGACCCATCAGGTCGGTATAGGCAGCATCGAGCGAATCGAGCTCAAAGTCGTCACGATTTGCCAGCACGTAGCATCCCGTGATGCCCTCGGCGGCCGTCAAGTCGTCAATGCCCTCAAACGAGACCAGATCGCCATCGCCCGTATCGGTGACGGACACGACCGTGCAAAAGCGGTCGCGCTTGAGCGCCGGCGGCGTCAGGGCGACGCGCATACCCGGCTCTAATACAGAAGGAAGCCCCCGCAGCGGCTGCGCGAGGACCTCCCCCTTCCTTCCGTGCGGCTTGACCACACGGGCGATGTTTTTGTACTGGGACCTCAAGGTCCTAGCCCAGAACCTCTACCTCGACAGCAGTGTCGAGGCGAGCGGCCAGTGCACGGGCGAGCGTGCGAATGGCCTTGATGGTACGGCCACGACGGCCGATGACCTTAGCGACGTCATCCTCGGCGACCGAAACCTCAATCGTAGAGGCGTCGTCACCATCGATGACCTCAAGGCTCACGGAATCCGGGTCGTCGACGATCTGAACAACGAGATATTCGACGAGATCGGCGATGCGATCTGAGAGCATTGCCTCACCCTCGAGCTGTGCAGCGTCAACCTCAGGCACGATTTACTCCTCGGCGCCCTCAGCGGCCTCAGCGGCAGCCTTAGCGGCCTCGGCCTCTTTGGCGAGCTGCTTCTTGGACTTCTTGACGACGGTCTCGGTCTTCTCGCCCTCGTTGGCGGCCTTGACCAGAGCGGCGACGGCGTCGGTGAGCTGAGCGCCCTTGGACTGACAGTCGGCGATCTTCTCGAGGTCGAGGTTGATGGTCTTGGGGGCGGTCATCGGGTTGTAGCGGCCAACCTCCTCGATGATACGACCGTCACGCGGGGCGCGGGAATCGGCGACGACGACACGGTAGTACGGACGCTTCTTAGCGCCGTGACGAGCAAGGCGAATCTTGACTGCCAAAGGAAACTCCTCCAACCAAGCAGCTTTAGGCTGCAACTACAAACAAACAGTTGAACATAATACGCCATCGACGCGGGCAGGTGAAGTCCGTGAGACCAACTTCTTCGGTGTAGTCGAGGGCAAATCCATATCTTAGACAAGAATTCGCGATTTGCAAGCACATCCACGCACCCCACATGAGCTGCGCGGTATACTCATGACATGGAAAGACGCGAACATACATACGGTTATGAGGATGCTGCGGGCGTCACGCCGCCGCCTTGGACGGGTCCGGCGGTGGGCCTGATGGACCTCGATGCATTTTTTGCGAGCGTGGAGATGCTCGATCATCCCGAGTGGCGCGGCAAGCCGCTCATCGTGGGCGGAGACGCCGAGTCACGCGGCGTCGTGTCCACGTGTTCGTACGAGGCACGTCGCTTTGGCGTGCATTCTGCCATGGCCTCGGCCGAGGCGCGGCGCCTGTGCCCGCAGGCCATTTGGACGCATGGACACTTTGATCGCTACCGTGAGGTGAGCGCGCAGGTCATGGCGATCCTTGCCGATGAGACCCCACGCGTAGAGCGCGTATCGATTGATGAGGCCTTTATCGATATCACGCCGGGCCGGTTTGCGCCCGAGGATCCGCTGCTGGTAGCGCGGCGTATAAGCGACCGCGTAGCGGCACTGGGGGTGACCTGCTCCATCGGCGTTGGGTGCAACAAGACCGTGGCCAAAATCGCAAGCGAGCGCGACAAGCCGTTTGGACTGACCATCGTGCGCCCCGGAACCGAGCAGCGCTTTTTGGCCGCGCTGCCGGTATCTGCTATGAGCGGCATCGGACGCTCGGCCGAGGAACGGCTGCGCCGCATGCGCATCTACACGCTTGGCGAGCTGTCACGCGCACCGGAATCCACCTTGGCCTCTATTTTTGGCGTCAACGGCGAACGCATGCGCCAACGTGCGCTGGGGCTCGAAATCTCCGAAGTCACAAGTCTCGATGAAGAGCGCGAGGTCAAGTCGGTCAGCAATGAACGCACCTTTGCGAAAGATTTGACTGAGCGCGGGGACATCGAAGCGGCGATTGCGCTGTTGGGAGAGTCAGTGGGACGCCGTCTGCGCCGTCAGGGGCTGACGGGTGCCACGGTAACGCTCAAGCTTAAGTATTCGTATGGCAGCGGGCGTACGGCACAGCGCCGGCTGACGCATCCGACCGACGATGAGAACATCTTTGTAGCGGTGGCGCTCGAGCTGCTCGACAACATCTGGCAGGAAGGCATGCATGTGCGCCTGGCGGGCATCGGCATGAGCGACTTCGACCATCAGGGCGGCATCCAGACCGACCTGTTCTGCGAAGTCGACGACCGCGGAGCCCAATCCAGCGACCGTCGCGACCTCTCGGTCGCCATCGACGCCGTCCGAGACAAATTCGGCGACACCGCCCTATCCTTCGGCCGCCAATCCCGTTTCAACGATTAACCGCCTTTGGGCAAAAAGAAAGCGGGGCAGGTGCGGAAAACCGCAACTGCCCGGCGATATGCGTGAGGGTAGCTAACCCCGTCTCAAATGAGCTACTAGAGGAGGTTGAGGGGGAGCTGGGGGGCGTCTCCCCAGAGTTTCTCGAGGCGGTAGAAGTCGCGGGCTTCGGGAGTGAAGACGTGGACGACAACCGAACCATAGTCCATGAGCATCCAGGTCTTCTGCTCGCGACCCTCGATGGAGAACGGGTGCTCGCCGCAAGCCTCGGCGACCTTCTCCTCGATCTCGTCGACGATAGAATCGACCTGGCGGTTGTTGGTACCGGTGGCAAGCACAAAGTAGTCGCATACGTCGGAAAGCTCGGTCAGGTCGAGCACCTGAACGTCCTCGCCCTTCTTGTCGTAGGCGGCCTGCGCGGCGGCGCGGGCGACATCCTCGGCGGCGACACCGCTCGCAGACAGCGAGGCGGCAGTGCGGTCGGACGTGGCGACGAAGCTCTTGTGCTCCACACCTTCAAGAATCTGCTCGTCGGTCATGGTCTCGTCGGCCATGGAATACCTCTTTCTAGACAGCCCGAGCTAGCGCAGCTGGGCGTAATGGTTGTAAATCGAAATAGCCGTGGGATAAAGATAGCGCCCGGACTGAATCACATAGACCAAACCCTGCGCAAAACAGGAGAAGAACAACTCGTCGAGCGTCGACTCCCCCACCATCTTGCGCAGCGCATGGGCATAATCGCCGTGGCGGTTGGGTTCGATGGCATCAGCCACAAAGACCACCATATCGAGCGGCGTCATGTCGCAAGCGCCCACGGTGTGACGGTCGACAGCCTGAAAGACCGCCGGCGACAGCTCGGGAAAAAGCTGCGGAAGTTCATAGGCGGCAACAGGGCCATGCAAAAGCGGCGTCGCGGCGGAAGGAGAGCCGGCAATCTTAATGCCGTAATGCAGAGCGCGCGTGACCAGCTCGTCGTCGGAGAGCACTTTGTCCCAGTCATGGATCAGTCCGGCGGCAGCGGCATCAAAGCGGTCAACGCCGTAGACCTCGGCCAGATGAAGTGCGGTCTCGGCAACACCCAGCGAATGCACATAGCGCTTGCGCTTATCCTTCATGCGAACATCGAGCAGCTCTTGAATGCGCTTGAGCAGCGCGCGCTCATCGCCCTCAAACTGATCCTCTACCGACAACGTAGACCCCCATCACTCAAAATCTTCTTGGCCCAAATCGGCATATAGCCTGCGTTTGCGAATGTAGCCGAGCACGGACTCGCTCGTAAGATAGCGCACGCTCATGCCGCGGGCAACTCGCTTACGAATGTTCGTCGAGCTGATCGCCAGCGCCGGAATCTGAATATAGCGCACGTCGAACGGCAGCCCCGACTCTTTGATTCGGGCACGCGCCGTATCGATATCAAAGCCCGGTCGTGTCGCCGCAATAAAGGTAGCAAGCTCAGCGATTCGTTCGGCATCATGCCAGGTCACAATATCGATAATCGCGTCGGCGCCCGTAATAAAGTAGAGCTTTACCTGCGGCGGGTAAAAGTCGCGAAGGGCATGAAGCGTATCGGCCGTATAGGTTACGCCCGGGCGGTCGATCTCGAACCGGCTCGCCAAAAAGGCCGGGTTCGCAGCGGTGGCGAGGACCGTCATGGCATAACGGTCCTCGGCAGGCGTCACCGGCTTGTCAAGCTTAAAGGCAGGAGAGCCCGCCGGCATAAAGAGCACAGCGTCCAAGTCGAGCGACTCGCGCGCCTGCTCGGCGGTCACCAGGTGCCCGTAATGGATGGGATCAAAGGTGCCACCCATAATACCGAGCCTAAACTCCTGCCCGTCCTCTAGAGGAAGCTCGGGCAAACCGATTCCACCGCGCAGCGACATGGCTTACTCGCCCTCCGGTGTCTCGGTATCGTCCGCGGCATCCGCCGCATCGACAACCTCGACTCCCTCATCCGCAGCATCGGCCACGTCAATGGCTTCAACGGCAACGTCCTCGCCAGCATCCTCGAGCTCCTCGTACTCCGAGAAGTCCTCGGCGCCCTCAAAGTCAAAGGCGCGCTGGCAAATGCGGACCTCGTCGCCCGCACGGCAACCGGCCTTCTCGAGCGCGTCGTCAACACCCATACGCGCAAACTTATGCTGCAGGTAAATGACGGCTTCCTCGTTTTCCCAGTCGGTCTGGATGACCATACGCTCAATGGCACGACCGACCACGCGGAAGGCACCGGGCTCTTCCTGGACAATGCGGAAATGCTTCTCGCGCTGCAGGCGGCGGCGCTCCCATTCATCGTCGCGCAGAACGACCGGCTCATCGGAGACAGCCAACTCGGCGCGCAGCTTGGCCACCTGCTCGCCCACGGCAAGCATCAGCGTGTTGAGGCCGGCGCCCGTCACGGCAGACACGGCAAAGAACATATGTCCATCGTCGAGCGCTGCGCGCTTGAGGTCGGCAATCTTATCGGCCGTGCCCGGCGCGTCGCACTTGTTGGCAACAACGATCTGCGGACGCTCCGAAAGCTCGGCGCCATACTGCTCGAGCTCGCGGTTGATGATGCGATAATCCTCGACCGGATCGCGATCCTCAAAACCACCCGTCATGTCGACGACATGCATGATCAGAGCCGTACGCTCAATGTGGCGCAGGAACTGGTGACCCAGGCCCTTGCCCTCGCTCGCGCCCTCGATCAAACCGGGAACGTCGGCAACGACGTAAGAATATTCGCCGGCACGCACCATGCCGAGATTCGGCACGAGCGTGGTAAACGGGTAGTCGGCGATCTTGGGGCGGGCGGCACTCATGCGCGCGATGAGAGATGACTTACCCACCGAGGGAAAGCCCACGAGCGCGGCATCGGCCATGAGCTTCATCTCGAGCTCAATCCAGTGCTCCTCGGCCGGCTCGCCCAGCTGGGCGAACGCGGGCGCGCGGCGCACCGACGTCACAAAGTGCGTATTGCCGAGACCACCGGCGCCACCAGGGGCCACGACAACACGCTCGCCATCATGCACCAGATCGGCAATCTCGAACATCGGGGTCTGCGTCTCGGGGTCGAGCTCGCGCACCGCGGTACCCATAGGGACCTTGAGAATCAGGTCCTCGCCGCTCTTGCCGTTACGACGGGCACCCTGCCCGTGCGTGCCGCGCTCGGCGCGAAAGTGATGCTTAAAGCGGTAATCGATCAGCGAAGACAGCTGAGCATCGGCCTGGATGACGACATTGCCGCCACGACCGCCGTCGCCGCCATCGGGGCCGCCCTTGGGGACAAATGCCTCGCGCCTAAACGACATGCATCCGGCTCCGCCGTCGCCGCCGCACACGTTAATGCGGCTGATATCGGTGAACTGTGACAACAGAATCGCCTCCTACAAAAAAGAGGGAGACCCTTGAATCCTAAAACTCAAGTGCCTCCCACATATGTGCTCTATGAAGGGTGAATTACGCGTTCGCGAGCGGGCGTACGCTGACCCTGTGCTTGATACCCTTGTGGAACTCAACGGTACCGTCGACCAGCGCGAACAGCGTGTCGTCCTTACCACGGCCAACGTTCTCACCCGGGTGGATGTGCGTGCCGTGCTGACGGACGAGAATCGTGCCCGTGGTTACCGTCTGGCCGGCATAGCGCTTCGTGCCAAGGCGCTGACCGCGGGAGTCACGGCCATTACGGGAGGAACCGAGTCCTTTTTTGTGTGCCATTGTGTATACCTACTCTTTCGTTACGAGTGTAATCTACTCGGCGACGGGAGCCTCGGCAACAGCCTCAGCCTCTGCCTTGACAGCCTTCTTGGCGCGGGAGGTAGCCTGAACCTTCACGATCTTCAGCTTGGTGAGCTGCTGACGGTGACCCTTCAGACGACGATAGCGCTTGCGCTTGTGGAACTTGAAGACCAGCTGCTTCTCGCCCTTGAACTGCTCAACGATCTGAGCGGTAACCTTGGCCTTGGCCAGCTTGTCGGGATCGGTGACGATCTTCTTACCATCGTTGAGGAAGATAACCGGCAGGGTGACCTTGTCGCCCTCATTGCCCTCGATCTTCTCGACGGTGATGACATCGTCGGTGGCGACCTTGTACTGCTTGCCGCCCGTGTTAACGATTGCGTACATGTTTACTTGCCCTTCATGCATCAGTTAGTGCAACAGCCGAATATAGTAGCAGGCGAAAATACCCCCGTCAACGAGTATGTGGAGCAAATCCACAAGTTCGCACAGGTATGGGGCTGACGAGTCGGCCCTCGTCGTCCTCGCATGCTTGATTCTGACGCTCGACATCGTAGGAGCAGATGGTCACGAGGTCTTGCATACCGGTGGAAACAATAGGTGCATCCACGCCCGGGGTCAAGCCCTGCAACAAAACATCAGCAGCGGAAAGCAAAATTTCCGGACGCATGGAGCCCTCGTTGTCGGCATGGGTGTCGAGCATGAGCACCAAATGGTCCGGGCGCTCCCCCGCCGTGAGCTCATAGCCCACGAGCGTGTGATCCAAATCCAAGCGCTTGCTCTTTTTTCCGCGCGCGTAGTCGATGCCATTGCCCGCGCGCAGCGTGTCGAGCGCACGACGCACCTCGTCGGCGCTTACGGGCGCCTCGGGATCCAAGTGCAGGTCGATGCGATACGACAGGCGCGTGAGCTGCGCCGTCAACGCCGGCGTGCGCACGTCGATGTACGCCGCCTCGATGGGCGCCAGATCGGCCGGAGACGCCGCAGCCAGGCGCCCAAACGCCTCGTCGAGCGCCACGAACTCGGTCATAAACAGGTCATACCACTCGCAGGTCGACGACGTACCCACCGGTAGCGCCGAAGAGAAGCCCACGCGCATGTGCGGAGAAAAGCCCTGCGTGACGGCATAGGGAAGTCCCGCACGGCGCACGATGCGCTCAATGGTATGGATCACTTCGAGATGGCCCAGGTACTTAAGGCGATCGCGCTTGCCATAGCGAACACGAAGTCTAAAGAGCGAGGGGTTGTCGGTCAGGCGCTCACTCATGCGCGATCACCCATCAATACATTCTTGGCGTGGAGCGTGGGGCAGATCCCGCAGCCGGTGCACGACGTGCGGGTGCAGTCGGGAGTCGTGACGCCCTCGAGCGAGCGACGGTACTCGCGCTCGAGGAAGCCGCGCGTACAGCCAGGGCTCACATGCTCCCACGGCAGGCGCCAATCCAACTCGTAGGGCAGGTGCACGAGCTCATTGAGGTCGATGCCGTTTTTGGCAGCAGCTTCCTTCCAGTTATCGAGCGAGAAATGCTCTACCCAGGCGTCAAAGCGAGAGCCCGAGCGCCAAGCGTCGATGATGACGGGCGTCATGTCACGACCGGCGCGGGACAGCGCAGCCTCGATGAGCGAGGTCTCGGCATCGTGGTAATGAACGCGGACGGCACGGTTGCGAACGCTCGTGATGAGCAGCTTCTGGCGACGCTTGACGTCGTCGTAGTCGAGCTGCGGGCACCACTGGAACGGCGTGGCAGCCTTAGGGATAAAGACCGAAACCGAGATCGACACCGAGATCGAGCCGCGACGAGCCTTGGGCACCACGGAACGACCGAGCTCCAGCACGTGATCGGCCAGATTGGCGATGGCCACGATGTCCTCGTCGCGCTCGCCGGGAAGGCCCATCATAAAGTAGAGCTTCATGCGGTTCCAGCCGGCCTCGAAGGCCGCCTTGGCCGCACGGTCCAGGTCCTCCTCGGTCACGTTCTTGTTAATGATGTCGCGCATGCGCTGGCTACCGGCCTCGGGCGCGAACGTCAGGCCGCCCTTCTTTTCGCCGGCAACCGACTCGGCCATATCCACGCCAAACGAATCCAGGCGCTGCGACGGAATAGACACGCGAATACCCGTATCCTCCAGGCGACGGTTGAGCCTGCCGAGCACGTCGCGAATGCAGGAGTGGTCGGTCGTGGAGAGCGAGGTCAGCGACACCTCGTCATAGCCGGTCTTTTCCAGACCCTGAATCACCGACGAGACGATTTGGTCGGCCGAGCGCTCGCGCACCGGACGATACGTCATGCCGGCCTGGCAAAAACGACAGCCGCGGGCGCAGCCGCGCAGGATCTCGATAGACAGGCGGTCGTGAACCAGCTGCGCATAGGGCACGCACGACTGCGACAGCGGATTCGTGGCGCCGAAATCCTCGACGACGCGCTTGTAGACCACGGTCGGCGCATCCTTGCCTTCACGCGGCACGGTGTAGCCATGCGGCGAGCAGGGCTCGTCGTGACGAACCTCATAGAGCGATGGCACGTAGTTGCCGGCAATGGATGCAAGCTGCTCGACAATCTGCGCGCGCGGGACCCCTTCGTCACGCAGGCGGCGATGCAGCTGGCAGGTCTCGAGCAGCGATTCCTCGCCCTCACCGATGAGGATGGCATCGAAGAAGGCCGCGTACGGCTCGGGGTTGTACACCGAGGGGCCGCCGGCGATGATGATAGGGTCGTCTTCGCCTCGGTCGGCCGCCAACAGTGGAATGCCAGCGAGGTCGAGTGCCTCGAGGAAGTTCGTCACCGCCATCTCGTGCGGCACATGCAGACCGACGATATCAAACGAAGCGACCGGCGCTGCACCCTCAAGCGAGAGCAGCGGAATGCCCGCCTCGCGCATAGCGTCACCCATATCGGGCCACGGCACATAGCCACGCTCGCAGGAGATGCCCTCGGCCTGGTTAAGGATGTTGTAGAGGATGGCGATACCCTGGTTGGGCAGACCGACCTCGTACACATCCGGATAGATCAGGCAGCAACGGTAGTCGGCATCGGCCTTGGAAAGCGTGCCCCACTCGTGATCGATATAGCGACTCGGCTTCTCGACCTTGGCGAGCAACGGCTCAATTAAATGAAAACAGTCTTGGTATGCAACGCGCAACGGAAAACCCCTAAGCAGCGAGATCTGATGCGTCCTGATAGGACGCCATAGGACGGGTAGCGCCCGCGACCGTGGTCACCAGATCGCGAACGCGGGAGAACGTGGCAGTGACCACCTCGTTGGCACGGCTGTAGTCGACATCGCGCTCGTAGAGCGAAACGAGCGCACGGCCCATGCCATAGGTGCCCGCGGCAGCAGTGAGCGCCTTGACGGCAAACCCAATATGCGGCGTCTGCTTGACAAGTGCGCGGGTGACCGCTCGGATCACAAGACCGCCGGCAAGCACGCCCGCGACCTCGTAGCCGCGCTCGGGCTTAATGCCGCGTCCAAAGACGGCAGCGAGCTCAAAGAGCATGCCCACCTGCGCCAGCGCCATAACGGGATAATCGGCGCCCGGCAAAAACACCAGCGCACCGGTCGCCATATTGGTGAGCGCGCACGAGGTGATGATACGATTGGCCGCAGCGATGCGCATGAAGGCAAAGTTCGCCGCAAAAGCCGTTTCCTTGTCGGTGCGATCGAGAATCCAGCGGGCAAGCGACTCGAGCAGATACGTCTTATCGGTTGCCGCTACCACGCCGAGCATGGGCGTAGACTCCTCGATAAACGGCACCTCCACAGCAGACTCGGCAAGCACGCACACGGGCGCGCCGGCGATCACGAGCTCCTGCACGGCACTCTCCAAGCGGTCGGAACCACACGAGAGCACCAGCACCACATCGGTATCGGTCTTTGGAGCAATTCGCTCCTCCCCCAGACGCTCGACGCGCACAATGCCCGAGGTCGTCTGCGGCACAAAGGCGTCGCGCACCGTCTCGGCCAGAAAGCGCGAGGCGGATGAATCCAGATAGACCGAGACGCGCACCGGCGTATCGGAATCCTTCTTAACGGACGCGCCCATCTTAAAAGCGCGGGTCAGCTTATCTACGGGAATTTTCATGGCAAACCCCTCCAGCGGTTACGCGGCGCCCGAACGATGCCGCCATATGGATTGTACGATACCCACCGTCAGCAGCTGAATCATCATCGAAGACGAACCGAAGCTAATAAACGGTAGCGGAATACCGGTAATCGGCATCATGCCGATGCACATGCCGATGTTTTCGAAAGTCTGGAACGCCCACATGCCAACGATGCCCACACACGAAAGACGCAAAAACAGCGACTCGCACTTAAAGGCGACGCGAATCGTCGAAAAGATCAGCAGCACGTACAAGCACAGCAGCAAAAAGGAACCGCAAAAGCCAAAGGTCTCGGACAAAAAGGCGAAGACGAAGTCGGTGTGGAACTCAGGCAGAAAGCCGCCGGCCGACTGCGTCGCATGGCCCAAACCCTTACCAAAGAAGCCACCCGAGCCGACCGCGATCAACGACTGCTGCAGGTTGTAGGCATCGTCCGAATCGGCATTATCGGGGTCGATAAAGACCGTCAGACGGTTCATCTGATACTGCTTGATGAGCACATCGTGGCCGAGCAACGAATCAAAGACCGAATCGAGCGCCAGGACGAGGGCCACCAGGCCCACGAGCAGGGCCAGGGTCGACAGCACCCATTCGCGGCGTGCACCGCTCATGCAGATGACGATGGCGCCCGAAACCAGCACGACCAGGCCCGAGCCCAGGTCACCCATGGCAACGACGGCCAAAAACGGAATGGACAGCATGCCGCAGAGCTTGACGTAGTCGCGAACGGTATCGATGCGACCGTTATACTGCGAGCCAAGCGTAGCAATAAAGAAGATGGTGATGAGCTTGGCAAGCTCAACCGGCTGGAACGTCAAGCCGATACCGGGAATCTTGATCCAGCCCGTCATGCCCAGACCGCCCGTATAGGACAGACCCGGAATCTTGGGCGAGAAGATCACGATCAGGTCGATGACGAGCAACGCCGTCGAGAAATTGGAAATACCGCGCAGGTCGGTTCGCCAGACGAGCACCGCCAGCACCGCTCCGATGCCAATTCCCAGCAAATGGCGCGAGAACGAAGCATCGGCCTTAAACTGCGAAGCCGACCAGATAATGATGGCACCGTAGGCGACGAGCGCCACAGTAGCCACGAGCACACCGATATGCACCTTTTGGCGAAACGTGCCGCGCGAGGCCGAAAGTTGCTTGTTGACGCGGTCCAGGCTGCTGCGAGAGCCGGTCTTGGTTGAACGGAACAGATCCGCCGGAGAAAAATCCATCGCAACCTCCTATCGAACCGAAGAATCGCCCGAGGCCGAAGAGGTATCGGGCTCGTCATAAATCACGCCGAGCACGTCGCGCACGACATGCATCGCGGTATCTGAGCCACCGCCGCCCTGCTCCAGGACGGTAGCGATGACATACTTGGGATCATCGGCCGATGCATAGGCGCAGAACCACGCGTATTCGTCCTCGCCACTTTTCTCGCCCGTGCCCGACTTGCCGTATACCTGCGGCGTCAGGGTGCCAAAGTGCGCCGCCAGGGACGTCGATGCCGTGTAAATCACGTCGTGCATGCCGTTGCGAACAAGAGCCAAATCCGAATCGCTGTTGATCTTGGCCTCCAGGCGCTTCTTCTTGCCCTTGCCATTGTACTTATAGGCATCGCCGTCGCCATCGCGCGACACGGCAGACAAAAATACGTGAGGCACGTACTGTTTGCCGCCGTTGGCAAGACCCATATAGGCGCACGCCATCTGCAGGGGCGTCACCAGGATGTCGCCCTGGCCGATAGCAATGTTGGTCATATCGCCGGCATTCCACTTGCGGTCCTCGGCAGAGGCGTCGGTGAAGTATGACTCTTTCCACTCGGCATCGGGAATACGACCCGCGCCCTCACTCGGCAGATCGATACCGCAGGTCTTGCCTAGGCCCCAGCGACGAAAGACCTCCTGCAGGCCCTCGGGATGTTGCTCGTCATAAAAGAACGCCTTACCCATGTCGTAGAAGACGGGGTCGCACGAGTTGGCGATACCCGACTGCAGCGTCATGGTGCCGTGGCCAGACGTCAGCCAGCAGCGCTTGCCCCAAGCCTTGCCCAGACCCGTCCAATAACCCGTGCAGTTGGTTGTCTGCGTTGAAGTGTAGGTTCCAAACTCAAGACCGGCCAGTGCCGAGAGCGGCTTGATGGTCGAGGCCGACATGTACTGTCCGCTAATGGCGCGGTTGAGCAGCGGGTGCGAACCCTTGTCATCATTGAGCTCGGTCCACACGTCATTTGAGACGCCGCCGATAAAGACGGACGGATCGAACTTGGGCTGGCTCGCCATGCCCAGGATCTCGCCATTGTTGGGATCGAGACACACCACAGCGCCGTTGCCGGCATTGCTGTAGCCAGTGGTCTTGGCAAGCTCGATAGCGCTCGCCAGCGCCGTCTCACAGGCCTGTTGGATCTTAAGGTCGAGCGTGAGCTTAATGTCGGAGCCGGCCTTCGCGGGCACGGCGCCGGCCTGACCGGTCACATTGCCCGAGGCATCGACCTTGACGGTCTGCTCGCCACGAATACCCTGCAGCAGGTTTTCGTAGTAGCTCTCAACGCCCGCCTGGCCCACGATATCGCCCGACTGGTACGTAATCTTGCCAGCAGAAGCATCATCATCGCCAGAGGTTTTCTTATTCTGGGCCTCGAGCTGCTCGGAGGTAATGGTGCCGGTATAGCCCAAGATATGGCATGCCGTCTCACCGTATGGATACTGGCGCTCGGTACGCTCGGCAATCTTGACGCCCGGGAACTCGCCGGCATGCTCCTGAATATAGGCAACCGTGGAACGACGGACGTCCGTCGCGATGGTATGCAGGCTCTGAGCGCCCTCTGTATTGTCCTGAATATTGCGAAGGACCGCCACGTAAGGCATTCCAAGCACGTTGGCAAGATGGCGAACCAGAACCTCATCCTCGGCAAGGTCGCGGTAGGCCACGACAGCAAGTGAGGGACGGTTCTGGACAAGCGCCACGCCGTTGCGGTCGAGGATGCGGCCGCGCACAGCGGGTGTGGTAACGGTGCGAGTCTGATTACTATTGGCCTGCTTCTCGTAATAGTCCGACGAGACCATCTGCATGCCCCACAGCTTGACGGCAAGTGCCGCAAACATCGCGCCCACACCCGTGGTGAGGATGGAAAAGCGGCCCTTAAAGGCGGTCGCCGCGGTATTGCCCTCGCCCTCGGTGGCGCGCGGGGCCGTTCCATGCTGCGTATCGTAGGTAAAACGGGAATCGCCACGACGCATGATGACCAGCGCGACCACGATGGCCACAACCAGCACGATACCGGCGATAATAACCGTCAACTGGGAAGACATCTACGGGCCTCCCCTATTTGAGCTTGCGGGTCTTGGGCTTAAAGCGCATACCCGTCTGGCGTCCGCCACGTGCGGAGAATCCATAGCCGGACTGCGGCACGAC
Source organism: Collinsella sp. (assembly GCA_046976245.1). Taxonomy (GTDB): domain Bacteria; phylum Actinomycetota; class Coriobacteriia; order Coriobacteriales; family Coriobacteriaceae; genus Collinsella. Next base: position 10,041 of record JBKWEB010000025.1, on the reverse strand, counting down.
GCCGGACATCAAAAACGGAATGGCAACCAAACCCGTCAGGATCGAGGACGGCAGCGCATGGCCGAAGATCGCCACGACAAAGCTCGTCTCCAAACCCATAAACAGCAAGATGATGCTGTAGATCACATTAATGACAAGCGCGAAGGCGCCCACAGTGATGCCGCGCGCACTCGGGGTACCGCCCGTCTGGCCGACGGCGCTGTGCACCAGGGCAAAAGAACCCACGGTCAGCAGGAGCGACATAACGCCCACCGGCACGGCAGCGGACAGGTCATAGAACAAGCCGCTGCAAAAACCGCACACGACGGCACGGGTCGGGTCGCCCGAGAACACGCTTAGGCACACCAGGATAATCATGAAGTTGACGCGACCGCCCGCAATGGAAATCTGCGGCGCCAGGCCTGCCTGCAGCAGCACGCACACGATGGCGGCGATCACAAACGTGCGGGAGCTCATCCCCTGCTCGTGTAGATCCATGGACATGCCCCCTATTCGCTCGAGCCGGAATCGGTCGTCTCGGACGTATCGGAACTGTCATCCGAACTCTCGTCCTTCGTCTTGGTCGCAGCGTCGCGCGACGTTCCCTGCGGCGTGCTGTTAGCCGTGCTCACGTCCTCATCCGAGGCCGACTGTTCGTCGGTCAGCGAGGTGATGACCAGCACCTCCTCGTTGTTCTCGGCCGTGGTCTGAGCGCGCACCACAATGGTGTAGTACACGTCGTTTGCCGATTTCTCGACCGACGAGACGGTGCCGAGCGGTAGACCCTTGGGGAACACGCCGCCAATGCCCGAGGTCACGATAATGTCGCCAACCTTAACGTCGGAGTCGACACTCACGTACTCAAGACGCAGCGTGCCGTCAGCCTGACCCTGCAGCATACCCTGGGCGCGCGTGTCCTGCACCATGGCGGACACGCCCGAGTTCTCGTCGCCAATCAGGCGCACGGTAGAGGTCTTGGCCGATACCTCGATAATCTGGCCGATAACACCGGCAGAACTCGTCACAGGCATATTGATGGTAAGGCCGTCGGCAGAGCCCTTGTCGATGGTAACGGTCGAGGTCCAGGCATCGCCGGAGGCACCGACAATACGAGCAGCGGTCGATTTGAGGTTATAGGTCGACTGCAGCCCGACCAGCCCCTCCAGACGCTCGGCGGTCTTTTGAGCCTCGGAGAGCTCAGCAACCTTAGAGGTCAGCTCCTCGTTTTGCTTCTTAAGCTCATCAAGCGTGTCCTGCGACGCCGTAAGGTTAGAGAACACGTTGCCGATCGCATTGAAGGGAGCCGCCACAGCCGAGCCCACAAAGCGCACCGGCGAGGTAATCGTCGTTACGCCCGAACGCACGGCATGAATCGGCCCTGCCTCGCCCTCGCGGATGTAAAACGTGAGCAGCAACACCGAAATCAGGCTGAAAACAATCAACGGGCGCATACCCGTTGATTGTCGCTTGGTATTCAGATTTGTGGAGAAACCCGAAGATCGTGCCAAATGGAATCCACCTTTTGGAAATTAAGCATTGGTCTGGACGAAGCCGCCATCAAACGCATTGGCCTCGAGCACGCGGGCACAGCCGTTAACAACGTTATCGAGCGCCGTGGGGCTGACGTTGACCGAAACGCCGGTCTCATCGCGCAGGCGCACGTCGAGACCGCGCAGCAGCGCGCCGCCACCGGTCAGCAAAATGCCGTAGTACATAAGGTCCGAGGCGAGATCGGGAGGCGTAGCGTCGAGTGCGTCCTTGACGGCCTTGGCCATCTCGTCAAGCGGCTTGTTGAGTGCGCGACGAATCTCCTCGCTCTCGATGCGCACGGTCTTGGGCAGACCGGTGATCACGTCGCGGCCGTTGACCTCGACATCGAGCTCGTCCTTGAGCGGCACGGCGGAGCCGACCTTGATCTTGATGTCCTCTGCCGTACGCTCGCCGATGGCCAGGTTGTAGGCATCACGAACGTGCGTGAGGATGGCCTGATCGAACTCGTCGCCGGCAATACGGATGGACTGCGAGACGACGATGCCGCCCATAGCGATAACGGCAACCTCGGTGGTACCGCCACCGATGTCGATGACCATGGAGCCGGTGGGCTCCTCGACGGGCAGGTCGGCGCCGATAGCGGCAGCCATGGGCTCCTCGATCAGGTAGGCCTGGCGGGCACCGGCCTGGATCGTGGCCTCAAAGACGGCGCGCTTCTCGACCGACGTGACGCCGGAGGGAACGCAGACGACAACGCGCGGACGCGGGGTCCACGGATAGCGCTTCTCGGAAGCCTTGTCGATAAAGTAGCGGAGCATGGCCTCGGTAACGTCGAAGTCGGCGATGACGCCGTCCTTCAGGGGACGAACGGCCACGATGTTGCCGGGCGTACGGCCAAGCATGCGCTTTGCCTCGATACCGACCGCCAGGATGCGCTCGTCGTTCTTGTCGATGGCGACGACGGAAGGCTCGCGGATGACGATGCCCTTGCCGCGCACGGAGACAAGCGTATTTGCGGTGCCGAGGTCGATGGCAAGATCGCCCGCATAGCTACCGAAGAACATATCCATCAAAGAAAACAACGCAACTCCTGATGTGTTGGATGATTGCTGGAAAACTACTAGCTCATCATACTAGCGCAAGCCCGGCACCTCACTTGCGGTGAAGCACCGGGCAAAGTTAAATCCCATAAGGTCACTACTGGTTGTCAGCAGCCGAGAAATCCATATCGAGCGAGGAAACGGCCCAGCCGATATGGTTGTCGGAGCGCACGAATTTGACAGTGTACTCCTGCTCGCCGCCCTTGGACAGCGATGCCTTCACCTTGGCGGTCGTCTCGGTCATGGACTGATCCATGCCCTCGACGGACACGGTGGCGCCCTGCGGAATCGAGGAGATGATCATCGACTTGGCATCCTCGGGCAGGCTCGAGGCCAGGCAAGACTCGGCCTTTGCGGTGTCACCGTCGCCGGCAGCCTGGAACAGATCGGTAACGACAGACTCCTGAGACGGGAAGCCAAAGCCGCGCGTGTAGGCAAAGCCCAGACCGCCCGCGGCGATCAAAATGAGCAGAAGCAGCACGATGAAGACTTTGAGACCCGTGTGGCGATGGCGACGACGGACCTTGGCCTGCTTACGATCCTGACGGTCCTGCTGGACCATCTCGGACTCGGACAGCGTAAAGAAGCCGGTGTCCGAGGGATCGGGCATAAACTGACCGGTCGCGCCCGTAGGATCGAGCGGATCGACGGCAGGAGCGTCCATCGCGGGCGCCGGAGCCGTGGCCATAGCCGTCTGGGCAGACAGCGCGGCAAGCGAATCATGCACGCGGGCAAGCTCATCGGCCTGCTCGGAAGTGAGCTGGTAGATGCCATCGGCAGTAGCGGCGTTAAAGGCGTCGAGTGCGTCGGAGGGACGGCCGGCGGCAGAAAGCGCCTGACCCATGCCGGCGTTGAGCGCACGCGTGTCGTCGCGGGGGCCGGCAAAGTCGATAGCCGTGCGGTAGGTCTCCACGGCATCCGCCGGACGGCCGAGCTTAATGAAGCAACGACCAAGCTCGCCCAGTGCGGCGGCAGGAGCCGGATTGGCGCCGTCGATGGCAGCCTGACGGAAGGCAGTACCCGCGTTGGCATAGTCGCCCGACTGGAACAGCGCGTTACCCAGGCCCAGATAGGCCTTGAACGGCGTGGCATAGGAAGCATCCTGCGTAGCAGCAGAGAACGCCTGGGCGGCCGTCGTGTAGTCGCCCACGGCGGCGAGTGCCTTGCCGCGGTTGGTGAGCAGCGCGCCGCGCTTGCCGTAGGTGCCGTCATTGAGGGCAGCGGCGTAGGCCTCGGCGGCCTCGGCATACATGCCCAGGTGCATCAAGGCGTTGCCACGAAGGTGATCGGCCTCGCCCATAATCTCATCGGGAGTTTTTGCCGCCCCAAGCATCTGGGCTGCAGCGGAAAAATCACCCGCGCGGTAAGCGGCGCGGCCCTGTTGGATCAGCTGGCTATTCAAGGAAGTCCCCTTTACTCGTGAACGATCTCGACATGGACGATCTCGTCGCCGGCACGCAGCTGCGAAATCACATCGAGACCCTCGACCGTGGTACCAAAGACGGTGTAACCGGAATCGAGGTTATGCTGGGCACCCAGGCAGAAGTAGAACTGCGAACCCGCGGAATCGGGGTCCATGGAGCGTGCCATGGCAAGGGCACCGTCGACATGGCTGTTGCGCGGATTGGTGGCAAACTCGCCCTTGATGCAGTAGCCGGGGCCACCGGTACCGGGCATGCCGTCGGGGCCCTCAAGACCGGCAGCAACGTCGGCGCCGGACATGTCGCGGGTATTGGGGTCGCCGCCCTGGATGACAAAACCGGGCACATAGCGATGGAACTTAAGGCCATCATAGAAACCCATCGTGGAAAGCTCGCAGAAGTTCGCGACATGAATGGGAGCGCCCTCGCCGTCAAACTTGACCTTGATGGTACCCTTCGACGTCTCGATAACGGCGCACTCGTCGCCGGCAAGCTGATACTCGGGCGTGTAGAGCTCTTTCTTAAAACCAAACATGTGGTTCCTTCCTCGTGCGTTTAAAGCATATTTGTACGAATTGTAGCAATAAGCATGCGCTTACATCAATTGCGCACGTAGGTTATGCCGACTATGGCGAACTAATTTTGGGAACGCTGCTGCGGCTTCCAGGAGCCCACATTGGCGTCGTACTGGTTCAGCGCGCTGTTGCCGCCCTGTGCGATGGGCGCCAGGATCTCGCTTTGGTGGGAACTCATCGACTCGCCATCGGGAATGGCCAGCGAGATATCCCAGCTCTGGCAGATCACGTCGACACGCTCGTACATCCACTCGGCAAGCTGCTTTAAGTGGGCGATGTCGTCCGCATAGACCGTATCGTCCTGATACTTAAGGTTGTTAAGCTCACCTTGCGTCTTTTTGATCTGGTCGCGCAGGGCGTAGGCACTCTGCGACAGCTCCTGGCGGGTGGACAGCGGCGTTCGGAGATAGCCGTTGTTAAAGGAATCGATGACCTCGCCGATCTGGTCCTCATCACCGTAGGACACGATGGTCTGATACAGACCGTCGAGTCTAGTATAGAGCTGATCATCGGTGAGCACGGTTTCTTCCTGGACCACCTCGGCAGAATCGTCCTGCTTGGTATCGTCCTCAGTCGCCTCGCCCTTTTGGCGCGTGGGGAAGGTGGTCTGTGCAGCTTGGCCAAACTGGTCGTAGAAGCCAGGCATAACACCCATGGGATCGGTCGTCACGAACCAATAGGCACCGCCGCAAACGACGGCAAGGACCGCGATGACGATGAGCGGCTTGGGGATATGACGCTTGTGCTTGTGATAAGCGTCCTCGTCGGGGTGCACCTTGCGCTTGGGTTTTTGAGCATCGTCGTGCAGGGAAACGGGCGTGGGAATGTCGACCTTGGGGATACCGAAATCCTTATCGAAAGCCGGCAGCACGCAAGTCTCATTGGGGTCGGCGGCATCCGAAAGAACCGCGGCAGCCGAGGCGGGCGCATGAGGCACCTCGGTATCGATCTGCTCTTGCGTTAGGCGCGGAAAGCCCGCCGTGCGGCCCGCTGCCAGGTCGGATGCGGCCGCGTCCTCGGAGAGGATACCCGGAGCGGGGCGTCCGCATTTGGGACACGTACGATCATGCGGAGAAAGACGGGCACCGCAGCCCTCGCAGAACACGAACTCGGTGTGCTCGGGGCCATCGCCCGGACCCACATAGGCGTTGCAGTAGGGGCAGAACGAGGCGCCGTCCTCGATAGTCTTAAGGCAATGCGGGCAGATCACGGCATCCTCTTTTCGAAGCAATTCAAACAATCGAGGTTAGAGCATAACATCGCCACGGCCCCACAGGAGCAAGGCACCAATTCAACATCGGCAGGGCGCGTAGTTACTTCTTCTTTTTGCTTGGCATCGAGACTTTGATGCCTTGGGCGGACTTGGTCACGCGAGAGCGCTTGGCTCCGGTACTCTTCTTTTTCTTGGGCTGGGCCTGGGCCACGCCCTCGAGTGCGCGGGCCTCGGCCTCGCGAGCGGTGCGATCTTCGCGGCGCTGCGCCATGTCGGCGGCGACGCGCTTGGCAAAACGTTCGGCCGTCGAGCCCGTCGAGCTCACCTTGCCGCCACCGCGACCCAGGCGGACGCGCACACCGCGGCCAAAACCAGTTGCGGCATGACGACGACGCGGCTTGAGCGAATCCATCATCGTGGCGAGCTTAAAGAACACCGAGCAGGTAAAGACCACGATAACAGCCAAGATAACCATCTGGCCCATCGACAGGTTGGCAATAGACAGCAGCTCCGGGAATCCGATAACGCCCACCAGGATGCCGGCGACTACAAACACAAAGAGCACCACACGTAAGGGCGTGAGAGGCTGCGAGATGCGCCAGATTAGGCTGACGCTCGCCGCGCACGACGTAAGCAGGCACATCGTAGACAGCGTGAGCTGGCTAAAGCCAAACACGCGCGCCACAAAGATGTCGAGCGCCGCAGCCAAAATGACCGCAATCGACGCCGGCAGTGCACGCTTGAGTACGTTGCTCAAAAACGCACCCTTCACACGAGCATTGTTGGGCTCCAGGCCCAACACAAAGCCCGGCGCGCCGATGCAGAAGAAGTTAATGAGCGTCATCTGGATGGGCTCGAAGGGGTACGGCGGCAGCGCGATACACAGCGCCGCCAGGCCCATCGAGAACAGCGTCTTGGTCAGGAACAGTGAGGCCGAACGCTGCAGGTTGTTGATGGAGCGACGGCCCTCGGCCACCACGGCGGGCATCGAGGCAAAATCGTTGTCGACGAGTACGATTTCGGCCACATTACGCGCGGCATCGGAGCCGGCCGCCATGGCGACGGAGCAGTCGGCCTCCTTGAGCGCCAGCACGTCGTTGACGCCGTCGCCCGTCATGGCCACGGTGTGCTCGCGGCGCTTGAGCGCCTGCACGAGCTCGCGCTTCTGCTGCGGGGTCACACGACCAAAGACATGGTAGCGGTCCACTGCGGCATCGAGCTTGGCCGGCGTATCGAGCGTCGTGGCGTCCACATAAGCGTCCGCCCCCGGCACGCCCACCACGCGCGCGATCGACGACACCGTACGCGGGTCGTCGCCGCTGATCACGTTGAGGGTCACGCCCTGCTCGTTAAAGTAGCCGATGGTCTCGGCCGCCGAGGTACGAATCTCGTCGCGGATGGTCACAAATCCCACGGGCTCGGCCTCGCCCACCATATCCCCATCGGGCGTAAAGCCGTCCACGCGCGCCACCACGAGCACGCGGCAGGTATCGGCAAGCTCGGCGACACGGTTCTCGACCTGGGCAAACGCACGATCAGAGAGCACAAATTGCGCGGCGCCCATTACGTAGGAGCCCTGCGCAAAAGAAGCGCCGCTCCATTTTTTAGACGACGAGAACGGAATGACCGACAGCGGCTCAGACACCTCGACCGGGCGATCGGCGTAATAGTTGAGCAGCGCCTGGCAGGTCTCGTTGGCATCGGCCGAAGTCGCACGTGCCACGTTAGCCAGCGCAAAATCGAGCACTGTGGTATCGACGGGAACAGCCGCCTCGTCCGAGTCCACGCCAAAGCCAACACCCTCAACAGGCAGCGGATACGTGCCCTCGACCTCCATACGGCCCGACGTGATGGTGCCCGTCTTGTCCAGGCACAGCACGTCGACGCGAGCGAGTGTCTCGATGCAGTAGAGCTGCTGTGCCAGCACCTTGCGGCGGGCCAGGCGCACCGTGGCGATGGCGAGCACCGACGAAGTCAGCAGCACCAGGCCTTGCGGGATCATACCCAGCAGGGCGCCCACCGTGGACAGCAGCGCCGACGAAGGCACATGACCGGCCAACAGCTCGGAGAAGCACCACGAAAGCGCGCTATCGCCCGGGGTTCCCGCGGCATCCCACAGCTCGCTCACACTCGAGGCAAACAACGCCAAACCGAGCGGGATCATGATGATGCTCGCAAAGCGCACGATGGCGTTCAGCGCGTTCATGATCTCGGAATTAACCTTTTTGACGTACTTGGCCTCGTTATTAATTTTGGCCACGTAGTTGTCGGCGCCGACATGGATCACGCGGGCGCGCAGCAGGCCCGAGTCGATAAAGCTGCCGCTCATGAGCTCAGAGCCTGGCTGTTTCTTAATAAGGTCGCTCTCGCCCGTCAGCAGGCTCTCGTTCACGAGAGCCTCGCCTGAAACCACCACGGCATCAGCGGGAATCTGGTCGCCGCGCCCCAGGCGGATGATGTCGTCGAGCACGATCTGGTCCAGGTCGAGCTCCACCTCGGCGCCGTCACGCACCGCGATGGCCTTCTTGGAGGTCAGCAGTGTGAGCTTATCGACCATCTTCTTGGAACGCATGGACTGGATGACGCCAATTGCCGTGTTCAAGAACACCACGAACAGGAACGTCAGGTTCTTAAACGAACCGGTCAGCAACACCAAAATCGCCAAGACCACGTTGATCAAGTTGAACAGCGTGCAGAGGTTCTCGATGATGAGCTCTTTGACCGACTTGGTCTTGAGCTCCATGTTGCGGTTAATCTTACCGGCGGCGATGCGCTCCTCGACCTCGGCGGTCGAGAGTCCACGCTCGATATCCGTTGCTGCCATACCACGTCCCATCACGTCGCGTCGGTATAAGAAAACCGCCCGGACCATGCGAGGTTCGGACGGTCTTACGTTCGATGGTGCCCCATGTTGGATTCGAACCAACGGCCTTCTGCTCCGGAGGCAGACGCTCTAATCCCCTGAGCTAATAGGGCGAACGGTAGGCATTATACCCAAGTGCGCCACGGGCTAACAAAATAATAGAAAAAGCTTTGCAATTACGTGGGAGACGCGCCGCGACGGCGCGCTTTAGGCGGCAAAAGCGAGTCAGATAGTATAAACTCTCATGCACATATATAACGGCTCGCGATGCGGGCCGTTTTTGCAAGGGCTATCTATCGAGGTGAGAGGCACACCATGATTGCGATTTTAAAGCAGAGCGCCAGCGACGAGGCCGTCGGCCACATCGTCAGCTGGATCGAGAAAAAGGGACTCAAGACCGACGTCTCGCGCGGTGAGAACGAGACCATCATCGGCCTGGTGGGCGACACGACCAAGATCGACCCGTTCCTGCTCGAGTCCATGGACGTCGTCGAGCGCGTGCAGCGCGTCTCCGAGCCGTTCAAGCGCGCCAACCGCAAGTTCCACCCCGAGGACTCCATCATCGACTGCGGCCACGGCGTCAAGATCGGCGGCGACCAGTTCCAGGTCATCGCCGGCCCGTGCTCCGTCGAGGGCGAGAACCTCATCCGCATCGCCCGCCGCGTGAAGGCCGCCGGCGCCACGATGCTGCGCGGCGGCGCCTACAAGCCCCGCACCTCCCCGTACGCCTACCAGGGCATGGGTCCCGCCGGCCTGGACCTGCTGTGCGAGGCATCCGCCGAGCTCGACATGCCGATCGTCACAGAGATCATGGACCCGCGCGACGTGCAGGTCTTCCTCGACAAGAAGATCGACGTCATGCAGATCGGCGCTCGCAACGCCCAGAACTTCCCCCTGCTCAAGGAGGTCGGCAAGACGCAGACCCCGATCCTGCTCAAGCGCGGCATGTCCGGCACCGTCGACGAGCTGCTTATGGCAGCCGAGTACATCATGAGCGAGGGCAACGACAACGTCATCCTGTGCGAGCGCGGCATCCGCACCTTCGAGACCCGCACCCGCAACACCTTCGACCTCAACGCCGTGCCGGTGCTGCACCACCTGTCGCACCTGCCCGTCGTCGCCGACCCCAGCCACGCCACCGGCTACACCCGCTATGTTGAGCCCATGGCGCTCGCCGCGACTGCCTGCGGCGCCAACGGTCTGGAGATCGAGGTCCACGACGACCCGAGCCACGCTTGGTCCGACGGCGCTCAGGCCCTCACCCCCGACCAGTTCGACGACACCATGCGCCGCATCCGCGCCATCCGCGAGGTCGTCTGCCAAGAGACCGTTCAGGAGTAGCCCATGGGTACGGTGAGAAACGCACGCGTCAACCAGGGTGGCCCCAAGTGCGCCGGCA
>JBKWEB010000024.1:0-31687 GCA_046976245.1 Collinsella sp. | reverse complement strand
GACAAGTACTGGCGCGTTGCCAACTACCTTTCCATCGGCCAGATCTATCTGCGGAGCAACCCGCTGATGAAGGAACCCTTCACCCGTGAAGACGTGAAGCACCGTCTGGTGGGGCACTGGGGCACCACCCCTGGCCTGAACTTCCTCATCGGCCACATCAACCGCTTCATCGCTGACCACGGCCAGAACACCGTGTTCATCATGGGCCCGGGCCACGGTGGCCCCGCCGGTACCTCCCAGTCCTACCTGGACGGCACCTACACCGAGACCTTCCCGAAGATCACCAAGGACGAAGCTGGTCTGCAGAAGTTCTTCCGTCAGTTCTCTTACCCGGGCGGCATTCCGTCCCACTTCGCTCCGGAGACCCCGGGCTCCATCCACGAGGGTGGTGAGCTGGGTTACGCTCTGTCCCACGCTTACGGCGCCATCATGGACAACCCGAGCCTGTTTGTCCCGGCCATCGTCGGCGACGGCGAGGCTGAGACCGGCCCGCTGGCTACCGGCTGGCAGTCCAACAAGCTCGTGAACCCGGCAACCGACGGTATCGTTTTGCCGATCCTGCATCTCAACGGCTATAAGATCGCCAACCCCACTATCCTTGCCCGCGTGTCCGACGAAGAACTCACCAAGTTTTTTGAGGGCATGGGCTATAAGCCGCACTTCTTTGTCGCCGGTTTTGACGACGAGAGCCATGCGAGCATCCACGCTCGTTTCGCCGCCCTGTTTGAGCAAGTCTTTGACGAGATCTGCGACATCAAGGCCACCGCGCAGGCCCAGGCCGCCGCTGGTGAGACCGTGGTCCGTCCCGCCTACCCGATGATCGTGTTCCGCACGCCCAAGGGCTGGACCTGCCCCAAGCAAATCGACGGCAAGAAGACCGAGGACTCCTGGCGAGCCCATCAGGTGCCGCTGGCGAGTGCCAAGGACACCCACGAGCACTTCCGCGTGCTGCGCGAGTGGCTGCGCTCCTACAAGCCCGAGGAGCTCTTTACGCCCGAGGGCCAGGTGCGCCCCGAGGTGACGGCCTTTATGCCGACCGGTGAGCTGCGCATCGGCGCCAACCCCAACGCGAACGGCGGCAAGGTTCGCCGCGAGCTCGAGCTGCCCGATATCCACGCTCACGAGATTCCCGTCGCCGAGAAGGGCCACGGCTGGGGCTCCACCGAGGCCGCTCGCGTCTTTGGCGAGTACACCGCCGATGTTCTGGCCAAGAACATGGACGACTTCCGCATCTTCGGTCCCGACGAGACCGCGTCCAACCGCCTGCAGGCTGCCTACAAGGTGACCAAAAAGCAGTGGGATGCCGGCTTCTACGAGGACGAGGCCAACGACGAGCTGCTGGCCGGTTCCGGTAAGGTTGTCGAGCAGCTGTCCGAGCACCAGTGCGAGGGTTTCCTCGAGGCCTACGTGCTCACCGGCCGCTCGGGTGTGTGGAGCTCCTACGAGAGCTTTGTCCACGTGGTCGATTCCATGGTCAACCAGCACTGCAAGTGGCTCGAGGCCACCAAGCGCGAGATTCCGTGGCGTGCTCCCATCAGCGGCCTCAACATTTTGCTGTCGAGCCATGTCTGGCGCCAGGACCATAACGGCTTCTCGCACCAGGACCCCGGCTTTATCGACCTGCTGCTCAACAAAGCCAACGACACGCACATCGTGAACGCATACTATCCGGCCGACGCCAACATGGCGCTTGCCGTTGCCGAGCGCGTCTACCAGTCCACCGACTGCGTCAACGCCATCTTCTGTGGCAAGCAGCCCGCCCCTACCTTCCAGACGGTCGACGAGGCCAAGTCCGAGCTCGCCGAGGGTATCGCGACCTGGGAGTGGGCGTCGACTGCCGACTCGCTCGCCGAGGCCGACGTCGTGGTCGCCACCTGTGGTGACGTGCCGACGCTCGAGGCCCTGGCTGCAACCGATATGCTGCGCGAGTTGGGCATTAAGGTGTGGTTCGTCAACGTGGTCGACCTGCTCAAGATTCAGAACGTCTGCGAGAACGATCAGGCCATCAGCGATGAGCGCTGGGCTGAGCTGTTCGGTTGCGGTGAGAAGCCCGTCCTCTTCGCCTTCCACGCCTATTCCGGTACGATTCGCCGCCTGATCTGGAACCGCCCCGGCCACGATGCCTTCCGCGTCCACGGCTACGAGGAGAAGGGCTCCACGACCACGCCGTTCGACATGCTGCGCCTGAATAACATGGACCGCTGGGCCCTGGCCGCCGACGTGTTGCGTATGGTCGACGCCGATACGTTTGCCGAGCAGATCAACGAGTGGGAAGCTTTCCGCACCGAGGCCTTTGAGTTCGCTTGCGACGAAGGCTACGATCACCCGGCCTTCACCGACTGGGTCTGGCCTGACGCCGCTGCCGCAACCGCAGCCGACGGCGCGCTCTCCGCAACCCAAATGACCGCGGGCGACAACGAGTAAGTAGGCATCTGGGACGGTCTCGCGCTGGGCCTGCTCGGGCGGTGCCTTCCTCGGGGAAGTGGGCTTCGCGAACTTCCCCGAGGAAGGGCCCGCCCGGGCGCCCTCTCGGCCGTTTCGTTTTGCGGGGCTGAAAATTTTTAATGCAATGGTGACTTTGCTGATGCTGCCCTGGAGACTGCGCATCTAACTTTGGTCAGCTAGGATTACATTGCCGGGGCCGGGCGGCCTGGTTAGGTTTGGGAAGTTCGCGAAGCCCACTTCCCAAACCTAACCGGCCGCCCCGGCCCTCGTGGAATAGCTAAGAGGGGGAGTAGATGAGCTTTACGAGCGTGGCGTTGCAGATGGTGACGGTCTCTTTGCCGATCCTGTTGGGGTGGTGTATCTCCAAGCTGGGATTTATGAAGGCTGAGTTTGAGCGCGAGCTTTCGCGTCTGCTGCTTCAGGTGGCGTTGCCGTGCTTGGTGCTTTCGTCGGCGCTGGGTGACGATGTGCAGCTGCCGAGCGTTGCCGATACGTTTTCGCTCATGGGCCTGTCTATTGTCATGTATGTGGTGGCGATCGTAATCGCGTTTGCCGTTACCGCTGTCTTTCGTGTGCCTAAGGGAACCGAGTGCTCGTATCGCTTTGCCGTGCTCTTTGGAAATGCCGGTTTTATCGGGTTTCCGGTTGTTCAGGCGGTGCTTGGCAAGCAGGCGCTGCTCTATGCTTCGATTGCGCTCATCCCCCTCAACATATTTATGTTTACCGTCGGTGTCATGCTCTTTAGTGGTGCACAAGGCGGCCTGAAGAAGCAACTTCGAAACCTTGCCGCTTGTTGCAAAAACCCTGGTCTCATCGCAAGCGTCGTTGTGCTCGTGATCGTGTTGACGGGATGGACCGATTGGGGCGTGGTGGGCGATTCGATTTCCATTGTGGGCACCATGACCACCCCGGCGGCGCTGCTGCTCATGGGTTCGTCCATTGCCAAGTATCATCCGCTCGACATGCTCACCAACTGGCGTGCCTATGTCGCCGTGGCATTCCGTTTGGTTATCGTGCCCGTGGCGTGTCTTGCCGTGGCTCGCGTGTGGCCGGGCATGACGCCCATGTTTATCGCGACGCTTGTGCTCGAGATGGCAATGCCGGTGGGCAGCAACGGTACGCTGTACTGTCTACAATACGGCAAGGATGCACGCCCCATGATGCAGTGCACGTTTTTGTCGATCATCTGCTCCATTCTGACTATCCCACTCGTAACCACACTGTGCGGGTAGACATTCGGGACGGTCTCGCGCTGGGCCGCCTCGGGCGGTTGCCTTGGTCTGAGAAGTGGGCTTCGCGAACTTCTCAGACCAAGGCAACCGCCCGGAGGCGGCTCTCGACCGTTTCGATATGCGGGGGCTGATTTTTTAATGTATTGGGGACATGGCTGTTGCTGCCTTGGAAACAGGAAGTCTTACTATGGCTAGCCCGAGATACATCGCCGGGGCCGGGGTGCCTGCTTTGTTTTGAGAAGTTCGCGGAGCCCACTTCTCAAAACAAAGCAGGCACCCCGGCCCTCGCCCGTACAATTTTCCGCTGAGCGCGTGATTGCCGCCGTGTACCGAAGGGTTGCCGTTGCAACTTCAAATTGGTGCTATATTCGGTCTGAGTTGTTTAATACTAGTACGGGAGGCTGATATGGGGCTGTTCAAGAAGAAAAACCCGCAGGATGCCTTTGATCCCGATGTGTTTACCATCACGGATACGATTTTGGACCCGCCGCGGTTTACGTTTTTGCCGGCTATCTACCAGGATGCCACGCGCCGCAAGTGGGCTGTGCATCAGCGTGGCGCCGAGCCAAAGATCTTTGACTATGCGGATGTGCTGCAGTGCGAGATCGTTGAGACTGGAAATCCCGAGGATGTGCCAGAGCTCAGCAATCGTGAGCTCGCTCAGCAGATTCTGATTAATCCAGCTCAGGCTACCAAAAACAACGCTGCCAAGCGTAATATGTGCCTTGGTATGGGTGTCATCGTTGTCGTGCAAACCGGCAAGGATGAGATTTCGAAGCTTGAGATTCCGGTGACCGCGGGCGAAGTCAAGCGAGACTCCGGCCTATATCGGTCGTATCGGAACGTTGCGGAGCAGATCAAAGAAGCCTTCGACGCCATGGGGCGTCCGGAGCAATGATTCCTGCAGCATCAAGCGATTGAGGAGTCTTGCCCATGTCGAGTGAACCATATGCGATTCCGCCCAAAGATCGCGCCTTTGAGGGCATTCTTTGGTATATCAAACATTATGACCTGCAGAGTGGCGACCGGCTGCCCGCCGAGCGTGTGCTCTGTGAAGAGCTGGGCGTGTCGCGCACGGCGTTGCGTGCTGCGATCACGCGCCTTATTTCGTGCGGAACTTTGGAAAGCCGCCGCGGTTCGGGCACCTATGTGTGTCCTCCCAAACCGCTGAACATCTTTCAGGAAACATGGAACTATACGCAGGCGGTGGAGAGGGTTGGCTCAAAGTCGACCGCACGCCTGGTTTGGTCCAAGGTCGTGTATGCCGATATCGATCTTGCCCAAAAAGCCCAGATTGACCTGGGCATGCCGCTCTTCTGCATTCGGCGCGTGCGTGTGGTCAACGGTTCTCCGGCATCGATCGAGACGGCTTACGTCAATCTGTCTTTGTGCCCCTCGCTTCCCGATCACGATTTTGAGCAGGAAAGCCTCTACGACGTTTTGCTCAAAGAAGGGAATGTCCATGTGACGCACGGCAAGGAGCATATTTCCATCAGCCGTCTGAACGCCGACGAGGCCAAGTTGCTGGGTGCTCAGGAGGGCACGCCGGTGTTTTACAAGGCTTCGCACGAGCGTGACGAGAACGATGGCTTTGTCGAGTATTGCAAGTCCGTGATTCTGCCGACCAAGTATCGTTTTGCCGATAACGGCGAGGCAGACGGCGTTGCGACGAAGGTAGGTGTCGAATGGCTGATGCAGTAGAAGACTTGCCGGTTTACAAACAAATTCGCCGCTGCATTGCGGAGCGAATCGAGCGCGGCGACTACCCGACGGGCTCGATGATTCCGTCCGAAAACGAGCTGGCCGAGGAGTTTGGCACGACACGCCTGACAATCCGAAGCGCCATGGACGAGCTGGTCAAAAGTGGCCAGATTCGTCGCGTGCAGGGCAAAGGCGCCTTTGTGGGACATAAGTGGTTTGACGAGCACGAACGCAAGGGCGGCTTCCGCCAGTCGGTTCTGGCATCGGGCGCGACGCCGTCGGTGCGCATCCTGGCGCGCTCCAAACGCTACGCCGGCCCGTATTATGCCGACTTGTTTGGCATCGCTGAGGACGATCTGCTTTACTCGGTGCGCCGCCTCAACTGCATCGATGGTGAGCCCGTGTCGATCGAGATGACACTGATTCCGTGCCTGCTGTTTCCGGGCATCGAAGGCGTGGACATTTCGGTCTTCAGCCTGTTCGAGACCTACGATATGTTGGGACGCAAGCCAGATCAGTCGGTAGAGAAACTCGATATCGAGGCGCTGGGCGCACGCGATGCGAGTTTGCTCAATCTTGAGCCGGGCGATCTGGCGCTCGTGCTGGAAGGCCTGACCTATGACTCGAGTGGGCAGGCAATCGAGCATGCCAAGTCTTTTACCCGCGGCGACGCCGGCGGATATACCTACAACTATTAGCGTCTAGAGCGTCCCTGCGCACGGCGGGGGCGCTCGTTTTTACGGATATATGTCGCTTGACCGATGAGCGGCAAAAACTGACCGTCTACCGAGAGGGGAGGATGAAATCATAAAATCGGTATTAAAAACGGCTAACCTGTAATCGTTCACTGGTATTAAGAACCTTTGAATTGTTGAGCTTGGGGCCAAGATGTCCACAAGGTTAAGCGGTGCGACGGAGTGGCAAGCCCGTTCATTCCGTGCGACAATTCAAACTGCTCGTGAAAGGAGCGGGAATGAAGGAGACCGAGAAGATCGAGATCATGCACTTCGACCAGGAGGGCTACCTCGAGGACGGCAGGAACGTCTACGAGGCCGGCAAGAAGATGACCGCCCTGGCCGACCGCGTGCACGAGGAGGGCTACGACGCCGTCTTCCTGATGGGCGTCGGCGGCACCTGGGACGAGTTCATGCAGCTCGAGTACCTCATGAACAAGTTCGGCGACCGCGACCTCGAGGTCTACCTGATCCACGCCGCCGAGTGGAACGTCATGGGCCACAAGCGCATGACCGACAAATCCGTCGTGCTGACCGCCTCCGAGTCCGGCACCACCCCCGAGGTGCTCGAGGCCGTCGGCAAGATGAGGGAGATGGGCGTGCGCGTCTTCGCCATGACCAACCCCGAGGGCAAGATCGGGCAGGCCGTGGGCGCCGAGAACTGCGTCATGATGGCCTCCGACCACGGCGCCGGCGGCTGCGAGAAGGGCTACTACCTCGCCGACTGCTTCGGCCTGCGCCTGCTCAACCGCCGCGGCTGCTTCCCCAAGTTCGACCTGTTCATCGAGCAGACGAAGGACGTCTGGAAGGACATGCTCGACATCCGCAAGCGCTTCGAGCCGCGCGCCGAGGAGCTCGCCAGGAAGTACGCGCTGGCCGACTACACCATGTTCATCGGCTCGGGGGCCCTCTGGGGCGAGACCATCCTGTACTCCATGTGCCTGCTCGAGGAGATGCAGTGGAAGCGCATCCGCCACATCACCTCGCACGACTTCTTCCACGGCACGCTCGAGCTGCTCGAGCCCGGCGTCCCGGTGTTCCTGTTCATGGGAGAGGACGAGTGCCGCGCCCTCGACGAGCGCGTCCGCGCCTTCCTCACCAGCGGCGTGACCGGCGACGAGGACTACGTCATCATCGACACCGCCGAGTACGCGATCCCGGGCCTGGACGACGACTTCCGCGTCATCGTGTCGCCGTGGATCCTGTCCGTGCTGACCACCGACCGCCTCTCGCGCAACTACGAGCTGGTCACCAAGCACAACCTCAAGTACCGCCGCTACTACCACCAGTTCGACTACTAATTTCATTTGGGGGAAACCGCAATGAGGCAATACATCTTCGCCAGCCACGCGCATTTTGCGACCGGCATCAAGGAGAGCACCGAGCTGCTCTCGGGCGCGCGCGATAACGTCCACGACCTGTCGATGTTTGTCGACGGCCGCACCGACGTCGCCGAGGAGGCCGCCAAGCTCCTGGCGACCTTCGACCCCGCCGACGACGTAATCGTGTGCACCGACCTGTTTGGCGGCAGCGTCAACAACGAGTTCACCAAGATCGTCCAGACGCGCCCCAACACCTACCTGGTTGCCAACATGAATCTGCCGCTGCTGATCCAGCTGCTCTTTTCGGACCAGGAGGCTCCCGCCGATCAGGTTATCCGCGAGATCCTCGCGGCTGACGACACGCGCGTCAAGTTTGTCAACGACCTGCTGACCGATGCGGATGACGAGGAAGAGTTCTAGTCACCGCCTGCTATTAATGGGGCCGGGTTTCCGGCATGAGACCTTTGGGGGTCAATCATGATTCAACTGCTTCGCGTCGACCATCGTCTGCTTCATGGCCAGGTGGCCGTCTCTTGGGTCCAGGGCTTGGGCTCTGACTGCATCTTCTGCGTTGGCGACAAGGTTGCCAACGATCCCGTCTGGAAGACTACGCTCAAGATGGGAAAGCCGGCCAACGTCAAGCTCGTCATCAAGGACATGGAGCACGCCATCGAGGCCATCAACTCCGGTGTTACCGATAAGTACAAGATGATCATCTGCGTCGCCAGCATCGCCGAGGCCAAGCAGCTTGTCGACGGCTGCCCGCAGATCACCTCCATCAACCTGGGCAACACCAAGTCCAAGGACGAGCGGCGTCCCGATGCCCGTAAGATCTCCCGCCAGATCTTTGTGACTGCTGCCGAGGAAGAGGACATTCGTGAGCTCGTCGGCCGCGGTGTCGAGGTCGAGATTCGCGCTCTGGCCGACGACCCCAAGGTCGATGCCCTAAGCGCCCTCTAATTGAGAACCACGGGCGGCGCGCACGGCGCCGCCCCTATTCGTGGGCGTACCGGATAAACGCTTTACCCGTTACCCCCATCTACCGTTCACCGGGAGTACACGCCCGTTGAGCGATTGGTATTAAATAGTTTTCTCATGACTATATAATTGGTATCAAATCATTTGCACCGGTTTAGGTGTTAACAGCACACCGGTACAAGCTGGATCTGTCTAGGCGATTGTCGGCATGGAAAAGGGCGCGCTGACAAGTCGGGAATCGCCGCGCGGATCCAAGAGGGATCAAAGGGAGGAACAATGCTTGTTCAAGCGATCCTCATCGGACTTATCGCTGCCTTCGGTAAGCTCGATTATCAGCTCGGTACGCTCTATGCGTTCCGCCCGATCGTTCTGTGCCCGCTCGTCGGCATAGTCCTCGGGGACCTGCAGTCCGGCCTCGCCATCGGTGCGAGCCTCGAGCTGCTCTTCATGGGTTCAATCTCCATCGGCGCTTACGTGCCGCCCGATGAGTGTATTGGCGGTGTGCTCGCCTGCGCCTTCGCTATTCAGCTGGGTCAGAGCACCGAGGCCGCTATCGCGCTCGCGATGCCCATCGCCACTCTGTGCCTGGCCATTAAGAACGTCGTCAACGCCGGTATGCCCCTTCTGGTCGACCGTGCCGACGTCTTTGCCAGCAAGGGTAACCTCAAGGGTATCTACGCTATGCACTGGATTATCGGTCTCGTGATTGTCGTCCTGGCCTTTATCCTGTGCTCGGTCTCCTTCTATCTGGGTGCCGACGCCGTTCAGGGCCTGCTCGACTTCATCCCGACGTTCGTCCTCGATGGCTTTGGCGTCGCAGCCAACATCCTGCCTGCCATGGGCTTCGCCATGCTCGGCCGTCTGGTGCTTACCAAGCAGCTCGTGCCGTTCTACTTCCTGGGCTTCCTGCTGTGCTCCTATGCCAACGTGCCCGTCCTCGGCGTCGCCCTGATCGCAATCATCATCGGCATCGACAAGTACGACCTGCTGGGCCTTGGTGGCGCCCAGTCCCAGCTTTCTGTGGAAGGGGATGAGGACGATGACTTCTAATTCCGAGAACCAGATTACTCGCTCCGACCTCATTAAGAGCGCCGTGAACACCGGCGCCCTGGGCATGGAATTCTCCTGGACCTACTACAAGCAGATGAACATTGCCTTCTGCCTGATGGTCGCCAACATGCTCAAGAAGATCTATGCCGGCCGTCCCGATGATTACGCCGAGGCCTTGCACCGTCACAGCGCATTCTTCAACATCACCCCGCAGCTCGCTCCCTTCGTGGGTGGCATCGCGATGGCCATGGAAGAAAAGGTCGCTCGTGGCGAGGTTGAGCCCGAGAGCGTCAACGACATCAAGGCCGCCCTCATGGGTCCGCTTTCCGGCCTGGGTGACTCCTTCTTCCTGTCCACCCTGCGCGTCGTCGCCGCTGCCGTGGGCATCAGCCTGTGCCAGGCCGGCAACGTCTTTGGCCCCATCGCCTTCCTGCTCGTCTACAACATCCCGGCGTTCCTGATTCGTATCTTTGGCGCTATCAAGGGTTATGAGCTAGGCATTGGCTTCCTCGACGAGGCTCAGAAGACCGGCCTGATGCAAAAGATCATGGCCTGCGTCGGCATTGTCGGCGTCATGGTCGTCGGCGCCATGAGCAAGGACATGTTCTGGGCTTCGTTGCCCATCGCCATTGGTCAGGGCGACTCCGCCCAGACTCTCCAGGACATCCTGGACGGCATCATGCCCGGTATGCTCGGTATGGCCGCCTTCTGGCTCTACTACTGGCTGCTCTCCAAGAAGATCAACCCGATGGTCCTGATCCTCTGCACCATGGTCGTGGGCATCATCGGCGCTTACTTTGGCGTGCTTGCCTAATATGTTCGAATCGCGCTTCCATCGCGTCTAACGGTTGCGTCGATCTTTGGGGGCTTGTCGCATCTGCGGCGGCCCCCTGTTTTTTAAAACTCCGTACGAAAGGGGAGGGCTATGGTCGTACCCGAGCTTTCGCTCATGAACATCAACCATCGTTACTACAGCATCGAGACGTTTTTTAAGGCTGCAGGTGAGGCCGGCTATCGCAATATCGAGCTGTGGACCGGCTCGATGCACCTGTATGTGGATTGCCATGAGCACGATTCGGTGGATAAGATTCGCGATCTTGCCGCCCAATACGGTATCAAGATCGTGTGCGTGTGCCCCGAGCAGAACAACCCCAAGCCGTGGAACGTCGCGGTGCGCGGTGAGGCGGGCCAAAAACGCATCCTCTCGTACTTTAAGAATGTGATCGACGTTGCCGTTGAGTTGGGCGTGCCGCAGATTCTGGTGACGAGTGGTTGGGCCTATCTGGACGAGCCGGCTGAGGACGCCTGGGCCCGCAGCGTTGCCATGCTGCGCTCGGTGTGCGCCTACGCCGATACGCGCGGTATTCGCGTCGCGCTCGAGGCCCTGCAGCCGTCGGAGTCCGTGTTGGTCAACACCGCACAGGATGTCGCGCGCATCCTCGAGGCGGTCGATCGTCCCAACCTGAAGGCCTGTATCGACTTTGGCGCCATGGAAGTTGCCGGCGACACGATCGACGGCTACTTTGAGGTTTTGGGCGACAAGATCGTTCACACCCACTTTGTAGATGTGGGCGGCGGCACGACGCATCTTGCCTGGGGCGACGGCGAGCGTGATATGCGTGCCGACCTCGAGGCACTCATACGCCACGGCTATACGGGCTATGTCTCGGCCGAGACGTGTGATGGCCGCTACTATCAGGATCCGTCCAAGGCGACGACTCAGGTTATCGAGATGTATCGCCGTGTGACAGCGGAGATGGAAGCCGAATAACTAAACTGCGCGGTTGCGCCGGAAACGCTTGGGCGGGTCTGGCGCAACGCTTTTATAGCTGGCGAGTTGTGGGGAACCCGTTGGCAGTAGCGCTCGAAATAGACAACTATTGGCGTTGTAATACCACTCGGGCGAGGAAACCGACCGTTCGCCGCAAATCTCCGTGAGTTTGGATTGGTATTAAATAACAAGCAATCGTATGGCTATAATTGGTATCAGCAAGAAGCGCGATGTATAGAATTGCGCACATGTGATGGGAGGACACACATGAAGGAGACCGAGAAGATCGAGATCATGCACTTCGACCAGGAGGGCTACCTCGAGGACGGCAGGAACGTCTACGAGGCCGGCAAGAAGATGACCGCCCTGGCCGACCGCGTGCACGAGGAGGGCTACGACGCCGTCTTCCTGATGGGCGTCGGCGGCACCTGGGACGAGTTCATGCAGCTCGAGTACCTCATGAACAAGTTCGGCGACCGCGACCTCGAGGTCTACCTGATCCACGCCGCCGAGTGGAACGTCATGGGCCACAAGCGCATGACCGACAAATCCGTCGTGCTGACCGCCTCCGAGTCCGGCACCACCCCCGAGGTGCTCGAGGCCGTCGGCAAGATGAGGGAGATGGGCGTGCGCGTCTTCGCCATGACCAACCCCGAGGGCAAGATCGGGCAGGCCGTGGGCGCCGAGAACTGCGTCATGATGGCCTCCGACCACGGCGCCGGCGGCTGCGAGAAGGGCTACTACCTCGCCGACTGCTTCGGCCTGCGCCTGCTCAACCGCCGCGGCTGCTTCCCCAAGTTCGACCTGTTCATCGAGCAGACGAAGGACGTCTGGAAGGACATGCTCGACATCCGCAAGCGCTTCGAGCCGCGCGCCGAGGAGCTCGCCAGGAAGTACGCGCTGGCCGACTACACCATGTTCATCGGCTCGGGGGCCCTCTGGGGCGAGACCATCCTGTACTCCATGTGCCTGCTCGAGGAGATGCAGTGGAAGCGCATCCGCCACATCACCTCGCACGACTTCTTCCACGGCACGCTCGAGCTGCTCGAGCCCGGCGTCCCGGTGTTCCTGTTCATGGGAGAGGACGAGTGCCGCGCCCTCGACGAGCGCGTCCGCGCCTTCCTCACCAGCGGCGTGACCGGCGACGAGGACTACGTCATCATCGACACCGCCGAGTACGCGATCCCGGGCCTGGACGACGACTTCCGCGTCATCGTGTCGCCGTGGATCCTGTCCGTGCTGACCACCGACCGCCTCTCGCGCAACTACGAGCTGGTCACCAAGCACAACCTCAAGTACCGCCGCTACTACCACCAGTTCGACTACTAAGAGCTGGCCGCAGGGCCGATATCTTGGCTGGTTGATATCTCGACCCTACACAAGGGCGTCCGCATTCGCGCGGGCGCCCTTTTTGCGTTGCCGTCGGCGCAGGGTGTCCTCGGCGGAAATTTCATCCCGGAATTTCGGCTCAGAGTGGGATGCGGTTTCCGGATGCGTCCCATTCTGAAGCCCCGAAACGGGACGCGCTTTCCGCTTGGGGTCCGATCCGGAAAGCTCATCCCGTTCCGAGCATCAAATCCGGGACATGCTTTCCGCGCTCCGCCCCTTGCAGAAAGCGCGTCTCCTTCCAAACACAAATCTTGCGGTACAGCTTCTGCAAAGACGCGAAGTGGCCGCTGACAGCAAAGAGGGGCTGCCGAGACAATGCCCGACGGCCCCTCCCCTCATAACTTGCTATCGATGCCAATCGCCACAAGGGCGCGGCTGCCTACTTGCTGATCGCGCCCGTCATATAGATAAACTGCACGCGATTTATATGTCCGCCCTGCTCGCCGTTGACAAAGTCCGTCGGCGTAAAGCCGGGGTTGAGCATTTCCTCGATCTTGTCCTTAACGGTGTCGATGACCTGAGTATCGAGATTGCTCGTTCGGTCGGTAAGCTCCTGCATGCCGTTGCCGAGCTCGGATGCGCCGCTGGCAAGCGTACCTGCACCCGAGGAGAGAAGATTCATGCCGCTAGCAAGGCTAGCAGCACCTGTCTTGAGCTGCGCCGCACCGTTGTTGAGCTGTGATGCGCCGTTGGCAAGCGCGGGCGTGGCACCGTTGAGCTGCTGTGTGCCCGCAGCAAGCTGGTCGGTGCCCGCGGCAAGAGCCGCGGCGCCATCGCTCAGCTGACCCGCGCCCGTTGCTGCAGAGCCAACACCGGCGACAAGACCGGGGTTCACGGCCGTGGGGTTTGCCGGGTTGATCGCGCTGTTCATATAGGCGATGGCTCCGGCCAGGCTCAGCTGTTGGCCATCCTGGACAGTGGTGTAGCCCTGAATGGCGCTATCGAGCGCGGTGACGGCACCCTGGGCGCCGCCCTGGGCGCCGGCCGCCTGGGCCAAAGTCGTAACCTGATCGGTAAGCGTGCCAAACATGGACTCGGCACCCTTAAGGCCCTGCGACACCTGCGTGTTAAGACCCTGCGCGCCCGCAACGGCATTGGATGCAGAATCGAGAAGCGCGGTAAGACCCGTCGCATCGGCGCTCGATGCCGCCGTGGCGGCGGCACCCGCGCTGGTAGCAGCACTGCCGGCACTTGCGGTGGCGGCATCCAGCTGTGCCGTAGCCTCGCTTAGCTTGGCTGCCGCAGCCTTGGCGGAGTCGAGATCGGCCGCGTTATCCAGCGCGTCCTGAGCATCGGCGACCGCCGCCTTGGCAGCGGCAATAGATGCAACGGTGCTCTCGGCGCCAGCCTTTGCGCTCTCGGCGTTAGCCTTTGCCGCATCGTTGCCCATGGCGCTTGCGGCCTGCTTTGCCCCGCCGAGCGCCTGCTGTGCACCGGCAAGGTACTGCCCCTCGCCGCTGAGCGCCGCCGTAAGACCCTGCGGCCCGTACAGCGCGCTGTAGGCGTTGCCCGACGTAGCGGTCACGGCGTCCTGGGCCGCCTTGGCCGCAGCCTGCGCCTTGGCAAGGTTTGCCTCCTGAGCCTGCTTGCCCAGCGTCAGCGCGTCGACGTACGTATCGGACCCAGCGGCAATTCCACTTATGCCGCCCGAGATCTGCTGTGCGCTCCCCTGCAGCTTGGAAAGGCCCGCCGAAAGATCGGACGCACCGCCCTTAAGCTGCACGGCACCGGCATTAACCCCCTCGGCACCGGCATTAAGGTTGCTCACGCCTTCGACCAGCGTGGGGATCTGCGCGTTGAGCTGACTCGTACCCGCCGCGAGCGCAGCGGCGCCACTGGACAGCGTGCCGGCACCGGTATTGGCCGTGGCAAGCGAGGCCGCGAGCGTCTTGACACCGTCGGCAACCTGGCCAGCACCGCTATTGGCCGTAGCAATACCGTTGGAGAGCTCCACGAGCTGGCTCGTATCCATGCTGCTCGAGTCCACATCGATGGCAAGATTCAGCGGCACGCCGACAATCTGCCAGCCATCAAACTCAAAATCCTCAACATCGGTCGTAATGGTGTAGTCTCCGGTGCTGCCGGGAATCACCATGTAGGTAAGCTGCGTGTTGGAGCCGTTGGCAGCAACCGTGGCGCCCTCAGCCTCAATATCGTGTGCCTCGGCATCCTTAAGCTGACCGGTAATCTGAACCAGGTAGTTATCGGCATAATCGCCACCGGTATAGTCGTCATTCTTTTCGACCTTGAGCTTCATGGTGAGCTTGCCGCTCTTGCCCGCCAAATCCTTGGCGTCGATATCGCGGCCATCGAGCTGGTATGCCACGGTGACGTTCCACGGCATCTGAGTGTTCTTGTCCAGATCGCCCTGGTAGACAAAGTCCTGCACTCCCTGGCCCGTAACGGCAACCGACCCGCTGTCGTCCGTTAGTTTTTGAGTCGTCGATAGGTTGGTCACTTTGTTATAGGTGCCGGCATCGTCGATCTTGACGCCCTTATTGGCCTCGAAGCTATTGACCACGTAAACACCCGTGCGATTGCCGTCGGCATCGGTTTTGACGTATACGACCTGGTTTTTCTTATATCCCGGCGTGCTGTTATCGGAGTCCGTCGCCATCTGTTCACTCGTAGCCGAGGCAGCGCTCGTCGACCCTACGCCGTCGGCGAACACAACGGCACCGGGAACGGTAAGGGCCACGGTCAGACCGGCGGCAAGAGCGAGCGCAGCGATGCGCTTATGGGGACGACGTACAAGATCGCGTTGGGCTTTGAGCTCTTTCGAAGCGGTATCAGTGGTATGGGTATGCATTGCGGTATTCCTTCCAACTGCTTTGTAAAACGTTACTGAGCGGAGCCGTCCGCAGCCGATGCCTCGGTGGTATCCGAAACCGGATCCTGGGCATCCTTGGGCAAAAAATGAGCTTTGAGCGTGGTCTTGCCGATGAGGCCATCGAGCACATACAGGAAACCCGGCAGCGCAAAGAGTACGGCGACTAGGGAGATGCTCACGCCGACGCCCAGGAACCAGCCGATCTGCTTGAGCACGCCGTGGCTCGAGATCGCATGGATCAGGAAGCCACTGATCAGCAGAACCGATCCAGAGGTCAAAACAGGAATCGTGCAAGCTTCCATGGTCTCGAGTAGCGCTTCGCGCTTATGCATGGTCACGCGGTCCTCACGATAGCGGTCAGCAATCAGGATGCCGTAGTCGACGGCAACGCCCAGCTGGATGGAGCTCACAATTAAGTAGGCGAGGAAGAACTCGTGCATACCGGTGTAGAGCGGTGCAGCAAAGTTGATCCAGATCGAGGTCTCAATCACGAGCACCAAGATGATCGGCAGGCTCAGCGACTTGGTGGCCAGCAGCAAGACCGCGAACACGGCCACGACGGCGATGAGGTCGACCTTGCCCTTATCGACGGTGATGGTGTCCTTAAGGTCGGTGGTGCTCACGCCCTCGCCGGCGAGCATTGCCTTACCCGGATAATGTTTGTCCGCGATACAACGAATCTTCTTGACCAGCTTAAATGTACTCGGACCCTCGTAGGGCGCGGTAACCGTGAGCACCAAACGGCTGTAGTGCTCTCCCTCCACCAGATCGAGCGTGTCCTTTTCGGCCATGCCCGTGGGGATATAGGGACTCGCAACGTCAACATAGCTCTGGATGGACTTGACCTCGGGGAGCGCCTTGAGCTCATTGGAGAGTGCCTGCTCCTCGCTCACCTCTCCACGGGGAACGAGCACAACGTAGGTATCGGAGTTGCCAAAGACCTCCTTGACCTTGTCCATATCCTGACCAAGCCGCGTATCCGAACCAAAAATGTGCGAAGTGCCGTAGTAGTACGTGATATCGCTGGAGGTCGATGCCACACGCGCAGGGTAAACCACGGCGAGGATCACGACGGCAGCGGGGATACAGACCTTGAGCACCAGACGGGCGAACTTACCCAGCGGCGGGACAAAGGGCCTGTGCTGCGATTTTTGCACAAAGCCATCGAACTGAACGAACATCGAAGGAACAAAGGTAAAGACCGATACCAGGCTGATGGCGATACCCTTTGCAAGGGCAAGACCAAGGTCGGGGCCGATCTTAAACTGCATGGCGGCAAGCGCGATAAAGCCGATGCAGACCGTGCAACCGCTCGAAAACACGGCGACCGAGGACAGGCAGCACGACTGCACCATGTCTTCGGCAACGCTGCCGTGGCGGCCACGCTCCTCGTTAAAGCGGTGCAGCAAAAAGACCGAGAAGTCCAGCGCGATGGCAACCTGCAAAATGGAGCCCGCAGAGTTGGTGACAAAGCTAATCTCGCCAAAGATGAGGTTGGTGCCCCAGTTGATAAACACCGAGACGCCCAGGCCCAGCAGCACCAGGATGGGTTCGGCCCAGCTGGTAGTCGTGATGACCAGAATCACGAAGATAATCGCTATGACAGCGACCGTGATAATGCTGATCTGCTGCTCGGTCGATGTGGTGGCGAGCGCGTTAGACATGGCCGAGCCCGTAATGGCGCCCTCGTCGCCCACGATATCTCGAATAGCGTCGGTTGCCTCGATCTCCTTTTCGGAATTAACCGTCACCGTAAACAGGGCGTTGTTCTTTTTGTAATAGGTCTCAACGGTGTCTTTGTCTTGCGTGGCAAGCGGCTGATCGATATCTGCCGCGTCGTCAAGCCATAGGACCTCCTCGACGCCGTCGACCTTTTTGATTTTGTCCTTGTATTTGAGCGCCTGAGCGATCGAGACATTGGGCACCATAACGCGACAGTTGGGAATGTCACCCTCAAACTCATCACCCATGGTATTCAGAGCGACGGTCGACGCCGCTTCGTCGGGCAGATAGCTCGTAATGTCGTAGTTAACGCCTACAAACTGGCGCAGGAACAGGCATACCAGTGCTGCCACCGCATAGAACGCGATGATGGGTTTGCGGTGCTTCACGACCCATCGAAATAGCTTCTCTTTCAACCTCAATCCTCCATAACGCTCAGCCTATGTTTTGCTCTTTGTTATATTCCACATTTGGTAGTTATACAACATGTGTAGGATAAAGGCGCCATAAAGATATGCGATTGACGCGGTCCCGGAGCCAAAACAGCCGCTGCAGAAGCAGTTCGGAAAAGGTCCTCAGCGGAAACTGCATCCCAGTTTTTAGACGATAAACGGGATATGGTTTCTGGTTGGCCTAGATAATCGTCAGATTTAGCTGAGCGTCTGCCCCTATGTTTCCAAATGAATACGCTATGAGCCGAGGAGGACGATTCTCCCCGCAAACACTCTAGTATGCTAAAGTACCCAGAAGACCGGCGGAGCTATGCCGGTCTTCTGCTCTATATGAAACACAGCATGAGGAGGCTCACCAGATGACGGCCACACCGTGGGGATTCCGGGACATATTGCCCGAGGAGGCTCAGGCGCGCGAGGAGATTGCGCTGACGGTGAAGGGCTGCTTTAGGGAGCATCATTACCTGCCGGTCGAGACGCCGCTGCTCGAGGACAAGGGTTCGCTCGAGGAGGGCGGCCGCATTGCGGACACGCCGTTTAAGCTCTTTGATGATGACGGTCGCCTGCTGGTGGTCCGTCCCGACAACACACTGCCGATTGTGCGCCTGGTTTCGACCCGCATGCGCGCGGCCGATCTGCCGCTGCGCCTGCGCTACGAGGCGCCGGTGGTCCGCGAGTGCCAGCGCAATGCCGGTGGCTCGCGTCAGTTTACGCAGCTGGGCTCTGAGCTCATCGGTGCGGGCGACACCGCGGGCGATGTCGAGATCGTCTCGCTGGTGGCCGAGGCCGTGCGCAAGCTGGCGCTGCCCGATGCACGCATTATCGCGGGCAGTGTGCGTCCGTTTAAGGAGCTGCTCGCGGCGTGTGAGGATCGCGATCTGGCCGCTGAGGCCCTGCGCTGCGTGCACGCCAACGACTTTGTGGGCCTCGATGCCCGCGTGGCGGCAAGCACCGAGTCCGATGCCGTCAAGGCCGCCATTAGCGAGCTGCCGCGTTTGCACGGCGGTGCCGAGGTGCTCGACCGCGTGGACGCGCTGCTGGAGGCCGCCGGTATTGTCGCGCCGCTGACGCGCGAGCTGCGTGCCCTGGTCGAGGGCCTGGCACCCGAGGACGCCCAGGTGCTGTCATTCGACTTCTCCATTATGAACTCTTTCGATTACTACACGGGCCTGGTCTTTAGGCCTATGCCGGCGGCCTGCCCGATCCGGTCGGTTCGGGCGGACGCTATGACTCCATCTTTACCGGCGCATTTGGCGACGGTATCGAGGTGCCGGCGGCGGGTTTGCCTTTTCGCTTGAGCGCCTGGAGGCCGCGCGCACCTCGGCCGAGGACGCCGCCTCCGATGGCGATCACGCCGTGGGCCGTGGCGCCGAGGGCCGCTGCGCATCGCCGTGCCCAAGGGTTCGCTCAAGGCCGATACCCTCGACGTGCTCGAGGCCGCGGGTCTGGACGTCCTGAGCTGCGTGACCCCGGCCGTCACCTGATCGTGCGCGGCCGCGACACGCGTGCCGGCAAGGGCGCGGTCGGCGATATCGAGTTTGTCATCGTGCGTCCCAGCGATGCGCCTGCCTTTGTGGGCTGCGGTGGTGCCGATTGCGGCATCTGCGGTTGGGACTCGCTCATTGAGGCAGACCTCAACCTGCTGCAGCTGGTCGACCTGGGCTATGGTCTGTGCACCTTTATCGAGGCGGAGCCCGCGTGGCGCGCCGGCCAGGCCGAGCGCAACTATGCCCGCCGCGGTTCGCTTCGCGTGGCCACCAAGTACCCGCGCATTGCGAGTGCCTGGTATGCCGAGCGCGGCGTGAACGCCGATATCGTCTCGTTGCACGGTAACATCGAGCTGGGCCCCATTGTCGGCATGACCGATCGCATCGTGGACATCACCGCCACGGGCGCCACGCTGCGCGACAACGACCTGGTCATCACCGGCCGCATCATGGACTGTACGGCCCGCTTCTTCGTCAACCCGGGTGCTGCGCGCCTGGATCCGCGCGTGCGTAATCTGGCAGATCGCTTGGCAGCGGCCGTGAAGGACAAACATTTTGAGCCCGTTGCGGGCTCGGCACAATAGCGCGAGCACGCACGGGCGTCCCAACGTCTGGGCTGCGGGCCGATTGGCGCCGCCGCCCGGCCTCTCGTTTTTCGAACTCAACCTCGACCGATAGGGGATTCCGATATGAAGACCATCAAGCTTGCTCCCGGTGAGCGCCTCGTTACCAACCAGCTCAACCGCAAGGGTGTGCTGCCGCAAAGCATCGTCGACGCCGCCCGCGATATCGTGGCTAACGTGCGCGCCAACGGCGATGCCGCGGTGCGCGATTACTGTCAGCGTTTTGACGGTGTCGAGCTGCAGAGCTTCCGTCTGCCGCAAGAGCAGGTCGATGCCGCGCTCGAAGGCCTTGATCCCGCCTTTGTCGCGGCGCTCGAAAAGGCTGCACGCCAGATTCGCGAGTTCCACCAGCGCGAGGTCGAGCAGAGCTGGTTTACCACGCGTGCGGACGGCACCATGCTCGGCGTTAAGGTGACCCCGCTCGCGGCGGCCGGCATCTATGTGCCGGGCGGTCGCGCGCAGTACCCTTCCACCGTGCTTATGAACGCCATTCCCGCCAAGGTGGCCGGCGTCAAACGCGTGGTTATGGTGACCCCGCCGCAAAAGGATGGACTGATTAGCCCGTATACGCTCGCGGCCGCTAAACTCGGCGGCGTGGACGAGATCTATATGGTGGGCGGCGCCCAGGCCGTGGCCGCACTGGCGTACGGTACCGAGACCATTCCGCGCGTCGACAAAATCACCGGCCCGGGCAACGCCTTTGTCGCCGCTGCCAAGCAGATTGTCTCGGGCGACGTGGGTATCGACATGGTCGCCGGTCCCTCCGAGGTCTGCGTGCTGGCCGATGCCACGGCCAAGCCTATGGTGGTCGCGGCCGACCTGATGGCTCAGGCCGAGCACGATCCGCTGGCAGCCTGCTATCTGGTGACCTGCGATGAGCAGTTTGCGCGCGAGGTCGAGGCCGGCATCGACATTCTGGTGGCGCAGTCGCCACGCGCCGAAATCACGCGCGCCTCGCTCGACAACGAGGGCACCATCGTGGTGGCCGCCGATATGGCTGCCGCCGTCGAGGCCGTGAACACCGTGGCGCCCGAGCACCTGGAGCTGCACTGCAAGGATGCGATGGGCCTGCTTGGCGGCATTCGCAACGCCGGCGCCATCTTTGTGGGCGCTTGGAGCTCCGAGCCGCTCGGCGATTACGTTGCCGGTCCCAACCACACGCTGCCGACCGGCGGCACGGCCATGTTCTCCAACCCGCTTTCGGTCGAAGAGTTCGTCAAGCGCTCGAGTGTCATTTGCTATACGCCCGAGGGCCTGCTCTCCGACGCTCCCGCTACGCAGCGTCTGGCCGAGGCCGAGGGCCTGTGGGCACACGCGCTTTCTGCCGCACTGCGCCGTCGCGTGTTGGAGCAGGGCGAGGATGCCGTGAGTGCCGAGTCGCTGGCCGCGGCCGACCTGACCAAGGTTGCCTGGCCGGGTGACGCTGTGGCGACGGTTGCCGAGGGCGTTGACCTGGCGGCTGCGGGCGCGGATGGCGTTGGTGCGACCGGCGAGGAGGCCTAACATGGCCGAACTCACGCCGCGTATGAAGGAGCTCGTCCAGCCCTACTTGGCCGGCATTGAGCCCTATGATCCCAACTTTACGCCCACGCGCATCAACCTTTCGGCCAACGAGAACACCTATCCCGTGCCGGCCGGCGTGCGCGAGGCAATCGATGCATCCCTGGCTGCCACGCCGCTCAACCGCTATCCCGACCCCATGTCCAACGACTTGCGCGATGAGCTTGCTGCCTGGCATGGCGTGGCGCGTGAGAATATTTGCGTGGGAAACGGCGGCGACGAGCTGCTCTATAACTACCTGCTGGCGTTTGGCGGCGCGGGGCGGACCCTGCTCAACTGCCCGCCGTGCTTTAGCGAGTATGCGTTCTTTGCGTCGCTTTGTCAGACTGAGGTGCGCGATGTGTGGCGCGACCCGGCGACCTTTGAGCTCGACCAAGCGGCTGTGCTCGCAGCGGCGCCCGAGTGCAATCTGGCGATCGTGACCTCGCCCAATAACCCCACGGGCGATGTGACGCCGCTCGACTTTGTCGCGGCCCTGTGCGATGCGTGCCCCGGCATGGTAATGGTCGACGAGGCCTACGTTGAGTTTGCGGACGATTCGTTTGGCGCGGCCACCACGGTGCAAGGCCTTATCGCCGAGCATCCCAACCTGGTGATTTTGCACACGCTGTCCAAGGCGTTTGGCGCCGCCGGCACGCGTCTGGGCTATGTGATTGCGGCGCCCGAGGTCATCGACGTGTTCGCGGCGATTCGCCAGATCTATTCGGTTAACGTGCTGAGCCAGGCCGCCGCGCTTGCCTGCGTGCGTGCCCGCGACGCGTACGCGCCCGTGGTGGCACAGGTTGCATCCGAGCGCGAGCGCGAACTGTGTACCCTGCACGCAATGGCTGCCGAGGGTCTGCCCGTGGAGGCGTGGCCGAGCGCGGCGAACTTTGTGCTCGTGCGCACGCCGCATGCCACGCACGTGCGCGAGCGTCTGCGCGACGAGTATTCGATTTTGGTGCGCGACTTTAGCTATGCGCCGGGGCTCGCGGACTGCCTACGCATTACCGTGGGTACCCCGCAGGAAAACGACGAGGTGCTGGCCGCGTTTGCCACGCTGGTGAAGGAGGAGATGTAGATGGACCGCTATGCTGAGGTAACCCGCAAGACGGGCGAGACCGACATTGTCGTAAAGCTCGACTTGGACGGATCTGGCGTGTGCGATATCTCGACCGGCGTGCCGTTTTTCGACCACATGCTCAACGCTTTTGGCCGCCATGGTCTGTTCGATCTGACGGTGCACGCGGTGGGCGACGTGGAGGTCGATGCGCACCACACCGTCGAGGACACGGGTATTGTGCTGGGCGAGGCGTTTTGCCAGGCGCTGGGCGACAAGGCGGGCATTACGCGCTTTGCCGACGCGGCGATCGCCATGGACGAGACGCTCGTGATGGCTGCTGTTGATATTTCGGGCCGTGGGCAGGCCTACTGCAGGCTGCCCGTGCCGACCGAGCGCGTGGGCAGCTTCGATACCGAGCTGGCCGTCGAGTTCTTCTACGCCTTTGCGCGTGACGCCAAGCTCACGCTGCACGTGCGCGAGCTGGCGGGCAGCAACTCGCATCACATTATCGAGGCTGCCTTTAAGGCCGTGGGCCGCACGATGCGCCACGCCTGCGAGCTCGATCCCCGCGTGCAGGGCATCCCCAGCACCAAGGGATCGCTGTAACCTGCCAAAAAAGGGACAGGTTTTGAATGGGGAAAAGGAGGGTCGCGTGGGCGAACCGAAGATCGTGGTAGTTGACTACCACAAGGGCAACTTGTCGAGCGTCGTGCGCGGGCTTGCGCGCGCCGGTGCCGCCGCCTGCACATCGGACGATCCGGAGCAGATCCGCCGCGTCGACGGCCTGGTCATTCCGGGCGTGGGCGCGTTCTATGACGCGATCGCCTTTATGCGCCAGAGTGGCGAGGCGGACGCGGTGCTCGATGCTGTCGCCACCGGAACTCCGCTGCTCGGCATTTGCCTGGGCCTTCAGCTATTTTTTGAGCGCGGCAACGAAGGCGTGCCTGCGGACGAGGGCGCGGTTGCCGATGGCAACACCCCCCAGCAGGCCGGTGGCCCCTGGGTCGATGGCCTGGGTATTATGTGCGGTTCGTGCACGCGCTTGGAGTCGAGTCGCCTGAAGGTGCCGCACGTGGGCTGGGACCAGGTGCACATGACGCCCACCGGTGCGGCCGATCCGCTGCTTACTGGTTTTGCCGAGGGTGCCAACATGTACTTCACCCACAGCTACGCGGTGTCCGACGATGCCGATGCCGCCGATGTGCTGGCGCGCACGCACTATACGCGGAGCTTCCCGTGCATCGTGCGCCATGGCAACGTGTGGGGCTGCCAGTTCCATCCCGAGAAATCCTCCGCGCTGGGTCAGCGCATTCTTAAAAACTTTGTGAGCATCGTCGAGGGGGCCGGCCGATGATTCTGTTTCCCGCAATCGATTTGATCGGCGGTAAGGTCGTGCGCCTGGAGCGCGGTGACCGGAGCCGCTGCAAGGTATATTCCGACGACCCCGTGGCCGTTGCCCGCTCCTTTGCCGAGCAGGGCACGAGCTGGGTGCACGTCGTCGACCTGTCCGCTGCCTTTGGCGAGGACGAGGACGCGTGCGCTGCCAACTCGGCGGCGATAAAGGCTATCTGCGGCGTCGACGGTCTGTCCGTGGACGTGGGCGGCGGCGTTCGCTCGCTCGCGCGCATCGACGAGCTTGCCGGCTATGGTGCTCGCCGCATTGCGCTGGGCCCGGTGATCGTGACCGAGCCGGGATTTGCCGAGGTGGCGGCTCGCTGCATTGGCGAGCTGCTGGTGGCAGATATCGCCGCACGCGACGGCCAGGTCAAGGTGAACGGCTGGCGCGACGGCGCGGGCGTGGCACTCGACGATGCCGTGGCGCAGCTTTCCGAGCTGGGCTTTAAGCATCTGGTGTATACCGACATCGCGCGCGATGGCATGCAGACGGGCATCGATGTGGCGGCGTATCGTCATGTGGCCGAGGTCGCGGGCTTTCCCGTCGTGGCTTCGGGTGGTATCTCGACGCTCGACGATATCCGCGCACTGGCCGCGGTGGGTGAGGATGCTATTGAGGGCGCCATTACCGGCCGTGCGCTCTACGAGGGCAACTTTACGCTGGCCCAGGCGCTAGCCGCCGCCCGAGGGGAGGAGTAGCCCATGCTTACCAAACGCGTGATTCCCTGCTTGGACGTCAAGGACGGCCGCGTGGTCAAGGGCGTCAACTTTGTGAGCCTGCGCGATGCGGGCGACCCGGTGGAGCTAGCCCGCGCCTACGACCGCGAGGGTGCGGACGAGGTTGTCTTCCTGGACATTACCGCCACGAGCGACAACCGCGCGACGACCATCGAGATGGCGGCGCATGCGGCCGAGGAGCTCGCTATTCCCTATACCGTGGGCGGCGGCTTTCGCGACCTGGCGGGCATGCGCACCATGGTTGCAGCCGGCGCCGACAAGGTGTCGCTTAACTCTGCCGCCGTGCGCGATCCGTCGTTGATTAGCCAGGCTGCCGCGGCGTTTGGCAGCCAGGCCGTGGTCGTGGCGATCGATGCCAAGCGCGTCGGTTTGCCCGGCGCATCTGGTGCCGACAAGTGGGAGGTCTTTACCGCAGGCGGCCGCAACGCCACGGGTATCGACGCGGTGGCGTGGGCCGAGGAGGCGGCCCGTCGCGGCGCCGGCGAGATCTTGCTCACCAGTATGGACCGCGACGGCACCAAGGCCGGCTTTGACCTGGCGCTCACCCGCGCCGTGGCGCGCGCGGTGCCGATTCCCGTCATCGCGAGCGGCGGCGTGGGCACGCTCGAGCATTTTGCTGAGGGTGTGATCGAGGGCGAAGCCGACGCCGTACTGGCGGCAAGCGTCTTTCACTTTGGGACGTTCAGCATTCGCCAGGTGAAGGAATACATGGCCAGCCAAGGCATCCCTGTCAGGCTGGACTTCTAATGCTGCGGCTTGCCCAGGCACCGCATCTTGCCGCTCAAACCGTCGCTCGCGTACCAAAGTACGCGTCGCTCCTCTTTCGCGGCAACCTGCGGCACCTGGACAACCCTCGCCGACCTGTGGGGTTAACGGTAATAACTTGGGAGAAATGATGACTGAGGTAGTAGAAGCGGCGGATCTTACGTACGACGCCAAGGGGCTGATTCCTTGTGTGGTTCAGCAATATGACACTGGCGAGGTGCTTATGGTTGCTTGGATGAATGAGGAGTCGGTGGGGTTGACGCTCAAGACCGGCACCACGTGGTTTTGGAGCCGCAGTCGCCAGGAGCTCTGGAACAAGGGCGCGACGAGCGGCAATATGCAAGCGGTCAAGGAGCTCTGGGCCGACTGCGATAGCGATACGCTGCTGGTCAAGGTTGACTCGCCGGGCCCGGCTTGCCACACCGGCAACCGTACCTGCTTCTTTAAGAAACTCGCGTAGGGCGGGCGCTCGATTAGACGCTCGGCCACCAGAAAGGATTGAACTATGGGTGTGCGCACCGCAAACATTCAGGATGGAAATATCGGTGAGACGCTGACAGGTCTGGCCGAGGTGATTCACGGTCGTCGTGATGCATCGCCGCAGGAGAGCTATACCGCGCGTCTGCTGACCGACGTCGAGGATGAGCTGCTCAAGAAGCTTGCCGAGGAGTCGAGCGAGGTGATCATGGCCTGCAAGGATAACGATCACGATCACATCCGCTACGAGGCCGGCGACCTGGTCTACCACCTGCTCGTAACCCTTGAGCGCTACGGTATCACCCTCGACGAGCTTGCCGGCGAACTCAACGCCCGCCGCCACTAGTCATTGGGGACGTTCTTAAACGACT
The DNA here is from genome assembly GCA_046976245.1 of Collinsella sp. Lineage (GTDB taxonomy): Bacteria > Actinomycetota > Coriobacteriia > Coriobacteriales > Coriobacteriaceae > Collinsella. The sequence continues at coordinate 5,603 of JBKWEB010000024.1, read as the reverse complement.
AGTTAGGCGAGGGGTGTGGACTCCCATTCTCCGGTGAGGTGGGGGATGTCGAAGGTTCGATAACCGCAGTCGTAGGCGTGGGCCTGGGCCTCGCGGATGATCCAGCAGATATCACAGGCGCGGTGCGCGTCCGAGCCAAAGGTGATCGGCACTTCGGCATGGGCAAAGCGGCGCAAAAGGCCGGTCGCGGGGTAGTAGTCGTCGAGCCCCTTGCGCGGTGCGGCCGTCGAGACCTCAACGCGGCGGCCCGTGTCGTGTGCACACTCTGCCATCTGCTTCCAGAGCGGTGCGGGGTCAAAATCGGGTGCAAAGCCTTCCTTCGAAAAGCGCATGACCAGGTCGGGATGAGCCATCACATCAAAGTTAAGCGGGCTCTCGCAGGCGCGGCACCAGTCATCGACATAGCGCTCCCACACGCCGCGTACCCCCAGGTTTTCCCAAACGTGCAAGTTGGTGTCATCGTCGATCCAACCGCAGCGCGAATCGGGCGTATCGGGACGAGCGACGTCCTCCGTTCCCGCCGTACCCGCGGCGCCGGCCATGATATCGCCTGGGTTGCCAATCCAATGCACACTGCCCAGGCGCACGACGGCGCCCTGGGACCAGCGCTCAACCAAAGGCTCGCAGCCCTCGTACCAATCGCATTCAAAGCCATAGATAAGCTCGAGCTCCGGCGCAATCTGCGCGGCAAGCTTGCGAGCATCCTCAAAAGCCAGACGATGTGCCGGCAGGTCGCCCTCGAGACCTGCACCTCGCAGTTAGCATCCATGCGGGCGGGCTGGGTGAGATGGTCGGTCGAGACCATGACGCGGCAGCCGGCCGCAGCAGCGGCACGGACGTTGTCCTCAAACGAGGCATGCCCGTCCGAAAACGAGGTGTGGGTATGGCAATCGACCAGCGGGCACATAGGCATAGCGGCTCCTTTGCGTCAAGCGAATCCGCTTCATTGTAATGGCGCAGCTCTCAACACGCCGGGCACGCCGGGGATCGAAATCGATTGGAAAGGTTGCGCGGCGCGTGGTGCGGCCTCGCTTGCTCTCAAAACGTGTACGTCAGCCTCCAAAACCGACAAATAATGACATGTTTGGAGGCTGATGTACATGTTTGGCCGGGGCGGTGGAGTGTCGGTTTCTTGTCGACAAGGAAAATCGCGCTCATCACGCGCCGTCACACTCGCGCAGCCTGCGATGTGCTAGCGTTTGGATGAACAAAACGAGCCCGTGCGGAAAGGAGCCGGACCGTATGCCATGCGATAGTACATCCCCGCTGTCCCGCGAGACCGATGCACCCGAAACCATCGTCAAGCTGGAATGCGACATCGACGATGCGTCGCCCGAGGTGCTCGCCTACGCCTCCGACCGTCTGCGCGGGGCAGGCGCCCGCGAGGTGCACTGGCTGCCCCTCTATTGCAAAAAAGGCCGCCCCGGCTGGCAGCTGCAGGTAATCTGCGCCCACGAGGATATCGAGCGCCTGCAGACGATCATCTTCTTGGAAACCACGACCAACGGCATTCGTCGCCAGGTCATGGAACGCGTTTGCCTGCCACGCCGCTTTGAGCAGGTGACGACGCCATGGGGCGAGGTGTCCGTCAAGGTGGCCACCCTGCCCGACGGCAGCGAGCGTGCAGCGCCCGAGTACGAGGACTGCGCCCGCCTTGCCTGCGAGCACGGTGTGCCGCTCCAGCGCGTGATGCAGGCAGCACAAGCCGCGGCTCTGCAATTTGAGTGACACGGTCGGCGACGCGCCACACCCACCCCATCAACCTCACCGAAAGGACCACCATGAAATACCTCATCGCCTCCGACATCCACGGCTCGGCATACTGGACCGAGCGCCTGGCCACCGCCATCGAGTCCGAGCAGCCCGACCGCATCGTTCTGCTGGGCGACCTGCTCTACCACGGTCCGCGCAACGACCTGCCGCGCGACTATGCTCCCAAGCGCGTGATTCCGCTGCTCAACGCCCTAGCCGACCGCATCATCGCGGTGCGCGGCAACTGCGACGCCGAGGTCGACCAGATGGTGCTCGACTTCCCCGTCATGGCCGACTATGCCACGCTGTTCGACGAGACCGGCCGCGAGCTGTTCCTGACGCACGGCCATGTCTTTGGCGCCGGCATGCACAACAGCGTCGACCACGCGCCCGCGTTGCCCGAGGGCTCAGCGCTCGTCTACGGCCACACGCACATCAAGGTCAACGAGGAAAGCGCCGCGCACCCGGGCCTGTGGCTCTTCAACCCCGGTAGCGTGAGCATTCCCAAGGACGGCACGCACAGCTACGGCATCTACGAGGACGGCGCGTTCCGCCACGTGATCCTGGAGGAGGACTAACCATGGCGCAGCACATGGCTCAGCAAAATGCCGAGGGCTCGCGCGATCTGTCCACGCTAGTCGACGCGTCGACCGAGCTGCAGCATCTGGTGCAGACCATCTGGCGTCTGCGTCAGCCCGATGGCTGCCCATGGGACCGTGAGCAGACGCACCGCAGCATTGGCAAGAACATGATCGAGGAGGCCTACGAGGCGCTCGACTGCATCGAGGCGGACGACGCGGTTCACCTACGCGAGGAGCTGGGCGACGTGCTCATGCAGGTCGTGCTGCATGCGCAGATTGCGGCGGACGCCGGCGAGTTTACGCTGGCCGACGTGGCGCGTGATATCGATGCCAAGCTCATCCGCCGTCATCCGCACGTGTTTGGCGATGTAGATGCCGACAGTTCCGACGAGGTACTCAAGATTTGGGACGAGGTCAAGCTTGCCGAGAAAGCCGCCAAGGACAAGGCCGTGGCAGCGGGCGAGGCCGCGCCCGAGGGTCTGCTCGACGGCGTGCCCACGCATCTACCGGCGCTGATGCAGGCTCAGAAGGTGTCGCGCAAGGCGGCTGCCGTGGGCTTTGAGTGGGAGACGGTCCAGGACGTGTGGGATGAGGTTGCCGAGGAGCGTGCCGAGTTTGAGGCCGAGGCCCCTGGCTCGCCCGAGCGCGAAATGGAGTTTGGCGACCTGCTCTTTGCCTTGGTCAACGTCGCGCGCAAAGAGGGGATCGACGCCGAGAGTGCCCTGCGCGCGAGCACGGCCAAGTTTCGCCGTCGCTGGGCCGCGATGGAGCAGATGGCGTCCGACGCCCACGTGGATCTTGCCGAGCTTTCGACCCACGGCCTCAACGACCTGTGGGATGCCGCAAAGGCGGAGGAGTAAGACTGCGGGAACGACGGGCTGACATGCCTCATCGTTCCCGCTAAATTTTTCGAAAATCAAGTGTATCCCTCGGCTAACTTAGGGCATAATGCAAAAAGTGCGACATGGCTAACTTACGGAGACGCACCGATGGTGCACGGTCGGCCGGTCGCTTGCATCCACTACGTTTCCAAGTGAGAGGGAGACAACATGAGCGATATTTTGGACGCCTACGGTCGCGAGGTGCTCGACAGCCGCGGCAATCCCACCGTCGAGGTCGAGGTCGTGCTCGAGGACGGCAGCTTTGGCCGCGCAATGGTGCCTTCGGGTGCTTCGACCGGCGCCTTTGAGGCCTGCGAGCTGCGCGACGGGGACAAGGGCCGCTACCTGGGCAAGGGCGTTTCGCAGGCCGTCGAGCACGTCAACAACGAGTGCGCTAACGCCGTCGTGGGCCTCGACGCCTTCGACCAGCGTGCCGTCGATGCCGCGCTGATTGCCGCGGACGGTACCCCCAACAAGACCAAGCTCGGTGCCAACGCCATCCTGGGCGTGTCGCTGGCCGTCGCCCGCGCGGCTGCCGAGTCGTCGGGCCTGTCGCTGTACCAGTACCTGGGCGGCGTCAACGCCCATCTGCTGCCCACGCCCATGATGAACATCCTCAACGGCGGCGTGCATGCCGACAATAACGTCGACTTCCAGGAGTTTATGATCATGCCGGTGGGCGCCCCGAGCTTTGCCGAGGGCCTGCGCTGGTGCGCCGAGGTCTACCACACCCTCAAGGGCGTGCTGCACGAGGCCGGCCTGGGCGGCGGCGTGGGCGATGAGGGCGGCTTTGCCCCCAACCTCAAGACCAATGCCGAGCCGTTCGAGTACATCACCAAGGCCGTCGAGAAGGCTGGCTTTAAGCCCGGCGTCGACTTCATGTACGCCATGGACCCGGCCTCGACCGAGTTCTACAACGCCGAGACCGGCATGTACGAGCTCAAGGGCGAGGGCGTTGAGTATACGAGCGCTCAGATGGTCGATTACTGGGAGAAGCTCGTCGACACCTATCCCATCATCTCCATCGAGGACGGCATGGCCGAGGAGGACTGGGACGGCTGGGTCGAGCTCACCCGTCGCATTGGCAACAAGGTGCAGCTGGTGGGCGACGACCTGTTCGTCACCAACACCGAGCGCCTCAAGAAGGGCATCGAGCTGGGTGCCGCCAACGCGATCCTGGTCAAGGTCAACCAGATCGGCACGCTTACCGAGTCGCTCGAGGCCATCGAGACCGCCAAGGAGGCCGGTTACGCCTGCATCGTGAGTCACCGCTCCGGCGAGACCGAGGACTCCACGATCGCCGACCTGGTCGTGGGCGTCAACGCCGGCCAGATCAAGTCGGGCGCCCCGTGCCGCAGCGACCGTATCGCCAAGTACAACCAGCTCATCCGCATCGAGGACGAGCTCGAGGGCAGCGCGCGTTACGCCGGCAAGGCCGCGTTCTACAACATTCGCTAGGCACGCGGAGGTCGCGGGGGCGGGGAAGACTCGGATTTGCCTTGCTCCAGCCGGGCGCTGTTGAGCACCATTGGGCGCTGGGCCATATGGCTCAGCGCCTTTTTTATGTCGAGCAAAGGCTGTCGAAGGTGGTGCGCACGCTCGTGCTATAACTAGAATACTTAGCGCAAACAAACCTCAACCGCACAAGGCGCACATGGATCAGATTTACGACAACAGGTACTATTCCGCCGGTTCGCGTGAGCCGTCGCCTCGCCGTGCGCGCACGGTGCAGCTCGGTGGGTCCGCCTACGCCGGCGCCGACCGCTCCATGCAGCGCCCGACAAGTACCTCGCGCCCCAATGCTCAAGTGAATACTTCGACAGATGGACCAGTGCGCCCGGCACGTTCGTCGCATGCTCAGCGCTCGTCGGCTCAAACGCACGATAGGTCGAGCAGGCCCTCGAACCGTTTTTCGGGCTCGGACTTTATGCACTACGCCAACGACAACGCGGTAGTCAAGGCGATCTACGACTTTACCCACGGTCCTCAGCGAGGGCTATTCATCGGCATCGTCGTTGCCCTGGTGCTCGTGAGCCTGTATTTCCCCGTGCGCGACCTGTACGTGGCAAAGCGTTCGAGCGATATCTTGGCCAAGCAGGTCGAGATTCGCCAGCAATACAATGATGGGCTGCAAAAAAGCGTCGACAAGCTGCTCTCGGAGGAGGGTATCAAGGATGCGGCATCCGAGGACCTGGGCTTGGTGATGCCCGGCGAGAAGAGGATTGAAGTGCAGGGCCTGGACGGCGATTCGGATGCCTCGTCGAGCCAGAAGTCGTCGAACGCCAAGAAGGCCAGCGAGGTGGCCAAGGAGATCGAAGAAGTCGGCAAGGACGCGCCGTGGTACATCCAGGCGCTCGACATGCTGTTTGGGTTTAACGGTGTCGAGGGC
>JBKWEB010000023.1:0-33563 GCA_046976245.1 Collinsella sp. | reverse complement strand
GTTCTCCGAGGATGCCTCCGCATCCATCATGAAGACGATCGAGAAGGGCAAGTTCAGCTTTACGAGCAGCGGCTCCGATGCCATTCGCAAGGCCGTGCGCGACTCGCTTTCCAACTTTATCTGGAGCCGTACGCGCACCCGTCCGATGATCATCCCGGTCGTCATGGAGGTTTAGTTTGGCGCGCGGATCTGCACAAAACGCCAAAGGCAATAAGGCCAATAACCAACCGGCATCTGCTAAGGGTGCCGGTTCCCATCTGCGTGCCAATAAGGGCCACGAGTCCGAGTTCGATGAGTTTGAGCCCTTGGTCGAGCCTTCGGCCAATCGCGATATCGCCGGTGTGGTCATCGCCGTTTTGGCGATCGCGTCCTTCATTGCCGTGATCTCTCCGGCAACAGCGCCCGTGACGGCTGCGGTTGCCGGTTTCTACCACCTGGGCTTTGGTCTGGGCGCCTACGTGCTGCCGATCGTCATCTTGCTGTTTGCCGCCACGCTCTTTTTGGGTGAGGACTCGCCGCTCAACGTGCGCTCTGTCGCGGGCGGCGCCGTGGTCTTTATCGCCGTCGTCTCCATTCTTTCGCTGATGGTGCCGGGTACGAGCGACTCGTGTGACCTTATGTTCACGCCGCAAAATCTGTCCGCCTCGGGTGGCTACATCGGTGCGTTTATTGCGAGTGCGCTGCAAAATGCCCTGGGTAAGCCTATCGCGATGGTAGTCCTGCTGGGCCTTGTCGTCGTGGGCTTGGTCATCATTGGCTTTTCGGTGGGCGGCGTTTTGCGCTCTGCCCGCGACCGTGCGGCAGATTTTGCCGAGCGCCGTCGTGCCGACGTCAACGCGAGTCCGTGGGGTGACGACGAAGCTCTGTCGGTGCCCGGCGTCGCTCGTCCGCACCTGAGCATTCTTCGTCAAAAGGGCTCCGATGCTGCCGTGACCACGGTCATGGGCAACGATGTGGACCCGGTTTTGGACGATGACGACGAGGACGAGGATCCGTTTGTCGACGTGTCCGATGCCGTGGAGGCCGAGCGCGCCAAGACGACGCTGCTGCCGCGCCGTCATGCCAAGAAGAGCAAGACGGCTCCCAAGCTCAATACGAGTGAACCCGACCCGTCTTGGTCCGAGAGCGAGATTGAGCTTACCGAGGGCGATGACGAGGACGACGAGGCTCCGATCGAGACTGCCAAGACGACCTTGCTGCCGCGTCGCCATGCCAGGCGCGGCCAGGTGACCGGCCAGCTTTCGATGGAGGACGATCCGGACAAGGTCGACGAGTCCGAGCCGCCGTTTGCCGTGAATCCCGTCTCGGCCGCCCCTCAAATTCCTGATTTCCTCAAGCATCCCAAGGTTGCCGATGCGTCTGTTGCGAGCGCTGCCGAGGCGTCTACTTCGAGCGATGGGGGAGCGGACAATGCCCCCGCGGATAACGAGGGCGAAGAAGAGGACGGCCTTAAGCTTCCGCCGCTCGAAATCCTGCATGCAAACCCTCAGTCCGCTTCTGCCGCGTCTTCGGACAAGGAGCTGGAACAGACTGCCGAGTCGTTGCAGTCCACGCTGCTTGAGTTTGGCCGTAGCGCTCGCGTCGTCGGCTGGATTGCCGGTCCCACGGTGACGACCTTTAAGCTGCAGCCCGGCGAGGGCGAGCGCGTGAGCAAGATTTCGAGCCTTGAGGACGACATCGCACTGTCGCTTGCTGCACAGTCCGTGCGTATCTTTGCGCCGATTCCCGGCACCTCGCTCGTGGGTATCGAGATTCCCAATCGCAAGCGTCAGAACGTCAACTTGGGCGACGTGTTGCCCTATGTTAAGGGCGGTCCGCTCGAGCTTGCTATCGGCCGCGATGCAGAGGGCACGCCGGTCGTCGCCGACCTCGCTAAGATGCCCCACCTGCTGATCGCCGGTACCACGGGTTCCGGTAAGTCGGTCATGATCAACTCCATCATCACGACTCTGCTCATGCGCGCCCTTCCCGAGGACGTTCGCTTGATCATGGTCGATCCCAAGCGCGTCGAGCTCGCAGGCTATAACGGCCTGCCGCATCTTTACGTGCCCGTAGTGACCGAGCCCAAGCAGGCCGCGAGTGCCTTGCAGTGGGCGGTGTCCGAGATGGAGCGCCGCCTGAAGGTCTTCGAGCGCCTGAACGTGCGCAAGATCTCGACCTATAACGAAAAGCAGGCCGCCGGCGAGTTTGAGCATTACGATAACCCGCCGCAAAAGATGCCCTACCTGGTCATCATCATCGACGAGCTCTCGGACCTGATGATGGTTGCCGGCAAGGATGTCGAGGCGTCGATTGTGCGTATCGCCCAGCTGGGCCGTGCCGCCGGTATCCACCTTATCGTGGCGACTCAGCGTCCGAGCTCTAACGTGGTGACGGGTCTCATCAAGGCAAACATTACCAACCGTATCGCCTTCAACGTCGCAACGGGCATCGACTCCCGCGTCATCATCGACCAGATGGGTGCCGAAAAGCTCACCGGCTTGGGTGACATGCTGTTCTCAAAGGTCGACTGGGGCAAGCCCCGTCGTATCCAGGGCTGTTTTGTTTCGGATGACGAGATCAACGAGATTGTCGAGTTCGTCAAGTCGCAAAGTGAGCCCGACTACCATGAGGAGATCCTGTCGGCTGTGGCACCTGCCTCCATGTCCATGGCAGGTGGCGGCGGCATCGTTCGTATCGGCGTTGCCGAGCCTCAGGACGACGATCCGCTTATTTGGGAAGCCGCTCATATTGTGGTGGAATCGCAGCTGGGCTCCACATCTGGCCTGCAGCGCCGCCTGAAGGTTGGCTATGCGCGCGCCGGGCGTATTATGGACATGCTGGAAGAAAAGGGTGTCGTCGGTCCGCCCGACGGTTCCAAGCCGCGCGAGGTCCTGCTGGATGAAGAAGGCCTTGCCGCGCTGGAATCCGTCGACGCCGAGATGGCACGTGAAGATCGTGAGTTTGGAGGATTCTGATGGCTGCACGCTTTGGTGACATGCTGCTCGAGCAGCGTCGCCGAATGGGCCTTTCCATTCAGCAGGTCGCCAACACCATCAAAATCAGGCCGCAGATCATCGAGTTTTTCGAGAATGGCAATTTTGCATCGATGCCTCCGCGCGGCTATGCGCAGGGCATGATTTCGAGTTATGCGCGCTTTTTGGGCCTCAATCCGCGGGAGGTCGTCAACGCTTATTTTGACGATCTGATGGCATATGAGCGCGAGACGTCGCAGCAGGGTGGTCGTTTTCAGGACGCCGCAGGCTACGTCAATTCGCGCTCCTCGGTTGACAACGGCCGCTTCCTGATGGTTCAGGGCGGGCGTTCGACGCGTTATGGCCAGCGCCCTCAGCAGGCTGGCTATATTACCGAGACGGGCTCGAGCGAGGAGATTCGTTCCCAGCGCGATCGTTTTCGCAGCACGCCGGCGCCTGAGGAGCGCGCACTCCCCGCTGCCCGCGGTGTCGCACGAGACCCTCGTGCCGGCTACGGCGATGGTGGTTATTCCGATCGCGGGTACCGTGGCGTTTCTTCCGGTCGTCCGCGCGGCGGCTATGCAGACGCCGATACTACGCAGGTGACGCCTCGCCTTCGATCCCAGTCACAACCTTATAGCCATCGCTCCTCAGAGCCTCGTTCGGGCCAGCGCAACTACCAGGGTCGCGGCGAGCTCGCCCCCCGCTCAGGTCAGCGCAATATGCAGCGTCAGGGTAGTTATCGCGGTCGTTCCGACAATAACCGCGGTCGCATGCCCCAAGGCACTGGTCGCGGTGGTTCAAATCGTGAACGCGGCGGTGGGCGTGCTCCCCAGAACAACGGTCTCGATCCTCGTATCGTTTACGCCGGCATCGGTGCCGTGGCGCTGCTGTTGATCGTGCTCATCGTGGTGCTCCTACGTGGCTGCGGCTCCTCGGCGCCCGATTCGACGCCCGAGACGCCCGTTGCCACCAAGACAACGACTAAGAAGTCTTCCAAGAAGACCGAGTCCACCGATTCGGACGCCGCCAAGACGACGGCCAAGAAGGAGGAGAACGAGGTCACAAAGGTCAAGATCTCCGTTGCCAAGGGCAAGACTGCTTGGATTGAGGTCAAGGTTGATGGCAAGTCGGTCTATGGCGCCCAGGCGACCGGACCCTTTGAGCAGGAATACACGCCCGAGTCCTCGATCGAGATCACCACGTCCAAGCCTTCCGATGTCACCGTTACCAAGAACGGCGAAAAGGTTCGCTACGACACTAAGACGTCGGGCGTGGCACGCGTGACGATCACCGTTCCCAAGAAGGAGACGACCGACTCCAAGGACGGCGAGAGCTCCGACGGCACCGATGGCACCGATGGCACCGACGGAACCGATGGAACCGATACCCAGTCCACGGACGGCACCGATACCGCCACCGACGGGCAGACTACGCCTTATTCAGACGACTATTCGTACGACAGCTACTAAGCCGCTCGTAAGCGAAAGGATTAACCATGGCTAAAGATTCCAGCTTCGACGTCGTGTCCGAGGTCAATATGCAGGAGGTCGACAATGCCTTCCAGCAGACCACGCGCGAGATTTCCCAGCGCTATGACCTGAAGGACTCCGGCGCCACGATCGAGCTTTCGAAGGGCGACAAGCTCTTTACGATCAACGCCCCGGCCGACTTTGTCTCCAAGCAGATCGTCGATGTCCTGAGCTCCAAGCTCATCAAGCGCGGTATCGATCTTAAGGCCGTGTCCTGGGATGCGCCTCAGGCTGCATCGGGCGGTACCGTGCGCGTGCTCGGTCACATCGTCGAGGGTATCGACCAGACGACTGCCAAGAAGATCAATAAGGACATTAAGGATCAGAAGCTCAAGGTCAAGGTGACGATCGAGGCCGACAAACTGCGTGTTTCCTCTGCTTCCAAGGATGCGCTGCAGACCGTGATCCAGTTCCTGCGCGACCAGGACTACGGTCAGCCGCTGCAGTTCACCAACTACCGCTAATTCATTCGAAAGGACCGCTCTCCAACATGGATACTCCGTTGGGCTCCGCACTCTATATCACCCTCGGGTGCGCCAAGAACGAGGTCGATACCGACCGTATGCGTTCGCTGCTGACCGCCGCGGGCTACGAGGAGGCATTCGATCCGCAGGATGCCGATATCGCCATCGTCAATACGTGCTCGTTCCTTGCCTCTGCAACGTCCGAGAGCATCGAGACCACGCTCGAGCTTGCCAATGAGGTGCAGGACGGCGTTCGTTCCTGCCCGATCGTCATGTGCGGCTGTGTGCCGTCACGCTACGGCGACGACCTGCCCGACGAGCTGCCCGAAGTTGCGGCCTTTGTGAAGGCCGACGAGGAAGACGGCATCGTGGCGGTCATCGATGACGTGCTGGGTGTCGAGCGCGAGATTGCCGCCTATATTCCGCAGGTCAAGCGTACCGTCGAGGGCGCTGTCGCCTACGTCAAGATCTCCGATGGCTGCAACCGCTTCTGTAGCTTCTGCATGATCCCGTATATCCGCGGTCGTTATCACTCGCGTAATGCCGAGAGCATTATCTCCGAGGTGCGCGACCTGGTCGCCGGTGGCGTGCGCGAGATCGTTCTGATCGGTCAGGACACGGGCATCTGGGGTACCGACTTTGCCGACGAGGACCTCGCCGAGGGCGAGCCGCGCAATCTGGCGCAGCTGTTGCAGGCCGTTGCTGAGGCGGTGCGTCCTCATAACGTGTGGGTCCGCGTACTCTACCTGCAGCCCGAGGGCATGACTGACGAGCTTATCGAGACCATTCGCGATACGCCCGAGGTGCTGCCCTATATCGATATCCCCGTGCAGCACTGCGATGCGCGCATCCTTAAGGCCATGCGTCGCTCCGGTTCGCGCCAGGAGCTCGAGGATCTGTTCCGCGACCTGCGCGAGCGCATCCCCGGTATTGTGATTCGCTCCACGGCCATGGTTGGCTTCCCGACCGAGACCGACGACGAGTTCCGCGATCTTATCGACTTTATGGACACCGTCGGCTTTGACTACACGAGCGTCTTTGCCTACTCGCGTGAGGAGGGCAGCCTGGCCGCCAAGATGGAGGGGCAGGTCGATGAGGAGGTCAAGCTCGAGCGCGCCCAGGAGGCTATGGACCTGGCCGAGTCGCTCGGCTTTGCCGCGACTGCCGCGCACCTGGGCGAGCGCGCCCAGGTGATCGTCGACGGTATCGAGGAGACCGAAGACGGTGCCGAGCTCATCGGACATGCCTGGTTCCAGGCGCCCGATTCCGATGGCGCGGTGCATCTGGATGCCAGCGAGGCATCTGTGGGCGATATTCTGACGGTCGAGTTTACCGATAGCTTCTGCTACGAGCTTATCGGTCATGTTGTGGAGTAGGAGAGCGTCGTGGCTAACGAGAGTAATAAGGAACTGACGAGTGTCTGGACGCCCGCCAACATCGTGACGTGCGTGCGTATCGTCTTTATTCCGGTGTTCATGATCGTGTCGGCGCTGTCTCACACAAGCGTTGCCGGTACGGATTGGAGCACCTTCGACGGCCCGCTCGCCGCCGCCGCCTTTATTCTGTACGTCATCCTGTCGTGCACAGATAAGGTTGATGGCTACCTGGCTCGTTCGCGCAACGAGATCACCGACTTCGGTAAGTTCCTGGATCCCATCGCCGATAAGTTGCTCGTGTTCTCGGCCCTGCTGCTGTTCTTGGACTTTGGTGCCGTTACTGTGTGGTCGGTGTTCATCATCCTGTTCCGCGAGCTGCTGGTGAGCGCCCTGCGCATGGTCGCGAGTGCGGCCGGTGTGGTCGTTGCCGCCGATAAGCTCGGCAAGTACAAGACGGCGACCACGATGGTCTCCATCTGCGGCTACCTGTGCGTCTTTGCGATGACCGGCCTCCAGTTGGGGCCTGCGGAGCTGTTGCTCGGTCTCTATGGCGTCTCACGCTTCCTGTACGCCGTGGCCGTTATCCTGACCGTTATCTCGGGCGCTCAGTACTTCTGGAACTGCCGCAAGATCGTCTTTTCGGTCTAGGTCCTGGTGGGCATGACGAAATCATTTGAGCAGATTGCCGCGCACAATGAAGAGCTCGCAGCCGATATCGTCGAGCGTGCAAGCGTTCGTGGTGTGACGGTATCGACGGCTGAATCTCTAACAGCGGGCATGATCGCCTCGACGATCGCCGATATCCCCGGTGCCTCGGCGGTGCTGCGCGGCGGTGCGGTGACGTACTGCGACGAGATTAAGCATCGCGTGCTCGGCGTTAAGCAAGAGACGCTCGACCACTATACCGCGGTGTCGTATCAGACGGCGCGAGAGATGGCTGCCGGTTCGCTGGAGCTGTATCAGAGCGATATTGCCGTGAGCGCGACGGGCTATGCCGGCCCCGGTGGAGGCACCGAAGACGATCCGGCTGGCACTTTTTATATTGGTTGGGCGTATCGCTCGGCCGATGGGGGAGTGCCGGTCGTGGACTCCATTCGTTGTCACTATGAGGGCGATCGTTCGTGTGTTCGTGCCCATGCGGTCGCGGAGGCACTGGGTCGCATTGTCTGCGTGCTCGATTCTATGGAATAGACGTGTTTTAAGGGGCCTCCGGGCCCCTTAATTGTGGAGATAGGGACCTCCGGCGAATTTGATCTTTGTGCAGGTAGTAGTCGTAATCTTGCTCGTCATGCCTTGCTTGGTTCACCTGCGGTCAAGTTTTTGGTCAGTTTTTGGTCGGCGTTTGGTTGGGTTTTGGAAAGGTCGGCTGCATATGATTTATCTGAACGGTTGACCACGAACAGCCGTTCGTTTATTATCGATGCAGGTTGTTAAGAGGAGGGCTATTCATGGCCAAGAATTCAGGTCCCGTACGTACCGTTCATGCTCGCACGACGGGTAAAGAGCGCGATGAGATGATCGCCACCACCAAGGCCGAGATCGAGAAGAAATTCGGCCAGGGTTCCATCATGAGGTACGGTGACGGTGGTCCCGAGCTCGAGGTCGAGGCCATTCCCACGGGCGCCCTGGCCCTCGATGCCGCTCTGGGCATCGGCGGCGTGCCGCGTGGACGTATCGTCGAGATTTACGGCCCCGAGTCCTCCGGTAAGACAACGCTTTCGCTCGAGATTTTGGCAGAGGCCCAGGCTATGGGCGGCGTCGTGGCATTTATTGATGCCGAGCACGCGCTCGATCCCACGTATGCCGCGCGTATCGGCGTGGACATCGATGAGGTCCTCATTTCCCAGCCCGATACGGGCGAGCAGGCGCTCGAGATCGTCGACATGCTCGTTCGCTCTGGCGCCATCGACGCCATTGTCGTCGACTCTGTCGCCGCTTTGACTCCGCGTGCCGAGATCGAGGGCGAGATCGGCGACACTACGGTCGGCCTTCAAGCCCGTCTGATGAGCCAGGCGCTCCGTAAGCTCGCAGGCTCGCTCGCCAAATCTAAAACGACCTGCATCTTCATTAACCAGCTGCGCGAGAAGATCGGCGTCATGTTCGGCAACCCCGAGACTACGACGGGCGGCCGCGCCCTCAAGTTCTTCTCTTCGGTGCGCATCGATATTCGCCGCATCGACAGCATCAAGCTCAAGGACGAGGTTATCGGCAATCGCGTGCGTGCCAAGGTCGTCAAGAACAAGGTGGCCGCTCCGTTCCGCTCGGCCGAGTTTGACATCATGTACGGCACGGGCATCTCTAAGGAGGGCTCGATTCTGGACATGGCCGTCGAGTGCGGTATCTGCAAAAAGATGGGTTCTTGGTTTGCTTACGGTGAGGACAAGCTCGGTAATGGTCGCGAGGCCGCTAAGGCCTTCCTGCGCGAGCACCCCGATTGTGCTGACGAGATCGAGCATAAGGTTCGCCTCGCCTGCGGCCTTGAATTCGATGACGATGCTCCGTCCGAGGTCGAGCTGACCGATCAGCCCGAAACTGAGGAGTTCGATGAGCTTTACGCCATCGATGGCTCCGCGATGCTCGATGACGACGAGTAGCGGTTGCCCTCATGTCGTATACGGTGACCGAGGCCACGGTCGTCTTCCCCGATAAGAAGGCGACCTCCTCGTTCTCGAGTGGGTATGCATCAAAAAAGCCTTGTGCACATATCGACTGCGAGCTCGAGGGTGGTTTTGAACGATCCATCTGGATTCCTGTTCGTGTTGCGCGCCTGTTTCTTAAAAATCGCCCCGAACTTCCCTGCGATTGGGATGAGTTTCGCGAGGCGGTACAGCTCATTGAGCATAAATGCGCGCTTACCATGGTGACTGAGATGCTGTCGCGCCGCGACCATGCCACGGGCGAAATCCGTGACAAGCTCGCTCGTTACGGATTTCGCCAACCCGCAATTGATTTCGCCGTCCAGCGTGCCACTGAGTTTCGTTTTTTAGATGAGAACCGCTTTTGTTCGTACTTTATCGAGGAGCGCAAACGACGTGGCTGGGGACAGCGCAAGATTGAGACCGAGCTCAAGCGCCGCCATGTCGTGCTCGATGATATCCCCGGCTATCCCGAGGATTATTTTGCCGTGGAGGACGACTTGGCTCGCGCATCGGCTTTACTCGCGAAGCGTCGTGTTCCCGAGACACGTGGATTCGAAAAGCTCGTCCGGTTTTTGATGGGTAAGGGCTTTTCGTACCACATCGCCGCCGATGCCGTTAAGGCGCGTCTCGATGCCGAACATGAGGAATGTGCAGTTTAGACACATGTGGTTTGCGTACCCGCCGTTCACCGCGTTTTAGTCGCCGTACCGGGTCCATTTATTTGACAGTTGTTACGGTTCAACGTACGATAAACACTGTCATTTGCTTTGTGATATGTGCTCATCTTTGATGAGTTTGTTTATATGTTTATCTGTATCCGACCCGCATAAGCTGCGCCCATATTACTCAAATGTCGCGAGCCGTTCGCAAGGACGGTTCGCTTTGTTGTGTAACGAATCCATAAAAAGGAGTGAGCATGCCTATTATCGCAGCGCTCGTTGGCATCGTTTTGGGTGCCATCGCCGCCATTACCTACATGCGCACCGCCAAGCAGGGTAGTCTTCACGAGGCCGACGAAAAGATCCAGTCGGCTCACGCACAGGCTGAGTCCCTAATCGGTGATGCAAAGCGTCAGGCCGAGACCCTCAAAAAAGAGGCTCTGCTTGAGGCAAAGGAAGAGATCATCAAGAATAAGCAGGCTGCCGAGGCCGAGGACAAGCAGCGTAAGAGCGAGATTCGTACGCTCGAGAACCGTGTGATGCAGCGCGAGGAGTCCCTCGATCGCCGCAACGATGCCCTCGACAAGCGTGAACATCAGCTGTCCAGCCAGGCTGGCCAGGTCGAGAAGCGCTCCCGTGAGCTTGAGGAGCTTTGCGCCAAGCAGACCTCGGAGCTCGAGCGCATCGCCGACCTGACCCGCGAGGATGCTCACAAGGAACTCCTCGACAAGGTTCGTGGCGAGGTTACCCACGAGGCCGCTACGATCATCCGTGAGTCCGAGCAGCAGGTTCGCGCCGAGTGCCACAAGACCGCTCAGGAGATCTTGTCCCTGGCGATTCAGCGCTGCGCCGCCGATCACACTGCTGAGGTCACCGTTACCTCCGTGCATATTCCGTCTGACGACCTGAAGGGTCGCATCATCGGCCGCGAGGGTCGCAACATCCGCACCTTCGAGCAGGTTTCCGGCGTCAACCTTGTGATCGACGACACGCCTGAGACCGTCGTGCTTTCGAGCTTCGATCCGGTCCGTCGCGAGACCGCCCGCGTCGCCCTTGAGAACCTCATCGCCGACGGCCGCATTCACCCCGCCCGCATCGAGGAGATGTATCACAAGGCCGCCGACTTGGTTCAGCAGCGCGTGCGCGAGGCTGGCGAACAGGCTGCCTTCGATACCGGTATCCACGATCTGCATCCCGAGATCGTTAAGACCCTGGGTGCTCTTCGCTACCGCACCTCGTTTGGTCAGAACGTGCTCCAGCATTCCCTTGAGGTTTCCGACCTGTGCGGCGTGATGGCTTCCGAGCTTGGCCTGGACGTTGTGACTGCAAAGCGTGCCGGCCTGCTGCACGACCTTGGCAAGGCTATCGACCATGACGTTGAGGGTCCGCATGCCGTTATCGGCGCCGAGCTCGCCCGTCGCTATGGCGAGAAGCCCGTTATCGTTCACGCTATCGAGGCTCACCACGCCGACGTCGACCCCAACACGGTGCTCGATGTTCTGGTCCAGGCTGCCGATGCCGTTTCTGCCTCTCGCCCCGGTGCCCGTCGCGAATCGGCCGAGAACTACATCAAGCGTCTTGAGAAGCTCGAGGAGATCGCCAATTCCCATGACGGCGTCGAGCGTACCTATGCCATGCAGGCTGGTCGCGAGGTCCACGTCATGGTTCAGCCGGACAAGATTTCCGATGCTCAGTCCACGGTCTTGGCTCATGACATCGCCCATCAGATCGAGGAAGAGATGGAGTATCCCGGCCAGGTGCGCGTCGTCGTGATTCGCGAGAGCCGCGCTGTCGATATCGCTAAATAACATGAACGACGCGAACGAGCTCATCTCATTTATCGCGTCGATGTCGGGGGAGGGCAACCTTCGCGTCGAGGAGAACCTTGGCGAGGGGTATGTCCGCCTCCGCGTTTCGGAAGCTGAACGGCGCCAGGCAAAGCACGACATTCAGCATGTCGAGGATATTGTCATCGAAATGCTGCGCAACGCTCGTGATGCCGGCGCCGACAAGGTCTATCTCGCTACGACCAAGGAAGATGGTGTCCGTACGCTCGTCTTTCTGGATAACGGCTCGGGTGTGCCGCAGGATATGCAGGAGCGCATCTTCGATGCCCGCGTTACTTCCAAGCTTGAGAGCATGAAGATGGACCGTTGGGGTGTTCACGGTCGAGGCATGGCATTGTTCTCGATTAAGCAGAACGCCGACGAGGCGCGCGTTGTCGCGTCTGATGTTGACCTTGGCTCGGTCTTTAAGGTGAGCGTCGCTACCGACCGCCTTGGCGAGCGCGCCGATCAGTCCAGCTGGCCTCAGGCCGTGAAGGATGAGGACGGTCACTATGTCTGCGCCCGTGGCCCTCACAACATCATTCGCGCCGCCTGTGAGTTTGCCCTCGAGGAGCTGCGCGCCTGTGATGTCTATTTGGGGTCTCCGTCCGAGATTGCCGCGACGTTGCATGCGCAGGCCTCCAGCCGTCTCGATGCTTCTCGTCTTTTGTTTATCGATGACGAAGCCGAGCTTCCCGTGGTGGATCGTCTGGGTCTTGCTTCGGATGCGGAAGACTTTATCCGTATCTGTTCGGGTTTGGGCCTTGAGATGTCCGAGCGTACGGCGCATCGTATCTTGGCGGGCCAGATTAAGCCCGTTCGCGGTGTGACCGCACGTCTGCTACGCGAGCGCGATTCGTCCTCACATGCGTCTGCTCCGGTTGATCTCGCCAAAGATCGTCGCGGGCTGCGTATCGCCAAGGACGACATGGCGCAGTTCTCGCGAGCCGTCGAGCGCGACTTTAACGATCTTGCATCGCGGTACTATCTCAACCTTTGCGGCGACCCCAAGATTCGTGTTTCGCGTGATCGTATTACCGTGACGTTCGATCTTGCCAAAGAGGAATAGCATCTTTACCGAGTCCGTTCGGTACGATACAGTTATTGCAGTTAAAACGTACTTTTAAACGCAGGAGTTTCTTCATGGATTGCCTGAAGGTATCAAGCAAATCATCGCCCGCGTCCGTTGCCGGCGCCATTGCCGGCATGGTCAAAGATGGTGTTCCCGTCAATATTCAGTGTGTCGGCGCGGGCGCCGTCAACCAGGCCATTAAGGCTGTGGCCATTGCACGCGGATTTTTGATTCCGACCGGGTTTGATATTTCCTGCGCGCCGGTGTTCTCCGACATCCTCATCAACGGGGAGTCGCGCACGGCCATCCGTCTTTCTATTTACGTTCATCAGATTAATCGAGCTGCTATGGATAACGTTGTGATGGACGACGTTAAGCCTGTGGCATAGAGTTTTTACTCTTTGCCCGCCCTCTTTGATTCCGCCTATTCCACCTCGTTAGGACTTATACACATGGACCAGGGTTCCGTACGCGATATTCTTGCCGGTAAAACCTACTTCATCCGCACCTTTGGCTGCCAGATGAATCAGCACGACTCCGAGCGCGTGAGTGGCCTGCTCGACTCGTATGGCTGCCTTATGGCGCTCGATCCGGAGCATGCTGACATTGTCGTGTTCATGACGTGCTGCGTTCGAGAGGCCGCTGACACCCGTCTGTACGGTCAGTGCAACTCTTGTAAGAGCCTCCCGCCTTCGCCCTCGGGCAAGCGCGTGGTCGCCGTGGGCGGCTGCATCGCGCAGCGCGACGGCGAGGGCCTGCTCACGAATGTCGATAACGTCAATGTCATCTTTGGTACGCATTCTATCGCGCATGTTGCCGAGCTCATTGCCGAGGCATTCTTGGACGGCAAGCGTCATATTCGCACCAACGAGCACGAGGACACGGATGCTATGAGCATGCCGTGGCATCGTGAGACCCAGTATCACGCCTGGGTCCCCATTATGACGGGCTGTAATAACTTCTGCACTTATTGCATCGTGCCGTATGTGCGCGGTCGCGAAAAGAGTCGCCCTTTCGAGGAGATTGTCGACGAGGTGACCGGTCTAGTACGCCAGGGCGTGCGTGAGATTACGCTTCTGGGTCAAAACGTCAACTCCTATGGTCGCGACCTGTTTGGCAAGCCGCGCTTTGCCGACCTGCTGCGCGCCGTGGGCGATACGGGTGTAGAGCGTATTTTCTTTACTTCCTCGCACCCCAAAGACCTGCTGCCCGAGACCATCGACGCTATGGCCGAGACGCCTGCCGTCATGCCGCAACTGCACCTGGCAGTTCAGTCGGGCTCGACGCGCATCCTTAAAGAGATGAACCGTCGCTATACGCGCGAGGATTATCTGGGGCTTGTCGATCGCATCCGCAATCGCATGCCCGATATCGCGCTTTCGACCGATATCATCGTGGGCTTCCCCGGCGAGACCGAGGAAGACTTTGAGCAGACGTTCTCGCTTGCCGAGACGGTCCGTTATGCTCAGGCCTATACGTTTATCTACTCCAAGCGCGCCGGTACTCCGGCCGCCGAGATTGACGATCCCACGCCGCATGAGGTGATTCTTGAGCGCTTCAACCGTCTGGTGGAGGTTATCGAGACCACAGCGCACGAGTATAACCAGGGTGAGCTCCACACCGTTGTGCCGGCGCTTATTGAGGGTACGAGCAAAAAGAATGACGCGATGCTGCTGGGCAAGAGTCCTAAGAATCAGACTGTTCATGCACCGATTCCCGAGGGCTACAGCATCGATCAGTTGATTGGCAAGATTGTCGATGTTGACGTCGACGTTGCCAAGACGTGGTATCTGTCCGGATCCGTTGTGGGCGAGCCGCGCTAATGATTTCTTCCGGGGCAGGTCTTTCCGCCGTTGCGATTGTCGGTCCGACTGCGGTTGGCAAAAGTGATGTCGCAGATCGTTTGGCGTCTCGCCTTTCGTCCGAAGTGCTGTCGTGTGACGCGATGCAAATATATAGAGGCATGGATATCGGCACTGCCAAGATGGCACCCGAGGAATGCACGGCGCCTCTACGCCTGGTCGATATTGTTGAACCGGGCGTTGCATATTCTGCAGCGTTGTATCAGGCAGACGCTCGTGTACATGTTGAGCGCTTGCTGGGCGAGGGCCGCCTACCGGTGTTTTGCGGGGGCACGGGCTTGTATCTCAAGGCGGCCCTGGATGAGATGGATTTTCCCTCGGGCGAACTTGAGGACGATCGCCGCGCGGGGTATCAGGAGCTTGCCGAGCGCATTGGCGAGGAAGCGCTACACGCGCTGCTTGCTGAGCGTGACCCCGAGTCCGCTGCGGTCATCCATCCCCATAATGTTCGTCGTGTGATTCGCGCGCTCGAAATGCACGATGACGGTGTGTCCTACGCGCAGCAAAAGTCGCAGTTTAGTGTTCCGCGCGAGCATTATCACGCTCTGTGGTTTGGATTGATGCGTAATCGCGAGGCGCTTTACGAGCGTATTAACCTACGCGTCGATCTGATGTTTGAGCAGGGTCTTATTGATGAGGTTCGCGGTCTTATGGACCAGGGGCTGAGAGATGCCCTGACTTCGATGCAAGCGATTGGCTATAAAGAGATTATCGATGCCTTTGACGGCGTGATTTCCATGGATGAGGCTCGCGAACTCATCAAGATGCGTTCGCGTCGCTATGCCAAGCGTCAGCTTTCGTGGTTTAAACGCGATGACCGCATCGTGTGGTTCGACATGGACGAGTTTACGATCGATGAGGTCGTTGAGGATATCCTTCACCGTATCGAGGCGGCCTAATGGCTCGATTTCCCCTCGTTCCCACGGCGCCTGAGCCCGAACGTGCCGTTCTTGTCGGAGTTGAGTGGCGCGATAACGCCTGGCCGCTTGATCGTTCGCTTGACGAGCTTGAGCGCCTGGCCCATACGGCTGGCGCCCAGTGCGTGGCGCGTTTGTCACAGCGTCTGGTTAAGCCGTATCCAAAATCGTTTATTGGCTCCGGTAAGGTTGAGGAGCTTTGCGGGCTCGTGCATCGTATGGATGCCGATGTTGTTATCTTCGACGACGATTTAACGCCCTCGCAGCAGTCTTATCTGGAGAAAGCCGTGGGTGAACCGGTTAAGATTATCGACCGCACGGCGTTGATTCTCGATATCTTTGGCCTGCACGCTCAGACCCGTGAGGGCCGCCTGCAGGTGCAGCTAGCCCAATTGCAGTATCTGTTGCCCCGCTTGCGCGGTATGTGGAGCCATCTTGCTAAAGAGCAGACACGCGGTGGCATTGGTTCGCGCTTTGGCCAGGGCGAAAGCCAGCTCGAGGTTGACCGACGTTTGATTCGCAACAAGATTGCCGCACTTCGTCGCGAGCTTAAGCAGGTTGAACAGCGCCGCGATGTTCAGTCAAAGAGTCGTATCGAGTCGCCGGCGTTTCGCGTTGCTTTAGCCGGTTATACCAATGCCGGTAAGTCGACGTTGCTCAATCGCCTGACCGGGTCTACGGTGCTTTCACAGGACAAATTGTTTGCCACGCTCGACCCGACGACGCGTTCGTATCGCCTGCCCGGCGGTCGTGGCATGACGATTACCGATACCGTCGGCTTTATTCAAAAGCTACCGCATGGTCTCGTTGATGCCTTTAAGTCCACGCTGTCTGAGGTTCTTGGTGCCGATCTGATCCTTAAAGTTGTGGATGCCTCTGACGAGGACTATGAGCGACAGCTGGAGGCTGTCGATCGCGTTCTTGACGAGATCGGTGCTGGCGAGCGTTTGACGCTTACGGTGTTCAATAAAATCGATCTTCTCGATAGCGTTGATCGATTGAGTTTCCGTCGTCGCTATCCCGAGGCCGTGCTGTTCTCGGCCCAGACGGGCGAGGGACTCGACGATCTCGTCGACCGTATTGCTCGTGAGGCGGCTGCCACCGATGTGTTGCTCTCTGCTGATATCCCGTATCGCGAGGGCACCCTCATCACGCTGGTGCATGAACAGGGAACCCTTTTGCATGAGGAATATCTTGAGGACGGCGTTCGTATTGTGGCAAAGCTGCCGGCTCGTATTGCGCCGCGGCTCAAGCGTTATCGCACCGAGTAGACGAGCTCCAAAATGCCCAGAATGATGGGCTGATGCAGTTGATAAAAGGGGAGTGCATGACGTCCAAGGCTGGCGAGCGCCGGGATGGGATTCTCATAGGCCCATGCTGGCGCCTCGCGGCTTGATTTCCGTGCCGCATGGGCGGCAAAGAAGCCTGTGAGGTACATAAAAAAGAATGGGATGAGTGGATAGTAATCACCGGAGACAAAGTCTGGACCTGGGAACCCCAGCCAAGCTAGATAGGGGATAGGGTAGGCTGCTTTAGGAATGCTCCAGGTACAGGCAAAGAGTATCAGGCAAATCGCTATACCCCATACTGCCGGCACCCTATCGAGAGCCGGGCGCGCGAACGCAATAATGGCGGTGCACGCCGCCATGCAGAAAATGATGCCAAAGTTCACTGAGTCATCGACTGAGACAAGCGTCGTTGCAATCCATACGACCAAAGCGGCGGCAGCGTACTTGGCCGCTCGTTTAGCATTGTTGCGTGAGAGCGTGCACATCCAACCGGCGATAAACAAAAATACCCAGCTGATGCTGGCGCGCCAGATGTCTTGAAAGGCTGACTGGGTAAACCAGGGCATATCCCAGCCGTACAGGTAGGCGAGATCATAGCAAGCGTGAAAACCTGCCATAGAAATCATCGTAAACCCGCGGACGGTATCAAATATGGTTATGCGTTTTTGCATTACGAGAACCGGCGCATCAAGCCGACGACTTTGCCCAGGATAACGGGATTCGTTGCATAGATAGGTTCCATGGTGTCGTTCTCGGGCTGCAAGCGCACACGCCCCTGCTCCTTGTAGAACGTCTTGACGGTCGCCGAACCATCAATCATGGCCACGACAATTTCGCCGTTCATGGCACTCTTTTGTTCACGGACGATGATGTAATCGCCATTGAAGATGCCGACATTGATCATTGAGCTCCCATGCACCTCAAGGATAAAGGAACCCTGATCAGTGGCGATTTCGGTCGGGATAGTAAACGTGTCTTCGATATTCTGCTCGGCCAGAATGGGAATCCCAGCCGCGACGCGACCAACGAGCGGTAGCGAGACCGTTCCGCGAGGTGCGGTGGGCTCGTCAGATTTAGAAATTGAGACAGAGGAACCATCCTCGTTAAAGAGTTCCAGGGCACGCGGCTTGGTGGCATCGCGCTTGAGCAGCCCGCGCGCCTCCAGGGCAGAGAGATGGGCGTGCACGGTGCTGGGGGAGGAAAGGCCCACGGCAGAAGCCATCTCGCGCACGCTGGGCGGATAACCCTTCTCCTGCTGATATTCCTTGATGAAGTCGTAAATTTGCTGCTGACGCTTGGTAATTTTGCGAGCCATCAGGGCATCCTCTCTACCCATGTCAAACAAATGTTCGAATTTTGCTTGACAGGAACAACTGTTCGAAGATAATAATAACCGAACATTCGTTCTCGCGCTAGAAATTTTTGTCCGCGCGGCTTGATAAAACTGTTCTCAGCAAAACACGCGAGAGGAGAACATGATGAACGCAACGAATATGGTCCAGGGAAACCTCGCCCTTAAGCTCGAGACGCCTGCAGAACCCACTTTTACGGTTGTTCAGGGTGGCCGCTCCGGCATTCAACTTTTGACCGTACAGCCTGCTCGCAATCAGCAGGCTGTAGTCGCGCCGGCCCGCGTTGCCCTGAAGGTTTCGACGATTGTCGCCGTCGCCGTTGCGCTTACGCTCTTCTTTGTCCTCGCTACTTCGGTCTTTAGCGCTCGTCACGCCGCGTATGCCGAGTCCGTTTCCAACATTACTTACGAGACCATTCGCGTTCAGCCTGGTGATTCTCTTTGGTCGCTTGCCGAGGAATATCCAATCGAAGGCCTTTCCACGCAAGAGACTTCCGACATGATCCGTAACGTCAATCATCTGGAGCATGGTTCGCTCGCCGCCGGTGCGCATCTTAAGGTTCCTGCTCGTTCGTAATCATTATCGCGCTGCGCATGGTACCCTTGTTATCGTTTAAGAGGAGGTACCATGCGCTGTCCCAAATGCGGCAAGGCACATACCCGCGTCGTTGATTCTCGTATGCAGGAGTCAAATAACACCATTAAGCGCCGTCGCGAATGTTGCTCGTGTAACTATCGCTTTACAACGTTCGAGCGATGCGAAGACCCAATCGAGGTCATTAAGTCAGACGGAACCAAGCAGCGGTTCGATCGCAATAAGCTGCTCGTCGGCTTGATGCGCGCCACCATCAAGCGCGATATCGACACTAAGAAGCTCAATGAGATTATCGACGACATCGAGGTCGAGCTGCGCTCTCGCACACTGACGGCCGTCACGTCCCATGAGTTGGGTGACATGGTGCTCAAGCGCTTGGCCAAGATCGACAAGGTGGCGTACATCCGCTTTGCCTCGGTCTACCGCGATTTCAAAGACGTCGATGAGTTTCTGCAAGAGCTCGACAAGCTAAGGTGATTTCATGTCCAACATTACCGTCAACATAAAGCGTCTCGACCCCACCGTCGAGCTTCCCAAATACGCCCATCCCACCGATGCCGGCTTGGATCTGCGCTCCAACGAGGACTGCGTTCTGAAGCCCTTCGAACGTCGTCTGGTCTCTACTGGGCTGGCCATCGCCCTGCCCGACGGCTACGCCGGCTTCGTCCAGCCCCGCAGCGGCTTGGCCATCAAGCAGGGCCTGTCTATAGTCAACACGCCGGGCCTCATTGACGCCCACTACCGAGGAGAACTCAAGGTTATCCTCATCAACCTAGACCCCTCCAACAACATCCAAATCAACAAAGGCGACCGCATAGCCCAACTCGTCATCCAAGAAGTCCCCACCGTCAACCTCGTAGAAGTAGAAGAACTAGACGAAACCGACCGAGGCAAAGGAGGCTTCGGCTCCAGCGGCGTCGCTTAGTCGTTTACGTACTGTCCGCTGACCGGCCCGACCCGCCTATATATCATCCCATGCTCAAACATTCTCGCGGGGGCGTTCGTATCCCTCCCGCCCGTCTCTCACACATATCATTCCATGCTCAAACATTCTCGCGTCGCTTCGCTCGCTGCGAAACTGCGCGTGGAACGATATGTGAGAGAGGCGGGCGGGCGGCTACTCGCTTGAAAAAATTTACATTCTAGTTAGCCGATGCGACAAAGGAATAGTCTCTTTGTCGCGTCGGCTAACTGTATTTATCTTTTCCGGTCTCGCCTTTGTTGGTTCTACTGGAGGGGAATCTAGTTTTGCTGCTAGTGCGTAAACGCAGCTTGCCTGTGGGGGCCTATATATCGTCCCGCGCGCAGTTTCGCAGCGAAGCGAGAATGTTTGAGCACGGGATGATATATAGGCCCCCACGGGCAAGCGAACAGTCCGACACTAGCGGATATGAGCAGGCTTCCCGCCCCAGTAGAAGCGGCAGAAGGCTCGTTTGCGCTTTTGGGGTTTGCCTACGAGCTCCATGGTTGCGATGGCTATGTCTTCGGCTGCGTGGGGGCGGCGTAGTACTTCGCCGTTGATGAGTAGCGCTTTGAGTGATTCGGGATGGTCGTGCAAGTGACGTAGGGTAACGATGAGTTCTCGTGCCGTGGTGACGTGCATGCTGGCGCCCATGCCGGTGAGCATCGTGGTGTTGGCCTTTTCCTGGCCGTATGACTTGCCCAGCAGAATCATCGGCAGATGTGCGCATAGGCACTCGGTGACGGTGAGTCCGCCCGATTTGAGGATTGCCAGGTCGCATCCGTGCATGAGGGCCGCCATGTCGTCTACATAGTCCAGCACCGTGACATTTTCGAGCTTCATGGCGTCGAAGAGCGTCTTGAGGCGGGTGGCGTATTCCTCATCCTTGCCCGGCAAAAAGATAAAGTGCATGTCCTCGAAGCTGCGCAGGAAGGGGAGGGTGCGGTCCATCTCCGCGCGAAAGCGGACGTACGGTTGAGGCAAACTGGCGCCGGCCATTACCAGCACAATGGTCTTGTCGACGGGGAGGTTGAACTTCTGAAGTTCTTCCTCGCGATTGTAATCCGTGTCAAACCCGGCGCGAATAGGGATGCCTGTAATGCGAATCTTTGCTTCGGGGACCTTGCGGGGGCGCAGCGTTTCGGCCATAAACTCGTTTGCCACGCAGAATAGGTCGGTGTCCTTATGGGGCCACCAACCCTCGACCTCGTAATCGGTCGGTACGCAAATGACGGGATAGTCGATGCCCGTAATGACGCGGGCGCCGACGGCAACATTGGCTGCTGTGATGTGCGTTGCGACCACGGCTATAGGCCTGCGGCGACGAATATATTCGTTGAAGGCGGGGAACATAATACGCGACCATGCCGTGCCGCCACCCCAGAGAAGATGTCCCGTAAGCGTATATCGCCAGGTCAGGTCGTAAATGGGGCGCGTGGCTCCCGTAAAAGAAGCCGCGGTCTTATTGCCGTCGAATTTAATACGTCCAAAATCGAGGATATCCAGGACTTCGATCTCAACATCCTCAGGGATTCCCTTGGTGCCGCGGATAAGGTCAAATGCTTGTGCAATCGCGTTGGCGGCGGCCTTGTGGCCCGAGCCGACCGAGGCGTGTACGATGGTCACGAGGGGTTTTTGCTGAGCCAAGAGCGAGGTCTGCTCCGATTGGGGAGTGCTGTGCGTGGGCAGGGGAGCGTCATTGCCCATCTGCGTTTGATCCATCGATAACTCCCCTTCATCTTAGTTTCGCAAGGAATCATTGTAGTGCATGAGTGTCACGTTCGTCTAAATTTGGGTATGAGCGCAAAGAACGCCAATCTTTCGACAGGAGGTCTTTTCATGACTACCCATCAGCCGATCGATGTTGCTATTATCGGCGGCGGCCCTGCGGGCTATGCCGCAGCCATTTATGCGGCGCGTGCCAACCTGACGACGACCGTGATTGAGCAGGGCATGTCGGGTGGACAGATCGCCACGACCAATGAAGTCGAGAACTATCCGGGTATTCCGCTCTTGAGTGGCGCCGAACTCGGCGAGCGTTTTCAGCAGCATGCAGAGGGCCTGGGTGCACAGGTTGCATGGAGCATGGTTACGGGTATCGATTACGATGTCGATGCAGCGCTGTTTACGGTGCATCACGATATGGGCGATACGCTGGCATCGAGCGTTATCGCTTGCATGGGTGCCACGCCGCGATCTGCTGGTTTTGTTGGCGAGGATACGTATCGCGGTCGTGGCGTTTCGTATTGCGCGACGTGCGACGGCATGTTCTTTCGTGGCAAGCAGGTTTTTGTCATTGGCGGCGGCAATGCTGCCTGTGAGGAAGCCCTGTTCTTGTCAGAAATCGCCAACAGCGTGACCATCGTGCCGCGCCGCGATCAGTTTCGTGCGCCTGATGGTGTCGTTCAGAAAGTACTCGCAAAGGACAATATTACAGTTAGGTACCAAACTAGTATTGTGGAGCTATCGGGCGAAGCCATGCCAACGACGATTACCTTTAAGGACAATGCATCCGGCGAGACTCATACCGAGTCATTTGAGCCCGGCTCGTTTGGCATCTTTATCTTTACCGGAACGCAGCCCCATTCCGAGCTTGTTGAGCATCTAGTTGATTTGGCGCCTGATGGCGGCATTCTGACTGATGAATCCATGGCGACCCGCACGCCAGGTCTATTTGCCGCTGGCGACATCCGTTCCAAGCGTTTACGCCAAGTTGTGACCGCCGTTTCTGATGGAGCCATAGCGGCAACCAGCGCATACGCATTTCTCCGTGGATAAGTACGATAATATATATTATGTAAGGTTGTTATCAATTAACAAATGGCGGGACGATACATCAGTGCACTGTCCCGCCAATTTTCTAGCCGGCTACGTGGTATGCAAAACTAGATAACGTAGAATACAATATAGAAAATGAACGGAGGACCTTTATGAATCACGTTAAACACGTTATTCCGATGTCTGATTCGTCGGTCAGCATTAAGCCCGAGGATATTCAGCCCACTGTGCTGCCCGATGCATTTATTCAGTCCGATATCGTACGCAAACTTAATACGTTGAGTCTGCCGCGCTATGACCAGTTGCCCAATGTGACGCTCTACCGCGATCAGGTCATTGAGTATGTTGCGCTGTGGATGGAGCCGCTGTCCCTTTGCGTCGAGCAGCCTATCATTACGCCATCGATGATCAATAACTACGTGAAGGTCGGCCTGGTGCCTGCTCCGGTCAAAAAGCAATATGGCCGCGAGCAGATTGCGCGTCTCATCGCCATTTGTATCTTTAAGCAGGTGCTGCCCATCGCTGCGGTCCAGGCGCTCTTTAATATTCAGCGTTTGAGCTACGATGCTCCGACGGCTTTCGATTATGTAGTCGATCAACTTGAGGCATCGATTCGTGCGGCGTTTTCCGTCGAGCAGACGCCTGTACCCGATACAGCGCATCAGGTCACACGTGAGTCGCTGCTTGTGCGCAGTGCGGTATCGTCCTTCGTTTCGAAGGCGTACCTGATGAGCTATCTCAAGTTCAACGGGTTTAATAGCTAGCCGACGTATAAAACGGGCGGGACAAAGAGCCATCTGTCGCTTTGTCCCGCCCGTTTTTTTGCTTGGTTGGACTTTATTTGCCCGAAGCTACGCCCATGCCGTAGCCGATGATGAGGCCGTGCATTTCGGCGTAATAGGAATCCAGGCCGTTGCAGGGCATGATGATGGTCTTGGAGCCGGGCCAATGCTCGACTATGCGGTCAGTAAGCGCCTGGGCTCCAGCTTCGTTCTCAACGTGATCAATGACGACCTCGCCGCCCGTAAAACCCTCGGCTTCCATGGTATCGATGATCTTGTTGAGCATCTTCTTTTCGCCACGCGTGTGCCCGACGAGTTCGATTTTACCGGCCTCGCTCGCCGTGCCCAAAATGCGGATATTGAGCTTGTTGGCAATGACGCCGGCTGCCTTAGGGATACGTCCGGCTTTGGCCAGGTTTTCGTAATTGCACAAGCTGAAGAGGATTTTGCTGTTCTGCTCAAGGCTATCGAAGTATGCGCAAGCGTCCTCGAATGAGACATCCGGATTGCTTGCAAGATAGCGGTCGAACAGCAAGAAAATGAGGTCCATTTTGCCGCCAGCTGCGCGCGAATTGACTAGGTGAATCTGCCGGTCGGGCTCCTCGGCAAGAACCATATCGCGAGCCGTGGCTGCTGCGTTGTAGCTGCCCGACACGCCCTCAGAGATCGGCATGCAGATGGTCTTGTCTGCCAATTTGAAGAGCTCGGCCCACTCCCCTACGCTGGGACAAGCGCTCGAAGAAGCGTTCGTCTCCGCCTGAACAGCGCAGTTGAGCTCATGAACATCGAGCGAAAGGTCATCGATGAATTCACGCTCCCCCACTCGAATTTTGAGGGGCGCAAATGCAAAGGTGGTATGGGGCGCGGTCGGTTGCCAATCGCGGAGGTTACAGCTTGAATCTGAGATAAGTGCCCAGCTCATAGAGGGTCCTTTCTAATTGTTCTTCAACAATTATAGCCATCTTGCAAACTGAATGTACGGCTATCTAGTTTTGAATACTAGATAGCCGTACAAGATTAGAGAAAAAAGAATGGACCTCGCGACTTAAAGCCACGAGGTCCATATCCGTTTGCTTTATCTGAATACTTAGTAGCGAACGAAAATATAGTTATTGTTCATGCCGGCGGCAACGGAGCTGATGATAACACCCGTGTTGTAGTCGGAAGCATGAATCATCTGACCACCACCGATGTAAATGCCGGTGTGGTACGAGTTGACCACAACGTCACCGGGCTGCGGATCGGACACACGCGTCCAGCCCATAAAGGTACCCGTGGTGCCCAGGCGGCAATAGCGACCAGTGAGGCAATAGCTAACAAAACCAGAGCAGTCGAAGCTGTTCGGGCCAATTCCGCCCCAGGAATAAGCGCAACCAAGCTTGCTGTATGCACGTGAGACAACAGAACCGCCATCGACGGACTGGCTCGGAGCAGAAGGCGTCGGAGCCGGAGCAGGCGTAGAGGGCTGCGGCGTCGGAGCAGGTGCCGGCGTAGGAGCCGGAGTGTTGCCGCCCTGGTTGTTATTATTGCTGGTCTGGCCACCGTTGTTGGTGTTCTCGGTCGTACCTGCAGTCTCGTTGCTCACAGTGGCCTTCTCGGCGGTACTGGCGTTGATGCCGGCCTGCAGCGCGGCGTTGGCCTCGGCCTCAGCGGCAAGCTCGGCCTGCAGCTGTGAATCCAGAGAGTTTACGACGTTCTGGGCTTCAGCCTGCTGGGCGTTAAGCTCGTCGACCTTCTTTTGCGTGGTGGCGACGTTCTTTTCCTGCTCGGCCTGCTTATCGGTGAGCTGCTGCTTAAGCTCCTTGACCTCTTGAATGGTCTGAGCCTGCTTATCGGAAACTTTGCCGTAGTAGAACAGACGGTTGAGCATATCGCTCAGGTCATCGACACCCGTCAGAACCTGAAGCAGACTCAGACCGCCGGTTTTGTACTCGCCGGCGACATAGGTTGAGAGCTTGGCCTGACCATCGGCGATCTCCTGCTGCTTTTGCGTGATCTCGCCAGCAGTCTGATCGAGTGCCTGCGTCTGCGTGGCGAGCTCATCGTAAATCTGCTGGGTTTGGGTACCGATCTGCTCGAGCTTCGTACGAGCAGCGGCAAGGTCGGATGCGGTATCGGCATAGGCAGGAGCCGCGAGGCCCAAGCCCAAAACACAAGCGAGGGTTGCCGTAGCAGCGCAGCGTGCCATGTTTTTGTGCGTGTTTGCTGTGCGCATGTAGCTTCCTTTCCAGTAACTAAGGGTAACGGCTAGTCCACCGTCACCAGGCTAAAGAGCTCAACATCGTCATCAGACGGCGTGAGCTTCTCGCGCGGATTGAGGAACGCAAGCTCAAGGATACAACCGTAGCCTACGAGTTTAGCGCCCATATCTCGCACCAGTTTACCTGTTGCCTCGACGGTTCCGCCCGTCGCGACCAAGTCGTCCAGAATCAACACGGTATCTTTAGAGCTGATAGCGTCGGCGTGAATCTCGATTGAATCGGTGCCGTACTCGAGCTCATAGCTCCGGCTAATCGTCTTGCGAGGCAGCTTGCCCGGTTTACGTGCGGGAACAAAGCCGGCGCCCAGGGCGACGGCAACCGGTACGCCAACCATAAAGCCGCGAGCCTCGGGGCCCACGACCTTGGTGATGCCCATTCCGGCAAAATGCTCGGCAAGAGCATCGGTCATGGCCTTAAGCGCCTCGGGATTGCCAAAGAGCGGCGTGATGTCTTTAAAGATGACTCCGGGCTCGGGATAGTCGGGGATGTCGACGATGTGAGATTCGAAGTCGTACATTGCGTGACCTTTCATGGATTGCCGGATTGGCGGCGGCGGTTATTTGCCCGCGGTTGCGGTACCGGAATGCGAAGGGGTGACAACCTTGGACGGCTGTACGAGCGACTCGTCGTGCGATGCACCCGAAGGGGCAGCCTTCTCTTCGTTTTTGGCCTTGGTGGACTCGGAACGAGTGATTTCCTCATCGAGTGCATCGATGTCGGCGTCTTCGACCACGGCGTTGAGCGACTCAAAAACGCGGTTCTTGAGCAGCGCGGTGTGCACGCCCTCCGTCAGGTCGTGAAGCTTCTTAAACGCACGCTCGAGCTTGGCGTCGCGCTCGTCATCGGAGGTGTCCATGCCGAGCATGCTCACGAGCACCTGCTCAAACATCGAGGACTCGCGGTTGGCGGAAGACACGTACTGACGCAGGTTGCGGGGCTCGATATGGAAGCGCGACAGCTCGGAGCAGTAGCGGATGATCGGAAAATCGCGGCCATCGACGAGCTCACGATTCTGCGGACTCTTGATGATGCGAATGAGGTCGTTCTCGGCGAGCGAGCGGATAAACGAAATCTCGACGCCCAGCATATCGGGAATGGTCTCGATGGGATGTAGCTTTTGCTTAGTCTCCTTGGGTTCCGTCTTGAGTGGAACATCGGACAGCAAGCCCACCTCGTAGGCGAGCGTTGACAGGTCCGTGGCGTTTTCCAAGCGCTGCTTAATTACGTTGAGCGGCATGTAGCGAGTCTTCTGCAAGTGCAGAATGACCTCCAGGCGATCAACGTCCTCCTTGGAGTACTGACGGTATCCCTTAGGCGTACGATGAGGGGTAATGAGCCCCTCATCCTCTAGAAATCTAATTTTTGAGTTCGAAAGATCGGGGTATGCGCCTCGAAGTAGGTTGACGACTTGGCCGATACTCAGATAGTTGCGTTCGGCCATGCCCTACTCACCGGTTTCGATGCGCTCCGGCGTGCTCTCGTGGTAGATGAGCGTAAACGTACCGATCTGGACGGAAGAACCGTCGTGCAGCGGGGCTGCATTGACGATGGCACCGTCAACCCAGGTGCCATTGAGCGAGCCCAGGTCCTCGATGTGAGCGCCGAGGCCCTCGCGAATAATGCGCGCGTGGCTGCGCGAAACGGTCATGTCATTGAGGAAGATGCCGTTCGCAGGATCGCGGCCGATGGTGGTCACGTCGTCCTCGAGCTCAAAGGCGGCACCGGTCTGCGGACCCTTGACGATGGACAGAACGGGTGCGGTGATGCGCACGTTGGCCATGAGGTCGGGAACGGTGACGTCGCTTGAAGGCACGCGGAATACGCAGGTAGCGTCAGCAGTCTTATCATTCTGAGGCATATTGTTAACCATGTTGTCCATGACAACCCCTAACTTATCGCGGACGTGCCGCAAATAATGAACCGTACGTAATCATACCCCAACGAATCAGTCTTCGATTTCAGGGTTCAGAAAGTCGATGTCCTCGTCCTCGGGATGCGCGAGAGCCTGTTTAATGGCCACTCCGCCCTTAATGGAGTAGATGACAGCCGTGAGCATGGAGAAGATCACGCCGCCGTACACAAAGAAGATGCCGAGGGGCACCGAGCTTCCGTTGAGGCCCGGGAAGGCCGTAAGGGTTGAAGGTAAAAGATGTAGGCCGTCAACAACGGGGAACCCGAGCAGCATGAGCGAGAAGCCGGTCATGAGCAGCGCTGTGGCAATTTTTCCGGGAAAGACGACATCGATGGGGCGACGGTGATAATGACGCACGATAAGCGTGCCGATGCCCAGATAGATGTCGCGGCCAATAATGAGCACGCAGACCCAGATGGGCAGCTCTCCGCGGACCACCAGTCCCAGCACGCCGGTGAACAGCAGCGCGCGGTCGCAAATGGGATCCATGACCTTGCCGAGCCACGAGACCGTCTTAGTCATGCGGGCGATCTGCCCGTCCATCCAGTCGGTGGAGGCGGCAACGGCGTAGATAGCGATGGCGATGACGCGGTTGTTATCCGTCACAAACAGGTACAGAAATACCAGGGTGAGGATCAGGCGCGTAAAGGTGATGAAATTGGAGATCGTAAAGATCTTATTCGACGGGTAATCGGAAGTGCCGATAAGCTCCTTTTTGATCTTCTTTTTGATGCCCACAGGACTCCCCCGCTGGTTAACGACAAAACTTTCGATACTATACCCGTTCCGGCGATGTCTATCCAGCGCAGCCATAGAGAGTCCAGACATGTGGAGGGCGCCTCTGGGCTGCGCTGGATTCTGCATTCGTGTACATCAGCCTCCAAAAGCGACATTTTTCGGCATCTTTGGTGGCTGGTGTACACGTTTTGATTCGGTGATTACATCGATCGGGAAAGTTGTTGCTTTAAGCAAATGCGTACGGGTCGAGAAGGGCTGGCACCAAAAGAGCCCAACGGCCGTTACGGCTTCGTTAGAAACGCGCCCCATCATGGATGGTGAACCCGAAAGGTAAGGCGCGCGGGCACGGCGACTCGGCCCGCGCGCCCGGAAGAGAAAGGATAAGCCCATGGGTTACATGCTCGAGACGCGCGGGCTCACCAAGCGCTTCGGCCGCGGCGACCAGGCGCAGGACGCCGTGGCCGACGTGAGCCTTCATATCCGCGAGGGCGAGGTGTACGGGCTGCTCGGCCCCAACGGCGCCGGCAAGTCGACAACGCTCAAGATGATCTGCGGGATGCTGCGGCCGACGGCCGGGGAGATCCTCTTTGCCGGGCACGCCTGGCGCCGCGAGGACCTCTACGCAATCGGCAGCCTCATCGAGGAGGCGCCGCTCTACCCCAACCTCACCGCGCGCGAGAACCTGCGCGTGCGCACCACGCTGCTGGGCCTTCCCGAGAGCCGCGTAGATGAGGTGCTCGCCGCCGTGGACCTCGCGGACACCGGGAAGAAGCGCGCCGGGCGCTTCTCGATGGGCATGCGGCAGCGCCTGGGGCTCGCGCTGGCGCTGATCGCCCGGCCACGCCTGCTCGTGCTCGACGAGCCCACCAACGGCCTCGACCCCATCGGCATCGAGGAGCTGCGCGACCAGATCCGCGGCTTCGCGGCGGCGGGCACGACGGTGATCGTCTCGAGCCACATCCTCTCCGAGGTGCAGCAGATGGCGGACACCATCGGCATCATCTGCGGGGGGCGCCTCGCCTACGAGGATGCGCTTCGGCCCGGGCAGGACCTCGAGGAACTCTTCATGAGCGTCTGCCGGGAGGGGCGTCGAGCACGCGGGGAGGTGGCGGCATGACGGGCGAGAAAGGCGGCCTGCTCGCGGGTCTGCGCGCCGAGGCCCTGAAGTCGCGCCACGCGGCACCGGTTCGCCTGGCCGTGCTCATGACGCTGCCGATGCCGCTGCTCGGCGCGATGCCCTACCGGGGCGTGCAGATCTTCAGCGCGTGGAACTACTGGTACGCGCTCTTCCTGCCCGTGTCTCTCTCGCTCGTGGTGGCGTGCGTCGCGCGGGCGGACGCTCGCACGCGGATGCGGGGGCTTCTGGGCCTGGGCTTCCCGCTCGGGCGCGCCTGGTGGGCCAAGGCGCTCTGGTGCCTCGCGCTCTGCACGCTCTCGAACCTCGTGGTCTTCGGCATCTACCTTGCGGGATCGGCGTTCACCTCGCAGGGCCTCACGGCCGCGGGCACGCTCACGATGCTCCTCTGCGCGCTCGTCAACACGGTGACCGTGGCGTGGATGATTCCCGCAGGGCTCTTTCTCACGGCGCGGCTCGGCATGCTCGCGGGCATCTTCTGCCCGCTCGCCGCGCAGCTCGTGGGCGGGTTCGCCTGGTCGTTGGTGCCGCTGCCGCAGCTCTTTCCGCCGTCGGCGAGCATGGTCATCCCCACGAGCTTCATCCCCGTGCTGCCGAGCGGCGAGCCACTCGCGGCGGACATGGCGCTCGGTGGGGCGCTCGCGGCAGACGGCATGCTCACGCTGGCGGGCCTTGCGGTCTGCGCGCTCGCGTTCGCCGCGCTCACGGCGGCGGGCGCGGCCTGGTTCGCGCGCTCCGAGGAGAGGTGATGGCCGTGACACGACTCTCCGACCCGACTCCGCGCATGACTCTCCCGCGGGCCCTGCTCTCCGAGGCCCTGCGCCTGGCGCGTCCCCGCTCACGGCGGTGCACCTCGTCTGCGGCCTGGCAGCCGGTCTTGCCTGCGGCGAGTACTTCTCCGTTACCCGATGGGACCCGGCGCTGGGCGCGGACGCCTACGCCCAGTTCCTCGGCGCCCTCATGCCGCTCATGTCCGCCATCGTCTGCGGGCTCGCCGTGGACGAGGGCGCGCTGCCGGGCGCCTCGCCAACCTCACGGCGGTCCCTCGCGCGGGCGCGCCGTCGCGGCGAAGCTGCTCGCCCTTGCGGCGCTCGGCGCGGGCGCGCTGGCCGTGGCGCTCGGCGTGTTCGGGGCCGTGCTCGCCGTCGCCGGGCGCCTGCCGCTCGGGCCCGCTCGCTTGCGGCCGCCTGGGCGGGCATCGTGCTGGGCAGCCTGCCCCTCTACGCGCTGGGGCTCGGCGTGGCCCTGCGCCTCGGCCGCAACGCCGCCATCGGCGCCGGCGCGGCGGGGATGCTCCTCGCGTTCTTCTCAGTGGGCGGACTGCGCACGGCCTCATGACCGGCGAGCTCACCGGTGCCCGGCGACGCCCCTGAACTGGGTGCCGCTCGCCTGGCCCGCGCGCCTGGGGTCGCTTGGGGTGGAGGCCTTCATCGACGCCGCACGCGCGGCGGGCCCTCTTCTCACGACTGCGCTCGCTAGCCTCGTGCTCACCCTGGCAGCCGATGCCGTCCTTCTCGCCTGGTTCTGCCGCTTCGAGGACGGGAGGGTAGATGCGTAGGAGGCCGCTCGCCGCCATGCTCGTCCTCCTCTCCGCAGCGCTCGTCCTGGGCGGGAATGCCCTGCTCGACGCCGGCTGGGGGTCGGCGCTGCGCTCGATCGCCGAACGCGCGCTGCCCAACCCTGAGGTCGCCATGTGGGTGCTCGCGCCCGCGGCTGCGCGCGGGCTCTGGACCGCTGAGCGCGGCGCAGTACAATGCCGACGGGAGTTTCAGGAGGTCGAACATGGCGAGGATACTGGCAGTGGATGATGAGCGGGCGATCCTCGACGCGCTCGCGCGCGTCCTCGGCCGCGACGGCCATGAGGTCGTCAGGCGGCGGACCCGACGGCGGTCCCGGGGATGGACCTCTCGCGCTTCGACCTCGTGCTCTGCGACGTCATGATGCCGGGGCTCGACGGCTTCGAGCTCGTGCGGCAGATCCGCCCGGACTTCGACGGGCCCATCGTCTTCCTGACCGCTCGCGTGGCCGAGGAGGATGCTGTGGCCGGCTACGGCCTGGGCGCCGACGACTACGTCCGCAAGCCCTTCGGGGCCGCGGAGCTGCGCGCCAAGGTCGCTGCCCATCTACGCCGTGAGCGCCGGCCGCGCTCGCACGCCCTCTCCTTCGGGGAGGTGCGGATCGACCTCGGGGCGCGCGGCCTCGCCGTGGGCGGCGAGGCCGTGCCGCTCACGCCCACCGAGTACGCCATCTGCGAGTACCTCGCTCGTCACCCCGGGCAGGTCATGAGCCGCGCGCAGATACGCGAGGCGGTGCTCGGCTGGGAGAGCGACGCCGACGACGCGGCCATATCCATGCAGGTCAGCCGCGCCCGGAGGAAACTCTCCGAGGCCGGCGCCGATCCGATCGCGACCGTCTGGGGGATGGGGTACAAGTGGCAGCTCTGAAGATCGGGGCGCGAGGTCGCGGGGGCATGCCGCTCTCCTTCGTCATCGCGCGCTACTTCGCCTACGCGTTCGCGGCGGTCGCCACGGCGTGGCTCGCCTCGTTCATGGTGCTCTCCGTGGCGATCAACGCGGGCTTCGTCTATGAGGCAAGCTGGGGGCCGGCCAATGCGCGCGAGGTCGCGGAGGGCCTGGCACGCGACGGCGTCTGCGGGCAGCAGGACGTGCCGACGGCGTACCGCTACCTCATCCTGAACAATGACGGATACGTGCTGATGACTGACCTCGAGGGCACGCGGCTCGAGGACGCGACGGAAATGGCCCGTACGGCACTCGCCGCTGATCCGGGCACAGTGGAGATCGAGGGCGGGGGCTCGGGTCTCACCTACGCCGCGTTCCCGCTTAAGGACGGCGGGGCCTGCGCACTCGTCAGCGAGTACCTGCCGCAGTGGGTCTCGCGCGATCTCGCCGGCCTGCTTCCCAACCCGCAGAACCTCATGCTCGTCGGCGCCGCGGCGGGAAGCGCGCTCGCGCTCGCGCTCGTGGCGCGCCGCGCGAGCCGCGTGATCTCGCGCAAGATGGCGCCGCTCGCGGAGGCGGCGGGGCGCGTCGGCGCGGGGGAGCTCGACTTCGCGGTCGGCAGCACCAACGTGCGCGAGGTGAACGACGTCCTCGCCGCGATGGACGCCATGCGGGCCTCCCTCGCCGAGTCGCTCGAGGCCCGCTGGGCCGCGGAGCGGGGGCAGCGCGAGCAGGTGGCGTCGCTCGCCCACGATCTCAAGACGCCGCTCACCGTGCTCCGCGCCAACGCCGACTTCGTGGCGGAGGAGCTGGAAGACGAGAAAGATGCCGACCTCGCGGCCGCCGCGCGCGACATAGCCGGCAGTGTCGAAAGGCTTGACGGCTACGTGCGTCTGCTCATCGAGGCCTCGCGCGGGTCCGGCGGGGCGGAGAGGGCCCCCATGCGGCCGGCCGAGCTCTGCGAGCAGGTCCTCGCCGAGGCCGCCCAGATCGCCCGGGCGCGAGGCGTGACGCTCGACGCAGCCACGGGCCCCGCTGTCGCGGGCACGCCCGAGGCCCCACTCGACCGAACCACCCTGGCGCGAGCCGCCGTGAACCTCGTGGCCAACGCCGCCGAGCACGCGCGCTCGCGCGTGGTGGTCTCCTGCGACGTCGCTGGTGGATACCTCGTCATCGAGGTTGCCGATGACGGACCGGGCTTTTCTCCCGCCGCCCTCGAACGCGGCTGCGAGCGCCTCTTCACAGACGACTCCTCCCGCTCCTCGCGCGACGGAGGCCGCCATTACGGGCTCGGCCTCCACGTCGCCTCCGAGGCCGCGAGCGCCCACGGGGGCTCCGTCTCGCTCGCCAACAGCCCCTCGGGCGGCGCGGTGGCCACCATCGCGGTCCCCCTGTGCGGGGCCTGACGAATCAGGCCCTCACACTGGCATACCTCGCAACCAAACGCTTCCCGGATAATTCATGAGGCCGTACTCGTATTCGAGCCTGCCTATCTCTGCGGCAAGCGCCTCCGTCATGTAGAAGGTTTTCGTGCGGCCCGTCGACTTCGCCAGGCGGTCGTACCTGTTTGCGAGGTCCTCGGGGGTTCTCAGGGCTGCGGTGGCGGTTGCCATGATGCACCTCCCGGTTAGATGTAATACGTGTATTACTTTCTATCACATCACCCGAACCACGCACCGGCGTACGGTCGTATCTGCTTTTTTACCTTACATTTTGTCAACCGGCCCATGCTCGGCTTGTTCAGCCGGATTAAATCAACTGTTAAATCAATCCAGGCCTGTAGGGGGCGGTGGAAATCTTTCGAGGACTGGGGGCGCCGTCCCTGGGTCGGCTCCTCGATGGCCGCGGCTGAATTCCCCTGCCATCGGCTGCGTGGGTTCCGGCACGGGGCTCTGGCGCTGCTCGAACTGGGCGCAAGACTCGGCTGTTGGTCGTACCGGACGGCATACGTTTTGAGACCGGCAAGCTGATGCCGGCTCGAGGACAGCGGCCCGGTGC
>JBKWEB010000022.1:28386-33972 GCA_046976245.1 Collinsella sp. | reverse complement strand
GTCGAGGAGGGCAAGGAGCAGGAGCTCGAGCTCGGCTTGACGCTGAACGGCAGCGTTGTCATGGGCGCGAAGCTCGCAAAGCACGAGTTGTTTGGCGGCCTGTGCTTTGGTGCCAACGCCGGCTTTACTACGGGTAACTCCTCGAGTGAATCGACCGAATACGGCGGCACCGTCGACAACCTGCCCGAGGCCGCGCAGGGCAAGTACGGTTTTGTGTGGCGTCTGGGCGTCAACGCGGTGGATGTCAACAAGTTCGAGGACGGCTCGGGCGACAAACTCGGCACCAAGGACACCGATCAGTTCTGGATCGTGGGCTATGACGTCAAGGATGTCGAGATGCCCGAGGCACCGGCCGTGACGGGCTTTACGGCAAACGCCGTTGATTCGACCAGTGTCGCGTTTAGCTGGGACGACGTGCTCGCAAACAGGGGTGGCTTTAGCTACGGCGTGGGTATGCTGCAGAGTAACGCGGCCGACGCCATCGTCAACAGCTGGAAGATCGCCGACAATACGCAGACCTCGCTTACCTGGGACGGGTTGCAGCCCAATACGGAGTATCGATTTGCCATTGCCGCCGTTAAGAATGGTTCAACGAACGAAACGGGCATTCGCTCGGCAATCATCACGGTCAAGACCATGCCCGAGGGCATGACGATGAGCGTGAGCGGACCTGCGGCGGATGTTGAAGAGGGGGAGAGTGTCGAATACGAATCCTCGGTTGAGCGCGCGGCGGGAAGCCACCTAACGCTCTCGGCTATCGGCAACGTGACGCAGCTCGGTGCCGACGGTAGCGAAACGGAGCTGGCGCCGACATACATCTGGTACCGCAAGGGCCGTGGTGAGACCGAGTTCAAGCGTGTGGGTGCCGATGGCAACCTCGAAGCCGGAACGGCCTCGACGCTTGGGATTGACCTGACCGCAGATGATGACGGCGCGCAGTACTACTGCCATGTGGGTTACAACGACGTCGGCCTCGATACCGGTGTGACACTGGTGAACATCGCGGCCGAGGAGACGAAGCCCACAACGGTGAACGCCGCTCCGATCCGCACACGCCGCCTGTTCTCGCAGGCAAGCGCGGGCGCCAAGAAGTTCTTGGACCATACGCTGGTAAACACTGCCGGCCCCACCGACTCCGAAGGCTCAAAGGGCCCCGAGACTCCTGAGACCCCGACGAACCCGGACAAGCCCAAGTCCGACAACGGAGCTAAGACCGACACCAAGGTTAAGACTACGACCACAGCGAAGAACCTCGCAAACACCGGCGACCAAACATTCGCCCTAGTCGCCACCGCAGCAGCAGCGGGAGCAACGCTCGTAGTGATAGCCCTCATCATGCTGATCAAGCGCCGCAAGACCCACTAGTAGCCAGTCGAACATATCGACAACCCAAAAACCCGGGTAGCCAAAAAACAGGCCACCCGGGTTTTCTGTTGAGTGGAGACTCCGCAAGCGGAAACTGCATCCCACAATTAGCGCCCAGACCGGGACGCACTTTCCCAACGAGCCTCAACCGGAAAATACATCCCGGAATCCAGCTGAATAGTGGGACACACTTTCCCAATCGGGTCCCAAGCGGAAACTGCATCCCATTCCAGACAAGAATTCCGGGACACACTTTCCGCAAACAAAGAAGGCCACATAACGTGGCCTTCAACTTATATATGTTCGGCGATACACCCAAGACAAGCCACGCCCCAACATCAGGGCGTCTGTCCAGGCGGAGGCATATAAGGTTCATCGCGAGTTCCGCACGCAAAGAAGGCCACTTAATGTGGCCTTCGTCTTGCGCAGGACTGTCCGAGCAGGGAACCTTATATGCCTCCGCCTGGACAGACGTTTCAGTTGTGGCTCAGCAGCTAGCAGCTACTTAATCTTGGTCGTACCCGGTGCCAGGTTGGGGTCGGTCTCGTTGGCCTCGGTCTGGAAGTGCTCCGTATAGACGTTCTTGCCATCGCGGAACATCTCGTAGTACTGCATCTTGGCGTAATCCTCGCGCGCCTTGGTGGCGGCTGCTGCGGCGGCGTCGTCACCGGTGACGTTGGAGGAGAGCGCCCAGCGCAGGCTGGCGTCCTCGTAGCCCACCGAGTTGATGGCGGGCAGCGACTCGCGAAGCGTCATGTGCGCTTTCTGGTAGTCGGAAAGCGGGGCGCCGATCAGCTGCATAAGCTGCGTGGACAGGTAGTTGGTGGACAGGTCGTCGACCTCGCTCGTCTGGTCGCAGCCGGCAACGTCGTAGTTGGCCCAGATGATGTAGTCGGTCTGCCACAGACGCTCCTGATGCGTGGCGTCGTCTTCGCCGGTAAACCACTTGTCGTTGAACTTGGACGGGAAGAACGGCTGGTGATCGCCCCAGAACACCACGACCACCTTGCGGTCGAGCTTGCTCAAGGCGTTGAGGAAGTAGCGCAGCGCCTGATCGGACTGCTCGATGCACGAGACATACTCGTCGACATCGGACAGCGTGCCGTCCTCGACGGTCTTGGCGTCCAGGTCGGTCGTGTCGATATTCAGATGCATCTGCTTATCGACCGGCAGCAGGCCCGTGTCGTAGCCCGAGTGGTTCTGCATGGTCACGTCGAAGATAAACTGCGGATCGGCGTTCTGGTCGAGCAGCTCCAGAATCTTGTCGTAGGTCGCCTGGTCGGTCACCATGCCGCGCAGGGTGTCGGCTCCCTGGAAATCGTTGATGGACAGGAACCGGTCAAAGCCAAAGTCCTTGTAGACGTTCTCGCGGTTCCAGTTGGTTGCGTGGTTGGGGTGCATGGCCGTGGTGGAATATCCGAGCGATTTGAACTGCTCTGCCAGATTCCCGGTCGTTTCCATGTTGTAGATGGTGTAGGGGTACACGCCCGAGCCCAGGTTGGCCATGGAGTTGCCGGTCATAAACTCAAACTCGGTATTGGCGGTACCGCCGCCGTAGGCGCTCACGTAGAGCTTGCCGCGGCTGAGGCAGTTTGACAGGTTCTTAAAGTACTGCGGGCCCTCGTAGCCGGCGCGCATGTTCTGGTAGATCGACAGATCCGAGAACGTCTCGTTCATGATGGCGATGACCGTGGGCTTCTCGCTGTCGAACTGCTCCTTTGCGGCGGCGCGCTCGTCGCTCTTGGCCGCGTCGGACTTGTCGTAGGCCTTGGCGTACTTTTTGAGCGTGGCCTTGGCATCGTCGACGGAGAAGTCGGCGGGTTTGGGCGGCTTGATGGACTGCGCCGCACTAATGAAAGCGGGCAGGTAGCCCTCGCGCCAGTAGCTCTCG
Organism: Collinsella sp.; assembly: GCA_046976245.1. Taxonomy (GTDB): domain Bacteria; phylum Actinomycetota; class Coriobacteriia; order Coriobacteriales; family Coriobacteriaceae; genus Collinsella. The sequence continues at coordinate 30,716 of JBKWEB010000022.1, read as the reverse complement.
AGCGGGCGCCAGGTGTAGACGGTGATGCCGAGGGTGTTGTAGTAGTCGATAAGCGTGACATGCGCGGTCACACCGCCCAGGCACAGCACGGCGACGAGCAGGTTGGTGAGCAGCATGCGCTTGGCGTTGGCGGCGCCCTTCTGACGGTGCGGTGCCACCAGGCCGGCGTACTCGCACAGCAGCATGGCGATGGCGGTAAAGCCCATGGACAGCACGCAGAACAGTGAGATCGAGAAGGTGTAGCCGGTGCCGGCGACCGCGGCGGCGGTGGAGATGGCCGAAAGGTCGCCCGGCTGGATGGGCATGGATTTAAACGTGATGACGAAGAACTCGGCAATGCCCAGGACAAAGAGGGCAAAGGCCAGGACCGCGGGAGCTGCGCCGTGGCGCTGGAACAGGAAGAACAGGCCGACCATGAGCGTGGTGATGATGGCCCACTCGAGCAGGATGCACAGGGGGTAGACCCAGGTAAAGTCGTGGTTGGACGAGACCTCCATGCCCAGCAGCGCAAAGACGCCGGCGAGCAGCAGGCACAAGACGGCGGCGACGAGCGGTTTGCCCACAAAGGCGCCGCGCAGGCGGGCGAGCTTGCCGGTGGGGGCGGGGCGTCGGGCCCGGCGAACGCAAAGACGCGCGGGGCGATGCGGTCGCGGGCGATGCTGGCCCAAGCGCAGCCGGTGAGGATGGCATTGGTCAGGATGAGCATCACAAAGGCGAGCGGCTCGTTTTGGGCGACGAGGCCAATGGCGCCCCAAATAGTCAAAAAGACCTGGAACAGGCCGAAGACGACGCTCCACCCAAGAGCGCTTTTGGCAACGGTGCCCGACTGAGCGCGAATGGCCTTGGCCTCGCGCAAAACAAGGTAGACGGTCGCCGCAAGACCGACGAGCGAGATGGCGGCAGCGAACATGCTGAGACTCCTCACAAACTTAAAACCTACGAAAGCGGGGGTTTACCCGATTGTTACCTAAATATGCACTGCATTTGCGGGCTGCGCACAACAACCAGCCATATTAACGCGCATGTGCGGTGGTGTGGCGCAATGTAGTGGCGACCTGCGCGATAATGGACGGGAATTACACGGAAACGTAAAGGCTTCTTAAAGAAATGGCGAGGGCAGGGCGATGAACGAGCAGGTTTGCAAGGCGGACATGGGCGGCGGCGGAGCTGCGGGCGTGGATACGTGCGGCTATCCGGTCGAGACTACGGGCAACACGGTGCTGGACATCTTGGAGCGCCGTTCGTCCACGCGCGCTTTTGCGCGCGATGACAATGACCGTCCCGTGGCGGTGACCGACGAGCAGCGTGCAGCGATTCTGCATGCGGCGAGTCGCGCGCCGTCGGCGGGCGCCATGATGATGTATTCCATCATCAGTATTCGCGAGCAGGCTACGCTCGATCGCTTGGCCGACCTGTGCGACCACCAGCCCATGATCGCCAAGGCACCCTGGGCACTAATATTTGTGGTCGATTATGCCAAGTGGATCGATCTGTTTGAGCATGTGGGCTGCTTTGAGCCCGAGTTTGTCGAGCGCACGGGCAAGGCGCCCCGCCGTGCGCCGGGTTTGGGCGACTTTGCCATCGCGGCCCAAGACGCCGTGATCGCTGCGCAAAACGCCGTGGTTGCCGCCGAGGCCCTGGGGCTGGGGAGCTGCTACATCGGCGATATCGTCGAGAATGCCGAGGAAGTCGCCGAGCTGCTCGATCTGCCGCCCTATACCATGCCGCTATCGATGCTCATCATCGGCACGCCCCGTAAGGAGCGTCCGGCCATTGCGCATCCCGTGGTGAACCTGGTGCACGAGGAGCGCTACTGCCGTGCGGATTCCGCGACCATGGACGCGCAGGTGGCCGAGATGGACGCGATGTTCCGTCCGCATGCCCGCGAGGTGGGGGAGCGCGTCGTGGATATCTACACTCGCAAGCACACGAGCCCCTTTATGGCCGAGATGAGCCGCTCCATGGAGTGGTGGTTCAAAAACTGGCTCGGAAAATGACGAATGTGACAAGGGGACAGTCCCTTTGTCACATTCCATATCGCCGCGGTGGCCTAAAGACTGTATAAATCTTTATCTAGCTGGGAAAACAGTGCATTAAAACATGGCCGATTGCCTATAATCCCTTCGAACATTAAAGTTGGGAGGAAACCGGCTTATGGAACAAAAGGCCAAGGAGGCAGCTTCGCACGCTGCGATTCCTGTGAGCATCTCGGCGATGCTCGTCACGCTGGGCGTGGTGTACGGCGATATCGGCACCAGCCCTATGTATGTAACCAAGGCGCTCGTTGCCGGCAACGGCGGCATCGGAAGCGTCACGGAGGAGTTCGTGCT
>JBKWEB010000022.1:12658-28055 GCA_046976245.1 Collinsella sp. | reverse complement strand
ATCGGTACGGCCAAGATCGGTCACGCTTTTGGCCCCATCATGACGCTGTGGTTCCTATTCCTGGGCGGCACGGGTCTGTTCTTTGTCTTACAGCACCCCGCCGTGCTGCTGTGCCTCAACCCGCTCCGCGGCATCGCCTTTTTGTTGAGCCCCAACAACCACGCGGGCATCATGATTCTGGGCAGCTGCTTCCTCGCCACCACCGGTGCCGAGGCGCTCTATTCCGACATGGGCCACGTGGGCCGCGGCAACATCTACGCTACCTGGCCGTTCGTTAAGTGCTGCTTGCTGCTGTCCTATATGGGCCAGGGCGCTTGGCTTATCAACAACGCTGCCAACCCCGAGCTCATGGGCATTGCCGACCTTAACCCGTTCTACCAGATGCTCGCCCCGGGCCTGCGCCCGTTTGCCGTCGGCCTTTCAACCATCGCGGCCATCATTGCCTCGCAGGCGCTCATTACCGGCGCGTTCTCGCTGGTGTCCGAGGCCAGCCGTCTGGACCTCATGCCGCACATGCAGGTCTTCTACCCTGCCGAGACCAAAGGCCAGCTCTACATTCCCATGGTCAACAACGTCATGCTCGTGGGCTGCGTTATCGTGGTGCTGCTGTTCCAGAACTCGGCGCATATGGAAGCCGCCTACGGCCTTGCCATTACGCTGACTATGATGTGCACCACGCTGCTGCTCTTCTTCTACCTGCACGAGGAGCGCAAGCTCAAGGTTGCTCCGTGGATCTTCGCGGCCTTCTTCCTTTTGCTCGAAGGCTTCTTCTTCGTGAGCTCACTCACCAAGTTCTTCCACGGCGGCTACTTCACCATCCTCATGGCCGCGCTCATCATGGGCATTATGGTGTGTTGGTACAACGGTACGGCGGTCGAGCAGCGCCAGTTTACGCTGCTGCCACTGCGCAGTTACCTGCCGCAGCTCAAGCGCCTGCGCGATGACGATCGCTACGAGCGCCTGAGCGACAACATCGTGTACCTGACCAAGGACACCCATACCGATTACATCGACCGTGATATCGTCTACTCGATCTTGGACAAGCATCCCAAGCGCGCTCGCGCCTGGTGGTTCGTGAATGTCGAGACCATGGACGAGCCGCATACCTTTGCCTATTCGGTCGAGACGTTCGGCACCGACTACGTGTTCCGCGTGCATCTGTACCTGGGCTACAAGATCAACCAGCGCGTCAATGCCTACCTGCGTCAGGTCGTTCAGGACCTGGCTGCCACCGGCGAGCTGCCGGCGCAGACGCATGACTACTCGGTCTACAAGGATCCGGGCAACATCGGTACGTTCAAGTTCGTCATGATCCGTAAGCTTCTGGCACCCGAAAGCGACGTGGAGCCGAGCGAGCGTACGGCCATCACGCTCAAGTACATCATCCGCCGCGCCGCCGGCACACCTGCGCGCTGGTACGGCCTGGAGAACTCCAACGTGAGCTTTGAGTATGTGCCGCTGTTCACCAAGTTTAAGGCTGTGAGCAAGATGCAGCGCCTGGCCCCCAACGAGCGCCCGTAGTCGACGCTTGAGGTTTGGCTGCGAACGGACAGGCTTGCAATGACAGTGATTGAGTCCTGGGAGGAAACCATGGATGCAAAGGTGCTTGACGGTCGCGATCTTGCGACCGAGCTGGTACGTGAGGCACGTGCCGACGCCGCCGAAGATCGGTTTTTGACGAACCGTGCCAACATGGATATGGCCGATCGCGTAATTTCGATCGTGGCACTGGTATTTGGAGCGGTGTGCGTGTGTGCCCTGCTCGCGCACGTGCTGTTTGTCTAGCGACCGCCGGGCGTAGAAGGCTTTACACTTGGAACCACCACAAGGGAAACCACCGCAAAGGTGCCTGTCCCCTTTGTGGTGGTTTTTGTTTTTGAGAGAGGGGCGGGGCGCTGATGGACGTCCGTACGGACGGCGATATTGCCGATAGCTTTTGGTGGCGGCGCACAACGCTGACGCGCCGCACTCCTCTGTATGACGCCTGCGTATCAGTGGGGCTGCTGGTCGCGGCGACGATTGTGGGCGCGCTGCTCGACCATCCGGGTCTCGCGCCGAGCATCATGATCGTCTATGTGTTCGCCGTTCAGCTGTGCGCATTCTTTACCTGGAGTCGCCTGTATTGCTTGCTGAGCTCGGCTGCCGCCGTGGCGCTCTACAACTTCTTGTTTGTCGACCCGCGCTACTCGCTGTCGCTTATCGACCGCGTCTATCCCGGCATGTTCTTCATCATGTTCGTGGTCTCGCTTGTGTCGAGCTCGATTGCGTTGGCCCTGCGCCGCGCCTTGGCACAGGCTGCCGCTAGTGACCGCCGCACGCATATGGTGCTCGAGACCAACCGCATGCTGCAGCGGTGCGCCGATCAACAGCAGATTGTCCATGCCATGGCAACGCAGCTGGCGCGTCTTTCGGGCTGTCCGGTCGTGTGGTACAGCGCCGACGCCGAGGGCGATGACCTGCTGCCGCGTGCGACATACACGGCCGTGGGCGATGCCGCGCCGGTGCATGAACTGGCGCCGCAGATGCCGCCGCGGCTCTCGGCGTCCGCCTATGTGGGAACGCCGCTCGATGCAACCTATGGCGGCTCGGCGTTTTATGGCATCTACCTGACGGTTCGCACGGGCGACGGCTTCGTCCGCTCGGGCGACCCCGCCTCGGTGGTGGGCGTGCTGGCTATCGTTGCCGAGCCCGACGTGCTGACGCATGAGGAGCGGACGCTTGCCGATGCCATCGTGAGCGAAGGCGAGCTGGCGCTCGACCGCGCCCGCGCCATGGAGGCCCGCGAGGAAGCGGCGGTGCTCGCCAAAAACGAACAGCTGCGCGCCAACCTGCTGCGCTCCATCTCGCATGATCTGCGCACGCCGCTTACCAGTATTTCGGGTAATGCCGACGTGCTGCTCGATCAGGGCTCGACCGGCACCGCGGTGCTCGACGGCCAGACGCGCCGCGGCCTGCTCCTGTCCATTCGCTCGGATGCGCAATGGCTCAACGCCACTGTCGAGAATCTGCTCGCTATCACCAAGCTCGAGGGTGGCGGCATGCGCCTGTCGACCACGCTCGAGCTCATGGACGATATCGTCGAGGAGGCACTGCGCCACGTGAACCCTGCCGTGCGCGAGCACGACCTTAAGGTGGTGCCGTGCGACGAGCCGGCGCTCGTCAACGTCGATGCGCGTCTGATGGTGCAGCTGGTGGTCAATCTGGTGAACAACGCCATCACCTATACGCCCGCAGGCTCGCATATCGTGATTTCGATTGGCGTCGACGATGGAAGCGTGGCGTGCTCGGTGGCCGATGACGGCCCGGGCATTGCGCCCGAGGACCGCGAGCGGATCTTTGAGTCGTTCTACACCGCCAACCATGGTCTTGCCGATAGCCACCGCAGCGTGGGCCTAGGTCTTTCGCTCTGCCGCTCCATTGCGTTGGCGCATGGCGGTAGCATAGAGGTTGCCGCGGCGGACCCGCACGGCTCGGTCTTTACGATTGAGCTTCCCGTCGCCGACGTTTCGTTTGATAAGGAGTAGCGCCGTGCCGAACTCTGCCGTAAAACCGCTCATCTTGGTCGTTGAGGACGATCCCGCCGTTCGCAACCTTATCGTTGCCGCGCTCGAGGCGCACGGCTTGCGCCATATGGCCGTGGAGACCGCCCATGCCGCCATCGCCGCCGCCTCATCGCAGGCACCGAGTATTGTGCTGCTCGATCTGGGCCTGCCCGATATGGACGGCGTCAAGGTGGTGGAATCGGTGCGCGCATGGTCGGGTATGCCGATTATTGTGGTCTCGGCGCGCAGCGAGGATGCGGACAAGATTCGCGCGCTCGATGCCGGCGCCGACGACTACCTGACCAAGCCGTTTTCGGTCGAGGAGCTGCTCGCGCGCATTCGCACGACGCTCAGGCGCCTTTCGTATGCGCAGACGGGCGGCGTTGTCTCCGAGGGCTCGTTCGATACCGGTGAGCTGCATATCGATTTTGATGCCGGCATCGCCACGATGGATGGCGAGGAGCTGCACCTGACGCCGATCGAGTACAAGTTGCTCTGCTTGCTGGCGCATAACGCCGACAAGGTACTGACGCACCAGTTTATCCTGCACGAGATTTGGGGCACGGCAACTAAGAGCGACCTGGCGAGCCTGCGCGTCTTTATGGGCACGCTGCGCAAGAAGATCGAGTCCGACCCCGCGCATCCGCGCTATATCCAAACACACGTGGGTATCGGCTATCGCCTGGTCACCCAAGGGTAGGACGGCGTCCGCCATCCCACTATGAGTTGCGGTGAAATACGGTCTATATTTGCCTAATTCCAGGTAAAACAGTCCGTATTCCACCGCAACTTTGTTATTTGCCCTTGGGCTTGCTGGCGTAGAACTTCTTCTTTTTGGACTTGCCGGCAGGGGAGGGTTTGCCGGTGGCGTGCGGCCCTCGGTCGCCGGCCTGCGCGTGCGCGGGCGCCGTTGCGCGAGGCTTGCGGGTTTCGGGGTTGCGCAGCCCCTCGGTTCGCTCGGCAATTTCCTCGGCGCTAAAGCCGACCTCGGCCATGGCGTCCTCGATGGGCAGGCGGCGCACGATATAGCAATGATGCACCTTCTGGTTGCGTGCGAAATCCTCGGGGATGGTCTGCGCCGTAATGTCCTCCAGCACGACGCCCGCGCGTGCGAGCTTGCGCGTTTCGGGGCGGAAACCGCGCAGGTTGCAGCTAAAGATGGCGTGCCCGCCCTGTGCGAGCAGGCGAGATACGCCGGCCAAAAGCTCAACATGGTCGCGCTGGACATCCCAGGTGCGGCGGCCCATCTTGGACGAGTTCGAAAACGTGGGCGGGTCGACAAAAATCAGGTCCCAGCGGTTGCGCGTCTGGCGCTGGTCGCGAATCCAGGCAAGCACGTCGTCGCGCACAAAATGATGCTGCGGACCAACAAAGCCGTTCTGGCGCATATTGCGCTCGGCCCAGTCCAGGTAGGTGTTGGAAAGGTCGACCGTCACGTTCCTCGACGCCGCCGTCTGCCGCATAGCAGGTGGCGGTGCCGGTATAGGCGAACAGGTGAGGAAGCGGCGCGCCTGCTTGGCGTGCTCGCGCACCAGGTTGCGGGTGACGCGGTGGTCCAGAAGATGCCCACATCCAGGTAGTCGTCAAAGTTGACGGCAAAGGTGAGCCCGCCTTCTTCGATGAGCGGCAGACGACGGCGCGCGATGTTGGCGCGCTCGCCCGATCCGCCCTTGCCGGCGCCCTGCTTGCCGTACTGCGAGCCGCCACGCGAACGCATGCGGGCCTTGGCGTGCACGTGCTCGGCCGGAACATCCAGGATACGCGGCGCGATGGCCAGAATATCGAGCATACGGGCCTGGGCAAGCGCGGGGTCGATGGTCTTGGGCGCAGCGTATTCGGCGATGACGAGCCAGCGGCCCGGCGTCTGCGGGCAACCCTCGTACAGATCGATGGCGGCAGAGTAATCGGGCAGGTCGGCATCGTAGACGCGGTAGCAGCTCACGCCCTCGCGCTTTGCCCACTTGCGACGCAGGCGAGCGTTCTTGCGCAGACGGTTGGCGAACTGCTCGGACTCGGGGATGAGCACGGGCAGCGGCTTGCCGTCGCCCAGGTCGAGCGTGGCGGCAGGTTCGGGCATGGAGTGTCGGCGGCTTCGTCGTTGAGCGTCTGCGTCCGCTGTTCGGCATCCGCGCTGGTCGCAGCCTCAAACACTGCGGCGGCGTGGTCGAGCGAAGGCCAGACTTCGACGGTTGCCTCCTCGTTGTTGGGCATGATGGCAATCGAGCGTTCGGGCTCGGCGTGGAGCGCGCGGGCCAGCAATCCGTCGCGGGTGAGCGCGGCGACCGGTGCCGAAGCGAGCTCGGGCGCGCGGCGCAGCTCGCCGACCAGCGTCATGGCGTCGTGCATGAGTGAAAGCGGTGTCTCGGTGGTGTCTGCGACTACGGCGGCTCCGGCGACGGCGCCAGCATGGTCCAGCACGGTGGCGGACTTGGCGGCGCAAAAGTCGACAAAACGCTTGTAGCCGGCGCACTTGACCATGCGCTCGGCAGTCTTGCGGGCGGCGGGGTCGATGTCTACGGCCACGATGCGCGCCTGGCGCTCGCGCGCTGCCGTCTCGCGCTCGCGCGCCTCGGCAAGCAGCTGCTCCCACAGGGCGGCGTCGTGTAGCTGCCAGCCCTCAAAGCCCCAGCGCTCGCGTGCGGCGCCCGGGGCGCGGTCAGTCAGGATATTCACGGCCTCCAGCAGCAGGCCGCCGCCGGCGCACGAGGCGTCGATCAGCGTGGGCAGAGCTTCGTTCTCGTAATCATCGGCCGTCAGCTCGCGCTCGCATAGCGCGGTCCAGCTGACTTGCGCCAGCACCAGGGCGGCGTAGTCGGGGCGCAGCACGTGCGCGCCCTCGCTGGCGCGGGCCGCTGCGGGCGGCAGGCGTTTGAACAGCGGGTCGCCCGAAAGGTCTAGGCTTATGCTCGCGCGGCGCTGACGCAGCGAAAGCAGCAGATGAACGTCGGGATCGGCGGCATCAACGTCGGCGCGACGGCCCGTGGTCTCGGCCAGGCGGTCACACAGCGCGTCCTTGGCGCGCAGGGCCGAGAAGCGCGTGTTGCGCAGCTGCTCGGTCACGCCGCGGGCGGTAATGGCGATGGTGGCGCCGGGGCGGATGATGGTCTCCCAAGCGATGTCGTAAACGCCGTCGTACAGCTCATCGGCATCCTGCGCCTCAAAGCGTCCGAGTACCACGAACACGCGGCTCGCCAGGCGCGACCACAGGCACGCGCGATAGCCTTCTTCGAGCTCGCCCTCAAACGTGGCGCGGCCCTTCAGCCGGCGAACATGCGAAAGCCCGAGGCGTTTAAGCTCATCGGCGAGTGCGGACTCAAAGCCCTCGGGGCAGCTTGCGTAAAATTCCATGGGTGACCTCTCTGGTTGCGTCGCTCCATTATATGATGGATGCTTCGTTTGCCCTTATCCTCGAAAGGAACTCATATGATTGATGCGTGTCCCAAACCCGCTGTGCTCTTTTTTGACGTGGACGGCACGCTGACGTCGTTCGATCCCGACGATATGACCGATAAGGACTTCAATGCAGTCCATCCGTCGAAGGCTGTTGTCGATGCATTTGGTCGTCTGCGCAATGCGGGTCACCAGGCATTTATCTGCACGGGTCGTCCCTTGTGGCTGATTGCCGATGGCCTGCGCGCGCTGAACCCGGCGGGTGTCGTTGCCATGGCGGGAGCGACGCTCGAGGTCGAGGGCCGCGTGGTGCATGAGGACTGCTTTGACGAGGACGTTATTGAGGAGCTTGCGCGCCGTATGGCCGCGGCAGGGATTGAGGCCTTTTTCGAGACCAACGTGGCTACTTTTGCCCTGGAACCCGCGGGTGTTGAGCAGTCGTCTCTGATCGGCACTTCTGTGGTGCACAGCACCGAGGAAATGCGCGTCGACGGCAGTCTGCGCGTGGGCAAGGTATGCCTCAATGTGCCCAGTTTGGCTTGCGTAGCCAACGATGACGGCTTTATCGATCGCGAGTTTGAGCTGTGCAACACCGGTGGCCAGAATCGCGAGCTGAGCCCCAAGGGCATTGACAAGGGCGTGGGCGTGGCGCGAGCGCTGGAATACCTGGGTCGCACCGGCAACGCACGCACCTTTGGCTTCGGCGATTCGGGTAACGACCTGGGCATGCTCGCTGCGGTCGAGACGGCTGTCGCCATGGGCAACGCCATGCCTGAGGTCAAGGCGGTCGCCGACTACGTGACCGACGATGTCGCACACGACGGCACCGTGGCAGCGATGCAACATTTTGGGCTGATTTAATAAATGGCCGGTTCGCCCTCACCGTGGGCGAACCGGCCATTTGAGCTATTTTGCAATATAGAGCTTGGGATGACTGCGGCTGCTTTCGATTGCCGCCGCCATGATGCCCTCGTCGTCTCCATCTATGATGATGCCATCGAGGTCGTCGATTTGCGCGGACTGATAAAAACTGGTCTTATTGAACTTTCCCTGGTCGACCATCATATAGCCTTGGTTCGAGTTGGTCAGGTACATATGCTTGATCATGGCCGAGAAGTCGTGCTCGACGGTAAAACCGTGGTCGGGGTGGAATCCGTCGGCGCTGACAAACGCCTTGTCGGCATGGAGTTTGCTCATGCAGTCGAGCGTTAGCGCGCCCGCCAGATAGAGGTGACCCTTTCGCACGGAGCCGCCTAGCAGCACTACCGAAGCGTTGGGAAGATTGAAGCTGGCATAGTTCGCGATAGCAAGATCGCCGGTGATGATGGTGATCTCACGTTTGTCCATGAGGGCCTTAGCGAAGTAAAAGCCTGTGGTACCGATATCAATTACCAGAACGTCGCCATCGTCAACAAGAGTTGCCGCGGTCGTGGCGATGGCCTCCTTGGCCTCGACCTGGACATTGATGCGCTCTTCGGGATAAGAGATTGCGTTGGAGCGAGAAAGCGATACCGCTCCGCCACGTACGCGACGCAACTTTCCTTCCGATTCCAGCGAGATGAGGTCGTGCCGTGCGGTGACTTCCGAAACCGAAAAACGACGGACAATGTCGGATACCGAGATATTTGGCTTTTCGGCCAGCCAGTTCATGATAAATCGCTGACGTTCGGCCGGTGAAAGGTCTGAAGTAGATGCCATATGCCGCTCCTTTTGAACGAAAGACAAAAGATACGCCTTTCGTAATCGAAATATAACGTATCGATATGAAAAGAACAAGGCGAAATTGAACGAACAAAATGAGCGATAGGGCATGTTCATAATTCACATGTAGCGGATAGCTCGCACGTAGACGGGCTGTATAGAGTCTCATTTTGAAGGTGGTGCCGAAAAGCGATACGTTCACACCCGATATTCGACCGTTCACGGAAAGTCGACAATTGAGCTTTCGATAACTTTTGAAATAGTTTATAAAAGAAAACCGTAAAGCTTTTGAAACAAAGAAAAAAGCTTTCGATAGCAATAATGTAAGGTGAGAAAGGACCGAACATGGCGATCAAAGTGTTTGCCGACGGCGCTAACCTCGAGGGCATGCTTGACATGCACGACAACGGTAACGTCCAGGGCTTCACAACCAACCCTTCCCTTATGAAGGCCGGCGGCGTGACCGACTATCGCGCTTTCGCCAAGACGGTTCTTGAGCACATCACCGACGTGTCGGTCTCTTTTGAGGTTTTCGCCGACGACGAGGCTGGTATGGAAGCCGAAGCCCGCGAGATTGCAACCTGGGCAGACAACGTCTATGTTAAGATTCCGGCGCTCAACACCAAGGGCGAGTCCACTGCCGCGCTGGTCAAGCGCCTTTCTGCCGACGGCATCAAGGTGAATGTCACCACTATCTTCACGCCCGAGCAGGTCGACGAGTTCGTCGATGCCGTTTCTGCCGAGACCCCCTCTATTCTGTCCATCTTTGCCGGTCGCATTGCCGATACCGGCGTCGATCCGCTGCCCCTCATGGCGGAGTCCGTAAAGAAGGCTGCCGTTAAGCCTGCTGCCGAGGTTCTCTGGGCGTCTACGCGCGAGGTCCTCAATATCTTCCAGGCGGAGTCTGTTGGATGCCAGATCATTACGGTCCCCAATGCCATTCTTGCCAAGCGCAAGAATTTCGGGAAAGATTTGCTTGAGTACTCGCTTGATACGGTCAAGGGCTTTGCCCGCGACGTTCAGGCGCTTGGTTTTCATATCTTGCCCGAGGAGTAGGGGACGAGCATGCTGACCGATCTTCTTAAACCCGAGCTTGTTGCCTGCCACGTCGAGGCCTCCGACTGGGAGGAAGCGATCAGGGCATGCGGTAAGTTGCTCGTAGACGCTGGCAAATGCGACCAGAGCTATGTTGACGCCATGATTTCATCGGTTCACAAATTCGGCCCCTATATGGTCTTGGAAGAGGGCATCGCCATGCCCCACGCCCAGGCAGATGGCAATGTGAGTGAAGCGGGAATCTGTATCGTCACGCTTGACCCTGCCGTTGCGTTTGGACACGAGGATTTCGATCCGGTTCACGTGCTCGTGGGTATTTGCGCACCCGACCCCAAGGCTCATCTTGGCTGCTTGGCGGAGCTTTCGCAGATGTTCGAGGACGAAGACTGCGTTGCCAAGCTCAGCGCATGCGATACGCCCGAGCAGGTTTTGGAGACCATGCGTTCATTCTTTTAGGCCTTAATGGCACGGCGATGCGTCGCCGCTTTTGGATAGACGGAAAACCGTCACGTGTAGGAGAGGAAGGTTGCCATGCATATCATCACCGTATGCGGAAACGGCATCGGGTCTAGCCTGATGCTCGCTGGCAAAGTCGAGGAGCTTTGCGAGGAGGAGGGCATCAAGGCCGACGTTGAGTCTATGGACCTGAACGGTGCTTCTTCCGCAAATCCGGATCTGTACATCACCGTTAAGGAACTCGCTCCCGAGCTCCACGGCAACGTTGTGATCGTTCGCAGCTATGTGAACAAGAAGAAGATCCGCGAAGACGCCCTCGAGGCAATCAAGGCGGCCGCCGCTAACGCCTAAAGCGGCACAAAAAAGGGCGGTTCCCTGTGGAAGAGGGAAACGCGCCCACGTTAGAGAGAAAGGAAGCGCAGATGCAAGCCATCCTTCCCATACTTGAGTTTATCCAATCGATTCTGACCAAGCCAGCATGGATCATGGGTCTATTTGCCTTTGTGGGCCTTGTCGCGCTTAAGCGTCCTGCCCACAAGGTGATGACGGGCACCCTGAAGCCCATTCTGGGTTACATCATGCTGTCTGCCGGCGCCGCTGTTGTTCAGGAGAACCTTGCTCCGCTGGGCACCTTCATCGAGACCGGTTTCCACATCACCGGCGTCGTGCCCAACAACGAGGTCGTCGTTTCGATGGCTCAGAGCGTCCTCGGCGTTCAGACCATGATGATCCTGATTCTCGGCTACGTCGTGAACATTATCATTGCCCGCTTTACCAAGTTTAAGTACATCTTCCTGACGGGCCATCACAGCATGTTCATGGCTTGCCTGCTGTCTGCCGTTCTGCAGGCATCTGGCTTCCAGGATGTCCAGCTTGTCATCGTGGGCGGCATGTTCCTGGGCCTCGTGAGCGCTATGCTTCCCGCCGTTGGTCAGCGTTTCACCGAGAAGGTTACCGATGGCGATGAAATCGCCATGGGCCACTTCGGTTCACTCGCCTATTACATCTCCGCTGCAGTCGGTACGCTTTTTGCTAAGGACGCCGAGGAGAACAGCACCGAGAAGATCGAGGTTCCCGAGAAGTTCTCCTTCCTGCGCGACACCACCATTTCCACGGCTCTTACCATGGCCTTCTTCTACCTGGTTACCGCTTTCGCCGCTTACATCGCAGATCCCGCGGTCGTTACCAAGACCGCTGGTGGCGACAATGTAATCGTCTACGCCCTGACCTGTGCCCTGTCCTTCGCCGTCGGTGTCACTATCGTCTACAACGGCGTTCGTATGATCCTCGCCGATCTGGTCCCGGCTTTCCAGGGCATCTCCAACAAGCTGATCCCTGGCGCCATCCCCGCCGTCGACTGCGCCGTCTTCTTCCCCTATGCTCCCACCGCCGTCATCCTCGGCTTTGTTGCCTCCTTCATCGGTGGCGTGGTCGGTATGTTCATCGTGGGCGCTACCCTGGGCATCTTCATCATCCCGGGCATGGTTCCCCACTTCTTCTGCGGTGCTACCGCAGGCATCTATGGCAATGCTACCGGCGGTCGCAAGGGCGCAGCTCTTGGTGCTTTCGTCAACGGCCTGCTCATCACCTTTGCCCCGGCCCTGCTCCTGCCCGTTCTTGACGTCTTTGGCTTCAAGAACACTACGTTCGGCGACTTCGATTTCTCCGTCATTGGTATTACGCTCGGCCGCGCTGCCGAGGCCTTCGGTACCACCGGTGTCTACGCGATTCTCGCTGTCCTTCTGGTCGTCGCCTTCGTCCCCAACTTCATCCACACCAAGGGTGCTGTGATCAACCACGTTGAGGAAGAGTAATCCAGGCATACGTTAAGCCCTAATCGGGCGGAGCTCCGATAACCGGCTCCTACACGGAAGCGGTGACGTCTCAAATGAGGCGTCACCGCTTTTTGCTTTGGAGCGATTGCGAAAACGAGCCGGCGAAGCGCTGCTTCTGCTCCGTGAACGGAATCAAACGCAATGATCGGCAAAAACGTTTTGCCGCTGGGGTGTCGATATAAAAATGGTAAATCTGCAAAACCGTTCGCCGAGAAGATAAAAACCAGCAGCTCACGCCTTGATAAACGTAGGTAAAGTGTTTAGCAGTTTATCGGCCGTATGCTAACGAAAGGAATCAGGCAGATGGCAATCAAGGTGTTCGCTGACGGTGCAAACCTCGAGGGCATGCTCGACATGTACGAGAACGGCAACGTTCAGGGTTTCACGACCAACCCGTCCCTTATGAAGAAGGGCGGCGTGACGGATTACCGTGCGTTTGCCAAAGAGGTCTTGACCCACATCACCGATGTGTCCGTCTCGTTTGAGGTCTTTGCCGACGACGTCGAGACCATGGAGGTCGAGGCGCGCGAGATCGCTACCTGGGCCGAGAACGTCTACGTCAAGATTCCGTGCGTGACCACCAAGGGCGAGTCCACCGCCGAGCTGGTGCGCAAGCTTTCGGCCGACGGCATCAAGGTCAACGTCACCACCATCTTTACGCCTAAGCAGGTTGACGAGATGGTCGAGGCCGTTGACACCGAGACGCCGTCCATCATCTCGCTCTTTGCCGGCCGCATCGCCGACACCGGCGTCGACCCCAATCCGTTTATGACGGAGTCGGTCAAGAAGGCCGCCGCAAAGCCCAACTGTGAGGTCCTGTGGGCGTCCACGCGCGAGCTCATCAACATTTACCAGGCAGAAGCCTGCGGTTGCCAGATCATTACGGTGCCCAACAGCATCCTGGCCAAGCGCAAGAACATCGGTCGCGACCCGTACGAGGTCTCGCTCGACACCGTCCGCGGCTTTGCCAAGGATATCGCCTCGCTCGGCTTTCATATTCTGCCGTAAGCAAGGGTACCCCCTGTAGCGACGTGCAAAATCGCGAGTATTCAGCAAGGTAAAGGTCTTTATCAGTTAACCGAAGCATGGAACGGTCCCCGTTTTGGCTCTGACGACGCTAAAACGGGGACCGTTTTTTGCTTTTTCGTCTCTGAGGGGCATCCGGAACGGTGGAATATGCAGAATACTCGCGATTTTGCACATCGCTACAGGGGGTACCCGTGCTTTGGCGGTTTACTTGCCCTGCACCATGGTGAGGGAGATCTTCTTGCGGACGCGATCGACCTTTTCTACCCATACCTTCACCGTGTCGCCGACGCGCACTACGTCGCTGGGGTGCTTGACAAAGCGGTTGGCAAGCTTGGAGATATGCACGAGGCCGTCCTGGTGCACACCCACGTCGACGAAGGCACCAAAGTCCACAACGTTGCGAACCGTGCCCTTGAGCTCCATGCCCGGCTCCAGGTCGTCGATGGAAAGCGCCGAGCGGCTAAAGACCACCTCGGGTGCATCGTCGCGCGGGTCGCGACCGGGCTTCTTGAGCTCGTTGACGATGTCGATGAGCGTCAGGGTGCCGCAGTCCAGGTCGCTTGCCAGCGTCGAGATGCTGCCCAGACGGCGCTCGATGTCGGGCACGCCGCCGCGGCTGAGCTCGCTTGCCGCAACGCCGGCGCGTTCCAAGACGGACGTGGCCACCTCATAGCTTTCGGGGTGGACGCTCGTCGCGTCGAGCGGGTTCTTGCCGCCGCTGATGCGCAAAAAGCCCGCGGCGTTGAGATATGCCTTGGGTCCCAGCTTGGGGACCTTCTTAAGCTGACGGCGATCGGTAAAGGCGCCGTTTTCCTCGCGGTAGGCCACGATGTTTTTGGCCACGCTCGGCGTGATGCCCGATACGTATCCCAGTAGGCTCGCGCTCGCGGTATTCACGTCGACGCCTACGTGGTTGACGACGTCCTCCACCACGTGGCCCAGAGTGCGCGAGAGCTCGGCCTGGTCAAGGTCGTGCTGGTACTGGCCCACGCCGATAGACTGGGGCGGAATCTTGACGAGCTCTGCCAGCGGGTCTTGCAGGCGACGGCCCAGGCTCATGGCGCCACGCACGGTGACGTCCAGGTCGGGATATTCCTGGCTGGCGAGCTCGGAGGCGGAGTACACCGACGCGCCGGCTTCGTTAACGATGGTGTAGCGAAGGCTGGGCGCCTGCTCGGCAATGAACTCCGAGACGACTTCCTCGGTCTCGCGGCTGGCGGTGCCGTTGCCGATGACGATGGTGTTGACGCTGTCCTTTTTGACGAGGCGGGCGAGCTCGCGCTTGGTGCCGGCGACGTCGTGGCGCGGCTTGGTGGGATAGACCACGCCGTGGTCGAGCAGCTTGCCGGTCTCGTCCATGACGGCGACCTTGCAGCCGGTGCGGTAGCCCGGATCGAGCGCGAGCACGCGGGCGCCGCGCACGGGGCGTGCCGAGAGCAGGCCCTCGAGATTCTTGGCAAAGACGTTGATGGCCTCGGTCTGGGCGCGAACGGTGAGTTTGGCGCGGGCCTCGCGCTCCAGCGAGGGGGCCATGAGGCGCTTGTAACCGTCGGCGATGGCGGCATCGAAGACGGGCGCGAAGACGCCCTGGCGGCGGGGCCAACGGCTGCTGAGGCGCGCTGTGGCGGCAGCGCCGTCGACGTTCACGCGCACGCGAAGCTTGCCCTCGCGCTCGCCGCGGTCGATAGCCAGCACGCGGTGGTTGGGTATACGGCGCAGCGGCTCATCATAGTTGTAGTAGGGCTCGTAGGGAGTCTTTTCGGCGGGGTCGGTGGCCTCGACGACGATGTCGGCGGTGTTTTGCGTAAAGGCGCGCAGGTCGGCGACGTTCTCGGGGTCTTCGGCCACCGTCTCGGCCACGATGTCCGCCGCGCCGGCGAGCGCCTTCTCGGGCGTGTCGAAGCCGGCTTCCTCGTTGACGTAGGCCGCGGCGGTGTCGAGCGCGCTGCCCTTGGCCGAGGCCTGCATGATGATCATGTTGGCAAGCGGCTCCAGGCCTGCCTCGCGGGCCTTCTGTGCGCGGGTCATGCGCTTTTTGCGGTAGGGCTTGTAGAGGTCCTCGACACGCTGGAGCTGCGTGGCCTCGCGAATTTGCTGTTCGAGCTCGGGCGTAAGTTTGCCCTGGGCGTCGATGAGCAGAATGACGTCCTCTTTGCGCTGTTCAAGATTGCGCAGGTAGGACAGGCGCTCGTCGAGTGCGCGCAGGGCGACGTCGTCCATGCCGCCCGTGGCTTCCTTGCGGTAGCGCGAGATAAAGGGGATGGTGTTGCCCTCGTCGATGAGCTTGACGGCCGCCTCGATGTTGGCGGCCTTAAGGTTGAGCTCGCGGGCAAGCTGGGCGATAAGATCCATGGGACTCCTTGCGTTTAAGGTGCGTTTGCAGCACAG
>JBKWEB010000022.1:0-12648 GCA_046976245.1 Collinsella sp. | reverse complement strand
GCTGGGCGATAAGATCCATGGGACTCCTTGCGTTTAAGGTGCGTTTGCAGCACAGAGCTACCAAGGATACCATCCGTCCCAAAAGACTGTTTTGGGGCCGCGCCACGAAAACGGCCTATCTACTACGTTTAACCCGTATGGGTCGACCATCCCCCGGTTTTCCGAAAATACGCAACCAGTCTACCTGCGGTTTTTATTTCTCGAAATTCGGCATGGCTAAGGATGATCGGTTAAACGTAGTAGATAGGCCCATTTCGTGGCGAACGAACCAAGCTGAGGCGCAAAATGGCCCCCGCCCCAGAAAAATCGTCGGCAAGGTAGCAAAATGCCCCGCGGGCAGGAGGCTGCTCGCGGGGCAAAGAAGAGGGGCTTGTTGGCGGCGGGCCAAGGCGCTCGGCATGGGGCTTCTGCCGCGGTCTGCCCTAAGGCGTTACAGCTCGACGAGCTGGCCGGTCTCGGCGGCCTCCTTGATGGCGTTGAGAAGCGTGAGCGTCTTAACGTTGTCGGCGGGGGTCACGACGGGCTCGACCTCGCGGCGGACAACCTTCACAAAGTGCTTGAGCTGCATCTTGTGCGGCAACGCCGGGTCGACAGCCGGAATCTCCATCTGCAGCGGCTTGTGCCAGTTGGAGGCGCCGTCATAGGAGAACTGGTGCAGGCGGGGCAGCGACAGGGCGCCCTTGGTGCCACCGATAAAGTAGGCGTCGGCGTCGAAGGGACGGTACTGCGGGTCCTCGCGGGCGGTGGCCTCCCAGTTCCAGGGGCTGGCGGTGGCGTCGGAGATGGTCATGCTTGCGAGCGCGCCATCGGCAAAACGGACGTTGACCACGGCGGAGTCCTCGGTCTCAAAACCGCGGGCGGCGCTGGACTGCATACCCTGGACGGCAACGGGCTCGCCCAGCAGGTAGCGGAGCAGGTCGACGTCGTGCACCAGGTTGACCAGGATCGGGCCGGCACCCTTCTTGCGGCGCCACTCGACATCGAAATACTCGTCATTCTTATAGATCATGTAGTGGAAGCTCGACACGGTGAGCTTGCCCAGCTCGCCGGACTCGATGATCTCCTTGGCCTTGTTGACGAAGGGGTTGTGGCGACGGTGCTGACCCACGAGCACGGGCACGCCGGCGGTCTCGGCCTCGGCGGCGAAGGCCTGGGCATCCTCAAGATCGTTGGAGATCGGCTTTTCGATCAACGGCACGATATTGCGCTTTACGGCCTCGCGAGCAACGCCCAGGTGCAGGTCGTTGGGGGTGGCGATAATGACGGCCTCGGGTTTGACCTCGTCCATCATCTGGGCGGGATCGGTGTAAAACGGCACGCCGGCGGCCTCGGCCGTGGCGCGGGCGCCCTCAAAGGCGTCGGCGATGGCGACGAGCTCGGCCTCGGGCTCCTCGGTGACAAAGCGGATGTGGTTGCGGCCCATGGCGCCGGCGCCGATAACGGCAATGCGGACGGGGTTGAGCTCAGACATTTCGACTCCTTAATACTGGTGACCGGTGGAATGCGACAAAGGGGCTGTCCCTTTGTCGCATCGGTAAAACTAGGCGGACTTCTTCTTGCTGTCGGAGACCATCATGTAGACGGTGAGCACGACGGCGATGGCGGCGATCACGATGGCGCCGTAGAAGGACTGCTGGTAGGCGGCGCTGCCGGCCTCGGCGTGATACAGCACGGCGGTGATGGGCTGGCTGATCCAGGTGGAAGCGGCATAGCCCAAAAACATGATGCCGTAGTTGACGCCGATGTTGCTGGTACCAAAGGCGCCACCGGTGAGCGGCGGGTAGATGACGAGCAGGGCGCCAAAGCTAAAGCCGAGCAGGGCGAGCGCCACAAAGAACATGCTCTGCGTAAAACTCATCGACATGATGACGAGTGCGATGATGGTGACGACAAGGCTGATGAGCAGCGACTTATAGGCGCCGAGCTTGTCGATGATCTGGCCAAAGGACAGACGGCCAACCAGGTTGGCGCAGGTGTTGACGGAGACCACCACGCCGCCGAGGGCGACGGCCGCGGCGCTCGTGGGGTCGGCGAAGAGCTGGACGGCGGCGATGGAGGCAACCTTGCCCACGAGCAGGGTGCCCGCGGTGGCGGCAAAGGCGAAGGTGACGATGAGGACCCAGAAGCGCGGGGTCTTGACCATCTCGCCCGGGGTGAGGTCGCCGAAGGTGCCGGCATGTGCGCCACCCTTGGGGGCCTCGAAGCCCTCGGGCAGCCAGCCGGCCTCGGGGGCCTTCAGGAACAGGGCGGAGGCGGCGATTGTCACAAAGAAAATGACGCCGAGCGCCTTAAGGGCGCCAAAGATGCCAAGGCTCGGGATGAGCAGCGAGGCGAGCACCGGGGACAGCACGGCGGGGCCGGCGGTCGAAGCGGCCAGGGTGATGCCGGAGGCGAGACCCTTCTTGTCGATGAACCACTTTTGGCCGGTGGTGAGCGCGGGGTTGTAGCCCAGGCCGTTGCCGATAGCGGCGATGAGCGAGAACCACAGGTAGAACTGCCACGGCTCGGTGACGGTGCCGGACATGAACCAGCCCACGCCGTAGCACACGGCGGCGGCGATCACGACGTTGCGCGGGCCGATCTTATCGGAGATGCGGCCGGCGAAGATGCCCGTCACGGCCATGATGGTCTGAAAGACCGGGAAGGCCCAGGTGAGGGCGCTGGACCACTCGGGATAGACGGCGAGCAGGTTCTTGCTCACGACGGAATACAGCGCGATGGAGCTGATGAAGAACATGGTGACGCACGCGGCGGAAAGCACGACGGCGCGACCCTTGTTGGAGTTGGTGGAAGCCATTGGACTCTTTCTAATCGATGCGGGGAGGGGAGGGACTTGTCCCGCGCCCCTCTCTACCGGGTTGGTTTACTGGTCGGTCGGCTTAGCGACGCCGGATCCATCGGACCAGAGCTCGACACCCTTGTTCTTAAGGTAGTTGTCGGCATAGGCGCGACGGCCGCCGGGCTTGGCGGTGAGGTCGCCCATCATGTTGGAGAAGCCGCCGTCGACCTTGATGGCGTCGCCGGTGGTAAAGTCCGAGCGCTTGGACGCCAGGAACATGACGGCGTTGGCGATATCGCTGACCTCGCCGATGCGGCGCGTGGCGATCAGACGGCTGCGGCTCTTCTCGACCTCGGGGTCGGCGTAGAAGTTGGCCGACATGGGGGTCTTGACGAAGCAGGGCTCAACGCAGTTGGAGCGCACGCCGTACGGGCCCCACTCGGCGGCGAGCATCTTGGACATCATGTTGACGCCGGCCTTGGTGGAGCTGTACACGCCCGAGAACGTCTCGGGGGAGTGGCTGGCGACGGTCGAGATGTGCACCAGGCGGCCCTGGCCGGCCTTGATCATCTCGCGACCAAAGCGCTGCGAGGTGATGAAATAACCGGTGAGGTTGACGTTGAGCACCTGCTCCCAGTCGCTCAGCGGCAGGTCTTCCATAGCTGCGAAGCGCAGGATGCCGGCGGTGTTGACGAGAACGTCGACGCGACCGAAGTCGGCGATGGTGGCATCGACGGCGGCCTGAACCTCGGTTTCATCGGTAGCGTTCATCTTGTAGCCCTCGGCGTGGATGCCAAACTCGGCGGCGAGGTCGGCGGCTGCGGCCTTGACCTTCTCCTCGTCCAGGTCGAGCAGGACGACGTTGGCGCCGTTGCGGGCGAACTCGCGGCAAATCTCGACGCCCATACCGCCGAGTGCGCCGGTTACGGCGCAGACATCGCCCTCGAGCTTAAGCCAATTGCTCATAGGAACTTCCCTTCTTGTGCCTCCCGGTGGGTCGCTCCCATTAACCGACCCACGTGGTTTTCGCTGGTTATCGTATGCTTTGCATTTGCGCAGGTGAATTGCATATTTGTTAGAATGGCATTAACCGTAGGTTTACACCGTGCGATGCAGTTTATTCTCAATTGAGCGCGTGACCTGCGAAAACAACCCCCTGTGGCACCATGCGGTCACGGGCGCGAAAACGGAAGATTGACGTGTACGATCGACGACTTGAGGCCATATCGGCCGCCGCGGAGCTGGGAAGCTTCTCGCGCGCCGCGGCAAAATTGCGCGTGTCGACCCCGGCGCTCGTCAAGCAGGTGTCGGGCTTCGAGGCCGAGTTCGGCATCACACTGTTCGAACGTTCGCACTCAGGCGTCAAGGTGACGCCGGCGGGTGCTCTGCTGGTGGACGACGCACGCTCAATCATGCGGCAGTCCGAGGACGCGCTGCGCCGTGCCCGACGCGCGGCGGGCGATGGCGGTGCCGTGCGCCTGGGCGTGTCGATGATGTGCCCGGGGCGCCAAACGCTGTCGATGTGGTCGGGCATCCACGATCTGGAACCGTCGCTGCGATTTGAGATCGTGCCAGTAAGCGATCTCTATGACGAGCGCGAGACCGTCATGCGCAGCCTGGGCCGCGAGGTCGATGTGGTGCAGTCGAGTTTTTCTACCCCACGCTGGGGTGATGCCTGCCAAAAGCTCCGCATTGTCAACGTGCCGTTTTATATCGACCTGCCGCGCACGAGCCCGCTGGCGCGCAAGACGCGCATCACGGTCGCCGACTTGGAGGGCATGCGCCTGCGCGTACTGCGCCACGGCAACGATGCCATGGATAGCCTGCGCATCGACCTGTTGGCCGACGGCGGTGTGGACGTGATCGATGTGGATAGCTTTGACTTTGCGCTCTTTAACGAGGCGGAGGAAAAGGGCGACGCCGTGCTCACCTGCGGCGCGTGGTCGGGGGTGCACCCGGCCTTTGTGGGCGTACCGTTCCTCTGCGGCCGCGAGGTGCCGGTCTTTTTGCACTATCCGCTCGAGCCCACCCTCCAAGTCCAAAAATTCGTCAACGCCATGGCCCAACTCCTCAACTAGCTCATTTGGGACGGGGCTTTTTTAACTACTCTCGCTGTCCTAGAAAAATCTCAGCAAACAAATGGGGCCCCAGCCTCCGGTGGGAGCTACTCCAGCTCAAACGCTCCGGTGTAGAGCTGGAGTAGCTCCCACCGGAGGACCCCCCGTCAAAACACGACAGCTTTTTCTAATGACATGAAAGATGCCGCTCGGGACATATAAGATGCCGCTCGGTAAACTCACCGCAGAGCACGGTTGTCTTTTCGGGGGGGGGATACCATTTCTTCTACACGTACGTAGAAAAGGAGTGTCTATGCAGTGCTATTCAAGACGGCAGATCGTTAAACATATGGGATTGGCTGCAGGATGTTTGCTGCTATCCCCCTTGAGTGGCTGCTCAACAAACGACAGGCCAATCGATTCCGCGGATAACACTGCATCAGATAAGGAGCAGTTCGATTGGCTTGAAGCGACGGGGACGTATACGCCCTCCGACGCTTTCAAACAAAAGGGGCTTTGGTTCACTTTTGGTAATGACTATGCAGACGGACGTGAGAGCGTTGCTAAAGACACATCGATAACGGCAATCTTTGAATTTTACGGAGACGGAACGGTTACATGTTGGAATGTATACGACGAAACGGGCTCTTCGGTGATTCGATTTAGGGACCTTGAAGGTCTTTCGGATAAAGAAGTTCTCTCGATGGCTAAAGAGCATTGGCCCATATCGCAGGACGAATTTGAAAGCAAAAAGCAAAATGTGATCGATGAGCTCTCTTCTAGTTACGAGGACCTAAAGGCCGAGGCAGCGGATAATCCTGACTTGAATGTTGAAAATGCCTACTTCTCGCGTTTTTTTGAAGACCTTAAATCTATGTCGTTGCCAAAGGAACCAGAGGGTAAATCCTATTCGCTTGAGGTTCAAACAGACGACACAGGCAACAACACGGAATATGAGAAAGTATGCTTGCCGACATGTGGATATCCTGGGGTGCTTAGCCTTAGCGGGGGAGGTGCCGCAGCATGGGGCAGAAAGGAGCTCTGGTATTCACTCCTTAGAGCCGATGACGATACTAAGTACGAATCCATATCTAACTCGTACCTCAGCTGCTACGTCAATCGAGAGGTTAATCTCATCGAAAGCGACACCAGCGATGATGTATACAGCTCAACTTATCAAGGATTTGGCGGAATAGTTACCCGAACAGGTGGCTCAGCATCTTTTGTTCTTGATGAGCCAACTTCCGATGAAGTCGAAGCTGACTGATTATAGGCATTTCCTCTTTGCTCAAGCAGCTCCAGGGTTTCACGTTAGAACTAATATTTAATCTACGTCAATTAGTGCTCATTGCCACACAGGCAATGAGCACTTTGATTTCCAAAGACTTTGCATGACAAAGGGGCGTTCCTTTGCTGCGTCCACTGTTGACGGCTACACTCAGAGAGTGTCCCAAATTAGCTATCATTTTATTTGGCAAGCAATATCTGCAGGTAATCGCGCTTTCTGTGGAGGACGCGGTCGATATAGACCTTCTGGTGATAGCGGTAAAACGTGAGATAATTGTCACAGATCACGAACCGGTAATCGGAGCGTAGGGGATGGATCGATGAAAGTGGCGTGCCCGACTCCGGGAAGCTGGAGAGCAGGTCTATCCGAGCGAGGATGCCCTCTACGATTCTCTCCGCTGCTGCGGGATTGTCCTTTTCGACGGCAATATAGTCCCAGATGTCGTCGAGATCTTGCAGAGCCAGCGGAGAGTAGACGACCGCGCAGCTATGCATGGCTTGCGGCCTTGCGGCGGAAGTGCTCGGCGACGTTGTCCGACGAGACCCATCCGCTCTCATCACCCGAGCTGCGCCCGCGCTCAAGCTCCGACATCAGCGTGCTGATGGCGCAAAACCGGTCGTAATCTTTCATGTCGAGCACAGCGTAGCAACCGTGCCCATTTTTGGTCAGAAACACCGGGGAGCCCTCGTGGACATCGGAGAGCACCTCGTTGTAATTGCGCAAATCGGAAACAGGTTTAATGGCAGGCATGTAAGGCTCCAATCGATGTACGGGAACTTACGATAAATTATACGAATAATATACAGCACCTGCCAGCCAAAATACCCCCACACAAAACGAGCCCCTGGCCAATCGGCCAGGGGCTCACAATCTTTTATTCCGCTCTAAGTGACGGGCTGATTGTGCGCAGGAGGGTGCCCCGGGGGCGGCGGGGCATTTCCTCCGCGCGCAGTTTCGCAGCGCAGCGAGAATGTTTGAGCACGGAGGAATTGCCCCGCCACCCCCGGGGCGCCCTCCGTCAGTAACCGGTCCTACTCGAGCTCAAACGCACCCGTGTACAGCTGGTAGTAATACCCGCGCTTGGCGATCAGCTCGTCGTGGTTGCCGCGCTCGATGATGCGGCCGTGGTCCAGGCAGATGATCGCGTCGGAGTTGCGCACGGTGGAGAGGCGGTGCGCGATGACAAACGTCGTGCGGCCCTCCATGAGCTTGTCCATGCCCGCCTGCACGATGGCCTCGGTGCGGGTGTCGATGGAGCTCGTGGCCTCGTCCAGAATCATCGCCGGCGGATCGGCGACGGCGGCGCGCGCGATCGAGATCAGCTGGCGCTGGCCCTGCGACAGCTGGGCGCCGTTGCCGGTGAGCATGGTGTCATAGCCGTCGGGCAGGCGGGTGATAAAGTCGTCCGCGCCGGCGAGCTTGGCGGCCTTGATGCACTCCTCGTCGGTGGCGTCCAGGTTGCCGTAGCGGATGTTGTCCATGACGGTGCCGGTGAACAGGTTCACGTCCTGCAGCACCACGCCGAGCGAGCGACGCAGATCGGACTTGCGAATCTTGTTGACGTTGATGCCGTCGTAGCGGATCTTGCCGTCGGCAATGTCGTAGAAGCGGTTGATGAGGTTGGTGATGGTCGTCTTGCCGGCACCGGTGGCGCCGACAAACGCGACCTTCTGGCCCGGCTTGGCGTACACAGACACGCCGTGCAGCACCTCGTGGTCGGGCGTGTAGCCAAAGTCCACGTTGTCCATGACCAGGTCGCCACGCAGCGGCACGTACTCGATCTCGCCGGTCGCGCGGTGCGGGTGCTTCCAAGCCCACATACCGGTGTGGTGGTCGGCCTCCTCGAGCTGCCAGGTGTCGGGATTCACCTGTGCGTTGACAAGCGTCACGTAGCCCTCGTCGGCCTCGGGCTCCTCGTCGAGTAGCTCAAAGATACGCTCGGCGCCGGCAAGGCCCATGACCACGGCGTTGATCTGCTGCGAGATCTGGCCGATCTGGCCGCAGAACTGCTTGGTCATGTTGAGGAACGGCACCACGACGGCGATGGAGAGCGCCATGCCCGAGAGGCTCAGGTTGGGCACGCCCAGCGCCAGGAAGATGCCGCCGGTCAGCGCGACCAGCACGTAGAGCAAGTCGCCCAGGTTCCCGAGGATCGGCATGAGGATGTTGGCGTACATGTTGGCCTTCTGCGAGACCTCGAAGAGCTTCTCGTTGCGCTCGTCAAAATCGGCCTCGGCGGCGGACTCGTGACAGAACGCCTTGACGACTTTCTGGCCGTTCATGACTTCCTCGATATGGCCCTCGACCACGCCGAGCTCGGTTTGCTGCGCGATAAAGAAGCGCGCGGAGTTGGAGCCGAGCAGCTTGGTCATAAAGGTCATAAAGGCGATGCCGGCAATGATGACCAGGCACATCCACACGCTGTAATACAGCATGATGAAGAACACGGTGACGATGACGATGATCGTCATGAGCAGGTTGGGTAGCGACTGGCTGATCATCTGACGCAGCGTGTCGATGTCGTTGGTGTAGTGGCTCATGATGTCGCCGCGCTGGTGCGTGTCGAAGTAGCGAATCGGCAGGTCCTGCATGCGGTTGAACATCTTTTCGCGCAGCTTCTCGAGCGAGCCCTGCGTGATGACGGCCATGGCGCGGTTCCAGAAGAGCGAGGAGGCGACACCCACGGCGTAGATGCAGCCGAGGGTGGTCACGAGCTTCAGAATCTTGGGCTGCGCGGCCGTCCAGTCGCCCGACTGCCACGATTCGCTAATGACCTGCAACGCGCTCTGGAGAAACGTCGCGCCGATGGAGTTGATGATGGCGCAGAGCACAACGCCGGCGACGACGAGGGGCAAAAGCACCGGGTAGAAGCCAAAGAGCATCTTGATCAGGCGCGTCATGGTGCCGCCCTTGCGGTTGCGCGCGCGCTCGGCGGTAGCGGCCTTACTCATGTGCCTCGCCTCCTTCCTGGGTCTGAGCTTGCGGTGCGGATGCCTCGGTGTCGGCTGCGGCGGTCTCGCCCGCGTCCTCGCCTTCGGCACTCATCTTATTTTGCGAGGTAAAGGTCTCGCGGTAGATCTCGCTCGTCTTGAGCAGCTCATCGTGGTTGCCGATGTCCTTGATGCGGCCGCCCTCCATGACGATGATGCGGTCGGCGTCCTGCACGGAGCTGATGCGCTGGGCGATGATGAGCTTGGTCGTGTTGGGCAGGTAGCTCGCCAGGCCCTCGCGGATCTTGGCGTCGGTCTTGGTGTCGACGGCGCTCGTGGAGTCGTCCAGGATCAAGATCTTGGGGCGACGCAGCAGGGCACGCGCGATGCACAGGCGCTGCTTCTGGCCACCGGAAACGTTGGAGCCGCCCTGCTCGATCCAGGTGTCGTAGCCCTTGGGGAAGCCGTCGACGAACTCGTCGGCGCAGGCCAGATGTGCGGCCTCGCGGACTTCCTCGTCGGTGGCGTTCGGGTCGCCCCAGCGCAGGTTCTCGGCGATGGTGCCGCTAAACAGCACGTTTTTCTGCAGGACCATGGCTACCTGGTGGCGCAGCGCGTCCAGGTCGTAGTCGCGCACGTCTACGCCGCCGACGCGCACGGTGCCCTCGGTGACATCGTACAGGCGGGCGATCAGGTTCACGAGCGTCGACTTGGCCGAGCCGGTGCCACCGATAATGCCGATGGTCTCGCCGCTCTTAATATGCAGGTCGATATCGTCGAGCGCCTGGCGGCGGGCATGCTCGGAATACTTAAAGCTCACGTGATCGAAGTCGATGGAGCCGTCGGCAACCTCGTGCACGGGCTCGGTCGGGTTAGCGATCGTGGGCTCGGCGGCCAGCACCTCGGTAATGCGGTGCGCCGACTCATCTGCCATGGTCACCATGACAAAGATCATCGACAGCTGCATTAGGCTCATCAGAATCTGGAAGCCGTAGGTAAAGATGGAGGAGAGCTGGCCCACATCGAACAGGGTGCCCTGGCTCGTGATGATGAGCTTGGAGCCCAGGTAGATGATGACGACGAACGCGCCGTTGACGCAGATGTTCATCATGGGGTTGTTGAAGGCGAGCAACTTCTCGGCGCGGGTGAAGTCCATCTGGACATCGCGCGCGGCGGTGGCGAACTTCTCCTTCTCGTAGTCCTGGCGCACGTAGCTCTTGACCACGCGCATGCCGGTGACGTTTTCCTCGACCGATTCGTTGAGCGCGTCGTACTTGCGGAACACGCGGGTAAAGATCGGGCGCACCTTATAGATGATAAAGAACAGGCCAAAGCCCAGCAGCGGAATGATGACCAGGTAGACCATGGCGACGCTGCCGCCCATGGCGTATGCCATGGTAAAGGCAAAGACCAGCACCAGCGGCGAGCGCACGGCGATGCGGATGAGCATCATAAAGGCCTGCTGCACGTTGTTGATGTCGGTGGTGAGGCGCGTGACGAGCGAGGAACTCGAGAACTCGTCGATGTTGGCGAAGCTGAACGTCTGGATCTTGTAGAACAGGTCGCGACGCAGGTTCTTGGCAAAGCCGCAGCTGGCATGGCTGCAGGTGATGCCAGCTGCGGCGCCAAAGGCGAGTGACGTCAGCGCGATGAGTACGAGAAGGCCGGCGGTGGGCAGCATCTCGGTAACGGCGGTGCCGTCCTTGATGGCGTCGATCATGTCGGCGGTGATAAACGGGATCATCATCTGGCAGATTACCTCGCCAAGCACCAGCAGCGGCGTGGCGATCGTGACCTTCATGTAATCGCGGATGCTGCCCATAAGGGTTTTAATCATCCAGTTCCTCCCAGGTTACGCGGATTTTCTCGAGCATCTCGGCGAGCTGTTCGCGCTCGTCGTGGGTGAGCGCGCTAAAGGCCTGTTCCCTAAAGCGGATGCGCGAGGCTTGGTCGATGCGGGCCTTCTCCCAGCCGATCTCGGTTAGGCGAATGGTGAGCTGCCGGCGATCTTTTGGATTGCGGCTGCGCTCGATGATGCCGGCGCACTCGAGCTTGGACAAGATTTCGGAAAGCGACCCCGGCTTGAGGTCGAAGTGCATGCCGAGTTCCTGCTGCGACATCTCGCCGTTTTCCTGCTTGGCGAGCAGGCAGACGATGGGCGCCTTGCCGGACACGCCACCGCCGTGAAAGTGCATGTAGTGGCCGCAAAAGCCTAGGCCGCTCAGGATGCGCTTGGCGAGCTTGTCTTCGCCGTTAACTGCTTCGGGCACGTCTGCCGGCTCCGAAGGGTCGCCGCCGGGCTCATGCGGGCGAAGGTTAAGGGGTTCATCGCACATGAATTCGTATCGCTCCTTTCTTTAGTTAGGTAGTGGAATTGTTTTGTGCCTAACTAATCTAGGAGTGGCCGACTGGAATGTCAAGGTACCAAACTGATTGTTACGCGGTTTTCCAAACCTATTGGTCCCGCCGTTCTAACGAACGGCGGACCAGCCGACGCTGCGCGGGCCGCATTTGGACAATCTGACGTTCAACTTCAAGGGCGCGACCAGAAGGTCAGCGCCCTTTCGTTTCACGTCACCTTGCCTCAAATGCGACCCGCTCGCTGGCATTGCCAAAACATCGACGTTTACATGTTGGAATGATCCGTGGGGGACGGAGGAAAAGGGATCATTTTCCGAAACCTTTCCGCAACAATGCGCTCTTCGCGGCCCTGGCGCCTGCTCGCAACGGTCCCTGCGCTACACTTAGTCGCACTGTGGCGACTATGCGCCGCTCCCGACCCAAGGGGGACACTCATGAAGAACACTCAGCTGCTGCTGATCAACGATATGTGCGGCTATGGCAAGGTCGCGCTTTCCGCCATGCTTCCGGTGCTGTCGCACATGGGCTACCGTATCCACAACCTGCCGACGGCACTTGTGTCCGATACGCTCAACTACCCCAAGTTCTACATCCACGACACCACGGAGTACGTGCGTCAGAGTCTCGCCATCTGGGAAGAGCTCGGCTTTGAGTTCGACGCCATCTCCACTGGCTTTATCGTGACCGAAGAAGAGACGCGCATCATCTCAGACTTTTGCCACCGCCGCGCGCAAAAGGGCACCAAGGTATTCGTCGACCCCATCATGGGCGACAACGGCAAACTTTACGCCGGTGTGCCCGAGTCCACGATCGGTCTCATGAGGCATCTGCTCGAGTGCGCCGACTATGCGGTGCCCAACTATACCGAGGCGTGCCTGCTCACCGACACGCCCATTGCCGAGCAAATCACGCCTGACGAGGCCCACGCCCTTGTGGACGCCATGCGCGCGCTGGGCGCCAAGTCGGTGGTCATTACGAGCGCTGTGGTCGACGGCACGAACGCCGTCATCGGTTACGACCACGTGGCGGGGGAGTACTTCACGATTCCCTTTGACCTGATCCCGGTTTACTTCCCGGGTACGGGCGATACGTTCTCGGCGGTGCTCGTCGGTCGCGTGATGGCCGGCTGGAGTCTGCAGCGTGCAACGGCCGATGCCATGCGCGTGGTGGCAGAGCTTATCGAGCGCAACGCCGACCAGGAGGACAAATCGGCCGGCCTTCCCATCGAGGCCT
>JBKWEB010000021.1:18403-34099 GCA_046976245.1 Collinsella sp. | reverse complement strand
ACCGATCCAGCTGCCGGGATGGAAGAACGCCGGGCACAGCGGCGGCACGGTGCCGGCCTTGTCGCCCAGCACCCAGTCGTCAAAACGACGATAGATGACGGGGATAACGTCGAACAGCGTGTTATCAAAGATGTCGATGATGGTATCGGCTTCCTCGACCGGCGTGGGCTTCTTGAGCGCGATGGGGCTCGTACGCACCAGGGCGTCGATCTCCTGCAGCATATGGCGCTCGTTCTCCACCAGGTCGGAGCCGCCCAAACGCGGACGCTCCTCCAGCAGGTTGGAGATACGGCGAATCTTGCCCTCGACGGCCTTACGACGGGCCTCGGTGGGATGTGCGGTAAAGACAGGGTGGAACTCGAGCTTGCCGAGCAGCTCATTGGCACCCTCGACGCCCATCTCGTTTACCAACTGGTGATAGGCGACGGTGAGTTCGTTGGCGGGATCGACCTCGGTATCGGTCGATGCGCCGGCCTCGCGCTCGCGCAGCTGCGCCACACGGTAGTTCTCCTCCGACAGGTTTGCCAAGTGGAAGAAGCTCGTAAAGGCGCGAACGATGACCTGCTGCTTATCAAGCGGCAGGCTGTCAATCAGATCGACGACTTCGCGAAACGCCACGGCGGTGGGCTCGTCGGCAGTGGGCACGCCCTGTTCGTCAACGGACTCGTCGGCAGCGCGGCTACCGGGGTTGCCAGCATTGGCCACAATCTCGGCTGTCAAAATCTTGTCGAACAGGTCCGCGATCTCGGGATCATACTCGCTAAGCACACGACGTTCCAGGCGCAGGAACAGCGCCAGATTATCGCGCAGCTCCTCGGGGATCTCGATCTCGGCGAGACGCTCCCTGGACTCGGCATTCGAGCCGATTCGGTTAACGAGGCGGTTGACCACGGCAGCGACGCGCGCCGCGGCTTCGGGTACAGACTGGTTGCTTAGGTTCTCAGCCACGTTTCCTCCCATTCCTCCTTCTATGCACGTAACATGCGGTATTCATTATAGGCGCTTGAGAAATACTTTCGACACTGATTGCGCTTTACCACACAAAAGTATTTTCTGCCTTGATTATCAACTTCATCCGAACACTTCCCACATTCATCCGCACATGTGCGGATGAATGTGGGAACCCGATACCCTGAGGGCCGGACCGGCCGGCCCCGGGAGATCGGAGGACGGCATGTCCGGAAAGAAGAATAGGGGCTCCGCGAGGGCGGTCCCGAGGGCCTACGGAAGGCTCACGAGGCACGAGCGGGACACGGTCCAGAGGATGCTGGAGCGCGGGGCGTCGTGCAGGGAGATCGCGAGGGAGCTGGGCAGGTCGCCCTCGACGGTGAGCGCCGAGGTGGCGTCGCACAGGTTCGTGACGGCGCCGAAGCCCAGGCGCGGCGAGCGCGTGGACGCCTCCGCCGACCTGTCGGCGGCCTGCCCGCGCCTGGCCGCGTGGCCGCGATGCTGCAACGGCTGCGGCCGCTACCGCGCGATGGGCTGCAAGCGCCGCCCGCACGTCTTCTACGAGGCCCGGGCCGCGCAGCTGTGCGCCGACTCGGTCCTCGTCTCGTCCAGGCGCGGGATAGACGCCGACGAGCCCGCCGCGGCGGCCAGGCTGGAGGCGATAAGGGACTGCCTGCGCCGGGGGCTCTCGCCCGAGCAGATGGCGGCGCGCAACGGCGGCCCGGTGGACCTGTCGCCGTCGACCATCTACCGCTGGGTCTCGGCGGGCTACGACGGCATGACCAACATGGAGCTCAGGCGCAAGGTCGGCTACAGGCCGAGGAAGAGCGCCGCCGGCCGGGCGGCCACGCGCCACTCCGCCCGCAGGTCGTACGCCGCGTTCCTCGCCCTCGGGGAGGACGCGTGCGCCGCGGCCTGGGAGATGGACACCGTCGAGGGGGCCCGGGAGGACTCCGCCTGCCTGCTCACGCTGCTGCACCGCCCCAGCAGGCTCCAGCTCGCGCTGCCGCTGGCGGAGAAGACCGCCGGGCGCGTCGCGGACGCCCTTGAGGGCGTCCGGGCGGTCCTCGGCGCCGACGGGACCCGCCGCGTGTTCCGCGCCGTGCTCACCGACAACGGCGCCGAGTTCTCCGACGAGGGCGCGATCGCGGCGCTCCTCGGCGAGGGGCCCGGCGAGACGAGGCTGTTCTACTGCGACCCGCGCCGCAGCGACCAGAAGGGCGCCTGCGAGCGCAACCACGTCGAGATCAGGAAGCTGCTGCCCAAGGGCGCCGGAATCAGGTTCGACCGGCTCGCCCCGGCCGACCTGGCGCTGGCCATGTCGCACGTGAACTCCGAGCCCCGCGGCGCGCTCGGCTTCGCGACGCCCGCGCGCGCCTTCAGGGCGATGCTCGGGGAGGACGCGGCGGCGCTACTGGACGCCTACGGCGTGGAGGACGTGCCCATCGGCGAGCTCGACCTGACGCCGGGGCTCATCGAGAGGGCGCGCACCGAGAGGGGCGATGCCCCGCTGGCCTAGCCTAAGGGCGAAAACGGAATAGACGGGCCGACCGTCCGGCTGAGTCTGGGAAGAGGTGCCGGGCGGCGGGCGGAGCATGGCCACCGGACCCATCGAAACACATCTCCACCGTTCCTTCAACTGGGAAAACGGCGCCCCCGGACCCCAGGAGGGGCCGCGGGGGCGTTCGGCTAACTGCGGGAATGGCCTATTTGCTCAATGTGTTCGGCTGAGATCGGAAATCAACCAAAGTATTTTCTGCATTGCAAGGGTTTTTGCTCTAAATGGTCGTATTTCTCGGTGGACGGCATACACAAACGGGGGCATTCCGCATAAATGCGAAACACCCCCGTAACAATCGCTCGTCGCGAGCGGGACATGTTAGCGGGTCCGCAGCTCAAAAATCATACGCTACAGACGCTCGCGAACCGCCTCGACGACGTTGGCCAGATCGGCAAGAACCTCTTCGTGGCTCTCCATGTCGCGCACCTTGACCTTGCCGGCGGCAAGCTCGTCGCCGCCCAGGACCAGGATGAGCTTGGCGCCTACCTTATCGGCCTGCTTAAACTGGGCCTTGAGCGAACGGCCCTGATAGTCGGCCTCGGTCACAATCCCTGCGGCGCGAAGCTGCTGCGTAATGGCAAAGACGTTCTGACGCAGCTCCTTGCCGGCATTGGCGACGTAGACGCACGGGACCTCCTCGGCACCCAGGTCGCTGCCAAAGGCCTGCAGGGCCAGCAGGGCGCGCTCAAAACCGACGGCGAAGCCGACGCCTGCCGTGGGCTTGCCGCCCTCGAGCTCGACGAGGCCATCGTAGCGACCGCCACCACCGATGGAGCCGACACCGGCGCCGGGAGCCTCGACCTCAAAGACAGTACGGGTGTAGTAGTCCAGGCCGCGCACTAAGGTGGGATCCTCGACATACTCGATACCCGCCGCATCCAAATAGCGCTTGACCTGCTCGTAGTGCTCGCGGCACTCGTCGCACAGGTTGTCGCCCATCAGCGGGGCGTCGGCCATGATCTCACGGCAATGGTCGTTCTTGCAGTCGAAGGCGCGCAGCGGGTTGAGCTCGGCGCGCTCGCGGCACTCATCGCACATCTCGTCGGCGTGATCGAGGATAAACTGCTTGACCTGCTCGCGGTAAGCCGGACGGCACTGAGCGTCGCCCATCGAGTTAATGAGCAGACGAAGCTTGGAAAGATCGAAGCCCAGGCGCTTGTAAAACTCCATGAGCATGATGATGCACTCGGCGTCTGCCGCCGGATCGGGAGCGCCGAGCCACTCGATGCCCACCTGGTGGAACTGGCGCAGGCGGCCCTTCTGGGGACGCTCGCCGCGGAACATGGCCTCGGCGTAGTACGCCTTAAACGGCGTGGAGCCCTGGGGCACCAGATTGTTCTCGACGACGGCGCGCACCACGCCGGCCGTGCCCTCGGGGCGAAGTGCCAGGCGCTGCTTGGGCTTGAGTTTGGTGTCGGTGCCCTCGGTAAAGACGCGCTCCAGGTTGGCACCGCTGAACACGCGGAACATTTCCTTGCGCACGACGTCGGTCGACTGGCCGATACCGTGGACAAACACGTCCACCTGCTCGATCGCGGGCGTCTCGATGGGTTTAAAACCAAACGGCTCGAACACGCCGGCCGCAATCTGCTGCATCTTTTGCCAGGCGCGCATCTCGGCGCCGATAAGGTCGCGGGTTCCCTCCGCCTTCTGTGCCTGCATGGGCAAACACCTTTCTTTTGTATCGCGTCCTAGGTAATGGTCATTATACGGCACAAACACAAACCGCGGCGGCGCGTCTGACCGAACGAGGGTATGGGGACTCGTTCGGCCTGACGCACCGCCGCTGTTTGCGATCCGCTTTCCTCCGTCCCCTTCGGATCACGTGATCTGTTGGGGACGGAGGAAAACGGATCATTTCGTAGGCCCGTGGCCGCCTTGGAAACCGAATGATGGCACGAGCATCCATTCGGCTTCCAAGGCGGCCACGGACAGAACGGGGCGAACAGAAAAGAGCGACGGACGCCTACTCCCCCGCCACGCTTGCGCGCAGCTTGGCGGCGATGGGCTCCGAGGCCAGCAGGAATACGAGCATGACAACAGAACACACCAGGCACACGATCCAGGCGCTCGCAAAGGAGCCCGAGACGGCAAAGAGCACATAGACCTGCCAAAGCTCACCCACAAAGCTCATGCCCGCGAGCACCGCCGAGGTGGCGATAACGGTTAGGGAGCCCAAAACGCGACCGCTTACTTTATCGGCAACATGGCCAATGACAAGCGATCCGATAACGCTCACCACGGTAGAGATCGCATTGGAGATGTTGTACTGCGCAAGAGATATTCCCAAGTCGCTGACGATGAGCGGCTGGAACAGGCTCATGCAGTTGACGAAAATCGTGTAGCACGTGGCCATGATGACAAAGCCGGAGGCCACGACGAGCCAACCGGGGAAGAACTTACGCTGCTGGGGCATTGGTTACTCCTTGTGGTCGGCGATATAGCCCAAAGCGACGGCGGTATAGGCCGCAGCACCGAGCGGCAGCTCGGCATCGTTAAAACGTGCCTTGGGATGGTGCTGGGCAAAATGCTCGTCCGTGTCGGTTACGGCCGCGCCCACGGTAAAGTACGCACTCGGAATCTCGCTCGAGATAAGCGCGAAGTCCTCACTCGCCATGGCATGGAAAAGCGGCAAGAAAGCCGCCTTGGGCAGCACTGCGCCCACGTAGCCAAGCGACGCCTGAGTCATATCGCTGTCGAGTACAAGCGGCGGAACATCCGAAAGCGTCTCGATGGTCGCCGGCGTACGATATGTTGTGGCAACGCCGTTAACGACCTCCGCGATGCGGGTCTTGAGGTGCTCCATGAGCTCGACGTCGAAGCCGCGCAGCGTGCCTTCGAGCACGCAGGTATCCGGGATGACGTTGGCCGCTTGGCCACCGGCAAACTTACCCACGGTCAGTGCGACCTCCTTGGCGGCCGGCACCTCGCGAGCGATGAGCTCCTGAAGCGCCAGGTGCACATGGACGCCGGTCGTGATGGGGTCGATGCAGATCTCGGGGCTCGAGCCATGGCCGCCCTTGCCCTGCAGCGTGATGCGGAAACCATACACGCCCGAAAGCGCCGGGCTCCCATAGAGCACCAGGCCGAGCGGCGATTGGCTGTTAACGTGCATGGCAAAGGCCGCCTGAGGGCGCGGGTTCTGCAGCAGACCGTCGGCGATGGCGGCGCGGGCACCCTCAAAGGTTTCCTCGCCCGGCTGGAACAGCAACTTAACCGTAGCGTTGGCATCAACAAGCTCTGCCTCGCGCGCTTTGAGCATACGAGCCGCACCAAGCAGCGCCGTCGCGTGCATATCGTGACCGCAAGCGTGCATGCAGCCGTTGGTGGATGCAAAGGGCTCGCCGGATTCCTCGGCAACGGGCAGGGCGTCCATGTCGCCACGAAGCATGATGACCGTACCGGCCTGCTCATTCGTGCAGATGCCATTGCCTTGGGCCGCGGCGGCACCGGCGCCGACAAGGCCCACAACGCAGGAACCATCGACGAGCGTAGCAAATGGGATGTCCATCTCGGTCAGGCGCGCTTGGATATACGTAGAGGTCTGCGGGAGGCTATTACCCAGCTCGGGCATCTGATGTAAATCGTGTCGCCACGCAGCGAGCTCATCTGCAAAAGCCTGAGCTTCTGCAACAAGACCGTCACCGATAGCGGTCTGCGCCGCCGCGGTGGCCTTGGGCGCTGATTGCGGTTGAAGATCGGACAGTGCTGGTGCCATAGATGCCCTCCAGTAACGTTTTTGCAGCAAGCACTTTGATAGCGTAAAGTGCAAAGTACTACTTTAAGGGCGACGCATAAAAAATGCCGCCCCGAGAGGCGGCGCAACAAATTGTTTACAATTGCGGACGCGGCTTTCGACGCAAAAAATCGAAATGCGTCTCGCTTAAGATAATCGACAAGAAGATGAGGACGAAGCCGGCGAGCAGACGCGAGGTGAGCGCCTCCCCCATCAGCAGCACCGAAAACAGCACGCCCGAAGGGGACTCCATCGACAGGAGCAATGAGCCCGTCGAGGCCGGGACGTGCGCCAAGCCGACGTTTTGAATGAGCAGCGCCACGCACGTGCAGCCCACCGAGAGAAAGGCCATCACGCCGATAAAGCTCGGCGTCCACACAGACGCGGGCGCTTGGGTCTCGAACAACAGCGACGAGATCAGGCTCAGCACGCCGTTGCCCACAAACATCCAAAACGTAATGACGTTGATATCCATTTTGCGACCGTACTTGGCGGTCACCGCCATCTGGATGGCGAAAAAGACCGCACCGCCCAGCGTGATGGCATCACCGATGTTGAACTCGACGCTATCGAGCGCCACCAGGCCAATGCCCGCCAGACAAAGCAATGCGGCACCCAAGTTGTAACGAGTGAGCTTTTCGCCGCTTAGGAAATAGCTCACGAACGGGACCAAAATGCAATAGGTGCCCGTCAAAAAAGCGTTCTTACCCGCCGTGGTCTGAGCCAGGCCGACCGTCTGCAAGACATAGGCTGCCCACATGAGCGCGCCCATGCTCAGACCGACAATCAGATTGCGAGCGTTAAGGTGGGCGGCGATGCGCTTGCGAAAGATAACAAGCATGACCAGCGCCGCGGGAAGAAAACGAATATAGAGCAGCTCGAACACCGGAATGGTATCGAGTGCGTCCTTCATGGTCGTAAAGGAGTAGCCCCAGACAATCGCCACCGAAAGCAGTAGAACTTTCCAGAACAACGGCGAACGAGCACCGGCACCACGGGAGGTGCCGCCCGCGCCCAGGTCCTCGCGAGCAACAGGGCTATCGGGCATGTTTTCGATTTCGTTGGCAGCGTATTGGGCCATGGAACATCCTCACACTCAAACTGGGCGTGGTGTCCGCACGCGTATGGCTGCGTGCCGCCTCATGGTCAAATAAAAACGGGACGCGCCGGACCCCCGGCACGCCCCGCTACTGTAGCAACAACTAAGCAGCCCGCGCAATTCACTACGCTAAAGCATCGGGTTGGAAGACCTCGATGTTCCGACGGCGTTTACGTTGCTGCATTAAATCAATTTGGTCGACTCCAGCTTTTCGATGATCCAGTTGTTGGCCTTGATGACTGGGCGGCGGAAGACCACGCCCAGGGCCAGCGACGGAATCAGGTAGCTCGCCAAGATACCCAGCTCAATCCAGTACTCCATATGGTAGGCACCGGCCATGGCGGCGTGCATGGCGTTGATGCCGTGGGTAAACGGCAGGAACGGGTAGATCGCCTGGAACACGGGACCGGTCATCTCGATGGGGAACGTACCGCCCGAACCGCCGACCTGCATGACCAACAGCACGACGGCGAGGGCCTTGCCGATATCTCCAAACGATACCGTAAGCGTGTAGACGATATTGGAGAACACGAGACTCGCGACCCAGCCGGCAAGCACAAACTGCAGGGGGTTGTCGCACTGGATGCCAAAGAACAGAATGTCGCCCGCACACACGAGCGTTGCCTGCAGCAGAGCCAGGCCGCCAAAGAACAGGTAGCGACCCAAGTAGATCTCGTGCAGGCGCACGGGGATGAGCTCGTTGATAAGCTCATCGTTAACCGAGACCTTCATCATGGCCGCCAGTACGATCGAGCCGACCCATAGCGACAGAATCGTGTAGAACGGTGCCATGGCCGAACCGTAGTTGCGAATCGGATAGACCGGCTTGCGATCGAGCGCGACGGGGCCGGAAAGCGACACGGCCAGACCCTCGGGATCATTGCCGATCATCGTCTTGATCGCAGCGAGGTCATCCGACATCAAGGCGCCGTCGAGCTCATCCTTAAATGCACTGATCTTGTCCGACGCCTCACCCAGCTGATCGGAAGCCTTGTTGACCAGCTTTGCAGCCCTGGAGAGGCCCTTTGCCAGCGAACCGGATGCGTCGGTCAGGCCATCTACGGCGCTATCCAGATCGCCCGAGATGCTGTTCAGCGAGTCCAGAATGCCCGAAACCGTCTTCTTAAGCTCCTTGGCCTTAACCGAGAACGTGGAATCGTAGTCGGACTTGGCACCCGAGATGCCCGCCTTGGCATCGGCGATAGCCTGGTCGACCTCGGCACGCGTGCTGTTGACCTCTGCCATGCTGTCAGAAAGGGACTTCGCGGTTGCCGTCAGGTCCTTGGCGTTGTTGCGATACTCCACCGCGATTCTGCCCAGCGATGTTGCCACAGATTTGAGGCTCTCCTGGAGCTTTTCGTTACTCACCTGCTCGGCAAGGCTGCGGAGCTGGTCGGCCGTGGCATCGATATCGTCGGCACGCGCATTGAGGGCCGCAGCGGCATCGTTGAGTTGGGACACCGTAAGGTCGACATGCTGGTTAGCGGCATCGAACGCCTTCGCGAGCTCGGCAGATACATTGTCGAACGAACCCGCACTTCCATCGATTGCGGCATCGATGGCATCGTTTGCCGCCTTAAGCGCTTCTTTGGAATCATCGATGCCGCTTTTGGCATGTTCCATGAGCTGCTTTGTCGACTCATCGACGGCACCGGTCTGCTGGAGCATACCGCTCGCCGACGTCAGCGAATCGGACGTGGAGCTCAAAATGCCCGCAAGCGACGTTGCGCTGGCCTGAACGTCCTGCAGGTCCTCGACCGAATCGCCGAGTGTCGACGACAGGTTGGCGATAAAGTTACTCACCTGGTCGGTGCTCATGTAATCGAGCAGGCTGGACACGGTCTTGAGCCCGATGGTCGTAATGGTTTCGGTAAAGGTCTCGTTAACCCGACTCTGAACAGCGCTCGAGCCTTTCTCGGTCACGATCTGGGCAATGGCGTTGGCTTTCTGATTCTCGTAGAACTCGATATCGGCATGCTTCACGTTCGTCGAGAAGAGCGTCATCATGTCGGCGCTAAACGTTTTGGGGATGACCACAGCGGCGTAATACGCGCCCGACTTGACGCCATCGATGGCCTTATCGCGATCGTTGAGCACGACCCAGTCGAAGTTCTCGTTGCCGCGCAGGGTGGCGGTCACGTTTTCGCCCACGTTGACCTCGACGGGAATCAGATCGCTCTCGTAGCCCTCATCGGTGTTGACCACGGCAATCTTAAGATTGCCGGTGTTGCCGTAGGGATCCCAGCTTCCGGCGATGTTAAACCATGCATAGAGACATGGCACGATGACCAGGCCCATCACGACAACCATGCCGATCACGGAGCGAGACACGTTTTGGACATCACGCCTAAACAGGTGCAGGATGTTCTTCATTTATGCCTCACCTCCTTTGGAGTGCTTGCCGAGCGGAGCGGTATCGCCATCATTTGCGGCCGTGTTGTCAGCGCCCTGAGATTTATGGCCCGAGCCTATAATATGCGGCAAGCGGTCCGTGGGCTGATCGCCGCCCTTGGCGCCACGTTCGCTGGCATTGAGGCCAAACATGCGGCGGGCGGCAGGAATGGCAGCCGTGTGTTCGCGCATCTCGCGACGCAGGTCCTCATCCGACAACGCCGAGATACGCATCTGGGTGTTGAGGCTCGAGCGGATGTACTCGATGCTGATGAGCCAGCCACAGATGGCAATGACTGAGATAATCCAGATGACCAGTAGAATGATCTTGCCATTGTTGTCGATATCGAGAACCGTCGACAGAACGAAGAGCAGCACCTGCACGCCGACTACAGCGGCGAAACCGCCCTTGATGTAGTACGGATAGCGATGTTCAAAGGCGACCGCACGATCGAGCAGTTCGCGACGGTACGAATCGGAATCGAGCATGACGCGCATGGCCGTGCGCAGCGAGTAGCGCCGGCGCGGCAGGTCATTGGACTCGCAGATCATAAGACCTGTCGTGGAAAGCTGCTTGTCAAAGAGCAGGTTGAGGTTGAGCATCAGCGGACGCAGTTGCAGGCCGATAAAGAGCGCGACGATAAGAAAGACACCGAGGATGCACAGGTTAAACAGGTAGTTAAACGAGTACATGCCGCCGACCGTCTCGCGCAGCAGATTGATGCCGTAGGTAAAGGGCAGCAGTGGGTGCAGCCACTGGAAGAAGCCAGGCATCATCTCGATGGGGTACATGCCCGACGAACCCGGGATCTGCACGATAACCAGAATGACACCGATTGCCTTGCCGATATGCTTAAACGTGGTGGACAGCGCATAGATGATATTGACGTAGGTGAACGAGATGGCGATGCCGCCCAGCACGAACAGCAACGGGTTGACGCACTGTACGCCAATAACCAGATCACCCACCGTAACGATGACGGCCTGCAATGCGCCCAGGATCACCATGAGCAACCAGCGGCCAAAGTAGCCTTGGCGCGCCGTAAAGCTGCCAACACCTTCACGGTCGACCTCGAGCTTGTAAATGGCGATGAGCACATAGCCGCCCACCCAAAGCGCCAGATTGGTGTAGAAGGGAGCGATGCCCGAGCCAAAGCTCTTGACCGGATAGATTGACTTGGACGTCAACTCAACCGGAGACGCCATGAAATCTGCCACGTCATTGACATCGACGCCCATCAGATCGGCCAGCTCGCCCATGGACTCGGAGGTCTGCAGCGCCGCGATGTCATTGGCGGCGGTTGCAAGCTTGTCCTGGACCTTGGCAAGCGAGGAATCGGTCTGGGACAGCGTGGTCTTGGCCTGGCCGAGCGTAGCGCTAAGCTGCGCCAACGTGCCGCGCGCATTTGCAAGTGTAGGTGTCATACCCGAGACGATACCGGTCAGGTCGCCCGAAACGGCAGCAAAAGAGTCGAGCGCGCTCGAGGCCTTCGGCAGCGCGTTTTGGCCCAAGTCCGTCTGGGCTTGGCCAAGGTTGGTCGCACCGGTATGAATTGCGTTATTGATAGCGTCACTGGCACCCGAAACAGCCGCTGCGTCATTCGCCATGGCGCTCGACTGCGCGGACAGACCGTCCTTGATGCTCTGAAGCTTTTCATTCTGCTCTCGAAGCAAATCGATGGTCGATACAATGCGCGCGTCAATTTCCTCGGAACCTGTCGACGTGTCATTGGCGAGAATCTCCAAGTGCCCGATAACGGCCTTATTGTGGTCGATCGTCGCTTGAAGAGACTCGAGCGAGTTGTCGATACGGGTGGTCGTAGATGTGACCGCGCCCGTCAGCTTGCCGATGGCAGCGTTCGCAGAGGCCGACGTCTTGGTGAGCGCAAGGCTGCCTTCCGAGAGCGCCTTGGAGAGCGAGGTGATGGAGTTGCCCGCCGTGGTGCGAGCTTCGCTCAGCAGGTCGTTGCCCTGGGAGATCGCCTGCGTCAGCGACGGCGCCTGACCCTGCAGACCGGCAAGTGCCGCATCTGCCGAGGCAATGGAACCACTCGTCTTATCGATGGCGGCATTCATGTCGCCAATCGAATCACGCACTTCGCCCAACGTATCGGAAGCCTCTGATACCGAACCGGCCAACGAATCCTGAGTCTGGGTTGCCTTGTCCTTTAAATCGACTCCGGCATCCTTGGCAATACTGGCAACGGTCTCGCCCACCGTGGAGACAAATTCCGAGTTGATCTGCTCCTCGATGGTGTTTGCACCGGTGTCGGTAACCTTGGGCGCAATAGCGCTCTTCTTCTCATTGACGTAGTACGTAAGCTTGGGCTGATGGTAGTTGCCGTCGAGCATCGAAACCAGGTTATCCGAGAAGTTCTTGGGGACTACGATGGCCGCATAGTACTCACCGCTCTCGACGCCCTCTTTGGCATCGGCCGCAGAATCGACGAAGGTCCAGCCCAGCTGATCGTTCTCCTTGAGCTGATCGACGACCTGATCGCCCGCGTTGAGCTCGCCCACCAGGTCGTTTTGGGTGCCCCGATCGTTGTTGGCGATGGCAATCTTGATACCCTGGGTGTTTCCGTACGGATCCCAGTTAGCCACGATGTTGTACCAGGCATACAGCGAGGGAATGACGCACACGCCCAAAGTAACCACCAGGGCGACGGGGTTCACGAGCAATCGCTTGATGTCGCGCTTAAAGATCGCAAAGGAGACCTTTGCGTTGGATAGTTTGCTGCCGAGACTCACGCTTGGACCATCCATCCTGTCGTTGAATCGAATCGTACTATCGACAACCATTGTACGGAGGCGCTTTAACGTCTCAAAGCACAATGGTGTTGAGTTTTGCGGGTAGCAATATACTACGAAGATGAGTTAACGTACAGTTGTACAGTATCTTAAATTACAGCAGGTTACAAAACCACAACCCGCACAAATTAGCAA
The DNA here is from genome assembly GCA_046976245.1 of Collinsella sp. Classification (GTDB taxonomy): domain Bacteria; phylum Actinomycetota; class Coriobacteriia; order Coriobacteriales; family Coriobacteriaceae; genus Collinsella. Next base: position 21,418 of record JBKWEB010000021.1, on the reverse strand, counting down.
TTCAAATAGTCATCGGGGACGTTCTTAAACGACTGGTCAAACAAGAACGCCCCCAACGACTAGTTTGGACCACGGTAACATCGATGTTTTAGCAATGCCAGCGAGCGGGCGCCAGAGCGAACAAATTGGCATGAAAAGAGGACGGCATAGACCTTCTGGTCATGCCGTCCTCTTTGAATGACAAGTTGTCGCTCTGGCGCCCGCGCAGCGTCGACTGGTCCGCCGTTCGTTAGAACGGCGGAACTGAGGGCAGCGTCGAGCCGTTACGCGGTTTGGTAAAACCGCGTAACTACCTAACTACATCAAGTTGCAAACAGCCGCCGCGAAGGCAACGGGGTCCTCGGGCAAAATGCCCTCGACCAGCAGAGCCTGGTCATAGAGCAGACCGGAGTACTGCTTGATCTTGTCGGCGTCGCCTGCCTTCTGGGCAGCGACAAGCTTGTCAAAGACCGGGTGCTTGGCGTTGAGCTCGAGCACGCGTTGGCTCTTGGGCATGCCGTCGGGCGCGCCCTCGGGTCCCTTCTGGAGCACCTTCTCCATCTCGAGCGAAAGTGGGCCCTCGGTGGTGATACAAGCGGGGGCATCGGTCAGGCGCGCGGAGACGGCGACTTTCTCGACCTTGTCACCGAGCGCCTCCTTCATAGCGCTAAAGAGGTCCTCGTTCTCCTTGGTGGCGTCCTCGGCCTCCTTCTTCTCGTCCTCGGTCGCCAGGTCAAGATCACCGGTCGCAACGTTCTTGAGCTCTAGATGACGATCCTCGACCTCGGGCTCGGCACCGTCGGCCACAGCCTTCTCGGCAGCCTCGCGGGCAGCATCGTCCTCGTAGATCTTGGGCATATCGGCGGCAACGTACTCACGCATAGCCTGGAACGTGAACTCATCCACATCCTGCGTCAGCAGCAGCACGTCATAGCCGCGGTCGAGCACGCCCTTTACCACGGGCATCTTGGCCAAGCGCTCACGCGAGTCGCCGGCGGCGTAGTAGATGGCCTTCTGATCCTCAGGCATGCCCTTGGCATACTCGGCCAGGGTAATCATCTTCTGTTCCTTGGCAGACCAGAACAGCAACAGGTCGGCGAGCTCATCGGCCTTCATGCCATAGCTCGAGTAGATGCCGTACTTAAGACCGCGGCCAAAGTTCTCAAAGAACTTCTCGTAGGCCTCGCGGTCGTTGTCACGCATATCCTCAAGGTCGGCGGTAATCTTCTTTTCCACACGCTTGGCGATGGCCTTGAGCTGACGGTTCTGCTGCAGCGTCTCGCGCGAGATGTTGAGCGACACGTCGGCGGAATCCACGACGCCGCGGACAAAGTTGTAGTAGTCGGGCAGCAGGTCGTCGCACTTCTCCATGATCAGGACGTTGGAGCTGTAGAGCGCCAGACCCTTCTCGTAGTCCTTGCTGTACAGATCGAACGGCGCGCGTCCCGGCACAAACAGCAGGGCGTCATACTCGAGCGTGCCCTCGGCGTGGAAGCTGATGGTGCGCGCAGGATCGTCAAAGTCGTGGAACGTGGACTTGTAGAACTCGTCGTAGTCCTTCTGCTCGACATCGGAGCTGTGCTTCTTCCAGATCGGTGTCATGGAATTGACGGTCTCGAGCTCCTGGTAGTCCTCGTACTCGGGCTTGTAATCGTCGCCGGCGTCCTCGGGCTTGGGTTTCTGGCGGCTCTTGGACACCATCATCTGGATCGGGTAACGCACATAGTTACTGTACTGCTGAATCAGGCTCTTGAGACCCCACTCGGTCAGGAAGCGATCGTAGGTCTCGGCCTCGCCGTCGGCATCGAGCTTCTCGTTCTCGCGCAGCGTCAGGATGACATCGGTACCGTGCTCGGCGCGCTCGCCGTCCTCGATGGTGTAGCCCTCAAGACCGTCGGATTCCCACACATGGGCGACATCCTCGCCGTAGGCGCGGCTGACGACCTTCACATGGCTGGCGACCATAAAAGCCGAGTAGAAGCCCACGCCAAACTGACCGATGATGTCGACATCGGAGCCCTGCTGCTCGGCGTTCTCGGTCTTAAACTCCTCGGAGCCGGAATGGGCGATGGTGCCCAGATTGCGCTCCAGCTCCTCGGCGGTCATGCCAATGCCGTTATCCGAGATGGTAATGGTGCGGGCGTCTTTATCAAAGGAGACGCGAATGGCCAGGTCGCCCTGGTCGATCTTGACGCTCGGGTCCTGCAGGCTCTTAAAGTTGAGCTTGTCGACGGCGTCGCTCGCGTTAGAGATAAGCTCGCGCAGGAAGATTTCTTTATTGGTGTAGATGGAGTTGATCATGAGGTCGAGCAGTTTTTTGCTCTCGGTCTTAAATTGACGCATGTGCAGTCCTTTCGCGCTACCCCTGTCCGCAAAAACGGCTCGGTCGCCCGAGCCGCATCGCAGACCTGCTATGTTCAGACTTAGATTTTATAACCCATTAACGCGCATATATACATACGGAATCGAAAAACTGTATGTCCGAGCGCTCTGATGCGCCAATTGCCAAGGAGCGTCCCCAACTGCCGGCAGAAAAGGAACGTCCCTATCTGCCATCTACGCGCTTGGCCATCCAGACATGGGGCTGGCCCTCGTCTTCGTAATCTACCGGGGCGATTTGCGTGTAGCCCGCCTTTGCATAGAGCGGCAACACGTATTCCTGCGCATGCAGCTTAATAAGCTTAGCGCCGGCATCGCGTGCACACGAAGCACTGGCCTCGACGATCGCACTCGCCAGTCCGCGACGACGCATAGCCGGCAGCACGGCGACGCGCCCCATAATGTAGGTCTCCCCCGCCGCGACACCTTCGTCCAAGTCGCACGCCGGCGACACCGGAGCCTCTGCGTCAGCCGCGCGCTCAAGCTCTTCGGGAAACACGCGCGAGCAACCGGCAAGCTCGCCGTCTACATAGAGCGTCACATGAATGCAGTTCGGATCCTCGTCGATAGCGTCGAACTCATTCTCGTAGCCCTGCTCGTCCATCAGAACCACCCTTAAAAAGGGTGGTTTGCTCTTAGGGTATAACCCACGGGCCC